>NZ_JBIVNO010000006.1:0-338746 GCF_044753645.1 Streptomyces sp. NPDC093261
TACTCACGCGAGTACGGCCAGTGGCGGCCGAACGAGCACGGCGGCCGGGAGAACCTGGACGCCGTGGCGTTCCTCCAGGAGATGAACGCCACGGTGTACCGGAGGAATCCGGGTGTGGTGACCGTCGCCGAGGAGTCGACCGCCTGGGACGGCGTCACCCGCGCCACGCACCACCGGGGCCCGAGCGGCTTCGGGGGGCTGGGCTTCGGCCTGAAGTGGAACATGGGCTGGATGCACGACTCGCTTCAGTACATGGCCCATGAGCCGGTCCACCGCACGTACCACCATCACGAGATGACGTTCTCGATGGTGTACGCGTACAGCGAGAACTACGTCCTGCCCATCTCCCACGACGAAGTGGTGCACGGCAAGCGGTCGCTGGTGTCGAAGATGCCCGGCGACTGGTGGCAGCAGCGCGCCGGCCTCCGTGCCTATCTGGGCTTCATGTGGTCCCATCCGGGCAAGCAACTGCTCTTCATGGGGCAGGAGTTCGCCCAGGGATCCGAATGGTCCGAGGCGCACGGCCCCGACTGGTGGCTGCTCGACCCGGGCTACGGCGCCGCGGCCGACCACCGGGGCGTACGCGATCTGGTCCGCGACCTGAACACGGTCTACCGCGGGACTCCGGCGCTGTGGCAGCGCGACACCGAACCGGCCGGGTTCCAGTGGGTGACGGGGGACGCGGCCGACGACAACGTCCTGGCGTTCCTGCGCTTCGACACGGACGGCACGCCCCTGCTGGCCGTGTCCCACTTCTCACCGGTCGTCCGCCACGACTACCGACTGGGCGTCCCGGACGATGTGCCGGCCTGGCACGAGGCCTTGAACACCGACCTCGCGCGCTACGGCGGCAGCGACGTCCACAACCCCGACCCGCTGAAGCCGGAGCCCACCCCCTGGCACGGCCGCCCGGCGAGCATCCGGCTGACGCTGCCGCCGCTGGCGACGGTGTGGCTGCGGCCCGCCTGACGCGTGAGGTCCCGCGGGGGCCTCCGGGGGCGGCGGCCCCCGGAGGCGGGCACCCGCACCTACGCCGTCGGCGCCTCGGCCAGGGCCCGGGGCAGCGGGTCCCGGTGCAGGATCCCCAGCCGCTGGGTCGCCCGGGTCAGGGCCACATAGAGGTCGCTCGTGCCGTACCGGCCGGGCTCGACCACCAGCACGGAGTCGAACTCGAGCCCCTTGGACTGGCGCGGGTCGAGCAGGACGACGGTCCGCGTCAGATCGGGCTCCGCCCCCGCCGTCACCCCGTCCAGCCGCGCGGCGAGCGACCGGTGCAGATCGCGCGGGGCGATCACCGCGAGCCGGCCTTCGGAGGGGGTGAGCTCCCGGACCGCCTCGGCCACGGCGCCGGGCAGGTCGTCGGTGGCGCGCACCCAGGGCCGTACCCCTGTGGACCGCACCGAACTCGGCGGCTCGAAGTCCGGGTGCTCGGCCCGTACGACCGCCGCCGCGACCTCCATGATCTCGGCGGGTGTGCGGTAGTTGACGCCGAGGCGCGTGTGCTCGAAACGGTTGTCGACATACGGCGTGAGGATCCCCGACCAGGAGCCGACTCCTGCGGCCTCGGCCGTCTGCGCCGGATCCCCGACCAGTGTCATGGAGCGGGTCGGGCAGCGCCGCATCAGCAGCCGCCACGCCATCGGTGACAGCTCCTGTGCCTCGTCGACGATGATGTGCCCGAAGGCCCAGGTGCGGTCGGCCGCCGCGCGTTCGGCGGCGCTGCGGTGGTCCGCCTCCTCGTGCCGTTCGGCGAACCGCTCCGCGTCGATGATGTGGTGCGCGGACAGGACCTCGGACCCGTCGGGGTCGTCCTCCTCCTTGTCCTCGAACTCGTAGGTCCGGGAGGCGTACGACACGTCCAGCACGCCCTGCGCGTACGACACCTGGTTCTCCCGCTCGCGCTCGGCGCGGGCGCGCGCCGGCCGGTCGTCCTCGCCGAGGAGTTCGGCCGCCTCGTCGAGCAGCGGCACATCGGCGGCGGTCCAGACCCGGGTGACCGGGCGGCGGACGGCGGCCGCGTCCTCGTCGGACAGATATCCCTCCGGGTCGGCGAGGAAGTCCGCGACCAGCCGCTGCGGAGTCAGCCGCGGCCACAACCGCTCGATCGCCGACCAGACTTCGGGGTTCTCCGCCAGCTCGTCGCGGATCTGGGTGATGTCGCTCGCGTCGAGGAGGTTGGAGCCGTCGTAGGGGTCGGTCCCGATCCGCTCGGCAACCATGTCCGTCAGGGTGTTGAGGATATGGCCCTCGAAGTGCTCGCGCGCGACGTTGTGCGGCAGTTTCGCCGCGCGGGTCCGCTCGCGGGCCATGTTCACAAGCCCGTCGTCGAGCAGCAGCACGTCCCGGTCGTGCTCGATGGCGATGACCGGGTCGGGCAGCGCCTGGCGGTCGCTGACGACCCGGGCGAGGACATCGGCCATCTCCGCGCGGCCCTTGACGACGGCCGCCTCGGGTGTGTCGGTCGCGGTGGCCCTGACGCCGGGGAACAGTTCGCCGACGGTCGCCAGCAGCACGCCGGTCTCGCCCAGGGAGGGCAGCACCTCGCCGATGTAGCCGAGGAAGGCGGGGTTCGGGCCGACGATGAGGACGGCGCGGCGGGCGAGCAGTTCCCGGTGCTCGTAGAGCAGATAGGCGGCTCGGTGCAGGGCGACGGCTGTCTTGCCGGTGCCGGGGCCGCCCTCCACCACGAGCACGCCCCGGTGCGGGGCGCGGATGATGCGGTCCTGGTCTGCCTGGATGGTCTGCACGATGTCGCTCATCCGGCCGGTGCGGGCGGAGGTGAGCGCGGCCAGCAGCACGGCGTCACCGGACGGGTCCTCGTGGCCGGTGCGCTCGTGGTCGGCGAGGTCGAGGATCTCGTCGTGCAGGGAGGTGACGCGGCGCCCGTCGGTGCCGATGTGCCGGCGCCGGCGCAGGCCCAGCGGAGTGTGGCCGGTGGCCAGGTAGAAGGGGCGCGCGACCTCGGCCCGCCAGTCGACGAGGATGGGCGTGCGCTCCGCGTCGTCGGCGCGCAGCCCGATGCGCCCGATGTGGTGGCTCGCCCCGGAGGTGAGGTCGATACGGCCGAAGCAGAGCGAGCCGTCCACGGCGTTCAGCGCCGCCAGCAGCCCCGAGCGTTCGGCCACGAGGATGTCCCGCTCCAGCCGGGCCTGCATGGGCTTGTCACCCTGCGCGAGCGCGTCCGCGACGGAGGTCTCGGTGTCGCCGCGCAACGCGTCCACCCGCGCGTACAGCCCGTCGATGAATTCCTGCTCATGCCGCAATTCATCGTCCGGAAATTCGGTGTTTGACAATTCCGCTCCCGACCCGATATACTGTGCTCACTGAACTTCTCCGCGACCCGCATGCAAATGAAGTCGCGAATCATTGAATATACGCAGAGAAATCCCCCGGGCACAATTGCCCCGGGGGATTTCTCTGTTGCGGACCAGGTCAGAGCACGTCGGACAGCTCCTCCAGCAGCCGTCGCCTCGGCCTGGCTCCCACCATCGCCTTCACCGGCTCACCGCCGCGGAACACCATGAAGGTCGGCATGGACAGCACCTTGTACTCGTTCGTCGTCGCCGGATTGGTGTCCACATCCAGCTGCACCACCTTGAGCCGTCCCTCCTCCTCCGCGGCCAGGGCGCTGAGCACCGGCCCCATCTGCCGGCATGGCGGACACCAGTCGGCGGTGAACTCCACCAGCACCGGCAGCTCCGCCCCGATCACCTCTTCCTCGAAGTCCGCGTCCGTCACCTCGGCCACACCCGCCGCCTTGATCACCGCTGTCGCCCTCCCAGCTCGCACACCGGTTCCGGACCGCCCGGAACCTCAGCCTCGGCCGCCAGCGCGTCGCGCGCCTGCTCCGCCCTCGCGAGCTGTGCCCCGACCTGCGCCCGCACGGCGTTCAACTCGCCGATCAGCGCGTCGAGTTCGTCCAGCTTGCGACGGTAGACCTCAAGCGACGCCGGGCAGGAGTCGCCCTCGGGGTGCCCGGCCCTCAGACACTCCACGAAGGGCCGGGTCTCCTCCAGGTCGAACCCGAAGTCCCGCAGGGTCCGGATCTGCCGCAGCAGCTTCAGATCGCGCTCGTCGTAGGTGCGGTGCCCGTTGCCCGCGCGCCGCGCGGTCAGCAGACCCCGTGACTCGTAGTACCGCAGGGCCCGGGTGGTGGTCCCGGCCCGCGCCGCCAGCTCGCCGATTCGCATGCGCCCGACGCTAGCCCTTGACGCCGACGTCAAGGCAACACCTCGGCCGGGCGGCGGCAGCGGCACGCGCGGGGCGGCCCCGCCAGCCGGGCGGCAGCAGCGCCCGCCGGGCCGCGCGCCGTCGTCCGGCGCCATGCGGCCCGGACGTCATCAGCGCGGCGGCCGCCCCGATGGCCACCGGCAGCCCGGCCACCGCAGCGGACGCGGCCCCGGCGCCCCGGGCCAAGAACACACTGCCGAGCAGGGCGACCCCGAACGTCGAGCCGGGCTGCCGCACGGCCTTCAGCAGCCCGGCCGCGAGCCGGTCTCAGGTCAGACGCTGACCTCGAGGCCCGCCGACTCCTCCACCTCGAGGAGCGAGGCGCTGTGCCGCTCCTCGTCGAACGCCTTGCGCCCGCCGCGCAGCCCGAACAGCCGTTTGGCGAGGGCGATGTAGAGGACCGCGAGGATGTTGAGGACCAGCGTGGCGATCTTCAGCCCGCTGACGTGCTCGGTGAGTTCGTAGACCTCCAGGGGGAGGAAGGCCGCGGTGGCGACGACCGTCAGGTACTCCGCCCAGCGCTTGGCGTACCAGAGCCCGACCGCCTCGACCAGCTCGATCAGCGCGTACGCCAGCAGCAGCCCGGCGACCAGGAGCAGCGTGGAGTGCCGGTAGCCGAAGGCCTTCTGGATGGTGCCGACCACGGGTGAGTGGTCGAGGTCGTAGTGGAAGTGCCGGAAGACGGGCCGCAGCACGTCGAGGTACTCGGTGAAGAGCCGCCGCACCGCGTCCTGGCTGTTGCTGAACTTCCACACGGCCACCGCGACCAGCACGATGAACACGCCGCGCACGGCCCGTTCGACCGCCAGGAAGCGCAGGATGAACAGGTCGCGCAGCACCTTGCCGCGCGGCACGAGCGGTGCGTCGGAGGCCGGTCCGGTGCCGTGCGGCTCGCCGAGCACGAAGTCGCCACAGCGCAGACAGCGCCACACGTCCCCGAGCGCGGTCCGGGCGTGCAGCCGTACCCGCAGCCGGGGATCGTCGGGCGCGTAGGTCACGTGCCCGCGGCGCGCACAGGTGCGCCGGTCCCAGTCGATCTTCATGCCCCGTGCCTCCCGGACAAAGGCGCCGTGCCGGTCGGTCCGGCACGGCACGGTCGTGCATGTACTACGAGACGTAGGCGCAGGGCCGGGGGTTCCGCGACGGATCAGCGGGTTCCGGCGGCCTCGGGCTCGCGCTCCTCATTCTCCCCCCGCACGGCGGCCGCATCCCAGCTGCCCGGCGGCAGCACCCCGGCCGGCCTGGTCCCCACGGCGGGGATCACCGCGCCGACCAGGCTGGTGTGGGCGACGGCATCGGGCCGGCCGCCCCGAGTACGGGGAACAAGGGGGATGCGGGGACGGGGTACGGGGGCGGGGATACGAGGACGGGGACAGGAGGACGGGGACAGGAGGACGGGGTACGAGGACTGGGGGTACGAGGACGGCGATTCGGCCTCAGGCCTTGGCCAGTTCCTTGTCGCCGCCCTGCTCGGGCACCGGGGCCGCGGCGCCGTCCTCGTCCAGCAGGGTCTGCTCGTCGAAGGGGATCTCGCCGGCGAGCACCCGCCGCACCCGCTCCTTGTCGACCTCTCCGGTCCAGGTGCCGATGAGCAGGGTGGCGACCGCGTTGCCCGCGAAGTTCGTGACGGCGCGGGCCTCGCTCATGAACCGGTCGATGCCGATGATCAGGCCCACACCGTCCACCAGGGCGGGCTTGTGCGACTGGAGTCCGCTGGCCAGGACGGCGATGCCGGAACCGGAGACACCGGCCGCGCCCTTCGAGGCGACCATCATGAACAGCAGCAGGCCGATCTGCTGTCCGATGCCCAGGGGCTGGTCCAGCGCGTCCGCGATGAACACCGAGGCCATCGTCAGGTAGATCATCGTGCCGTCGAGGTTGAAGGAGTAGCCGGTCGGCACGGTGATGCCGACGACAGGACGGCTGACGCCCAGATGTTCCATCTTGGCGATGAGCCGCGGCAGCGCGGACTCCGAGGAGGAGGTGGAGACGATCAGCAGGAACTCACGGCCGAGGTACTTCAGCAGATGCCAGATGTTGACCTTGGCCACCACCCGCACCAGCGCGCCGAGCACGATCCCGACGAACAGCAGACAGGTGACATAGAACCCGACCATGATCGTGGCCAGCGCCTTCAGCGCGTCCACGCCGGTCTCGCCGACCACGGCCGCCATGGCGCCGAAGGCACCGATCGGGGCGGCCCACATGATCATCGCGAGCACCCGGAAGACCAGCTTCTGAATGTGCTGGACGCCACGCAGGACCGGCTCGCCGGCGCTTCCCATGGCCTGGAGGGCGAAGCCCACGAGCAGCGCGACGAGCAGCGTCTGGAGTACCTGCTCCTGGGTGAAGGCCGACACCATGGTGGTCGGGATGATGCCGAGCAGGAAGTCCACCGGTCCCTCGGCGGCGGCCTTGGCCTGCGCATGCCCGACGCCCTTCACGGCCTCCGTCAGATGCATCCCGCTGCCGGGGTGGATGACATTGCCGACCACGAGGCCGATGGCGAGCGCGACGAGGGACATCGCGAGGAAGTAGCCGAGGGCCAGCCCGCCCACCTTGCCGACCTTGGCGGCCTTTCGGACGGAGCCGACACCGAGCACGATCGTGCAGAAGATGATCGGCGAGATCATCATCTTGATCAGGCTCACAAAGCCCGTACCGAGCGGCTTCAGTTCCTTGGCGAAATCGGGCGCGGCGAACCCCACGGCTATACCGAGGGCCACCGCGGCGATCACCGCGAGGTAGAGATAGTGGGTACGGTCCCGCCTGGCTGCGGGCGCGGCAGGTGCCGTTCGGGGTGTGCTGGCCACGGCTGCCCTCCTCGACGACGTCGTCGGATCATCCGGCGTGCGGCTCACGTCCGGGGAAACCGGGAGCGGTCTCCCCCGGTGGCCGGAAGGCATACCCCCGACGACCGGGAGGCGTCTTGCTCCCGGGGATGCGGTGACTATCTCCCGCCGTGTGAGGGCGGTCACCCTTCCGTTCATTTAGTTCACGCTTATACGGCGGCCTGGGCGGCCCGCGTGCGTCCCGGGCGGACCGGAGCCCTCCCGTACGGCGGGCGGCACACCGGAAGCCCCTCCCCTACGGCGGGCGAACCCCCGAATCCCCTGCCGTCCGGCGGGTCGCACCCCCGAATCCCCTGCCGTCCCGCGGGTCGCACCCCTCGACGCCGGGCCGGACCCGCGAGGCAGACTGAACGCATGCGCGTGCCCAGACTCCCGAGACCCCGCAGCCTGGCCGGCCAGCTCTTCGCGATGCAGGCCGTGCTGATCACGGTGCTCGTCGCCGGGTACGCCCTCTTCTCCTACGTCAGCGACCGCGGCCAGGCCCAGGAGGCGGCCGGCCGGCAGGCGATGGCGGTGGCCCGCTCGGTCGCGGACGCCCCCTCGGTGCGGACGGCGATCCGCACCCCGGACCCGACACGGACGCTCCAGCCGTACGCGTCCCAGGTGCAGCGGCACACCGGCGTCGACTTCGTCACGATCATGAACCCCCAGGGCATCCGCTGGACCCACCCCAACCCGTCGCTGATCGGCGAGCGCTTCCTCGGCCACACCGCCCGCGCGCTGAAGGGCGAGTCGTTCACCGAGACCTACACAGGAACCCTGGGTCCGTCCGTCCGCGCGGTCACCCCCATTCGCGACGGCGGCCGGATCGTCGGCCTGGTGAGCGCGGGCATCAAGGTCGACACCGTCTCGGCCCGGCTCCGGGAACAGGTGACGACCCTGGTCTCGGTGGCGGGCGGGGCCCTGGCCCTGGGCGCCGTCGGCACCTATGTGGTCAACGCGCGGTTGCGCCGGACCACCCACGGCATGAACGCCACCGAGCTGAGCCGTATGCACGACTACCACCAGGCCGCGCTGCACGCCGTGCGCGAGGGCCTGCTGATGCTGGACGGCCGGTTCCGGGTGGCGCTGATCAACGACGGCGGCCAGGAGTTGCTCGGGGTGAGCGGCGAGGTGGTGGGCCGCTCGGTGGCCGGCCTCGGGCTGCCGGCCCCGCTGACGGGCGCGCTGCTGTCCTCCGAGCCCCGGGTCGACGAGGTCCATCTGACGGCGACGCGGGTGCTGGTCGTCAACACATCCCCGGTCTCCGGCGGCGAACGCCGGGGCACGGTGGTCACGCTGCGCGATGTGACCGAACTCCAGTCGCTGATGGGCGAGCTGGACTCGGAGCGCGGCTTCACCCAGGCGCTGCGCTCCCAGGCGCACGAGGCGGCCAACCGTCTGCACACGGTGGTCTCGCTGATCGAACTGGGCCGCGCGGAGGAGGCCGTCGACTTCGCCACGGCCGAACTGGAACTGGCGCAGACCCTCACGGACCAGGTCGTCGCCGCCGTGAACGAGCCGGTGCTCGCGGCCCTGCTGCTCGGCAAGGCGGCGCAGGCCAACGAGCGGGGCGTCGAGCTGGTGGTCTCCGAGGCGAGCCGCATCGACGACGGGCTGCTGCCGCCGTCCCTGCCGCCCCGGGATCTGGTCACGATCCTCGGCAATCTGATCGACAACGCGGTGGACGCGGCACAGGGCTCGGAGGGTGGCCGGGCGACGGTGACCGCGCGCGTGGACGGGGCCGAGCTGGTCCTGCGGGTGTCGGACACGGGCGCCGGGGTCGATCCCGCGCACGCGGAGGCCGTCTTCCGGCGCGGCTGGTCGACCAAGCCGGCCGCCGCACCCGGCGGCCGGGGGCTCGGCCTCGCCCTGGTCCGCCAGACGGTACGCCGCCACAAGGGCACGCTGACGGTGTCGGAGGCCGCGGGAGGCGGGGCCGAGTTCGAGGCGCGGATCCCGTTGCCTACCGTGGGGGCGGCTTCGGGGGCGGACACGGCCGCGGATTCGGGGGCGGCCGGGGAGGTTCCCGGGGTTTGCCCTGAGCCCGCCCCGCCCGGAGGTGACGTATGAGCGAGCCCATCCGCGTCCTCGTAGTGGAGGACGACCCGGTCGCGGCCGACGCCCATGTGATGTACGTGGGCCGGGTGCCGGGCTTCACAGCGGTGGGCACGGCGCACACGGGCGCGGAGGCGCGGCGCCTGCTGGACCGCACCCCCGTGGACCTGCTGCTCCTGGATCTCCATCTGCCGGATGTGCACGGCCTGAACCTGGCGCGCTCCCTGCGGGCGGCGGGCTACCACGCGGATGTGATCGCGGTGACGTCGGCGCGGGATCTGGCGGTGGTGCGGGAGGGGGTCTCGCTGGGGGTGGTCCAGTACGTGCTGAAGCCGTTCACCTTCGCGACGCTGCGGGACCGGCTGGTGCGGTACGCGGAGTTCCGGGGCGCGGCGGGTGAGGCGAGTGGCCAGGAGGAGGTCGACCGGGCGCTGGCCACACTGCGGGCGCCGGGACCGGCGGCGCTGCCCAAGGGGCTGAGCGCGCCGACGCTGGAGCGGGTGACGCGTGTGCTGCGGGACCGCGAGGAGGGTCTGACGGCGGCGGGGGTCGCCGAGGCCGTCGGCATCTCCCGGATCACCGCCCGCCGCTATCTGGAGCATCTGGTGGAGGCGGGCCGGGCCGGTCGCAGTCCGCTGTACGGGCAGGTGGGGCGACCGGAGTTGGTGTACCGGTGGATCCGGGAGACGGGGCGGCCACGCTGAGCGGCCGCCGAGGCCCGGTCCCGGGTCTCGGCGGCCCGGGCGGAGCCGCCCGCCCGGGCGAAGGCCCTGGCGGCCAGGAGCAGGGCGGTGCGACCCGGTCCAGGCGGTGTGCGTCCTGGAAGACGTCCGCCAGTGCGCCGAGTGTTCGGCCGTCCGTCCGTCCGGCCGTCCGCGTACCGGTCGCCGGACTCCACGCGGATCCCCAGGTGTGCGGGGTAGGCCTCGACGGCCCCTCCGTCCCGTCACGGGCACGCTTATGCCCCGTCACCTGCCCGACACCCTCCGCGCCGCCCGTGGGATCACCACCCTGCCCGGGCCGCCCGGCAACGACAGGTTCGCGCCGCCCCGGCCACTCCTCCCCAGCCCCCGTCACCCGCCTTGCCCTCATGTATCAGCCCCTGTGTTCGCCCGCCCGGGTGCTCCCCCGGCCGTCCCGTCCGTTCCGTGATCACCGGAGGCGGCTGCGGTCGCGGCCACGCATATGCCCCGTCACCTTGCCCGACACCCTCCGCGCCGCCCGTGGGATCACCACCCTGCCCGGGCCGCCCGGCCCCTCCGGCGCCCCCGACCGGAGGACCGGCCGTCAAACCTCTGACGGCCGAAACCGTATGTTCCTACAATCCGTGAGTGTGGCCGAACAGACCGTAGTCACCGCAGTCCACGCGCCCCTACGTTGTGCGCGTGCACCGACCGCAGTCGCAGCCGCCCACCCCGCCCACCCCGCCGTTCAACGCCCTGGCCGCCCGGAGACTGCGGGCGGCGCTCGGGATGCGGCCCGAGCATGTCGCCTACGGCATGCGCTCCTCGTACGGGCTCCCCTATGTGACCGTCGATCTCGTGATCGCCTGGGAGCGCGGCATCACCGCCCCGAGCACCTCCGAACTCACCGCGCTGGCGGGCATGTTGTGGTGCTCCCCCGGTGAACTCATCGGCGCGCCGCGCACCCTGCGCGAGCACCGCGTCGCGCGCGGGCTCGCCCAGGAGGACGTCGCGCGCGCCGTGGGGCTCGAACTCCTCGTCTACGTAAGGATGGAGGAGGCGGGCGAGTGGCGCGGCAACGACCGGCAGTCCGCCGCCCTCGCCGAGGTGCTGGAGCTGACCCTGCCCGACTTCATCACGGTGACCGGGCGCGACGGCCGGCTCGCCGAACTGCTGCGCGGCGCGGTCACCACCCGCTGGCAGGCGTACGTCCGCCCGCTCGGCAAGCTGCTGTCCCTGGACCGCCATCTCCTGGAGGACGTCCTGGAGGAGATGCACGCCGACTACCAGGGGCAGATGGTCGCCACGCTCAACTGGGGTGCCACGGCGGCCGCGGCCGACTCCGAGGAGGCCGGCCGCGACTATCTCGACCACATCGTCGGGACCTTCTGGTCCACGGTCGAGAGGAGCACCGCCTGAGACCGCCGGGCGGCCGGCACGCGGCCGGTATCCCAGCCGCTCCTAGAAGACCGACTCCGCCTCGTCCATCCGGTCCTTGGGCACCGTCTTCAGTTCGGTCACCGCCTCCGCCAGCGGCACCATCACCACGTCCGTGCCGCGCAGCGCCGTCATCATGCCGAACTCGCCGCGGTGCGCCGCCTCCACCGCGTGCCAGCCGAAGCGGGTCGCGAGCACCCGGTCGTAGGCGGTCGGCGTGCCGCCGCGCTGGACGTGGCCGAGGATGACCGGCTTGGCCTCCTTGCCGAGCCGCCGCTCCAGCTCGTAGGCCAGTGCCGTGCCGATGCCCTGGAAGCGCTCGTGGCCGTACTGGTCGATCTCACCCTTGCCGTAGTCCATGGTGCCCTCGGCGGGGTGCGCGCCCTCGGCGACGCAGATCACCGCGAACTTCTTGCCGCGGGCGAAGCGCTCCTCGACCATCTTGACCAGGTCGGCGGGGTCGAAGGGGCGCTCGGGCAGACAGATGCCGTGGGCGCCGGCCGACATGCCCGACTCCAGCGCGATCCACCCGGCGTGGCGGCCCATGACCTCCACGACCATCACGCGCTGGTGGGACTCGGCCGTGGTCTTCAGACGGTCCATGGCCTCGGTGGCCACGGTCACCGCGGTGTCGAAGCCGAAGGTGCGATCCGTGGACGAGATGTCGTTGTCGATCGTCTTGGGCACGCCGACCACGGGCAGACCCGCGTCCGAGAGCATGCGCGCCGCGGTGAGCGTGCCCTCGCCGCCGATCGGGATGAGGGCGTCGATCCCGAAGTCGCGGATCATGTCCGAGGCGTTCTCGCACGCCTCGCGCAGCCGGTCGCGCTCCAGGCGGGAAGAGCCGAGAATCGTGCCGCCGCGTGCCAGGATGCCGCTCACGCCGTCGAGGTCGAGGCTGCGGTAGTGGCCCTCCAGCAGGCCTCGGTAGCCATCCTCGAAGCCGATGACCTCGTCGCCGTACTGCGCCACCGCCCTGTGGACGACGGACCGGATCACTGCGTTCAGGCCCGGACAGTCGCCGCCCGCGGTGAGGACTCCGATGCGCATCGTGCTGTGTCTCCTGCTCGCTTTGGTACCGGTGAGCCAATCCGATTCTTTCACGCTCCACAGGCCGGTGCCGCGCCCACCCTCGCCGGCTCCCGCCGCCTTCCGGCCCCGGGACCTGACGGGCGCTTTATCCAGCCCCAAGGGTATTGTCAAGAGGGTTCTGGTCCCCCTCGCGGTGGATTTTCGCGCGCCGCGGAACCCAACAAATACCCCCAGAAACGGTCAACGACCCCACCCGAGAGACGAAACGGAGAGCACGCGTGACGCCCAGCGTGTACGTGACCGGGATCGACCGCGGCGACGGCCGCCAGGTCGTCGAGCTGGGAGTGATGGAGCTCCTGAGCCGGCAGGTCGACCGGGTGGGCGTGTTCCGCCCGCTCGTCCACGACGGACCCGACCGCCTCTTCGAGCTGCTGCGTGCGCGGTACCGGCTGTCCCAGGACCCGGCGACCGTGTACGGGATGAACTACCGGGAGGCGTCCGCGCTCCAGGCGGAGCGCGGGACGGACGAGCTGGTGTCGGCCCTCGTGGACCGGTTCCGCGCCGTGGCCCGCGCGTACGACGTCGTCCTCGTCCTCGGATCCGACTTCGCCGACACCCAGCTCCCGGACGAGCTGTCCCTCAACGCCCGGCTCGCCAACGAGTTCGGGGCGTCCGTGATCCCCGTCGTCGGCGGGCGCGAGCAGACCACCGAGTCCGTGCGGGCCGAGGCGTGGAACGCCTACCGCGCGTACCACGGGCGGGGCTGCGACGTCCTCGCCATGGTCGTCAACCGGGTCGCCCGCGACGACCGGGACGAGATAGCCGAGCGGCTGGACTCCCGGCTGCCCGTGCCCTGTTACGTCCTCCCCGACGATCCCGCCCTCTCGGCCCCGACGGTCGCCCAGATCGCCCACACCCTCGACGCCAAGGTCCTCCTCGGCGACGACTCGGGGCTGGCCCGGGACGCGCTCGACTTCGTCTTCGGCGGCGCCATGCTGCCGAACCTCCTGGGCGCCCTGACCCCGGGATGCCTGGTGGTGACCCCGGGCGACCGCGCCGACCTCGTCATCGGCTCGCTCGCGGCGCACAGCGCCGGCACCCCGCCGATCGCGGGGGTGCTGCTCACCCTGAACGAGGTGCCCCGCGAGGAGATCCTCACCCTCGCCGCCCGCCTCGCCCCGGGCACCCCGGTGCTCTCGGTGTCCGGCAACAGCTTCCCCACCGCCGCCCGGCTCTTCTCCCTGGAGGGGAAGCTGAACGCGGCCACCCCGCGCAAGGCGGAGCGGGCGCTCGGTCTCTTCGAGCGGTACGTCGACACCGCCGACCTCCTCACCCGGGTGTCCGCCCCGAGCAGCGACCGGGTCACGCCGATGATGTTCGAGAACAAGCTGCTCGAACAGGCCCGTGCCGACAAGCGCAGGGTCGTGCTCCCGGAGGGCACCGAGGAGCGTGTGCTGCACGCCGCCGAGGTGCTGCTGCGCCGCGGCGTGTGCGACCTCACCCTGCTCGGACCCGTCGACCAGATCCGCAAGAAGGCCGCCGACCTCGGCATCGACCTCGGCGGCTCACAGCTGATCGACCCGGCCACCTCCGAGCTGCGCGACGCCTTCG
This sequence comes from Streptomyces sp. NPDC093261, assembly GCF_044753645.1. NCBI lineage: Bacteria > Bacillati > Actinomycetota > Actinomycetes > Kitasatosporales > Streptomycetaceae > Streptomyces > Streptomyces sp. NPDC093261. Next base: position 13,883 of record NZ_JBIVNO010000006.1, read on the forward strand.
CCGAGCAGTACGCCCGGCTGCGCGCCCACAAGGGCGTCACCGTGGAGCTGGCGTACGACGTGGTCGCGGATGTGAACTACTTCGGCACCCTCATGGTCCAGGAGGGCCTGGCCGACGGCATGGTCTCCGGCGCCGTGCACTCGACGGCCGCCACCATCCGGCCCGCGTTCGAGATCATCAAGACCAGGCCCGACGCGAAGATCGTCAGCTCGGTGTTCTTCATGTGCCTCGCCGACAGGGTGCTCGTCTACGGCGACTGCGCGGTCAACCCCGATCCGAACGCCGAGCAGCTCGCCGACATCGCCATCCAGTCGGCCACCACCGCCGAGCAGTTCGGCGTGGAGCCCCGGATCGCGATGCTGTCGTACTCCACCGGCACCTCCGGCTCGGGCGCCGACGTCGACAAGGTGCGCGAGGCCACCGAGCTGGTGCGGCAGCGCCACGGCGATCTGCGGATCGAGGGTCCCATCCAGTACGACGCCGCGGTCGAGCCGACCGTCGCGGCGACCAAGCTGCCGGGCTCGGAGGTCGCGGGGCAGGCGTCCGTGCTGATCTTCCCGGACCTCAACACCGGCAACAACACCTACAAGGCCGTGCAGCGCTCGGCCGGCGCGATCGCCGTCGGCCCGGTCCTGCAGGGCCTGCGCAAGCCCGTCAACGACCTGTCCCGGGGCGCCCTCGTCCAGGACATCGTCAACACGGTCGCCATCACGGCGATCCAGGCCCAGACCCCCCACGAGAAGGCGACCGCCCAGTGAGTCCCTCCCGCGTCCTCGTCCTCAACTCCGGCTCGTCGTCGGTGAAGTACCAGCTGCTGGACATGGGTGACGGCAGCCGGCTGGCCGCCGGTCTCGTCGAGCGCATCGGCGAGCAGACGTCCCGGCTGAGGCACACGGCGCTCGCCACGGGCGACACCCGCGAGCAGAACGGGCCGATCGCCGACCACCAGGCCGCACTGAAGGCGGTCGCCGAGGAGCTGGCCAAGGACGGGCTGGGTCTCGACTCGCCCGAGCTGGCCGCGATCGGCCACCGGGTGGTGCACGGCGGCATGTTCTTCACCGAGCCCACCGTCATCGACGACGCCGTGCTCACCGAGATCGAGCGGCTGATCCCGGTCGCGCCGCTGCACAACCCGGCCAACCTCACCGGGATCCGCACCGCCATGGCGCTGCGGCCGGACCTGCCGCAGGTCGCCGTCTTCGACACCGCGTTCCACACGACGATGCCGGAGTCGGCGGCGCGCTACGCGATCGACACGAAGATCGCCGACCGGCACCGGGTACGGCGCTACGGGTTCCACGGGACCTCGCACGCGTATGTGTCCCGGGCGACCGCGAAACTGCTGGGCAAGGCGCCGGAGGACGTCAACGTCATCGTGCTGCACCTGGGCAACGGGGCGTCCGCCTCGGCGGTCCGGGGTGGGCGGTGCGTGGACACCTCCATGGGGCTCACCCCGCTGGAGGGGCTCGTGATGGGGACGCGCTCCGGCGATCTGGACCCCGCCGTCATCTTCCATTTGGAGCGGGTCGGCGGAATGTCCATGGACGAGATCGACACTCTTCTCAACAAAAGGAGCGGTCTGTTCGGTCTCTGCGGCGACAACGACATGCGGGAGATACAGCGCCGGATCGACGAGGGCGACAGGGAGGCACGGCTCGCCTTCGACATCTACATCCATCGGCTGAAAAAGTACATCGGCGCGTACTACGCGGTACTCGGCCGGGTGGACGCGGTCGCCTTCACGGCGGGCGTGGGCGAGAACGCGGTCCCGGTGCGCAGGGCCGCCGTGGCGGGCCTTGAGGAGATGGGCCTGGCGGTGGACGACGGCCTGAACGCCGTACGCGGTGACGCGCCGCGGCTGATCTCGCCCCCGTCGGCGCGGGTGGCGGTCGCCGTGGTGCCGACGGACGAGGAACTGGAGATCGCCAGGCAGACATACGCACTGGTGGGAATGGACAAGTGAACAATTGGCGCGCTCTCGCCTGAGCGCCGGCCCGCCCATTTGTATTTTCCGCCAGCCGGAATATTCCGCGCCGAAACAAACCGATAGGATCGCCCCATGCGCCGTTCGAAAATCGTTTGTACTCTCGGCCCCGCGGTCGACTCCCACGAGATGCTCGTTGCGCTGATCGAAGCCGGCATGAATGTCGCCCGCTTCAACTTCAGCCACGGCACCCACGACGAGCACCAGGGCCGGTACGACCGTGTCCGTGCCGCGTCCGCCGAGACCGGCAAGGCCATCGGCGTCCTCGCCGACCTTCAGGGCCCGAAGATCCGCCTGGAGACCTTCGCGGAGGGCCCGGTCGAGCTGGTGCGCGGTGACGAGTTCACCATCACCACGGAGGACGTCCCGGGCGACAAGTCGATCTGCGGCACCACGTACAAGGGCCTGCCGGGCGACGTCTCCAAGGGCGACCAGATCCTGATCAACGACGGCAACGTCGAGCTGAAGGTCCTGGACGTCGAGGGCCCCCGGGTGCGGACGATCGTCATCGAGGGCGGTGTCATCTCCGACCACAAGGGCATCAATCTGCCCGGCGCGGCGGTGAACGTCCCGGCGCTGTCCGAGAAGGACATCGACGACCTGCGGTTCGCGCTGCGCATGGGCTGCGACATGGTCGCGCTGTCCTTCGTGCGGGACGCCAACGACGTCAAGGACGTCCACCGCGTCATGGACGAGGAGGGGCGCCGCGTCCCGGTCATCGCCAAGGTGGAGAAGCCGCAGGCGGTGGCGAACATGGAGGACGTCGTGATGGCGTTCGACGGCGTGATGGTCGCCCGCGGCGACCTGGCCGTCGAATACCCCCTCGAGAAGGTCCCGATGGTGCAGAAGCGGCTCATCGAGCTGTGCCGCCGCAACGCCAAGCCGGTGATCGTGGCGACGCAGATGATGGAGTCGATGATCACCAACTCCCGTCCGACCCGCGCCGAGGCCTCCGACGTGGCCAACGCCATCCTGGACGGCACCGACGCGGTCATGCTGTCGGCCGAGTCGAGCGTCGGCGCGTACCCGATCGAGACGGTCAAGACGATGTCGAAGATCGTCCAGGCCGCCGAGGAGGAGCTGCTCTCCAAGGGCCTCCAGCCGCTGGTCCCGGGCAAGAAGCCGCGGACGCAGGGCGGTTCGGTGGCCCGCGCGGCGGCCGAGATCGCGGACTTCCTGGGCGGCAAGGGCCTGGTCGCCTTCACCAAGTCCGGTGACACCGCTCGCCGGCTCTCCCGCTACCGGGCCTGCCAGCCGATCCTGGCGTTCACCACGGACGAGTCCACCCGTAACCAGCTCACCCTGAGCTGGGGCGTGGAGTCGCACGTCGTGCCGTTCGTGAACAGCACCGACGAGATGGTCGAGCTGGTCGACCAGCACCTGGTGCGGCTCAAGCGGTTCAACGACGGCGACATCGTGGTCATCACCGCCGGCTCCCCGCCCGGCGTCCCCGGCACCACGAACATGGTCCGCGTCCACCACCTGGGCGAGGGCCGCCGCAACTGACGTCCTGACGACGGCTGTACGGCGCTGAGGGCGCCTCCTGTGCCAGGGGGCGCCCTCAGCGACAGCCGGCCGCGTCGCATACGTCAGGGCCCCGCCGGTGTCGTCGTACCGGCGGGGCCCTGACTCCTGCGGCTCCCGGAAAGGTCTTGAGGGTGTTCAGCTCCCGCCGGTGACGTACTGGTGCATGCCGGGGACGGTCAGCGTGCCGCCGAACTGGCCGGCCTGGGTGACCTTCACGTTGGTGAAGTAGATGAGCGGGATGTTCAGCGGCGGCGGGTTGTCCGGGCTGAACGTGACCGGGATCAGGCCCAGCAGATTGCCGGAGATGCTCTCGGTGTACATCACCGTCTTGCCGCCGGTGATGGTGGACGTGGAGCCCTTGGCCGCCTGGACGTGGTACGTCTCGCCCTTCTGGCCGTCGACGAGCTGGTGAAGGTCGCCGATGTCCGTGCCACCGGAGATCACGTACTTCAGGACCTTCTTCACTGTCCCATTGGCGGTGCGCACCTTGACGATGCCCTGGTAGTCGGCGCCCTTGAGCGTCAGCGAGCTGGCCTGGAGGTGCCAGGGCGCGTCGGGCAGCGCCGTGATCTTCTCGACGCCGCCCTCGTCGTCGGTGGCCGCGACACAGTCCGCGGAGGGACTGGAGCTCGCGGACGGGCTCGGGGTCGCGGACTCCGCCGACTTCAGGGCGTCGTCCGCCGACTTGGTGGCGTCGGAGGCCGCCTTCGTCGCCGTGTCCGTGGTGTCCTTCACGGTGTCCTTGACCGTGTCGGTGACCTTCTTGGCCGTCTTGGTGACGGAGGACGACGAGGACGTGGAGGACGTGCCGCTGCTGTCCTTGGTGGCCTTGGTGCCCGTGGTGTCCTGGGTCGCGGACGGCGACGGCGTCGCGCTCGCATCCGTCGTCCCCGACGAGCCGCCGCCGGGCGTGAGGATGCCCTTGATCGCGTTGCCGAGGTCGTCCAGCACGCCGCCGTGACTCGCGGAGGCCGACGGGCTCGGCGTGGAACCCCCGCCCGCCGACGTACCGGATCCGCTCGCGGAGGACGCGGACGGCGCGGGCGCGGCCTTGTCGTCGGAACCTGAATCCGACGAAGAGGACGTGCCCGGCTTGGTGTCCGACGTCTTGTCCGGCGCCTTGTCCGACGTGGCCGAGGGTGCCGGCTCGGTCGTGCCGGCGGACTTCGACGCGCTCGCCGAGGCGGACGGCGACGGCGTGGCCGAGGCGTCCTTGGAGTCCTTCGAGCCCTTGGACTTGTCCAGAACCTCGACACACTTCTGGTACTCGTCGGCCGTCATGGTCTTCGACGACGCGTGATCGTCCGCGCGGGCGAGCGTGGACGTCAGCCCCATTCCCATGAGGACCGCCGTCGGCATCGCCGCCAGGGCTATCGCCTTGCCCGCCGGCACGTGGAACCTGGTGAACAGCGGCTTCCTCGGGGCCGCGTGGCGCGGCCCGGTTCTCGCACGGGACGCGTCCACGTCCGTCCCGTGGGTCACCTCGTCAGCCGGCACTGTGCCTCCCGTTCGTCCCGTTGACCGGGGTCGTCTTGGTCAGGTCCTGCGGCTCGTTCACCCCGTCCGGGGCCACCTGAGGGGCACCGCCGTCGCCCGCTGCCTCCGCCTGGGCCGGCTGCTCCACGGGCGGGACGCCCGGCGCCCAGGACACGGCCATCGCGCCGCCGACGAGGGCGAACAGGAAGCCCATGATGAAGCCGCCGAAGTTGGACACCGGGAGGGACACCAACGCCAGCAGGATCGCCGCTACGCCCGCGAAGGTGCGGATGTGCTGCTGAAACCAGAGGCTGAACCCCAGGACGACGAGCAGCACACCGATGATCAGGGAGCCGGAGCCCGCGGTGGTGGCCATCGCCACCGTCAGGTGCCCGACCTGGAGATGCGCGTACGGAAAGTACATGATCGGGAAGCCGGCGAGCAGGACGAACAGGCCGGCCCAGAACGGCCGGGTGCCCCGCCAGTCGCGGAACTGCAGCCTCCGGCGGGTGAACTGGCCGCGTGCGGCAGCAGGATTCTCGGCGCTCATGGAAAACAGCTCCCTGGTACAGCGTTGCTGTGGGTGGTGGTGCGGTGGTGATGTGGGGGGTGTGTGAAGTTGTGGCCGAAGAGCGGACGGGCGGGGGGCGCCACAGGCCTCCCCCCGCCCGTCAGGCAATGCCCAAGGCAGTGCCTAGTAGCACTCGGCCGTCTTGGGGTCCGTCGACAGCGACATGTGCAGACCCGGCAGGGTGAAGGTTCCGGCGGTGGTCGCCCACGCCGTCTGCTGCACCCCGTACAGGTCCGCCGAAGTGGCCTGCTGGGCGAAGCCGTACGGGCTGGCCTGCTCGTTGCCGCCCTTCATGCCCGGCCCCTTGCCACCCTTGCCCTCGGCCGTGTCACCGGCGGCCACACCGATGTCGATGCCGTGGAAGACGGCGCGACCCTGCTCGTGACCGTTGTCCTTCGTCTGAAGGTCCTGGACATCGATGTAGAGGTGGTCGGCCGAGACCTGCGCCTTCTCGTCACTGCTGTTGCCCGCCTCGAGCCGCAGAACCACGGACCCGAACAGCGGGACGTTCGGAGTGACGACCGACTGGCACAGGTTCTTGATCGTCGCGCTCTTGAACGAGGAGACCGCCACCGGGTGGGCGGTCTTCGTGCCGGAGAGCGTGTAGCCGGGGTCGATCGCTCCGTACTGCGCGAAGCCCTGGCCGTGCAGCTCGTCGGCCGTGACCTTGAACGACTGCCCCGACACACTGAACGACGCCGCGAGAGCGCCCTGCGCCAGGGCCACGCCTATCGCTGCCGTCGCGGCGACGCTGGGCACCATGACCACAGCGAACCGCTTCCATCTGGTCCCGCCACGCACCTGGGACTCCATAATTCCTCCTTCTCGGACGTACATCTCCTGACCCAGCTCGCTACCGATCGGCGGCTCAGCCGGGCAGGGATGGGAGAAGTGCTACGTCCTCGGGAAGGAGAGCGCCCGCGCTCGGAGGCGCGAACCGCGCCCGAATCACCGGCGATCACCCCCGAGCGACAACCACTGGTCGCGCCTGACACGCATCACGCACAACCTGCCGGACAGGCTCCGCCGGGGCGGAGACCCCCCTGTCCAGGAGCCGGCGCCACTGCCGTCGGCTCCTGCCCGGTGGGGACCCACGAAATCCCGTTGCCCCGGCTGGCTGTCGGGTACGGCGATGGACCGAGCGTGGCCGATCGTGGTGCATTCTCGCCGCCCCCGCAAGGGGGTTCGTTACTCACTAGTAACGGCCGGATAACCGAACAACGACCCCCCGGTCTCGTTCGGCAACTCTTCGTGCCCCAAAAGGAGATGATGAAACGGTTGAAGTGCGGACAGAACCCGACAGAACATGGGGCCCGACTTACTCCAAGTAACGGCGGCCGCGATTACCAAGATTTGGTAAAGCGCGGCCGCGATGCGCCCCTGGCGTCAAACCTTCACCCGGGCATCACACGCCCTGGCGTTTAGCAACTGGTCAGAACAGAGCCCGCGCGAGCGCCCGGCGCGCCGCCGCCACTCGCGGGTCCTCGGCACCGACCACCTCGAAGAGTTCCAGCAGCCGCAACCGCGCGGCCTCCCGGTCCTCTCCCGCCGTGCGGCGCACGGTCTCGACGAGCCGGCCGAGTGCGTCCTCCACATGGCCGCCCACCAGGTCCAGGTCCGCCGCGGCCACCTGAGCCGCCACATCGCCGGGCTTCTCCGCGGCCTCCTTGCGCACCTGCTGCGGGTCCAGATCGCGCACACGCCGGAGCAACTCGGCCTGTGCGAGGCCCAGTCGGGCCTCCGCGTTGCCCGGGTCGTCGCTCAGCACGTTGTGATACGCCTGGATCGCACCGCCCAGGTCGCCCGCGTCCAGGGCCTGGGCCGCCGCCTCGAGGAGCGCGTCATGGGGGCCCGCCGGAACCTCGGCGGCCACCGGCGCCGCTCCCGGCTCGGCGTCGGGGTCGACCGCAAGACCGGTCAGCCCGAAGCGCTGCTCGGCGACCTGGACGAGCTGGTCGAGGGTCGCGCGGATCTGCTGCTCGGGGGCGGCTCCCTGGAAGAGGGGGAGCGCCTGGCCGGCGACGACGGCGAAGACCGCCGGGATCCCCTGGATGCCGAACTGCTGCATCAGCAGCTGGTTGGCGTCGACGTCGATCTTGGCGAGCACGAAGCGGCCGTTGTACTCCTGGGCCAGCCGCTCCAGGATCGGGCTCAGCTGCTTGCAGGGCTGACACCACTCGGCCCAGAAGTCGATGACGACCGGCACCTCGTTGGAGCGCTGCAGGACGTCTCGCTCGAACCCCGCCTCGTCGACGTCGATGACGAGGTCGGCCGGGGAGACCGCCCCTCCCCCGCCCTGCCGGGCCGCTTGCGCGCGCGCCTGCTCCGCCTTCGTCTTGGCCTCCTGGGCGGCCTTCACCGCGGCGAGGTCGACGACTCCGCTCATGGACATGTTCCGTGGCTGCATGAGTACATCCTCCCCCCTCCGAAACGCCGCTGTGAAAAGCGCCGTGAAAGCCGTGCCCGCCGGTCGTGGTCCGCGCCGGGTCCCCACCCGGCGCCAGTGGTCGTCGCTGCTCGGCGCGCCGCTTGGACGCGCTTTCGCTACGAGTCGTAGCGTAACTGCACGCGGGGGTCACCGTCGCCCGTACGCGGGTGATCTCCCTCACCACTTCACACAACGCACGCATACGGCCGGAAACCGCAGCGGCGGATAGGGTCACCGATATGCAGCGCAGCACGTCCGCCGCCCGCACGGGGCGCCCCCGCAGCGCCGCCGCGGACGCCGCCATCCTGGAGGCGACGCGGGAGGCGCTGGTCGAGCTGGGCTGGTCGAAACTCACGCTCGGGGACGTGGCCACCCGCGCGGGAGTCGCGAAGACCACGCTCTACCGCCGCTGGTCGGGCAAGAACGAGCTGGTGGTGGACGCGGTGACGGCCCTGTTCGACGAGCTGGAGCTGCCCGACCGGGGGAGCCTCGTGGCGGACATCGAGGGGGTGGTGCTTCAGTTCGCGGCGATCCTGGACCGCCCCGAGGCCAAGAGCGGCCTGATGGCCGTCGTGGCGGAGTCGACGCGCGACGAGGCCCTGCGCGAACGCATCCGCACCTCGATCGTCGACCGTCAGAAGCGCCTGGTCCTCCAGGGCCGGGCCCGCGCGGCGTCACGCGGGGAGCTGCCCCCCGAGACGGACCCCGAGGCCGCCTCGCGCTCGGCGGACCTGATCTTCGACATGGTCGCGGGCGCGGTGGTCCACCGCACCCTGGTCAGCGCCGAGCCCGTGGACGAGGACTGGGCCCGGCGCTTCGCCGCGGTGCTGTTCGGCGGGCTCGTGGCGACCGGGGCCGGCACCTGAGGCCGTACGGCACGCACCGGTCGCCCTCCCGGCAGAACCACAGGAGTTCGCCGGTCGTGCGGCGCCGAGCCTTGTCGTTATGGCATGTTCCGGTCATCATGCGCGACGGTGTCTACTCGCATAGACCCCGCCTCGGGTTCCACCGGCTCCGCCCCCTGACAGCGCGTCATCGACTCTTCGCCTTAGGAGGACCGATCCACATGAGACCTCGTCAGAGGTATCGGCGCAACGGCGCAACGCGGAGGGCCGGCGGGAACGGGTCCCCGCCGGGCCTCCGCGTCCGCCCGTCAGAGCGCGAGCCGCCCCCGGAGAGAACCCCGGGGAGGTGACCCGCACAGCCGACCTGATCTTCGATCTGGCGGTGGGCGCGCTGGTGCATCGCACGCTGGTCAGCGCGGAAGCGACGGACGAGGGGTGGGCGCGCGTCGCTGCACGCGAGCGTTGCTGCAGGCTTGCGGCGGCGTCGCGGAACGCCCACGCGCCCGCTGCGGCTCCCGTCGTCCAGCCCCGCTCACCTGTGGCTGGGTAGCACCGCCGAAAACCGCGCGGAATGGGCCAGTCGGCACTGCACCACCACAGGCCCGCTCGCAGAACTCCGCGGGGCCGCCGGACGCACCCGCCTTATCGCCGCCGCCCTGGCTTGCTGCCGAAGAGGACCCAGCACGATCGGAGACCGGAATCACGCAGCAGAAGCCGCAGGACTTGCCTCTCACCGTGCGGGGGCGCCGCGGTTTTCGTGGCCGGCCGCGGTTGGGGCGGAGCCCCCTCGCCTCCTGGAGCGGCCTACCGCGCGCCAGGTTGTTCAGCTCGGTGATCGCGGTCCCTGCGTGCGGTGCTCACGCTTCCCCGTCGTTGGTGTCCCGGTCGCTGTGGGCGAGGCGCTCGCTCTGGTGGCCTGGCGCGTCGGCTCTGCAGGGTCGGAAGCGGGCGAGGTATGCCGGGCTTGGGCCGCGGCGCTCGGTCAGGTGGAGGCCGGCGGCGTCGGCGAGTCGGTGCAGCCGGCCGAAGGGGATCCAGTGCCGGTCGAAGAACTCGCCGATCACCAGCCGCCCGCCTGGTGCCAGCACCCGTGCCGCCTCGCGCAGTACCCGATCCGGCTCGGGGATCTCGCCGAGCGCGGTCACGGCGTATACGGCGTCGAATGTCCCGTCGGCGTAGGGCAGTTCACGTGCGTCCGAGCGGGTGGGCCTGATCGTCGCCAGGCCGTCGCGCTCGGCGCGGCACATCACGTGGTCGAGCATCTCCTGCTGGATGTCGAGCACATCGAGCCGTCCCTCCGGCCCGAGCTGCGGGGCGACGTGCAGCGACTGCAGGCCCGTCCCCGGGCCGATCTCCAGGATCCGCTCCCCCGGCCGCGGACGCAGTACGGTGTCCATCCGGTCGGCGGTCAGGAACGGCAACGGCACGTCGAGCAGGCCTCGTTGGGCGTACGGATAGGGCGCCGTGTCGCCCAGCCACCAGGCGGCGGCCAACGCGGCGCCGACGCCGGCGGCGACCGCCCAGCGGTTCCGGGCCGGGATCGGGGCGACGGGGGCGGTGGTGATGCGGTGCATGGTGTTCTCCGGTGAATCGATTCGGTCCGTGGTACGTAGTCGGGCGGTCGGCGTCACGCGTGCCGGCTCAGCGCCCGCAGCGCCAGCCGGCCGCACAGCGCGGCGAGCGGCAGCTCGGCGCCGAGCGCCATGGCGACCGCGGTGGCGAAGTCGCCGCCCGGGGCCGCGGTCGTGGTGTCGAACCAGGCGTCCACCACAAGCAGCGTCGCGGTCGCGGCGGCTGCCAGGGCGTGCCGCCGGTCGCCGCGGGCGGCGAGGAGGCCGGTGGCGATCAGGCCGAGCGCCTCCAGCGCGTCGAGCCCGACCCAGGCGACCGGCCAGTGCGCCGCGGTCGTGGTGGCCGGCAGGCCGGTGGCCAGCACGTACAGCCACGGCAGCAGGGCGAGCCCGCAGGCGACCAGCAGCCATCCGGCCCGCCGCATGCCCCGCGCCGGGCGCGGCTCCTCCGCCTCCTCGTGGAGCGGGATGACCTCGGCGCGGTCGAAGCCTTCGGCACCGGACAATTCGTCGTCGCACAGCACCAGTTGACGCATCGTCTTCCCCCGCTCCCCGTCGGCTCTCCCCTTCACGTGCTCCACCCTCCGCCGCACACCAGGGCGCCGTCAGTCACGCAGGGTTCCGGCCCGGGGTGGGGAAAAGTGCACCCCCGAACCGGGCGGGAGCGTCATGGCACGGGGATGGCCTGCGGCTTTACCGTTTGACGCATGCAACTCACGACGTGGCTGCAGCTGGTACCGGGCCGGCCGTTCCGCAGGGCGGGACACCGGACCGCGCTCGTCGCCGCCGGCCTGCCGCTCCACCTCGCCGTGGTGCCACTGTGGCTCTGGCTGGCCGGCACGATGGCGGCCAGGGTGTGGGCCCTGACTCCGCTGCCCGTGCTGGTCACGCTCGTGGTGTCACCCCTGCTGACCGCCGGGCAGCGGCGGCGCTACCGGGCGCTCGTCGGCAAGGACCTCCCGCGCCCCGCCGCAGCCGGGCCCGGACGCAACTGGAAGTCGGCGGTACGTCGGCTGACCACGCGGGCCTTGTGGCGGCAGGTCTGCTACCACGCCGTGGCGGGTCCGCTGCTCACCGTCCTGGACCTCGCCGTCCTCGCCGTCTGGGCCGCCGCTCTCGTGGCCGCCTCCCTCTACGTGTGGATCTGGGCGCTGCCCCCGCAGTGGCGGGTCACCGACCTCGGGTACACCACGCAGGCCGTGTACATCACCGCCGGCGGCCTCGCCCTGCTGTTCCTCGGGCCCCGGCTGACCGGCGCTCTGGTGCGGCTGGACACCCGGGCGGCCGAGGTCCTGCTCGGCCCCAGCCGCACGGAGAAGCTGGCCCGCCGGGTAGCCGACCTCGCCGAGAGCCGGGCCGGCGTGCTCGACGCCGCCGACGCCGAGCGGCGGCGGATCGAGCGCGACCTGCACGACGGCGCACAGCAGCGCCTCGTCTCACTCGCCGTCAACCTGGGCCTGGCCAGGTCCACCCTCGGCGACCTTCCGGAGGACGCCCGCAAGGTGATCGACGAGGCGCACCGCGAGGCGAAGGAGGCGATCGCCGAGCTGAACAACCTGGTGCGCGGCCTGCATCCGGCCGTCCTTGAGGACCGCGGCCTCGACGCCGCGCTGTCCGGGGTCGCCGCCCGCCTCCCGATACCGGTGCGCGTGGCGGTGGACCTGCCGCAGCGCCCCTCACCCACGGTCGAGGCCGTCGCGTACTTCGTGGTCTCCGAAGCCCTGACGAACGTGGTCAAACACGCCCAGGCGACCCGGGCGGATGTGACCGTGGAGCGGATCGGGGAGACACTGCTGGTGGTCGTCGCGGACGACGGCGCGGGTGGCGCGGATCTCGCGGCGGCCGGCGGTGGCACCGGGCTCGCCGGGCTCGCCAAGCGCGTCGCGTCCGTCGACGGCACGTTCTCCTGCCGCAGCCCCGCCGGGGGCCCGACCGTCATCACCGTGGAGCTGCCGTGCGCGCCGTGATCGCCGAGGATTCCCTCTTGCTGCGCATCGGCGTGGTCAAGGTGCTGGAGGCGGCCGGCTTCGAGATGTGCGCGCAAGTCGCCGACGCGGAAGGGCTGCTGGCAGCCGTCGAGGAGCACCGGCCCGACATCGCCGTGGTCGACGTGCGCATGCCGCCCGGCTTCACCGACGAGGGAGTGCGCGCCGCGCTGGTGATCCGCCGCCAGTACCCGCGTACGGCCGTGCTCCTGCTGTCGCAGTACGTGGAGGAGCGGTACGCCGCCGATCTGCTCGCCGCCAACACCTCGGGCGTCGGCTATCTGCTCAAGCAACGGGTCGCCGACGTGGAGGAGTTCGCCGAGGCGGTACGCCGGGTGGCGGCCGGCGGCACCGCGCTCGACCCGCAGGTCGTCGCGCAGCTGCTGGTGCGCCGGCACAGCGATCCGCTCGACCGGCTGACCCCGCGCGAGCGGGAGGTGCTGGAGCTGATGGCGGGCGGCCGGTCCAACTCCGGCATCGCCGCCGAGCTGGTCGTGAGCGAGAGCGCGGTCGCCAAGCACATCAACAGCATCTTCACCAAGCTCGACCTGCCCAAGGCCGACGCCGACCACCGCCGCGTCCTAGCGGTGCTGCGCTTCCTGGGCGTTGCGACCGCATAGTGCGCGATCACGCCCCATGCCCAGTCGACAACGGTGCTGAGCAGCACTTGGTGGGGAATGCGGCGCCTTCGGACAGGATCTTCCTCTGGTCAGGTGACGCGGTAACCGATGGCCACAACGGTGGGGAAGACGGCGCAGCGTGAGGAAGGCAGCCGCTCCTGTGTAGTTCCTATGCGACGTCGCCTTTACCGCTCGATCGCGGAAACTTTCGCGCCGCGCACACTGTGTCACCATGAGATGCGCATCACACACATGGAAACGCGCTGTCCACCGGCCCTCGGGCCGCCGCACAGCGCGTTGGTGAATTTCGTCAGAAGCCGGCCGGCTCCGTGTACACCCCCCACTCGTCCCGCAGGGCCCCGCAGATCTCGCCGAGGGTCGCCTCCGCGCGTACGGCGTCCAGCATCGGCCCGATCATGTTGGAGCCGTCGCGCGCGGCCGTGAGCATGGTGTCGAGGGCCGCGCGCACCGCCGCCTCGTCCCGCCCGGCCTTCCGCTCGCGCAGCACCCGCACCTGCTCGCGCTCCACCTCGTGACTGACCCGCAGGATCTCCAGGTCCCCGGTGACCGACCCGGTGTGGACGTTGACGCCCACCACTTTCTTGTCGCCCTTCTCCAGGGACTGCTGGTACCGGAACGCGGACTCGGCGATCTCGCCCGTGAACCAGCCGTCCTCGATGCCCCGCAGGATCCCGGAGGTCATCGGCCCGACGGGGTGCCGCCCGTCGGGATGGGCCCGCAGCCCCCGCTCCTTGATCTGGTCGAAGATCTTCTCCGCGTCCGCCTCGATCCGGTCCGTCAGCTGCTCGACGTACCAGGCACCGCCGAGCGGGTCGGCGACATTGGCGACGCCGGTCTCCTCCATGAGCACCTGCTGGGTCCGCAGCGCGATCTCCGCGGCCTGCTCGCTCGGCAGCGCCAGCGTCTCGTCCAGCGCGTTGGTGTGCAGCGAGTTGGTCCCGCCCAGGACCGCCGCCAGCGCCTCCACCGCCGTACGGACGACGTTGTTGTAAGGCTGCTGTGCGGTCAGCGAGACGCCTGCCGTCTGGGTGTGGAAGCGCAGCCACTGCGCCTTGGCGGTCTTCGCCCCGTACACGTCCCGCATCCAGCGTGCCCAGATGCGGCGCGCTGCCCGGAACTTGGCGATCTCCTCGAAGAAGTCGACATGCGCGTCGAAGAAGAAGGACAGGCCGGGGGCGAAGACATCGACGTCGAGGCCGCGGCTGAGGCCCAGCTCCACATAGCCGAAGCCGTCCGCCAGCGTGTAGGCCAGCTCCTGCGCGGCCGTCGCGCCCGCCTCGCGGATGTGGTAGCCCGAGACGGACAGCGGCTTGTAGGCGGGGATGCCGGCCGCGCAGTACTCCATCAGGTCGCCGATCAGGCGCAGGTGCGGCTCCGGCTGGAAGAGCCACTCCTTCTGGGCGATGTACTCCTTGAAGATGTCGGTCTGCAGCGTGCCGTTCAGCACGGCCGGGTCGACGCCCTGGCGCTCGGCGGCCACCAGGTACATGCAGAAGACGGGGACGGCCGGACCGCTGATCGTCATCGAGGTCGTGACGTCGCCCAGCGGGATGTTCCTGAACAGGACCTCCATGTCCGCGGCCGAGTCGATCGCGACCCCGCAGTGCCCGACCTCGCCGCGGGAGCGTGGGTCGTCGGAGTCGCGGCCCATCAGGGTGGGCATGTCGAAGGCGACGCTCAGGCCGCCGCCGCCGGCGTCCAGGATCATCTTGTAGCGCTCGTTCGTCTGCTCGGCGTTGCCGAACCCGGCGAACTGCCGGATGGTCCAGGTCCGCCCTCGGTAACCGGTCGGGTACAGCCCGCGAGTGAAGGGGTACTCGCCGGGCCAGCCGATCCGCTCGAAGCCCTCGTATGTGTCGTGGGGCCGCGGCCCGTACACCGGCTCCACGGGGTCGCCGGAGAGCGTGGTGAAGTCGGCCTCGCGCGTGCGTGAGGCGTCATAGCGGGCCTGCCAGCGTCGGCGGCCCTCCTCGATGGCGTCAGCGTCCATACCCTCGAATTTACTAGGACGTCCAAGTAAATGTCGATGGCTGACCGCCGTACGGCATCCGTACGGCGGTGTCCGTTACGCCTTGGCGACCGCGGGGGCGCCCTCCGCGACCCGCGCCTCCAGCTCGTGCGTGACCTTGCGCTCCACGAAGAAGGCGGCGGTGGGGATGGTCCCCGCCAGCAGCACCCACAGCTGCTTGCCGACCGGCCACTTGGCCTTGGAGCCCAGGTCGAACGCGAAGACCAGGTAGATGACGTACAGCCAGCCGTGGGCGATGCCGACGACACGGGTGAAGTCCGCGGCACCGTTCACGTCGAGCACGTACTTGGCGATCACACCGAGGGTCAGCAGGACCAGCAGCACACCGGTGACGTAGGCCATCACGCGGTAGCGGGTCAGCACGCTCTTTTTCATGGCTACGAGCGTAACGGCACGTATCGGGCGATCTTCGAGTGCCCCCGGGGTCCGGCGGCCGCCGCCCGCTACTCGGTGAAGTCCCCCGCGGCGATGCGCAGCGGTCGCAGCATCGCGAAGATCTCGGCGCACTCCTCGGCGTCGTACGTGCCGAGCCCGAACTCCACCGCCATCAGATCACGGGTGGCGGCGTCGCAGACCTCCCGCCCCTTGTCGGTGATGGAGGCGAGGGTGCCGCGCCCGTCGTTGGGGTTGGGCCGCTTGGCGACCAGGCCGGACCGCACCAGGCGGTCGACGGTGTTGGTGACGGAGGTGGGGTGGACCATGAGCCGCTCGCCGATCTTGGACATCGGCAGCTCACCCGCCTTGGAGAAGGTGAGCAGCACCAGCGCCTCATACCGCGCGAAGGTCAGCCCGTACGGCTTCACGACCGCGTCCAGCTCGGCGAGCAGGATCTGCTGGGCTCGCATGATCGAGGTGATCGCGGCCATCGACGGCACGTTGCCCCACCGCTGCTTCCAGTGTTCGTCGGCGCGGGCGATGGGATCGAAGGACAGGCTGAGCGGCTTCGGCACGGCATCGACCTTACCCGCCGGTCACATGGTGGTCAGCCCTGTCTCGCCCTTCGGTCGCCCCGGGGCCCGGGGCGCACACTGGAGACAGAGGGCCCCGTACGCGGGGCGAACGTGGAGGTGAGCCATGAGCACCCTCGAGGAACACGTCGACATCGCGGTCCCGATCGACACGGCCTGGGACAGCCTGCACCACGCGGAGGAGTATCCGCGCTTCATGGACGGGGTGCGCGACGCCCGTGCGGAGGCGGGCGGCCGGGCACATCTGGACGTCGAGGCGGGCGGCCGCTCCCGGTCGTTCGAGGCGGAGGTCTCCGATCACGGCGACCGGCGCGTGATGGAGTGGCGCACCACGGGCGATCCCCGGCTGGCGGGGTCGTTCTCGTTGCAGCCGATCGACCAGGACCACACCCGTGTCCAGGCGCGGGTGGAGTACGACCCCGCTCCGGTCAGGGAGGCCTTCGGCGGGCCGAAGGGGTTCGCCCAGGCGAACGCCATCGAGCGGCTGGTCCGCGGCGATCTGGAGCACTTCAAGGAGTACCTGGAACGGCAGCGGTGAGCACCGGGGGCTGCCGCGGCCCGCGGCGGTCTCCCGAACGGCCTTACGCCCGGCGGGTGCGGCCCTGCGCCCGGGAACACGCGCCCCACCGGACCGCGACACGTGCCTACGACCGGAATGCGCACCCTGCGCCCGACATCCGCGCCCTACGACCGGAATGCGCACCCCGCGCCCGGGACCACCCGCCCCACCGGACCGCCACACGCGCATACGACCGGGATGCGCACCCTGCGCCCGGCATCCGCGCCCTACGACCGGAATGCGCACCGCGACCTTCGACCGGTGGCCGCGCCCTACGCGTGGGGGGCCCGGCGCAGCGCGTGCCGTACCGCCCGCTGTGCCACCGGGCCGAGACCGTCGAGCGCCGCCACCAGCGCGGCCAGCTGGTCCAGGGCGGCCAGCGCGGCGCGCGCCCCCGCGGCGTCCACCCCTTCGTACAGCTCGATGCCGACGAAGGACGCGGACACCGCGCGGGCCAGCCCGGCCGGGTCCGCGAACTCCCCCGCCGGTGTCGCAGCCAGCACCCGCACGAGCACCCGCTCGATCTCCGCTATCCACAGGTCGAGCCCTGCCGCCGTGGCCGGCGCGAGCCGGGGATGGGTCTGAGCGCCGGCCAGCAGCTGGCCCAGCACGGCCACATGCCCCGCCGCCTTCTCCTCCTCGTGCATCTCCCGCCCGAAGGCCAGGAGTTCACCGAGCGAGCCGATGCCCTCCAGCCGCTCCCGGTACCGCGCCACCCGCTGTTCCGTGCCGTACCGGCACGCCGCCGCCAGCAGCTCGTCCACCGAGCCGAAGTGATAGAAGACCAGCGCCTGGTTGACCCCCGCCGTCGCCGCGATCGTGCGCGCCGACGTCTTGGCGATCCCCTGCTCGGTGAGCGTCCGCAGCGCCCCCTCCAACAGCTTCACCTTGGTCGCCTCGCTCATGCCCGCGCCCCCTCCCGCACGGGCCGCGGCCGTAGCCCTAAGCATGGGTGCGCCGCCCGCACCCGTATCCGGAGCAAGTGCGGCTTGCCCGCCGGGAGTTGGACTGTGCCGGGGAGTGGGAAGGTGCGCACGGACGACACCGTCTCACGGCCGAAGGGGTCGGTGCAGGGAACATTCTCGATCGTGCAGGGGACGTCGCGGCCTCCGCCGTCGCCCGGCACCGTGCGGAGGACCGAGGTCACGACGGCCGCTCCAGGGCGGCGAGCAGACGTGGTGCACGCACCCGTGTGGGCGGGGTGCGCAGACAGCGGCGGGCCGCCGGGGTGCCGGCGAGGGGTGCCTTGAGCAGCGCCAGGGAGATGGCGAGGGTCAGCAGCAGCGGGCACAGATACGCCATCGCCGCCGCCAGCGGGCCGAACAGCCGTAGGCAGGAGCCCTGCCCGAGGCCGGTGCAGGCGGCCGTGAGGACCAGGCCCCGGACGGCCAGTTCCGCACACCAGTTCGCGAGCGCGCGCTCCGGTGTCACTCCTCGCTCCACCCAGAGGCGGAGGCGGTCGAAGGACCAGGCCGTCGCCCAGCCCATGAGGGGCCTCAGGAGGAGCCGGTCGGCGAGGCGGCCGAAGGCGCCCCAGCGCGGCCGGTAGTCGCACCCGGTGAGGAAGCGGACGCCGTCCCCGTCGGGCACATAGCGCCAGTAGCCGCCGCCCTCGGCGATCAGCGACAGCGGGTGCGGTGCCAGGAAGCGCAGCACGGAGGTGCGCGTCCCGTCCGGGCGCGTCTTCTCCCCGGCCGCCACCCCGGTCCCGCAGACCGTCAGGAACGGCAGGATCCGCGTGGCGTACCGGAAGCGGCGCGGTTCGCCCTCAGCGCCCGGCAGATAGTCGATCTCGGCGAATCGGAGGTCCCAGCGCCGGTGCTGCGCGGGGTCCTGGGTGCGCGTCCACAGCTCGTCGAGGTCACCCCGTATGTGCGCCTCCACGTAGAGCCCCATTGCCGATCCCCCATGCCAACGGCCCTATTTGAGCGACTGCTCAATTCAACTGTCCTGACAGTACAGGCATTTGAGCGGTCGCTCAAACCGCGGCAACGGGAAAGCCCCGGCCGCCGGGGCCGGGGCTTTCCGCCGGGTCCACGGCCGGGTCCTCAGCCGGGATGCCCGTTGCCGGAGGGTGGGTCACCCGGTGGACAGGTGCCGCTCCACGGTCTCCACCTTCGAGGTGAGGCCGTCCGTCACGCCCGGGCGGATGTCCGCCTTCAGTACGAGGGAGACCCGCGGGGCGCGCCCCTCGACCGCCGCCACGGCGCGCTTCACGACGTCCATGACCTCGTCCCAGTCGCCCTCGACCGATGTGAACATCGCGTCGGTGCGGTTCGGCAGACCGGACTCCCGCACCACCCGCACGGCGTCGGCGACGTACTCCCCCACGTCCTCCCCGACACCCAGGGGCGTCACCGAGAAGGCGACGATCATGCGTTCACGATCCCTTCCTTGCGGGCGCGGGCCGCGATGACCGCGTCCTCGGCCTCACGGCGCAGCCTGCGCTCGGCGAAGAAGCCGCCCGTCGGCAGCACGGACAGGACGAAGTAGAGGGCGGCCGTCCCTACGGACCACTTGGCGCGGTTCCAGGCGTCGGCCCAGAAGATCACGTACAGGATGAAGAGCACACCGTGGAGCGAGCCCATGACGGGCACCGCGTTGAAGTCCGTGGTGCGCTTCAGTACCGAGCAGACGAGCAGCAGCAGGAAGGAGACGGCCTCGGGGGCCGAGACCAGGCGGAGCCGGCGGAGGGCGGTGGCGGTCTTTATGTCCACGGGTCACCTTCGGTGGGAGTTTCACTGAGACGCAGTCGCTTTGTGAACGCATGCACAAGCATCCCTATTGTGGCATCCGGGACGTGGGGGGCCGAGGACGGGGGGCGGGGTGTCGGCGGCGGATCATCGACGCCCCTCAGGGGCCGGTCAGGGTCGCGATCCACCTTCGGGCTCTGTGCGCTCCACCCGCCCGGCGGCTACCTTCACCTCGTGGCGATGTTCCGACTCCAAGGCAGCAAGGTGCTGGCCGTCGACATGACCGGAGACGCCGTGAAGGCGAAGAACGGCTCCATGGTCGCGTACGACGGGCAGATGGCCTTCAAGAAACTCACCGGCGGCGGCGAGGGGATCCGGGGGATGGTGACCCGAAGACTCACCGGCGAGCAGATGACGGTGATGGAGGTGAAGGGACAGGGGACGTGCTGGTTCGCTGACCGCGCGTCCGAGATCAACCTCGTGCACCTCCGCGGGGACAGGTTGTACGTCGAGTCGAGCAATCTCCTCGCGACGGACGCCGGCCTGCGCACGGGCACCACCTTCACGGGCCTGCGCGGCGCCTCCCAGGGCAACGGGCTGTTCACCACGACCGTCGAGGGCCACGGCCAGGCGGCGATCATGTCGGACGGCCCGGCGGTGGTGCTGCGGGTGAGCGCGCAGTACCCGCTGACCGTCGACCCGGGGGCGTATGTGGCCCACCAGGGGAACCTGCGGCAGTCGTTCCAGTCGGGCGTGACGTTCCGCACATTCCTCGGCGAGGGCGGCGGCGAGGCCTTCCAGATCCGCTTCGAGGGGGACGGACTGGTCTACGTCCAGCCCAGTGAGCGCAACACGATCGCGGGGGATCTCTGACATGGGCTTCCGCGAGGTGAACTCGAAGATGATCGAGGCGACGGTCGTGCCGGGGCAGCGTCTGTACAGCCAGCGGGGCGCGATGCTCGCCTACAAGGGAGACGTCTCCTTCACCCCGAACATCCAGGGCGGGCAGGGCGGGGTCATGTCGATGATCGGCCGCCGGATCGCGAACGAGGCGACACCGCTGATGACGGTCGAGGGCAGCGGCACGGTGCTCTTCGGGCACGGCGGCCACCACATCCAGGTGATCAACCTCACGGGAGACACGCTCTACGTCGAGGCGGACCGGCTGCTCGCCTTCGAGGGCACGCTCCAGCAGGGCACCATGTTCCTGGGCTCACAGGGCGGCGTCATGGGCATGGTGCGCGGCCAGGTCGCCGGCCAGGGCCTGTTCACGACCACCCTCACCGGGCACGGCGCGGTCGCCGTGATGGCGCACGGCGGCGTCTTCGAGGTGCCGATCACCCCGCAGCGCCCGGTCCATGTCGACCCCCAGGCCTATGTCGCGCACCACGGTGACGTACGCAACAAGCTGTCCACGGCGCTCGGCTGGCGCGACATGGTGGGCCGCGGCTCCGGCGAGGCGTTCCAGCTGGAGCTGAGCGGCAGCGGTGCGGTGTACGTGCAGGCGTCGGAGGAGAAGCTGTGACCACCTACCCGGGCGCCGGCCCCGTCGTGTACGACCCGATGACGCTGCCGGCCGACGACAACGTCGACAAGTACACCTTCTGCGTGGAGCTCAAGGGGAGCCAGTGGTTCATGCAGAAGGGGAAGATGATCGCGTACTACGGCTCGATCGAGTTCAACGGCGTCGGGCACGGCCGTCTCGACCGCCTCGTCCGCACTTCCTTCCATTCGCCTCTGCATGCGAGCGACTGGGTGGTGGCCGACGGCTCCGGCAAGATGCTCCTCGCCGACCGGGCCTTCGATGTGAACTCCTACGACCTGGACGACGGCAATCTGACCATTCGCTCGGGCAACCTGCTCGCTTTTCAGCCAAGTCTCGCGCTCAAGCAGTCGATCATTCCCGGTTTCCTGACGCTCATCGGAACCGGCACGTTCGTGGCCGCGTCCAACGGTCCGGTGGTGTTCATGGAACCTCCGATCCGGGTGGACCCCCAGGCACTGGTCGGCTGGGCCGACTGCCCCTCTCCGTGCCATCACTACGACCACGGGTACCTGACCGGCGTATGGGGCGGTCTACGTGCGATGACGGGCCTCGGCGGGGCCTCCGGGGAGGAGCACCAGTTCGAGTTCGTCGGGGCCGGCACGGTGCTGCTCCAGTCGTCCGAGACACTGATGGCGGAGCAGGCGACGGGAGCGGTTCCACACGAGCCCGGCGTACCGGGCGGCAGCGGGGTACCCGGTCATCAGGGACAGCCGGGGACACCGCGCCTTCCCGGACAGCTGGGAGACCTCCAGCGTCGCTTCGGGCTGTGAGCGGTAGTCTGCGGAGTGTGACGTCGAACGCGTGCGCACTGTCACACCACCCTCACTAGTTCGCCTTTCAACCTTTTAGGTAGACTTCATTCATGGAGACCGAGACGGCCACGCGCTGGCTGACCGATGCGGAGCAGTGCGCCTGGCGCACCCACCTGGAGGTCAACAGGCTGTTGACGTACCAGCTCGAAAGGGATCTGCAACCGTTCGGCCTGACGATGAACGACTACGAGATCCTGGTGAATCTCTCGGAGTCGGAGGGCATGCGGATGCGGATGAGCGATCTCGCGGCCGCCACCCTCCAGTCCAAGAGCCGGCTCTCGCACCAGATCACTCGTATGGAGAACGCGAACCTGGTACGCCGCGAGAACTGCGAGTCCGATCGGCGGGGTCTGTTCGCCGTGCTGACGGACCACGGTCTGGAGACGATGAGAAAGGTCGCGCCCTACCACGTGGCGTCCGTGCGGAGACACTTCATCGATCTGCTCTCCCCGGACGACCTCGAGCAACTGCACAAGTCCCTGCGCCCGATCGCGGAACACCTGAGGGGCCAGCGAGGCAAGCCCTGACGCTTCGCCTGGGCGGCGCCGCGACCGCCGGCGCCTCCGGCAGAGCCAGGACGCTCTCGGGGGCGGCACACCCCCGACACAGCCGCGACGGGGCCTGTCGGAGGCGGAACACACCCCCGACAGGCCCCGTCGCCTGTGGCGCCGCGGTACCGCGGCGCCGAGCGGTCCGCCGGCGCCGGCGGACCGGGCTCAGCCCGTCGTCAGGCCCGCCACCAGTTCGTCCGCGGCCCGGTAGGGATCCAGTTCACCCGCCACGATCCGCTCGGCCAGCGCGCTCAGCCGGCGGTCGCCGTGCAGATCGCCGATGCGCTCCCGCAGGGCCGTCACCGCGATCGTCTCGACCTCGTGCGCCGCCCGGGCCAAGCGGCGCTCCGCGAGCACCCCCCGCTCCTCCATCCACGCCCGGTGCTTCTCCAGCGCCTCGACGACCTCGTCGACGCCCTCGGCGCGCGCCGCGACCGTCTTCACGATCGGCGGGCGCCAGTCGCCCGGGGCCCGCGACTCCCCGAGCCCCAGCATGTGGTTCAGCTCGCGCGCGGTCGCGTCCGCGCCGTCCCGGTCGGCCTTGTTGACCACGTACACATCGCCGATCTCCAGGATGCCCGCCTTCGCGGCCTGGATGCCGTCGCCCATCCCGGGGGCCAGCAGGACGACCGAGGTGTCCGCCTGGGAGGCGATCTCCACCTCCGACTGGCCGACGCCCACCGTCTCCACCAGGACCACGTCGCAGCCCGCCGCGTCCAGCACCCGGATCGCCTGCGGGGCCGCCCAGGCGAGTCCGCCCAGATGGCCTCGCGTGGCCATGGAGCGGATGTACACACCGGGGTCGGACGCGTGCTCCGACATCCGCACGCGGTCGCCGAGCAGGGCGCCGCCCGAGAAGGGCGAGGACGGGTCGACGGCCAGGACGCCGACCCGCCTGCCCTGCTTGCGGTACGCCGTCACGAGCGCCGACGTGGACGTGGACTTACCGACGCCCGGGGAGCCCGTGAGCCCCACGACATAGGCGTTGCCGGTCAGCGGGGCCAGGGCCGCCATGACCTCCCTGAGCTGCGGGGACGCCCCCTCCACCAGGGAGATCAGCCGGGCCACGGCACGCGGCCGGCCTTCCCTGGCCTGGGCCACCAGCGAGGAGACGTCCTGCATCACAGCTCCGTTCACGCGTTCACGACGGTCACGTCAAGGGGTCGGGGCGAGGCCGCTCAGGCCTTGGGTACCCGCACGATCAGCGCGTCACCCTGGCCGCCGCCACCGCACAGCGCGGCCGCGCCGACACCTCCGCCGCGCCGCCTGAGCTCCAGGGCGAGGTGAAGGACGATCCGGGCGCCGGACATGCCGATCGGGTGGCCCAGGGCAATGGCACCGCCGTGAACGTTCACCATTTCGGGGGAAACGCCCAGGTCCTTCATTGACTGCACGGCGACCGCTGCGAACGCCTCGTTGATCTCGATCAGATCGAGGTCCGAGACCTCCAGGCCCTCCTTCTTCAGCGCGTGCAGGATCGCGTTCGACGGCTGCGACTGGAGGGAGTTGTCCGGACCCGCCACATTGCCGTGGGCGCCGATCTCGGCGATCCACTCCAGGCCCAGCTCCTGCGCCTTGGCCTTGCTCATCACGACCACGGCCGCCGCACCGTCCGAGATCTGCGAGGAGGAGCCGGCCGTGATGGTGCCGTCCTTGCTGAAAGCCGGGCGCAGCTTCGCCAGCGACTCAGGCGTCGTGTCGCCGCGGATGCCCTCGTCCTTGCTGAAGACGACGGGCTCGCCCTTGCGCTGCGGTACCTCCACGGGGGTGATCTCGGCCTCGAAGACGCCGTTCCTCTGGGCGGCCGCGGCCCGCTGGTGGGACAGGGCGGCGATCTCGTCCTGCTCCTTGCGGCCGATGCCCAGACGGGTGTTGTGACGCTCGGTGGACTCACCCATGGCGACGCCGTCGAACGAGTCGGTCAGGCCGTCGTAGGCCATCGCGTCGAGCATCTGGACGGCGCCGTACTTGAAGCCCTCGCGGGACTTCGGCAGCAGGTGGGGGGCGTTGGTCAT
This sequence comes from Streptomyces sp. NPDC093261, assembly GCF_044753645.1. Lineage (NCBI taxonomy): Bacteria > Bacillati > Actinomycetota > Actinomycetes > Kitasatosporales > Streptomycetaceae > Streptomyces > Streptomyces sp. NPDC093261. Next base: position 38,084 of record NZ_JBIVNO010000006.1, read on the forward strand.
GGACTCCTGGCCGCCCGCGACGATCACGTCGAACTCACCCGCGCGGATGAGCTGGTCGGCGAGCGCGATGGCGTCCAGCCCGGACAGGCACACCTTGTTGATCGTCAGGGCCGGGACGTTCATCGGGATGCCCGCCTTGACCGCGGCCTGGCGCGCCGGGATCTGCCCCGCCCCGGCCTGGAGCACCTGGCCCATGATCACGTACTGCACCTGGTCGCCGCCGATCCCCGCACGGTCGAGGGCGGCCTTGATCGCGAAGCCGCCGAGGTCGGCTCCGGAGAAGGACTTCAGCGAGCCGAGCAACCGTCCCATCGGGGTGCGGGCACCCGCGACGATGACGGAGGTCGTGCTGTTCGTTCCAGACATGAGCTGCGATCCCCTTCCGGCCTGCACAGCCGAGGAGTGAACGAGGGTTTACTTCGAATGTACTGAGGGGTACTGCGCCCCGTCATCGGGCTGTCAGTGTGATCGCGCGCACGTTGCGTAACCACGTCAGGAGCGCTGCACTGATTCCTATGCTGACGCGAATCGACCACATCGGGATCGCCTGTTTCGACCTGGAGAAGACCGTCGAGTTCTACACCTCGACATACGGCTTCACGGTGTTCCACACCGAGGTCAACGAAGAGCAGGGCGTGCGCGAGGCCATGCTGAAGATCAACAACACGGACGACGGCGGCGCCTCCTACCTCCAGCTCCTCGAACCCGTCCGCGAGGACTCCACCGTGGCCAAGTGGCTGGCCAGGAACGGCGAGGGCGTGCACCACATCGCCTTCGGTACGGCGGATGTCGACGAGGACTCCACCGCCATCCGGGACAAGGGCGTACGCGTCCTGTACGACGAGCCACGACGTGGTTCCATGGGATCGCGGATCACCTTCCTGCACCCCAAGGATTGCCATGGTGTCCTCACAGAACTCGTCACATCGGCGGCTGTTGAGTCACCTGAGCACTGACTGCCGTACATAAGGGCCGGTAGGGTTGGGGGCGGTCGTCGCTCCACCAGGACGACCGCGTCCCGCCGTGGCCGGCGGGACGACAGACCGGGGTCCGGGTTTGCGGGGGACGAGCGTCGGGGCAGCAGCCCATGCTCCGCCGTTGATCTGACACCATTCCCCGGGGGCCCCGTTCGGCGGATGGACGGAGCTCGTTTGGAGAGACTTGCGACCAGGGGACGGATGGGACCGCGCAGTGCGGGGCTACGAACGCCAGGAGCGAGAGCCGGCGGCTGACGTCGACCACCTCTCTCGGTTCGAGGCCGAGATGGAGCGGCTGAAGACCGAGCGGGAAAAGGCGATCCAGCACGCCGAGGACCTCGGCTACCAGGTCGAGGTGCTGCGCGCCAAGCTGCACGAGGCGCGGCGCACGCTCATGACCCGTCCCGCCTACGACGGGGCCGACCTCGGCTATCAGGCCGAGCAGATGCTCCGTACGGCGCAGATGCAGGCGGACCAGCTGCGGGCGGACGCGGAGCGCGAGCTGAGCCAGGCCCGCGCGCAGACGCAGCGCATCCTGCAGGAGCACGCCGAGCAGGTCGCCCGTCTCCAGGCGGAGCTGCACGCGGAGGCGGTCGCCCGCCGCCAGCAGCTCGACCAGGAGCTGGCCGAGCGCCGACAGACCGTCGAGTCGCACGTCAACGAGAACGTGGCGTGGGCCGAGCAGCTGCGGGCCCGCTCCGAGGCGCAGGCCCGCCGGCTGGTCGAGGAGTCGCGCGCCGAGGCCGAACAGTCCCTGGCCGCCGCCCGCGCCGAGGCCGAACGGCTCACCACCGAGGCCCGGCAGCGGCTCCAGAGCGACGCCGAGGCCGCCCGCGCCGAGGCCGACCAGATCCTGCGCCGGGCCCGCGCGGACGCCGAGCGGCTGCTCAACGCCGCCTCTGCCCAGGCCCAGGAGGCCACCGACCACGCCGAGCAGCTGCGGTCCTCCACCGCGACCGAGTCGGACGCCGCCCGCCGTCAGGCGTCGGAGCTGAGCCGGGCCGCCGAGCAGCGGATGGCGGAGGCCGAGGCGGCCCTGCGCGAGGCGCGCGCCGAGGCCGACCGGGTCGCCACCGAGGCCAAGGAGGCCGCCGCCAAGGCCCTCGCCAATGCCGAGTCGACCAACGAGCAGCGCACCCGCACCGCCAAGGAACAGGTCGCCCGGCTGGTCAGCGAGGCCACCAAGGACGCGGAGGCCACCAAGGCCGAGGCCGAGCAGGTGGTCGCGGACGCGCGCGCCGAAGCCGAGAAGATCCTCACCGAGGCCGCCGAGAAGGCCCGCAGCATCACCGCCGAGGAGACCGCCTCCCAGCTCGCCAAGACCGCCCGTACGGCCGAGGACGTCCTCACCAAGGCGTCCGAGGACGCCAAGGCGACCACCAAGGCCGCCTCCGAGGAGGCCGAGCGGATCCGCCGGGAGGCCGAGGCAGAGGCGGACCGGCTGCGCGCCGAGGCGCACGACATCGCCGAGCAGCTCAAGGGCGCGGCGAAGGACGACACCAAGGAGTACCGGGCCAAGACCGTCGAGCTCCAGGAGGAGGCCCGGCGGCTGCGCGGCGAGGCCGAGCAGCTGCGCGCCGACGCGGTCGCCGAGGGCGAGAGGATCCGCGCCGAGGCCCGCCGCGAGGCCGTCCAGCAGATCGAGGAGGGGGCCAGGACCGCCGAGGAGCTGCTCGCCAAGGCGAAGGCCGACGCGGACGAGCTGCGCCAGAGCGCCACCACCGACAGCGAGAAGGTCCGTACCGAGGCCATCGAGCGCGCCTCGATGCTGCGCCGCCAGGCCGAGGAGACCCTGGAGCGCACCCGCAAGGAGGCCGAGACCCAGCGCGCCGAGGCCGTCGAGCTGTCGGACGCGATCAAGGAGCAGGCCGAGAAGGCCGCCCGCGAGCTGCGCGAGGAGACCGAGCGGGCCGTCGAGGCGCGCCGCACGGAGGCCGCCGAGGAGCTGACCCGTCTCCAGACCGAGGCCGAGCAGCGGCTCGTCTCCGCCGAGCAGGCGCTCTCCGACGCGCGGGCGGAGGCCGAACGGATCCGCCGCGAGGCCGTGGAGGAGGCCGACCGGCTGCGCACGGAGGCCGCCGAGCGCAGCCGTACGCTCCAGGCGCAGGCCGAGGCCGAGGCCGACCGGCTGCGCACGGAGGCCGCCGCCGACGCCTCCGCCTCCCGCGCCGAGGGGGAGGCCATCGCCGTACGCCTGCGTTCGGAGGCGGCGGCCGAGGCCGAGCGGCTGAAGTCGGAGGCGCAGGACACCGCCGACCGGGTGCGGGCCGAGGCCCAGGCCGCCGCCGAGCGGCTGGCCACCGAGGCCACCGAGACGCTCGCCGCCGCCCAGGAGGAGGCCGCCCGGCGCCGCCGCGAGGCCGAGGAACTGCTCGGCGCCGCACGCCAGGAGGCCGACCAGGAGCGTGAGCGGGCCCGCGAGCAGAGCGAGGAACTGCTCGCCGTGGCACGCGCCCGGGTCGAGGAGGCCCAGACCGAGGCCGTACGCCTGGTGGAGGAGGCCGACCGGCGCGCCACCGAGATGGTGTCGGCCGCGGAGGTCCACGCCCAGCAGGTGCGGGACTCCGTGGCCGGGCTGCACGAGCAGGCCCAGGAGGAGATCACCGGACTGCGCTCGGCCGCCGAGCACGCGGCGGAGCGTACGCGCACCGAGGCGCAGGAGGAGGCGGACCGGGTCCGCGCCGACGCCTACGCGGAGCGCGAGCGGGCGGCCGAGGACGCGAGCCGTATCCGCCGGGAGGCCGCCGAGGAGACGGACGCCGCCAAGTCGCTGGCCGAGCGGTCGGTCTCGGAGGCGATCGCCGAGGCCGAGCGCATCCGCACGGACGCCGCCGAGCACGCCCAGCGCGCCCGGACCGAGGCGTCGGACACCATCGCCGCCGCCGAGCAGGACGCGGCCCGTACCCGGGCGGAGGCGCGTGAGGACGCGAACCGCATCCGTTCGGACGCGGCCACGCAGGCGGACACCCTGATCACCGAGGCGACGTCGGAGGCCGAGCGGCTCGCCACGGAGACCGCCGCGGAGGCCGAGCGGGTCCGGGCGGAGTCCGTGGCCAAGGCCGACGCGCTGCTTTCGGAGGCCACCGCGGAGGCGGAGCGGCTGCGCGCCGACGCCGCCGAGACGGTAGGGTCCGCGCAGGCGCACGCCGAGCGCACCCGCGCGGAGTCGGCTCGACTTCGGGCCGATGCCGAGGCGGAGGCCGAGCGGATCACCACGGCCGCGCGCGAGGAGGCCGAGCGCACCCTGGACGAGGCACGCAAGGACGCCAACAAGCGGCGCTCCGAGGCGGCCGAACAGGTGGACACCCTCATCACGGAGACCACTGCCGAGGCCGACAAGCTGCTCACGGAGGCCCAGCAGACCGCGCGCACGACGACGGCGGAGGCCGAGGCGCAGGCGGACACGATGGTGGGTGCCGCGCGCAATGAGGCCGAGCGCCTGGTCGCCGAGGCGACGGTCGAGGGCAACACACTGGTGGAGCGCGCCCGGTCGGACGCGGACGAACTGCTCGTCGGCGCGCGCCGGGACGCCACCGCGATCCGGGAGCGCGCGGAGGAGCTGCGCGAGCGCATCACCACGGAGATCGAGGAGCTGCACGAGCGGGCGCGGCGCGAGTCGGCCGAGGCGATGAAGTCGGCCGGCGAGCGGTGCGACGCGCTGGTCAAGGCCGCCGAGGAACAACTCGAGAAGGCCAGGGCGCAGGCGAAGGAGACCCTCTCGGAGGCCAACTCCGAGGCCGGCAAGGTCCGTATCGCCGCGGTCAAGAAGGCGGAGGGCCTGCTGAAGGAGGCCGAGCAGAAGAAGGCCACGCTGGTCTCCGAGGCCGAGCAGATCAAGGCCGAGGCCATCCGCGAGGCCCGCAAGGCCGTTGAGGAGGGCAAGCGGGAGCTGGAGATCCTGGTGCGCCGGCGCGAGGACATCAACGCGGAGATCTCCCGTGTTCAGGATGTCCTGGAAGCCCTCGAGTCCTTCGAGGCTCCGTCCGGTGGCAAGGACGGGGGTGTCAAGGCGGGGGCCGCGGCGGGTGCGACCCGTTCGGGTGGCAAAGCGTCAGAAGGGTAGCCGGAAGCGTTGATTCTGTGCTTGCCGGGACGTTTCCCACGGGTCCTGGCAAGCCCCCGGACAGTTAGCCACCCAAAAGGAGTGTCATTCTCCAGATCAAACACGCATCCGCTCGATGACACGCCGCATCGACCCCTAGGATTCCCTTATCACCTCACCGGTCTCATTCGACAGGAACCCCATGAGCGACACTTCCCCCTACGGCTTCGAGCTTGTGCGGCGTGGGTACGACCGCGCTCAGGTGGACGAACGGATCTCCAAGCTCGTCTCCGACCGTGACAGCGCTCTCGCCCGCATCACCGCTCTGGAAAAGCGCATCGAGGAGCTCCACCTCGAGACGCAGAACGCCCAGGCCCAGGTCAGCGACGCGGAGCCGTCGTATGCCGGTCTCGGCGCGCGCGTCGAGAAGATCCTCCGTCTCGCCGAGGAGGAGGCCAAGGACCTGCGCGAGGAGGCCCGCCGCGCCGCCGAGCAGCACCGTGAGCTGGCCGAGTCGGCGGCCCAGCAGGTACGCAACGACGCAGAATCGTTCGCTGCGGAGCGCAAGGCCAAGGCCGAGGACGAGGGCGTCCGGATCGTCGAGAAGGCCAAGAGCGACGCCTCGCAGCTGCGCGCCGAGGCGCAGAAGGACGCGCAGTCCAAGCGCGAGGAGGCGGACGCCCTCTTCGAGGAGACCCGCGCCAAGGCCGCGCAGGCCGCCGCCGACTTCGAGACGAACCTCGCCAAGCGGCGTGAGCAGTCCGAGCGCGACCTGGCCTCCCGTCAGGCCAAGGCCGAGAAGCGTCTGGCCGAGATCGAGCACCGCGCCGAGCAGCTGCGCCTGGAGGCCGAGAAGCTGCGCACGGACGCGGAGCGCCGCGCCCGCCAGACGGTGGAGACGGCCCAGCGCCAGGCCGAGGACATCGTGGCCGACGCGAACGCCAAGGCCGACCGCATCCGCTCGGAATCCGAGCGGGAGCTGGCGGCGCTGACGAACCGTCGCGACTCCATCAACGCCCAGCTCACGAACGTCCGCGAGATGCTCGCGACGCTCACGGGCGCGGCGGTGGCCGCCGCCGGTTCGCCGGCCGAGGACGAGCCGATCTCCCGCGGGGTGCCAGCGCAGCAGTCCCGGTAACGCCTGACCGGACGTGTGTGACAGGGCCCGCACCCCCCGGGGTGCGGGCCCTGCCGTCTGCGGGCACGGCCCCCCTCCGCCGGCCGACCGGCTCGGGTGGCAGGCCCCGAACGCCCGTCTTACGGTGGCCGCATGATCGAGCTGGAGGGGCTGACCAAGCGGTACGGCGGGAAACTGGCGGTCGACGACCTCACGTTCACCGTCCGACCGGGCGTGGTCACGGGCTTCCTCGGGCCGAACGGCGCCGGGAAGTCCACCACCATGCGGATGGTGCTGGGGCTCGATCACCCCACGGCGGGCGACGTCCGTATCGACGGCATGCGCTACGACCGGCTGAAGGACCCCCTGACCTGCGTCGGCGCCCTGCTCGACGCGGGGGCCGTGCACGGCGGGCGCAGCGCCTTCCACCATCTGCTGTGCCTCGCGCAGAGCAACGGCCTTCCCGCCTCCCGCGTCGACGAGGTCCTCGACACCGTCGGCCTGACCTCCGTCGCCCGCATGAAGGCCAAGGGTTTCTCGCTCGGCATGGGCCAGCGTCTCGGTATCGCGGCCGCGCTCCTCGGCGACCCGCGCATCCTGATGTTCGACGAGCCGGCCAACGGCCTCGACCCCGAGGGCATCCACTGGATCCGCACCCTGATGAAATCGCTGGCGGCGCAGGGGCGGACCGTGTTCGTCTCCAGCCATGTGATGAGCGAGATGGCGCTGACCGCCGACCATCTCGTGGTGATCGGCCAGGGCCGGCTGCTCGCCGACACCTCCATGGCCGACTTCATCCGGCAGAACTCCCGGACCTACGTCCGGATCCGCACCCCGCAGCGCGAGCGGCTGCTCGATGTGCTGCACGAGGGGGGCATCACGGTCGTCGAGTGCGGCAGCGGCGCGCTGGAGGTGGACGGCGAGAAGGCGGAGCTGATCGGCGAACTGGCCGCCCGCCACCAGATCGTGCTGCATGAGCTGAGCCCCCGGCAGGCCTCGCTGGAGGAGGCGTTCATGCGGCTGACGGCACCGGCGGTGGAGTACCACGCGCACGGCGACGTGCCCGGCGACGGCTGGCCTCGGCAGGCGTCGCGCGCCGGGTGGGGCGCCGGCCGGGGAAAGGGAGGCTGAGCGATGGCGGCGACGCAGGTGCTGCGCTCGGAGTGGACCAAGATCCGGTCGGTGGCGTCCACGGTGTGGACCCTGTCCCTGGCCCTGGTCGTCACCGTGGTCCTCGGCATGCTGATCTCGGCGCTGACCCGCAGCGAGTACGACCGGACGCTCCCGGCCGACCGGCTCTCCTTCGACCCGACCTATGTGAGCTTCGCCGGGATGAGCCTCGGCCAGCTCGCGATGATCGCGTTCGGGGTGCTCGTCGTGTCGAACGAGTACAGCACCGGCATGATCCGCACCTCGCTCGCCGCGGTCCCCCGGCGCGGCACCTTCCTGTTCGGCAAGGTCGCGGTGGCGGCGGCGCTCGCCCTCGTCGTCGGCATGGCCACCAGCTTCGCCGCCTTCCTCCTCGGTCAGGCGGTGCTCGGCCCCTACCGGGCGTCGCTGGGCGAGCCCGGCGTGCTGCGCGCGGTCTTCGGCGGCGGGCTCTATATGACGCTCATCGCGATGTTCTCGATGGGGGTCGCGGCGATGCTGCGCTCGCCGATGCTCTCGCTCGGCATCCTGATGCCGTTCTTCTTCCTGATCTCCACCGTGCTCGGGAGCGTCTCCGCGACGAAGAAGATCGGCCGGTTCCTGCCCGACCAGGCCGGCAGCAGGATCCTTCAGGTCGTGCCGAGCCTCGGCGACGACACCCCCTACGGCCCCTGGGGCGGCCTCGGGATCATGGTGCTGTGGGTGGCCGCGGCGCTGGCCGGAGGCTGCGTCCTGCTGCGAAGAAGGGACGCCTGAACGTCCCGCCTCCATATCACCTCGCGCCCTGGGCGGCGCCGACCGGCCAGGACCGCCGTCTTTGCCGGGTAATGCCCAATTCACTCCCTTGACCTGCGGGCTTTTGCATTCTCTTGAGTGGAACCGTCAGCGCCCGGATATCCTCCTAACCCTTACGGGGACAGTGTGGGCCCTGACGTCCTGAACCTTTCGATGGGTGCGGAGCATGATCGAGGCAGTCGGCCTGACGAAGCGCTACGGCGACAAGACGGCCGTGTACAACCTTTCCTTCCAGGTGCGGCCGGGTGCCGTCACCGGCTTCCTCGGGCCCAACGGCTCGGGCAAGTCGACGACCATGCGCATGATCCTCGGCCTGGACAATCCCACCTCCGGGCAGGTGACGATCGGCGGCTACCCGTACCGCAGGCTGCCGAACGCCGCCCGCCAGGTGGGCGCCCTGCTCGACGCCAAGGCCGTGCACGGCGGCCGGACCGCCCGCAACCACCTGCTCAGCCTGGCCCAGCTGTCCGGCATCCCGGCCCGCCGCGTCGACGAGGTGCTCGCCGTCGTCGGGCTCCAGGACGTGGCCAGGAAGCGGTCCAAGGGCTTCTCGCTCGGCATGGGCCAGCGCCTCGGCATCGCCGCCGCGCTCCTCGGCGACCCCCAGGTGCTGCTGTTCGACGAGCCGGTCAACGGCCTCGACCCCGAGGGCATCCTCTGGGTGCGCAATCTGATGAAGGCGCTGGCGGCGGAGGGCCGTACGGTCTTCGTCTCCTCCCACCTGATGAGCGAGATGGCGCTCACCGCCGATCACCTGATCGTGATCGGGCGCGGGCAGCTGCTGGCCGACATGAGCGTCAAGGACTTCATCTCCGCCAACTCCGCGGACTTCGCGCGGGTGCGCACGCCCGACGCCGAGCCGCAGCAGCGCGAGAAGCTGACCTCCGCGCTCACCGAGGCGGGCGGGCATGTGCTGCCCGAGCAGGACGGCGCCCTGCGGATCACCGGGCTGCCGCTGCCGCGCATCAGCGACATCGCGCACGACAGCGACGTACGCCTGTGGGAGCTCTCGCCGCACCAGGCGTCGCTGGAAGAGGCGTACATGCGGATGACGCAGGCCGCCGTCGACTACCGCTCGACGATCGACCAGAAGGCCGGTCTGATGCAGCCGCTGCCGCCCGGCGTCCAGCCGCCGATGCCGGTGCCGGGACAGGGCCAGCCGGGCTGGTACGCCCCGCCGCCGCCCCAGCAGGGCGGCCAGCCGTTCACGCTGCCCGGACAGCCGCCCGCGGGGCCCTACGACGGCCAGGGCGCGCCCGTCGCGAACGGGCGGCCCACCCCCTACGCTCAGCCGGCCCAGCAGGAGGAGGCCCCGGCTCCGGCCGCCGCGCCCGCCGTCACGGCTCCCGCGGACTCCGCGCCCCAGCAGCCGCCCGCGGCCACGCCTCCGGCTCCTGCCGCCGCCCCTGCCTCCGCTTCCGCACCCGCCGCCGACCTGACCGAGTCCGAGGACGCCCGATGAGCACGCCCCAGCCCCCGATACCGCAGGCCGCGCCCGCCTGGCAGACGGCCCCCGGCTCCGCGTATCCCACCTACACCTCGCCGATCCCCGTGGTGCGCACGCACCTCGGGAACGCCATCGCCTCGGAGTGGACGAAGATCAGGTCGGTGCGCTCCACGATGTGGACGCTGGGCGTGTTCGTCCTGCTCGTCGTCGGCATCGGTCTGCTGGTCGCCGTGCTGGTGGCCGCCAACTCCGGGACGGCGGAGCTGACCGGGCAGAATCCGCTGTCGTTCGGCGTCTTCGGGCTGCTGCTCGGCAGCATGTGCCTCATCACGCTGGGCGTGCTGACCACGGCCTCGGAGTACGGCACCGGCATGATCCGCACCACGATGGTCGCCTGCCCCTCCCGCGGGCGGGTGCTGGCCGCGAAGGCGGTGGTGTTCTTCGCGGTCGCGTTCACCGTCACCCTCGTCTCCGTCGGGCTGGTCGCCTTCGCCGATGTGGCCCTGCTCGACGGCGCCCGGACGCCCTCCGGCGGGGAGTGGCTGAAGGGCACGCTCGGGATCTCGCTCTACCTGGCGCTGCTCGGGCTGCTCTCGCTCGCCGTCGGCTCGGTCATCCGGCACTCGGCGGGCGCCATCACCATCATGATCGGCCTGGTGCTGGCCCCGTTGGTCATCGCGCTCTTCATGTTCTCGGACTCGCTCGACGGCGTGCGCAAGGCCCTGTTCGAGTACTCGATCCCGAACCAGCTCAGCGTCTTCTACTCCAACTCCCTGACCTCCTCGGGCCCGTCCGGCTGGGACCCGCTGTGGATCATGGCGGGAGTCACCGCCGCCGCCTTCGCGGGCGCCTGGCTGCTGCTGGAGCGGCGGGACGTGTAGTCCGCCCTCAGTACCTCGGCGCGTTACGGGACCGCTGCACCCGCGTGGTGCGGCGGTCCTTCGCGTTCCAGCACGCCCGGTGCCAGTGCCGGCGGTCGTCCACGCCCGCGTGCTCGGGCCAGGCCACCACATGCGGGACGCCGGAGGGGATCACCTGGTCGCAGCCCGGGCAGCGGTAGGTCTTGCCCTCGGCGGCGGCGCCCGCGACATGGCGCACGCTCCACTCCTCGCCGCGCCAGCTCTCGGTGGTCTGCCGGCCACCGTAGCGGAGCTGGTCGTCGCCCTCCGCGCTCCGGCCGGACGAACCTGAGCCCTTGGGACGGTTGCGACGCGGCGACACGGAACACCTCACGGAGTCATGCGGGGAGCAGGGACCGTATCCAGCCTACGCGGGCCCTGCGGGGGTACGCGTACGTATCCAACCCTGACAGAACCCCCTCTCACCGGCCGATTCTGCAGACAATCCGCAAATCTCTCCGAGAGGCCGTGACTTAGGCACATGTCAGGCAGTTATGCCGGGTGGGGGAGCTCCGTGTCGGAGCCAGGAAAGCAGGAAATGCCATGCGCGTAGGAAGTTTTGTACTGGCCGCCCAGTTTCCGGGCCAGGGACAGGGGGAGGCGCTGCACCGTGCGGTGCGGTCGGCCGAAGTGGCCGAGGAGGCGGGCCTGGACGCGGTGTGGCTGGCCGAGCACCACTTCGTACCGTACGGGACGTGCCCCTCCGCCATCACCCTGGCAGCCCTCCTGCTGGGCCGCACCCACCGGATCCGGGTCGGCACGGCGGTGAGCGTCCTGCCCACCGCCCACCCGGTGGCGCTCGGCGAGCAGGCCGCGCTGCTGCACCTCACCACGGGCGGCCGCTTCTCCCTCGGGGTGGGACGCGGCGGCCCCTGGGTGGATCTGGAGGTCTTCGGCACGGGCCTGCGGGCGTACGAGAGGGACTTCCCCGAATCACTCGATCTGCTGGTGCGCTGGCTGCGCGAACCGTCCGTCGGCGCCGCGGGGGAACGATTCACCTTCCGTGAAGTCCCGGTCGTCCCGCGCCCGTCCGAGTCGCTCACCGACACCGAGGGTCCCGAGGTCGTCGTGGCCTGCACCTCGCCCGCGAGCGTGCGGCTGGCGGCCGAGCGGGGGCTGCCGATGCTCCTCGGCATGCATGTCGGCGACGAGGAGAAGGCCGACATGGTCGCGCAGTGGCGCAGTTGCGCCCGCGCGGCCGGAATCGACGCAGACGCGATCGCCCGCGCCGGTCATGTCTCGGCCGGCGTCTGCCAGATCGCCGACCGCCGCACCGACGCGGTCGAGACGTTGACGAAGGCGATGCCAGGCTGGCTGAAACAGGGGCTCGACGCGCATGTGACGGTCGACGGCCGGAACCGGACCATGCGGGATCCGCTGGCGTACACCGAACTGCTCTGCGGACTGCACCCGGTGGGCACGCCACGGCTGTGCGCCGACCGTCTGACCGCCACCTCGGAGCGGACGGGCATCCGCCGCTTCGCCCTGCTGCTCGAGGGCTCCGGGGACCTCGCGGCCACGGAGGAGAACGTGCGCAGGCTGGGTGCCGAAGTGCTCCCCCAGCTCCGCTGAGCCCGCCGGGCCGGGCCCGTCACCCGGGCCCGGCGGGAGCTTGCCGCTCCGGTACAGAAGCACCTCCCGCGTACCGAGCGGCAAGCCTTACGGCTTGGTGTGACTCAGCAGTCGCGCAGTTCCGGCGACTGGTTGAGCAGTTGACTGCGGACCGAAGTGAAGCGAGCCAACGTGTCGTCCACTGAGGAGTCCAGCGGGAACACCGCCACCCGGTGGCAGTTCTGGAAGGCCAGGCGCACTCCGAAGTGCCGCTGCAGCGCGCCGCGTATCGCGTCACTCGCAAGCGCACGCAGCAGCTGTCCACGTGCCTGCTCGTCCGGCGGGGGCGTCTGGTTGTCGGCGAACTGGCCGCCGTCCACCTTCAGCTGGGCCACCAGGGAGCTGATCATCTCCCACGCATAGGGCAGGGAGGTCCGGACGCAGTCGACGAAATCGGCTTCGTCGACCTCGCCTCGCTCGGCCTTTTCGAGTAGGGCCGGTGAGACGTCGAGCGACATGGGTACTCCTCTCGCACCCCGAGACAACAGGGGTTGACGGACAGGGAAGGGAGTTCGCAATCTCGAACACGCTGCGTACACAACACGCGACCTCCCGTTTACTACGGTAGGCAACGGACGGTGACGGCACCAGGAGAATGCGCGCAGAGCCGACTCCCATTAGGCACACAACAAGCCAATGGCGAACGGGGGCATCCCGGGTGAAACGGAGGGCGCGGGGTGGGCGGCCGTCCGGGGGGACGAGGAGGGCGAATCGCGTCGGGGCGGTGAGGTCGAGTAGCGTTGCCGACCATGCGTCTCGTCATTGCCCGGTGCTCCGTCGACTACGCGGGTCGGCTCACCGCCCACCTTCCCTCCGCACCCCGTCTGATCCTGGTGAAAGCGGACGGCAGCGTCTCGATCCACGCGGACGACCGGGCCTACAAGCCCCTCAACTGGATGTCGCCGCCCTGCACGCTGAAGGAGGGGACGGGCGACGAGGAGGGCGTCTGGACCGTCATCAACAAGACGGGCGAAAAACTGATCATCACAATGGAGGAGATCCTCCATGACTCCTCCCACGAACTGGGCGTGGATCCCGGTCTGATCAAGGACGGCGTGGAGGCGCACCTGCAGGAGCTGCTCGCCGACCGCATCGAGACCCTCGGCGAGGGCTACACGCTCATCCGCCGCGAGTACATGACGGCGATCGGCCCGGTGGACATCCTGTGCCGGGACGCCGAGGGCGGGACCGTGGCGGTCGAGATCAAGCGGCGCGGCGAGATCGACGGGGTGGAGCAGCTCACGCGCTACCTGGAGCTCCTGAACCGCGACCCGCATCTCGCCCCGGTCCGCGGCATCTTCGCGGCCCAGGAGATCAAGCCCCAGGCCCGTGTCCTCGCCACGGACCGCGGCATCGGCTGCGCGCTCCTGGACTACGACGCGCTGCGGGGCATCGAGGACGACAAGCTGCGGCTGTTCTGAGCCCGCTGGTCCGACCCTGCGGCTCCGCCGACCGACGGCCGGGGCCGAGCCCGTTCCACAGGGGCTCGGCCCCGGCCGTCGGTCGTGGCGGCGGTCAGGCGAGGTTCGCCGCCTTGGAGGTGCCGGAGGACGCGGGGGCGGAGGAGCCCCCGGCGCTGGGCGTCGGGCCGCTCGCCGAGACGCTGGACGTCGGCGTCATGGTGCCGCCGGTCGTCCCACCCGTGGTGCCGCCGTCCGTGCCGCCCGTGGTACCGCCGTTGGTGCCGCCGGTCGTCCCACCCGTCGTCCCGCCGTTGGTGCCGCCGGTCGTCCCACCCGTCGTCCCGCCGTTGCTACCGCCGGTCGTCCCGCCGGTGGTACCGCCGTTGGTACCGCCGTTGGTACCGCCCGTCGTCCCGCCGTTGCTACCGCCGGTCGTCCCACCCGTCGTCCCGCCGTTGCTACCGCCGGTCGTCCCGCCGGTGGTACCGCCGGTTGTCCCACCCGTGGTGCCGCCACCCGTGCCGCCGCCGTGCGACGCGCTGGACGACCCCGACGGCTTGGGCGACGAGCCCGAGGACGCGCCACCGGTGGACGGCTCGCCGCTCTGCGGCGGCCGGGTGTTCCCGGGCGGTGTCGGGTCGTCCGAGGTCCCGAGGACGCCGTCCTTGCCCGGGTCGGTCGGGCGGCTCGCGACGCCCACGCCGCCCGTGTCGCCGCCGCCGGCCTTGTTCGCGCCGAGGCCGTCGCCGTTCGGGCCCTGGCTTGCCGAGGGGCCCACGCGGACGTTCTCGGACGGGGTGTCGCTGTGGTTGTCGGTCATGCCGAGGGTCACCACGGTGCCGAGCACGGCGACCAGGGCCGCTCCCGCGCCCGCGGCCACCAGATTGCGCCGGGTGCCCCACACCACACCGCGGATGCCGCCGGCCCGGGGCGCCGGCGTGGCCGTCGCCTGGTAGGTGACGAGCGTCGCCGTGTCGCTGCCCGACGCGGCCGGACCGAAGGCGGCCGGCACGCCGAAGGGCGGGGACCCGGGCTCCTCCTGGCGCGTGTCGGGCGTCTCCTCACCGGCCACGGCGCGCGCGTCGAGCGTCCCCGTGGCCGCACGGTCGGAGACCAGGGCGAGGGCGCGCCGCCCGGCGATCGTGCCGCGCTTGTCGGCGAGGGCGCCGCGCAGGCCGATGGACGCCTCGAGTTCGGCGCGGGCCCGGTCGACCTGGCCCGCGCAGAGCGCGAGTATGCCCAACTCATGGTGGAAGTAGGACTGTTCACTGACCGAACCGGCGAGCCGGGAGGCCTCCGCGCCGGAGCGCAGCGCCCGCTCCCACGCCCCCCAGTCGAGACCCGCGGCGAACGCGGGCGCCGCCTGCCGGGCCAGCCGCACGGCGGGGCTGTCCTCCTCGTCCTCTCCGGGCGAGGCCGGGGCCCCCTCCTGCTCGGACGAGGCCGGGACCCGGGGGGAGAGCGGCGCCAGGGCGGCCAGCGCGGCCAGCACGGCGTCCGCCTCGGCCACGACCCTCGCCGGGGTGACGGAGGGGTGTCCGGCCCACCAGGAGTAGTGCTGGGCGGCCTTGAGCGCGTACTCCTCCGCCCCGGTCGCATACCCGGCCGCCTCCAGCTGCGCCAGCACCCCGGCCGCGAGGCGGTAGCGGGAGCCGGCCGGGGAGACCAGCGCGCAGTCGGCCAGCTCGGCGAGCGCCGCGTCCGCGTGGGTGTCGTCCACCAGGGCCGGAAGATGCGTCTGGTGGGGCACCTCGCCGCCCAGCGCGACCGCGAACTTGAGCGTCTCGCGCGCCGAGGTGCTGAGCCGGGAGGCGAGCAGCGGGGCGGCCGCGGCGGCCTCGGCGAGCGACGGCAGCGCGACGTCGGGTCCGTCCCCGGCGTCGTGGGGCGCGGGGGCGCCGGTCTGCTCGGGTGCGGCCTTGGTGCCGGGCAGGTCCTGGAAGACGCCGTACTCGTCGACGGCGTCCTCCTCGGCCCGCTGCCGGTCCCGCTGCCGCAGCAGCGCCCCGGCCTGCATGAAGCGCAGCGGCAGCCCCTCGGACTCGAACCACAGGTCGCCCGCCCAGTTGGTCTCCTCCTCGGTGAGGTCGCGGCCGACGGCGCGCTCCAGGAGTTCCAGGCTGCCCGGACGGTCGAGTCCGCCGAGGAAGACCTCCTCCACATGCGAGTCGGCCGAGGGCGCGGGCACCTCGGGCGTGGCGGCGAGCAGGAAGGCGCACTCGGGCGTCGCGTCGAGCAGTTCGTCGAGCGCGCTGCCGCCGAACTCCAGGTCGTCGAGGACGACGACGGCGCCGATCTCCCGGAGGTACCGCGCCAGCTCCTCCCGGCCCGGGCGGAACAGGGGCGCGTCATACACGGCGGCGAAGAGGTCGTACAGCAGGTCACTCGTGGTGCGCCGGCAGCCGGTCAGGCGGATCACGCCGTCGGGGGCGAGGTCCGCGCAGTCCTCCGCGACGAGGTCCGCAAGCGCGGTGCGGCCGGAGCCGGACGGCCCGGTGAGCCGGACCGAGCGGCCGCGCGCGAGGAGCCGTACCAGACGCTCCCGCTCCTCCTGGCGCTCCAGCAGGGGCGGCTGGGGCCGGGCCGGCCCGGGCGGTACCGGCGGCTTCGCGGCGCGGGCCTTCTCCGCCCGCTCGGCGGCGGAGTACTTCACCGGCGGCTCGGGCCGCTGCCCGGGCGGGCACACCTCTATCTCGCTGCCGTCGACGGGGTTGACGGTGACCAGGAAGTCGTCCGTCACCAGCTGCACCGTGCGCGCGAGTGCCGGTGCCGGCTGTACGAAGTCGGATGTCATGGGATCCCGCGGCGGGCGCTGGCGCGGTGTGGCATGGGCGCCGTCGTGACCGTACTGCTCGGGTCCCGGCTGGTTCGGGTCCATAGGTCCAAGCCCCCCAAAAGCGTCGTGTGCTGAGCCCCTCCCGGCCTTGCCGCACACTGCTTCGTCGCTTCTGGTCCGGTGCCCGCACGAGGGACGCGGGCGGCGGGCAGCCGAACCCTAAACCTTCGCACAGTATCTCTGACAAGCCGGGGTACCGCCCGGCCCGAGACGTCACAGTCTCGTGAGGATTGCGCGCGACGTGCGTTTCGTGGCCGTTCACTCGCGTGACGCCGCGCGCCGGGCACTCACACCCCGGGAAGCGACTCCACGCCGATACCGCCCTCGATGGCCAGGATCCGGTGCAGCCGGGTGGCCACCAGCAGGCGCTGCATCTGCGGCGGGACGGCCCGCAGCACCAGCCGCCGGCCGCACCGCCCGGCCCGCCGGTGGACGCCCATGATCACCCCGAGTCCGGTGGCGTCCCAGGAGTCCAGTTCGGACAGGTCGAGCACCAGGTCGCCGATCCCGTCGTCGACGGCCGAGTGCAGGACCGTACGGGCGTCCGCCGCGCTGCGGACGTCGAGGCGGCCCCCGACGACCAGCTCGGCGTGGTCGCCCCTGATGTGCATATGCGCTCCCCGAGAGTGCGTCGCCCGTACTCCGTGTTGTGGTTGTGCTTGTGCAACTTCTGACTGCGCCGAGCGCCATCAGGTTGCCGTCTGTAAGCGAACCGATACCGAATTCACTCGATGAGGTGATACCTCAGGAGTACGTGCGGATTCAGTACGTGTAGAAGCCCTGCCCGGTCTTGCGCCCGAAGTCACCGGCGTCAACCATCCGGCGCATCAGCTCCGGCGGAGCGAACTTCTCGTCCTGGGACTCGGTGTAGATGTTGCTCGTGGCGTGCATCAGGATGTCGACGCCGGTGAGGTCGGCCGTGGCCAGCGGTCCCATGGCGTGCCCGAAGCCCAGCTTGCAGGCGAGGTCGATGTCCTCGGCGGTGGCCACGCCCGACTCGTACAGCTTCGTCGCCTCGACGACCAGCGCCGAGATGAGACGGGTCGTCACAAAGCCCGCGACGTCGCGGTTGACGACGATGCAGGTCTTGCCGACGGACTCGGCGAACTCGCGCGCCGTGGCCAGGGTCCGGTCGCTGGTCTTGTAGCCGCGGACCAGCTCGACGAGCTGCATCATCGGCACCGGGGAGAAGAAGTGCACACCGACGACCCGCTCCGGGCGCTCGGTGGCCGCCGCGATCTTGGTGATCGGGATGGCGGAGGTGTTGGACGCCAGCACGGTGTCCTCGCGCACGATCTTGTCGAGCGTCCGGAAGATCTCGTGCTTGACCTCGAGCTTCTCGAAAACGGCCTCGACGACGATGTCCGCGTCGGCGGCGGCGTCCAGGTCGGTGGTCGCCGTGATGCGGGCGAGCGCGGCGTCCGCGTCGTGCGCCTCGAGCTTGCCCTTGCTCACGAACTTGTCGTAGGAGGCCTTGATGGCGTCCGTGCCGCGCGTCAGCGCCTCGTCCGTGACGTCACGCAGGACGACGTCCCAACCGGCCTGGGCCGATACCTGCGCAATACCGGATCCCATGAGTCCGGCTCCGATGACGGCAAGCTTCCGTGCCACTGTGCGACTCCCCTGACGCGCTGTCCTGTAAGGCCTCTCGGCCGGACCCTAGCGCCCTGAAGGCGCTGTGTGACCGGTTAGTAACGCGCGTCACGTCTCACATGACGGACTTCACACCGCCAGGAATCATGCCGCCGCCCGGACGGCCTACTTGAGCATCCGGCCGCCCAACGGCTGCTCCCCGGCGCCCGCGTCGCTCCGGCCCCCCGTGGCCCGAGGGCACGGGGTGTTCCACCCGGCCGGGCTCTCATTACGCTGGTCACATGGTCAATCTGACGCGCATCTACACGCGGACCGGCGACAAGGGCAGCACCCACCTCGGGGACATGAGCCGGGTGCCGAAGACCGATCTGCGCATCGCCGCCTACGCGGACGCCAACGAGGCGAACGCGGTGATCGGCACCGCGATCGCGCTGGGCCGCCTCGACGAGGAGGTCGTCAAGGTCCTCACCCGCGTCCAGAACGACCTGTTCGACGTGGGCGCGGACCTGTCGACGCCGGTCGCGGAGAACCCGGAGTTCCCGCCCCTGAGGGTCGAGCAGTTCTATGTCGACCGGCTGGAGTCGGACTGCGACCGCTTCCTCGCCGAGCTGGAGAAACTGCGCTCGTTCATCCTGCCCGGAGGGACCCCGGGCGCGGCCCTGCTGCACCAGGCGTGCACGGTCGTACGGCGGGCCGAGCGCTCCACCTGGGCCGCGCTGGAGGTCCACGCCGAGGTGATGAACCCGCTGACCGCGACCTATCTCAACCGGCTGTCGGACCTGCTGTTCATCCTGGCCCGCCATGCCAACAAGGAGACCGGGGACGTGCTGTGGGTCCCGGGCGGGGAGCGCTGACCGGCGTCCCTCACCACACGCTGACCGGCCGGCACTCCCCCCATGAGGCGGACACCGGCCGGCACTCCCCCATCAGGCGGACACCGGCCGGCACTCCCCCATCGGATCCCCCATCAGGCGGACACCGGCCGGCACTCCCCCATCGGGCGCACACCGGCCGGCGCATCCCCGTCCTCAGCGGTCGCCGTCGCCCTGTGCGGCGTCCCGGTCCGCCGCCGTGAGCGCCGACTCCGCGGCGGCCACCTTCTTCTCCATGTCCTGCTGTGTCTCCTGCCGCGTGTCCGCGGAACCGGAGGGCGTGGCGGACGAGGCGGGCGGGGCAGCCGTGCCGTGGCCCGCTGCGCAGCCCGCGGTGAGGCCCACGAGCAGGACCACCGCGGGGGCCGCGAGCCGCAGCATCCGCCGCCCCCGCATCAGCTCGCCGCCTTTCCGTTCCCATGGGCCGAGCACCAGCTCTTGACCCCTACGAGGTCCTTCTGCCGCTGCTCCAGCGTCGGCACCAGGGACTTGCGGAAGTCCAGCCGGTGCTGGAGATAGGTGGCGATCTCGCCGTGGCCCGCCTTCTTGGCGTTGTCCACGCGCTGCTGGAGCCGCGCGACGGACCCCCGCACGCCCACGCCCCCGTCGAGCCGCTTGAGCGCCCGCTCGATCCTCCGGTCGATCTTCGGCACGCGCTTGCACAGTGCCTGCGCCCCGTCGCCGGACGGAGCCGGAGCGGTCGAGCCGGCGGCCGGAGCCGGTGCGGTCGAGCCGGCGGCCGCGGCCGCCCCGGCCCCGCTCACCAGCAGCGCCGCCGTGGCCAGCCCCGCGAGCAGGGTGCGCCGCCTTCGTCGTACGTTCATGGTCGCCTCCGTTCCCGGACGGGCCCGTCGTCCGTCCGTCGCAGCGGAGGCTAGGAACCGTCTTTGTGGGAACTCTGTGACCGGTTTGCCCCGGCTGCTCCGATCAGCCAGTCCCGCCGCTCGGGCAGCGCCCCGCCCGCCCTCGGCAGCCGTACCTCGAACCGCGCCCCGGCCCCCTCCGGGCGGTCCGTCACCGTGACACTCCCCCGGTGCAGGGCCGCCTGCTGGGCGACCAGGGTCAGGCCGAGACCGGAGCCCGCGCTGTCCGGTCCCCGCCGGAACCGTTCGAAGATCCACCCGCGGGCCTCGGCGGGGACGCCCGGACCGCGGTCGTCCACCGTGATCACGGCCGCGCCGCCGTCGCCCGCCACCCCGACGTCCACGGTCGCGCCTCCCCGCGGGTCCCGTCCGTGCGCCAGCGCGTTGACGAGCAGGTTGTCCAGCAGCAGCCGCAGTCCGGGTTCCCAGCCGGGCACGGTGAGCCCCGGCTCGGCCCGCAGCGTGATCCGGGCGTGCGGATCGCGGCGCCGGGCCTCGGCGACCGCCGCGTCCGCCGTCTCCGCCACGTCCACCGTCCCGAACGCCTCCGCTTCCACCAGATCGCCCCGCCCCAGCTCACGCAGCATCAGCAGCAGCCCGAGCAGACGGGCGTGCTCTCGGCGCAGATCGCTGAGGACCTCCGTGCGGTCGGGCTCGGGCAGAGCGGGGTGCTCCATGAGGATGTCGAGATTGGTGCCCATGCTCATCAGCGGGGTGCGCAGTTCGTGCGACGCGGCGGCGGAGAAGGAGCGGGCGGTCTGAAGGGCCTCGGCGGTGCGGGCGGCCTGCTCGTCGTAGCGGGCGAGGACCGTCCGCAGGGTGACCGCGAGGTCGTCGACCTCCCGCACCCCGGTCGGCTCGTGGTCCAGCCGGGCGGCGCTGGTCCGCGGGTCGAGGCCCGCGGCGCGGCGGCCGAGCCGGCGCAGCGGGCCGGTGGCACCGGTGGCCACACCCCAGGCGAGCAGGCCGGACAGCGGAGCGGCGAGCAGGGCGGTCAGCACCACCCGGCGCCGTACGAGCCGGAGTTGGGTGCGATCGGCGGTGTCGGGCCGGAACACCCAGAGGGTGCCCGTGACGCGGGGGCCCCGGATCGGCACGGCCAGGGCCCGCCAGCTGTGCCCGGCGTCCCGCACGGTGACCGGTCCGGCGGACCGCGCGGGGAGGGCGACCGAGGCATCGGGCTGGGGCCCGCCGCTGAAGGTCGCCGTGGGCCCGACGACGCGGACGCCGACATCGAGCGCGGCGCTGTACAGCTGCCGTTCCCTGGTGTCGGCCGCGCGGGGCCTGCCGGCGGCGGCCGCGCGGAGCAGGGAGCGGGCGTCCGGGGCCACGGCGGTGGCCCGCTGGCGCAGATGGTCGTCCTCCTCATGGCGCAAGTCCTGGGCGACCAGGCGCAGCAGCAGCCAGCCGGAGGCGAGCACGAGCAGCGGGACGGTGAGTCCCACGGCCAGTCCGATACGGGTGGACAGTCTCATGACGGCTCCCCCCGCAGGACGAAGCCCACCCCCCGCACGGTGTGCACGAGCCGTGTGCCGCCGTCCGCCTCCAGCTTGCGCCGCAGATAGCTGACGAAGGTGTCGACGGCGTCGGTGCGCACCTCGAAGTCGTAGCCCCACACCCGGTCCAGGAGCTGGTCGCGGGTGAGGACGAGACCGGCGTTGCGGGCGAGCACCTCCAGCAGTTCGAACTCGCGCCGGGTCAGCTCCAGCGGCCGGCCGGCCCGCTCGGCGGTGCGCGCCGCCGGGTCGATCACCAGGTCCGCGACCCGCAGCAGCTCACGGCCGGTCGGCGGCCTGCGGCGCAGCAGCGCGTGCAGCCGGAGCACGAGTTCCTGGAGGGCGAACGGCTTGACCAGGTAGTCGTCCCCGCCCGCCTGGAGGCCGGCGATGCGGTCGGCGGTCTCGTCGAGCGCGGACAGCATGAGGACGGGCAGGTCCTGGCCCTCGTCGCGGAGCCGGGTGCACACCTCGATGCCGCTCATGCCGGGCATCGACACATCGAGGACGAGCACGTCGGGCGGTGCGTCCCCGATGGCGGCGAGCGCCTCCGCCCCGCTGCCGGCGGTGCGCACCGCGAAGCCGCTCAGCCGCAGCCCGCGCTCCAGGGAACGCCGGATGGCCGCGTCGTCGTCCACGACCAGGACGCCCCCAAGACGTGCCGGATGACTCATGCGTCCCTCCTCATCGTCCGGAAAGCGTACGACCCTCCTCCGTACGGGTGGCAGCGGCAGCCGGCGCCTTCTTGGGCCAGAGCGCGTACGTCAGGGCGATCAGCCCGTGGATCACGGTGATCCGCAGCGCCGCCCACTGCCAGGACCTCAGCGGGCCGGCGCCTTCCCCGTCGCCCACGTACCAGATCGCCGCCTGGAGCAGGGCGGCGGCCACGGCCGCGGCCAGCAGGGTGCGCAGCCAGAGCCGGCCCTCGTGCCGGGCGCGTGCCGATCCGTAGCGGGGCGGTTTCGGCGGGCGGGGGGCACCGGCCAGGCGGTGTGCCGCATGGCCGTCCAGCCACTGGATCGTGTGGTGGCCGTAGCCCACGGTGAAGCCGATGTACAGCGCGGCGAGGCCGTGCTCCCAGCCGGGCTCGGCGCCGTTCTCCAGGTCGACGGCCGTCGCCACGAACAGCACGACCTCCAGCAGCGGTTCGCCCAGCAGCAACGCCACGCTCGTACGGCGCCACTTCAGCAGACAGCGGGCGGCCAGGCCGGCCGCCGGCAGCACCCAGAACCCGGCCTCGCACGCCACGATCAAGCCGACGATCACGGTTCGCTCCTCTCGATCCCCGTTCCTTCCAGGCTCCCGGCGGCCCGCGGCCGGGGCCTCGTCGGCGGTGACGAGGTGCGGGTACATCGAAAGATGCAGTCGGGGACCCTTCCGGGGACGCACGCGGGAGGCGCGGGCGCCGTGTTGGATGGGGTCATGGCCCCTCGACTCCCCCGCCCCCACCGTGACGATGTGCGTATCGCGGCGGCCGGGCTGCTCGGTGGACTGCTGCTGTGGGTCCTCGGGCTGAGCCCCCGTGGGATCCACGATCCGGTGGTGCTGTGGCCGGCGCGGTGGGTGCTGCTGGTGCCGCTCGTCGTCACGGCCGGCTGCGAACTGCTGCGCCGCACCCACCCGAAGGCCGCCCTGCTGGTCGGCACGGCCGCGGTGTGCGCCGACACGGTGACCCGGGGAAACGTGGCCACCGTCGTGATGTTCACGGATCTGATGTACGCGGCCGTCCTGTACGGCACCCCGGCCTCCGCCCGTCGGCTGCCCTGGGTCACGGGGCTGCTCACGGTGATCGGCGGGGTCCTGCCCCTGGCCCTGTGGCGCGACCCGCGGGGGCTGCTGATCGGCGTCGGGGTCGGCGTGGTCACCCTCGCGCCCGCCGCCACGGGCTGGGTGGTGCGCGACCACCGCGACGCCGCCGAGGCCGCCCGGCTGCGTGCCGAACAGACCGCGCTGCTCGCCGAGATGGACCGTGCCCAGGCGGTCGCCGACGAACGGGCGCGGGTGGCCCGGGAGTTGCACGACATGGTCGCCAACCATCTCTCCGCGATCGCCATCCACTCCACGGCGGCGCTCTCCCTCGACGACCCGGAGACCTCCCGGGACGCGCTCGGCGTCATCCGGGAGAACAGCGTGGCGGGGCTCGCCGAGATGCGGCAGCTCATCGGCATCCTGCGCGCGGACGACCGGCCGCCGGCCGCCACGCCCACCCTCGACGGGCTCGGCGCCATGGTGGAGAACGCGCGCACCAACGGGCTCGACGTGACGCTCGACGCGCGGTGCGGGGACGTGCCCGCGCCGGTGGAGCTGGCCGCGTACCGGATCGTGCAGGAGTCCCTGACCAACGCCCTCAAGCACGCCGGGCCGGGCCGCGTCACGGTGTGCCTCGCCCAGGACGACGATGCCCTCGCCGTGCGGGTGGCCAGTCCCTACGGCCGCCCGGACGCGCCGCGCGCTCCTGGTTCCGGGTCCGGGCTCGTCGGGATGCGGGAGCGGGCCGCGCTGCTCGGCGGTACGTTCACCGCCGGTCCGGACGGGACGCTGTGGACCGTGCGCGCCGTCCTTCCCCTGACCCAAGGAGATCCCTCGTGATCCGTGTGCTCGTCGCCGAGGACCAGTCCGCCGTACGCGCCGGGCTGGTGCTCATCCTGCGCGGTGCGTCCGGCATCGAGGTGGTCGGGGAGGCGGCGGACGGCGAGGAGGCGGTGGCGCTCGCCCGGGAGCTGCGGCCGGATCTGGTGCTGATGGATGTGCAGATGCCGCGGCTGGACGGGGTGTCGGCGACCCGGCAGGTGGTCGGCGAGGGGCTCGCCGACGTGCTGGTGCTGACCACCTTCGACCTCGACGCGTATGTGTTCGGCGCGCTGCGGGCCGGGGCCGCCGGATTCCTGCTGAAGGACGCGGAGGCGGCGGATCTGGTGGAGGCGGTCCGTACGGTGGCGCGCGGGGAGGGGCTGATCGCGCCGGCCGTGACCCGCCGGCTGATCGCGGAGTTCGCCGCGGGAGGTCCGCGGGAACCGCGGGCCGACCCGGCCGTGCTGGACGCGCTCACCCGCCGCGAACGGGAGGTGCTGTCGTGTCTGGGCGAGGGGCTCTCCAACGCCGAGATCGCGGCCCGGCTCGATATGGCGGAGGCCACGGTGAAGACCCATGTCAGCCGGCTCCTGCACAAGCTCCGGTTGCGCAGCCGGGTCCAAGCGGCCGTACTCGCCCGGGAGTTGGGGATCTAGCACCCCACCTGGGCACTGGTCCAGACCTATTGACCTATGGTCCAGACCTTTCTATTCTCGCCGCACTGTGGGCTGAAGGCTCAGTCATGCCCACGACACCGGCTGTGACGCCCCGGCGGCGCACATCGACAGGAGGAGGCGCGCATGCGCGTCAGACACCGAGCCGCGGCAGGGCTGGCGACCCTGTTGCTCCCACTGGCCGGACTGGTCGGCCTCGCAAGCCCCGCCCCGGCCGCGGCGGATGCCGCGTCGGCCACCGCCACCTACGCCAAGACCCAGGACTGGGGCACCGGCTTCGAGGGCAAGTGGACCGTCAAGAACACCGGGACCACCACGATCAGCGCCTGGACGATCGAGTGGGACTTCCCCTCCGGTACGTCCGTGACCTCCGCATGGGACGCGGACGTCACCAGCTCCGGCACCCACTGGACCGCCAAGAACAAGTCCTACAACGGCACCCTCGCCCCGGGTGCCTCCGTCTCCTTCGGCTTCAACGGCGCGGGCTCCGGCGCCCCCGCCAACTGCAAGCTGAACGGCGGAGGTTGCGACGGCGGAACGCTCCCCGGCGACAACCCGCCCTCCGCACCGGGCACCCCCACCGCGTCCGGCATCACCGACACCTCGGTGAAACTGTCGTGGGCGGCGGCCACGGACGACAAGGGCGTCAAGAACTACGACGTCCTGCGCGACGGCGCCAAGGTCGCCACCGTGACGTCCACCTCGTACACGGACACCGGTCTGACCGCCGGCACCGACTACGCGTACACCGTCCAGGCCCGTGACACCGCCGACCAGACCGGCCCGGTCAGCGGCGCGGTCTCCGTGCACACCACCGGCGGCGGCAGCAACCCGCCCCCGACGAACGGCTCCACCGTCAAGCTCGGCTACTTCACCGAGTGGGGCATCTACGGCCGCAACTACAACGTCAAGAACCTGGTGACCTCCGGCTCCGCAGCGAAGATCACGCACATCAACTACGCCTTCGGCAACGTTACGGGCGGCAAGTGCGCGATCGGCGACTCCTACGCCGACTACGACAAGGCGTTCACCGCCGACCAGTCCGTCAGCGGCGTCGCCGACACCTGGGACCAGCCGCTGCGCGGCAACTTCAACCAGCTCCGTGAGCTGAAGGCGAAGTACCCGAACCTCAAGGTGTTGTGGTCCTTCGGCGGCTGGACCTGGTCCGGTGGCTTCGCGGACGCCGCCAAGGACCCGGCGGGCTTCGCCCAGTCCTGCTACGACCTCGTGCACGACCCGCGCTGGGCCGATGTCTTCGACGGCATCGACATCGACTGGGAGTACCCGAACGCCTGCGGTCTGTCCTGCGACACCAGCGGGGCCGCGGCCTTCAAGAACGTGATGGCCGCGCTGCGCGCCAAGTTCGGCTCCTCCGCCCTGGTCACCGCGGCCGTCACCGCCGACGGCTCCACCGGCGGCAAGATCGAGGCCGCCGACTACGCGGGCGCCGCGAGTTACGTCAACTGGTACAACGTGATGACGTACGACTTCTTCGGCGCCTGGGACGCCCAGGGCCCCACGGCCCCGCACTCCCCGCTCACCTCGTACAACGGCATCCCGAAGGCCGGCTTCACCACGGCCGACGCGATCGCCAAGTACAAGGCGATCGGCGTGCCCGCGAGCAAGCTGCTGGTCGGCATCGGCTTCTACGGCCGCGGCTGGACCGGCGTCACCCAGGACGCCCCGGGCGGCACGGCCACGGGCCCGGCGGCGGGCACCTATGAGCAGGGCATCGAGGACTACAAGGTGCTCAAGACGTCCTGCCCCGCCACCGGCACCGTCGCGGGCACGGCGTACGCCCACTGCGGCAGCAACTGGTGGTCCTACGACACCCCGGCCACCATCGGCACCAAGATGGCGTGGGCCAAGTCCCAGGGCCTGGGCGGCGCCTTCTTCTGGGAGTTCAGCGGTGACACCGGCAACGGTGAACTGGTGAGCGCCCTGAGCAACGGCCTGTCGTAACCCTGATCGAAGGCCTCAGGCCATATTGGCGCTCCCGCGGACGTCGTCCGGGGGGACCCCGCCCAGCGAGTGAACGCGGCTACGCCACGTTCACTCGTTGGCCAGGGGGAGCCGCTTCCAGCCACGCCAGGAACCCGGTCAGCGCGTCCTCGCTCATGGCCAGCTCCAGACGGGTGCCGCGATGGTGGCAGGCGAGGATCACCGCGTCGGAGAGCAGGGCCAGCTCCTCCTCGCCCTCCGGGGCGCGCCGGCCGGCGACCTCGATCGCCGAGCGCTCCAGCACCCGGCGGGGGCGCGGCGCGTACGAGAAGACCCGGAACCACTCGACGCGGTCACCGTTGTAGCGGGCGATACCGTAGCCCCAGCCCTTGCCGCTGGTGTCGGGCTCCTCCGGGACGTTCCACCGCAGGCTGCAGTCGAAGGTGCCGCCGGAGCGCTGGATGATACGGCGCCTGAGGCCGAAGACGAACAGCCCCACCAGCACGAGTGCCACAACCAATCCGCACGCGCTCAGAGCGAGGACCATCGCCACCGACCTCCTCGTCTCCTAGGTAACGGAACGGAAAAAACACCCGGATTCGCCTCAGCCGCGGCTGGGACCGGATTGCTCCGGTCCCAGCCGCGGCTGAGTCACGTCTTACATGGCGCCCTGTGTCAGTGCCCCGACACCGCACGCAGTCGGACCTCCGCGCGGCGCTCGGCGGAGGCGTCCGCCTCCGTCTTCGCCCGCTCCAGGGCCCGCTCCGCGCGCTGGACGTCGATCTCGTCCGACAGCTCGGCGATCTCGGCCAGCAGCGACAGCTTGTTGTCCGCGAACGAGATGAAACCGCCGTGCACCGCGGCGACGACCGTTCCACCATCACTCGTACGGATGGTCACCGGGCCCGACTCCAGCACACCGAGCAGCGGCTGGTGACCGGGCATGACGCCGATGTCGCCGGACGTGGTGCGCGCGACGACCAGGGTGGCCTCGCCGGACCAGACCTGGCGGTCGGCGGCGACCAGCTCGACGTGCAGCTCAGCAGCCAAGAGAGGCTCCTCGGGTCACCACCCGGCTGGACTGCCGGGTGTTGGGATGAATTCTAGTAGGCGTACGGAGGGGGACGGGACGCGGCCCGGGGTCCGGGTCGGTCTCGTCCCCCTCTGTCACGAGCACGGGGTCAGGAGACGCCCAGCTCCTTCGCGTTCTTCTTCAGGTCGTCGATACCACCGCACATGAAGAACGCCTGCTCCGGGAAGTGGTCGTACTCGCCGTCGATGATCGCGTTGAAGGCCGCGATCGACTCGTCCAGCGGGACGTCCGACCCGTCGACGCCGGTGAACTGCTTGGCGACGTGGGTGTTCTGGGACAGGAAGCGCTCCACGCGACGGGCACGGTGGACGACGAGCTTGTCCTCCTCGCCCAGCTCGTCGATACCGAGGATCGCGATGATGTCCTGCAGGTCCTTGTACTTCTGCAGGATCGTCTTGACGCGCATGGCCGTGTTGTAGTGGTCCTCCGCGATGTAGCGCGGGTCCAGGATGCGGGACGTGGAGTCCAGCGGGTCCACGGCCGGGTAGATGCCCTTCTCCGAGATCGGACGGGAGAGCACCGTCGTCGCGTCGAGGTGGGCGAAGGTGGTGGCCGGGGCCGGGTCGGTCAGGTCGTCGGCGGGGACGTAGATCGCCTGCATCGAGGTGATCGAGTGACCGCGGGTCGAGGTGATGCGCTCCTGGAGGAGACCCATCTCGTCGGCCAGGTTCGGCTGGTAACCCACCGCGGACGGCATACGGCCGAGCAGGGTGGAGACCTCGGAGCCGGCCTGCGTGAAGCGGAAGATGTTGTCGATGAAGAACAGCACGTCCTGCTTCTGGACGTCGCGGAAGTACTCCGCCATCGTCAGACCCGCTAGGGCCACGCGCAGACGGGTGCCCGGGGGCTCGTCCATCTGGCCGAAGACCAGGGCCGTCTTGTCGATGACGCCCGAGTCGCTCATCTCCTCGATGAGGTCGTTGCCCTCACGGGTGCGCTCACCGACACCGGCGAAGACGGAGACACCGTCGTGGTTGTTGGCGACACGGTAGATCATCTCCTGGATGAGCACCGTCTTGCCGACGCCGGCACCGCCGAACAGACCGATCTTGCCGCCCTTGACGTACGGGGTCAGCAGGTCGATGACCTTGACGCCGGTCTCGAACATCTCGGTCTTGGACTCGAGCTCGTCGAAGCTCGGGGGCTTGCGGTGGATCGGCCAACGCTCGCCCTCGTACTTCTCGTCCACGTTCAGGACTTCACCGATGGTGTTGAACACCTTGCCCTTGGTGAAGTCGCCGACCGGGACGGAGATCGGGGCGCCCGTGTCCGTCACCGCGGCCTGGCGGACCAGACCGTCGGTGGGCTGCATGGAGATGGCGCGGACCACGCCGTCACCCAGGTGCTGGGCGACCTCCAGGGTCAGCGTCTTCTTCTGGCCGGCGTTGGCCGGGTCGGCCACGTCGACGTGAAGGGCGTTGTACATGTCCGGCATCGCGTCGACGGGGAACTCCACGTCGACGACCGGGCCGATGACCCGCGCGACGCGGCCCGTCGCCGTGGCCGTCTCAACAGTGGTGGTCATGTTCAGTCACTCCCCGCGGTCGCGTCGGCCAGGGCACTGGCGCCACCGACGATCTCGCTGATTTCCTGGGTGATTTCGGCCTGGCGGGCCGCGTTGGCAAGCCGGGTGAGATTCTCGATGAGGTCTCCGGCGTTGTCGGTGGCCGACTTCATCGCGCGCCGCGTGGCGGCGTGCTTCGAAGCGGCCGACTGGAGCAGCGCGTTGTAGATACGGCTCTCCACGTAGCGCGGCAGCAGGGCGTCGAGGACGTCCTCCGCCGACGGCTCGAACTCGTAGAGCGGCAGGATCTCGCCCTTGGGCGTCTCCTCGGCCACCTCCTCGAGGCTGAGCGGCAGCAGGCGGGCGTCGACCGCCGTCTGCGTCATCATCGAGACGAACTCGGTGTAGACGATGTGGAGTTCGTCCACGCCGCCGTCCGCCGTCTCCTTCTCGATGGCCTCGATCAGCGGCGCCGCGACCTTCTTGGCGTCCGCGTACGTCGGCTCGTCCGTGAAGCCCGTCCACGACTCCGTGATCCTGCGCTCACGGAAGTTGTAGTGGGCGACACCGCGACGGCCGACGATGTATGTGTCGACCTGCCTGCCCTCGCGCTCCAGCCGCTCGGTCAGCTGCTCCGCCGCCTTGATCGCGTTGGAGTTGAAGGCGCCGGCCAGACCGCGGTCGCTCGTCAGGAGCAGCACCGCCGACCGGGTCACCGTCTCGGCCTGGGTGGTCAGCGGGTGCTTGGTGTTCGAGCCGGTGCCGACCGCCGTGACCGCGCGGGTGAGCTCGGTCGCGTACGGGGTGGAGGCCGTCACCTTGCGCTGCGCCTTGACGACGCGCGAGGCGGCGATCATCTCCATCGCCTTCGTGATCTTCTTGGTCGCGCTGACGGATCGGATGCGACGCTTGTAGACCCGGAGCTGGGCTCCCATGAGTCAGGTCCCTTCCTTACGTCACTTGGCGGCAGCGGCAGGAACGTCCTCGCCGAGCAGCTTGCCGTCCGAGGTCTCGAACTGCTTCTTGAACTCCGCGATGGCGTCGTCGATCGCCTGGATGGTGTCGTCCGACATCTTGGCGCCCTCCTTGATGGAGGTCATGAGGCCCTGGTGCTTGCGGTGCAGGAAGTCCAGGAGCTCACGCTCGAAGCGACGGATGTCGGCGACCGGAACGTCGTCCATACGGCCGTTGGTGCCGGCCCAGATGGAGACGACCTGGTCCTCGGTGGCCATCGGCTGGTACTGCGGCTGCTTCAGCAGCTCGACCATGCGCTGACCGCGCTCCAGCTGCGCCTTCGACGCGGCGTCCAGGTCGGAACCGAAGGCGGCGAACGCCTCCAGCTCACGGAACTGGGCGAGGTCCACGCGCAGACGGCCGGAGACCTGGCGCATCGCCTTGTGCTGGGCGGAGCCACCGACACGGGAGACCGAGATACCGACGTTCAGAGCCGGGCGCTGGCCGGCGTTGAACAGGTCGGACTCCAGGAAGCACTGGCCGTCGGTGATGGAGATGACGTTGGTCGGGATGAACGCCGAGACGTCGTTGGCCTTGGTCTCGACGATCGGCAGACCGGTCATCGAGCCGGCACCCATGTCGTCGGAGAGCTTGGCGCAGCGCTCCAGCAGACGGGAGTGCAGGTAGAAGACGTCACCCGGGTAGGCCTCGCGGCCCGGCGGGCGGCGCAGCAGCAGGGACACGGCGCGGTAGGCGTCGGCCTGCTTGGACAGGTCGTCGAAGACGATCAGGACGTGCTTGCCCTGGTACATCCAGTGCTGACCGATGGCCGAACCGGTGTAGGGCGCCAGGTACTTGAAGCCCGCCGGGTCGGACGCCGGGGAAGCGACGATCGTCGTGTACTCGAGCGCGCCGGCCTCCTCCAGCGCGCCGCGCACGGACGCGATGGTGGAGCCCTTCTGGCCGACGGCGACGTAGATGCAGCGGACCTGCTTCTTCGGGTCGCCGGAGCGCCAGTTGTCGCGCTGGTTGATGATCGTGTCGACGGCCAGGGCGGTCTTGCCGGTCTGGCGGTCACCGATGATCAGCTGGCGCTGGCCACGGCCGATCGGGGTCATCGCGTCGACGGCCTTGTAGCCGGTCTCCATCGGCTCGTGCACCGACTTGCGCTGCATGACCGTGGGGGCCTGCAGCTCGAGGGCGCGGCGACCGTCGGTCTCGATCTCGCCGAGGCCGTCGATGGGGTTGCCGAGGGGGTCGACGACGCGGCCGAGGTAGCCCTCGCCGACGGCCACGGAGAGCACCTCACCGGTGCGGTGCACCGGCTGTCCCTCCTCGATGCCGCTGAACTCACCGAGGACGATGGCACCGATCTCGCGCTCCTCGAGGTTGAGGGCGAGGCCGAGGGTGCCGTCCTCGAACTTCAGCAGTTCGTTGGCCATGGCCGAGGGCAGGCCCTCGACCTTCGCGATGCCGTCGCCGGCAAGGGTGACCGTACCGACCTCCTCGCGCGAGGCCGCGTCCGGCTTGTACGACTGGACAAAGTTCTCCAGCGCGTCCCGGATCTCCTCCGGCCGGATCGTGAGCTCCGCCATCTGGGTTCCCTGCTCTCCTTGTTGGGCCCGAAGTTTCTGTGGGGGTCTGGGGGCGACCCCCAGGAATCCTCTGCACGGCCCAACGCGGGCCGTAGTACTGCGTATGGAGTTGCTGCTAGCTCGCCATGCGGCGGCGGGCGTCCTCGAGCCGGTCCGCGACCGACCCGTTGATCACCTCGTCACCGACCTGCACCCGCATCCCGCCGATGACCTCGGGATCCACGTCCAGGTTGAGGTGCATCTGACGGCCGTAGAGCTTGGCCAGTGCGGCGCCGAGGCGCTGCTTCTGCGTGTCGCTCAGCGGGACCGCCGAGGTGACGACGGCGACCATCCGGTTACGGCGCTCGGCCGCCAGCTTGGACAGGGACTCGATTCCCGTCTCCAGGCTACGTCCCCGCGGCGCGGTCACAAGGCGCTGCACCAGACGCTCGGTGGTCACGTTGGCCCGGCCGCCGAGCAACCGGTGCACCAGCTCGGTCTTGGCCGAGGCGCCGACCGCACGGTCCGTGAGCGCGGCGCGCAGCTCCGTGTTGGAGGAGATGATCCGGCCGAAGCGGAACAGCTCGTCCTCGACGTCGTCCAGCGCACCCGCCTTCTCGGCGCCGGTGAGGTCGGCGAGGTTCGCCAGCTCCTCCAGCGCGTCCACCAGATCACGCGGCTGCGACCAGCGCGAGCGCGCCATGCCGGCGAGCAGGTCCACGACCGGCCCGCTGACCTGGCCGCCCAGCAGACGCTGGACCAGCTCGGCCTTGGCCTCCGCGGGCTGCGCCGGGTCGGTGAGGACCCGGCGCAGCCCGGCCTCGCGGTCGAGCAGCGCGGTGACGGCGGCCAGCTCGTCGGCGAGCTGCGCCGCGTCCATGGACGTGGCGTCCGTCAGCGCGTCGAGACGCTCACGTGCGGCAGCCAGGGCCTCGCGGCTCGCTCCGTTCATCGTGCGGCCTCAGCCTTCGAAGCGGCCTCGTCGAGCCCGTCGAGGAAGCGGTCGATCACGCGGCTCTGCCGGGCGTGGTCCTCGAGGGACTCGCCGACGAGCTTGCCGGCCAGCTCGGTGGCCAGCATGCCGACGTCCCGCCGCAGCGCCTGCGCGGCGGCCTTGCGGTCGGCCTCGATCTGCGCGTGGCCGGCGGCGATGATCTCCTCACGCTGCCGCTGGCCTTCCGCGCGCATCTCCGCGATGAGCGTGGCGCCCTGCTCCTGCGCCTCCTGGCGCAGCCGCGCGGCCTCGTGCCGGGCCTCGGCGAGCTGAGCCTTGTACTGCTCAAGAACGCTCTGGGCCTCGACCTTCATGGCTTCGGCCTCTTCGATGCCGCCTTCGATCGCCGCGCGACGCTCCTCCAGAACCTTGTTGATGTTCGGAAGCAGCTTCTTCCAGAAGAAGAAGAACACGATGGCGAAGGCGATGGTGCCGACGAGCAGCTCGGGGCCGGCCGGGACGAGCGGGTTCTGCTCGGTCTCCGCGGCCGCCAGCTGCACCAGGTTGGCGATCACATCAGTGCCTTTCGTCGTCGATTCGTGCCAGTAAGAAGGTGATTACTTACCGAACACGAACGGCATAACGATGCCGATGAGGGCGAGCGCCTCACAGAAGGCGAAGCCCAGGATCTGGTTGGCGCGGATCAGACCGGCGGCCTCGGGCTGACGGGCCAGGGCCTGGGTGCCGTTGCCGAAGATGATGCCGACGCCGATGCCGGGGCCAATGGCGGCGAGGCCGTAACCGATGGAGCCGACGGAGCCGTGGACACCGGTGGCAGCGGCGAGGGTCTCAAGAGCGGACATGCCGGTTCTTCCTTCTCTTTCATGGACCGGTGGGGGTTGGCCACCGGACGTCTGGAGGTGTGCGGGCAGGTGGTTCGACTCAGTGGTGCTCGGCGAGAGCGCCCTGAATGTAGGAGCAGGCGAGGAGCACGAAGACGTACGCCTGGACGGCCTGGATGAAGAGTTCAAAGACGATCATGGCCACGGTCATCACGAACGAGACGCCGGCGGCCGGGATCATGTAGCTGTTCAGCAGGTACCAGGAGGCGACGGTGAACATCACCAGCATCAGGTGACCGGCGAACATGTTGGCGAACAGTCGCACCGCGTGCGTGAACGGGCGGACCAGCAGGTTCGAGAAGAACTCGATGACCATCACGAGCGGCAGGACCGCGCCGAGCGACTTGTCATAGCCCGTGATGTTCTTGAAGAAGCCGACGAAGCCATGGCGCTTGAAGGTCAATGAGACCCACATGATCCAGACGATCGCGGCGAGGACCATCGGGAAGGCGATCACCGAGGAGACCGGGAACTGGGCCAGTGGGATCACCGACCACACGTTCATGATCCAGACGAAGAAGAAGAGCGAGACCATGAACGGGACGTACTTCTCGCCCTCGCGCTTACCGAGCGTCTCGTAGACGATGCCGCGGCGCACGAAGTCGTAGCCGGCCTCGGCCACCATCTGGAGCTTGCCCGGGACGACCTTGGCATTGCCGAAGGCGGCCCAGAAGAACGCGACGACCACCACGCTGGTGAGCAGCGCGAGCAGTATCACCTTGTTGAACTCGAAGCCGCCCGCCGTGAACAGGGGCTTGAAGAGGAAGGAGTTCAGGCCCGGTGCCGGAAAGCCACAGCCGTTGTCGGACAGGATGCGGCAGCTCCAGTCAAAGGCGAGCTGGGTCTGGTCAGCACTCACCGCGGGCTCCTTCGGCGTGACGCATGGGTACGGCAACCTCGTTGTGTCGGCGCGGCGCGCAGCCGCGGATCGGCACCGGACTGGTGTTACGGATGTGGGGGCGGCCTTCGGGGATCAAGCCTCGCGATTGAGCAGGCGTCAGCTCAGATGCCCGCGCCCGCGATGCCGCAGTTGGCACCGGACGATAGCAGGATCTCTCGCACGTCTTTATCCCGGCCCTACCCCTCACGACGTGGACCCTGTCTTCTCGGGCTTCTCGCTCTTCTCGGAGTCCGGGTCGATGTAGAAGATCTTGGCCTTCATATGCGCGCGCGCCTGCGCCGCCATCCACACGATTGTCGCGATCACAAGTGCGATCGCGAACGTCTTCGGATCGAAGAGGGAAGTGCCCTTGAAGAGAGCCACGAAGATCAGGAGCAGCAGGAGCTGAGCGACGTACAGCATCAGCCCCATGGCCTGGAACAGCTGGGGGAGCGTTTTTGCCGTCCATTGCAGGACGTAGAGCCCGACCCCCATGAAGACCAGGGCGAGCACCGTGCCGACGGCCGCACCGAGCGCCCCCTTGCCCCCCGCGACCGCGGCGCTGACGGCGACGGCGACCACGCCGGCGGCCGCTGTGGGCGCAGCGATCTGCAGAAGGTTCCGGGCGTCATTGGACGGCATGGCGGCAACTCCGCTTACTGAAGGGGGCAGGGGTGTCGTCATGGACGAGCGTAGTCCCGGGGCGAGTGGGCACCTCACACCGAAGGGCCGGCACAGAGGGCCCCCCGGCTCTATCCCCGGGGTTCTCGTGAACCGTATCACAAACTATTTGATGCGGTCTTTACCTAGGGGGTGTGCCGACAGTCACACATGAGAGTGACCCCGCGCGTCTGTGCACGCGAAGCACCCACTTGTCTGGTATTGGGGCGCTATACACCCCCACGAATTGGCAACGCACTCGTCAGATTCTTACCTTGTGCGTCAGCGCGACGACTCGGCTTCACGCCGCTCCGGACGCGTCCGGGCGCCGAGCGCCGTGGACCCGTGGGCAGCCGAGACGCCCGCGGCAACCGGGGTGCGAGGCGGTTCCCCGGCGATGGGCTCCCCCCGCGCCGGCTCCAGGCTCTCGTCCACGGCCCCGTCCGCGACAGCCGCGGCCCCGGCGCGGCGTCCGCGGCGGTAGCGCGGCGGCACGAAGGACTCGGCCCAGCGCGGCGCGCGCGGGGTGAACCTCGGCAGCAGAAGCAGCACCAGGCCCACGGCGCTCAGCGCCATGATGCCGAGCACGATCCACATGGACGCCGAGTTGACCGAGTACGCCAGGGCTCCGAAGGAGATGAGCGCCGCCCAGAAGTACATGATCATCACGGCCCGGCTGTGTGAGTGCCCGATGTCCAGCAGCCGGTGGTGCAGATGCCCGCGGTCCGCGGCGAACGGCGACTGACCGCGCCAGGTGCGGCGCACGATCGCGAGGAAGAAGTCGGCGACCGGGACGGCGATGATCGTCAGTGGGAGCAGCAGCGGGATGTAGACCGGGACGGTCTGGTGCACCGTCGCACGCTCGGAACCGGAGAAGAGGTTCATCGCGTCCGGGTCCACCTGGCCGGTGACCGAGATGGCGCCGGCCGCGAGCACCAGCCCGATCAGCATCGAGCCCGAGTCGCCCATGAAGATCCGCGCCGGGTGCATGTTGTGCGGCAGAAAGCCCAGGCACATGCCCATCAGGACGGCCGCGAACAAGGTCGCGGGGGCCGCGGCCTCCAGGCCGTAGCCGTACCAGATGCGGTACGCGTACATGAAGAACGCTGCGGCCGCGATGCACACCATGCCGGCGGCGAGGCCGTCGAGGCCGTCGACGAAGTTCACCGCGTTGATCGTGATGACGACCAGCGCCACCGTCAGCAGGGTGCCCTGCCACTGGGTGAGCGAGACCGTGCCGACGCCCGGGACCGGCAGCCACAGGATGGTCAGACCCTGCATCACCATCACGCCCGCGGCGATCATCTGGCCGCCCAGCTTGATCAGCGCGTCGATCTCGAACTTGTCGTCCAGCACGCCGATCAGCCAGATCAGCGCGGCGCCGGAGAGCAGGGCCCGGGGCTCGTTCGACTTGGCGAAGACCTCGTTGAGGTTCTTGAGGTGGTCGGCGACCAGGAGGCCCGCGCACAGGCCGAAGAACATGGCGATACCGCCGAGCCGGGGGGTCGGTTCCCGGTGCACGTCCCGGGCCCGGATCTCCGGCATGGCTCCGGCCACGATCGCGAACTTGCGTACCGGCCCTGTCAGCAGATACGTCACGGCGGCCGTGATGCAGAGCGTCAGCAGGTATTCACGCACGGGCTTCCCCATAAGTCTCGCTGGGCGTCCTCAGCACCACACCCTAGCTTCGCGTGCATACGGTTGAGGACTCACGGGTAGCCACGATGGTTGCACGAGTGGCTGTGTACTCCGCTGCGTCCACCCCCTCAGTGCCCGGGATACGGCGGAAATCCGTCGGTCAGCTCCCGCACTTCTTCACGCGCCCCTTTGGGCTTCTCCTCCTCGCGCAGCACGGCCCCGAGGACGGCGGCGATCCGCGCCATCTCCGTCTCGCGCATGCCCTGCGTGGTCACCGCCGCGGTGCCCAGGCGCAGCCCGCGGACGTCGCCGTGAGGCAGCGCACAGGTGTCGAGGACCATACCGGCCGCCGCGAGCCGACCCCGGGCGGTTTGGCCGTCCACGCCCAGCGGGGAGGGATCCACGGTCAGCAGATGGGTGTCGGTGCCGCCGGTGGTCACATGCAGCCCCTCGGCGGCCAGGGCCGCCGCGAGCATCCGGGCGTTGGCCACCACCTGGTGGGCGTAGACCCCGAAGTCCGTGGTCGCCGCCTCCCCGAACGCGACGGCCTTCGCGGCGATGCTGTTCATCTGGGCGCCGCCCTGGGTGAACGGGAAGACGGCCCGGTCCACGCGCTCGGCCAGTTCGCCGCCGCACAGGATCATGCCGCCGCGCGGGCCGCGCAGCACCTTGTGCGTGGTGGCGCAGACGATGTCGGCGAACGGCACCGGGCTGGGTGCCGCTCCCCCGGCGACCAGCCCGATCGGGTGCGCGGCGTCGGCGATGAGATACGCCCCGACCTCGTCGGCGACCTCCCGGAAGAAGGCGTAGTCGATATGGCGTGGATAGGAGATGGACCCGCACACGATGGCCTTCGGACGGTGCGTACGGGCCAGGGTGCGCACCTGCACATGGTCCATCAGCCCGGACTCCGCATCGACGCCGTAACCCACGAAGTCGAACCAGCGGCCGGAGAAGTTGGCGGGCGAGCCGTGGGTGAGGTGGCCGCCGTGCGGCAGCCCGAGGGCGAGCACGGTGTCGCCGGGCCTGAGCAGGGCGGCGTACGCGGCGAGCATCGCGGACGATCCCGAGTGCGACTGCACATTGGCGTGCTCGGCCCGGAACAGCGCCTTGGCCCGCTCCACGGCGAGGCGCTCGGCGACGTCGACCAGCTCGCAGCCGCCGTGGTACCGGGCGCCCGGATACCCCTCGGCGTACTTGTTGGCGAGCGGGGAGCCGAGGGCGGCGAGCACCGCCGGGGAGGTGAAGTTCTCGGCCGCGATGAGCTGCAATGTCGTCGACTGCCGGACGAGTTCCCCAAGCAGGATCTCGGCCAGCTCGGGATCCTGCCGGTGCAGGACGTCGGCCTCGAGGGTATGGGTGACCGCCATGGTGGGCTCCGGGGCTCCGGGCGACGGGTGTACGTCCAATGTAGGCCCGCGCCCCCTGTGGCGCCCGGGCGCCACGTCCGTCCGCCCACGCGCCTCGTACCCGCGCCACCCGGCGGACGCACCCGGCGAACCCGTCACCGGTGCCGGCTCAGGCCCGTGCGGGCACTCCCGTCAGGGCCGTGACGACCGGGTCCAGGGCCTGGTGGATCTCGTCCCCGATCGAGCGGAAGAACGTCAGCGGCGCCCCGTACGGGTCGAACACCTCGTCGGCCTCCGCCGTCGGCGCCAGCAGCCAGCCGCGCAGGGCCGCCGCGGCCCGTACCAGGGCGCGGGCGCGTGCCACCACGCCGTCCTCCAGGGGCGGCAGCGTGGCGGGGTCTATCGCCCGTACGAGACGGGTGAACTCCTTCAGCGTGAACGTGCGCAGGCCCGCCGAGTGCCCCATGGAGATGACCTGGGCACGGTGGTCACGGGTCGCGGTGAGGACCAGGTCGGCCCGGATGACGTGCTCGTCCAGCAGTTCCCGGCCGACGAAGCCGGAGGCGTCCGCGCCGAAGTCCGCGAGGACCGCCTCCGCGTTCGCCTCCATGGGGGCGCCCTCGTGGCCCCAGGTGCCCGCGCTCTCCACGATCAGCCCGCCCATGGGGGTCCCCCCGGCGAGGCCGGGCGCGGGGCAGCCGAGCCGGTCCGCGAGGAAGTGCCGGGTCAGGCGCTCGGTGATCGGCGAGCGGCACACGTTGCCGGTGCTGACGTGGAGGATGCGGAAGGTGTCGCCCGGGAGGCCCGGCTCCGCCAGGCCTCCCGTCCCGTCCCCGTTGCCTATGCCACGCCCCGCGTCGGGCGGTGTCAATTCGCCACCTCGAGGTCGGGTACGACCTTGCGCAGCTCGTCCGCCGACAGCGCGCCCTGGCGCAGCAGCACCGGCACCTTGCCGGTGACATCGACGATCGAGGAGGGGACGTTGCCGGGGGTGGGGCCGCCGTCCAGGTAGACGGAGACGGAGTCGCCGAGCATCTCCTGCGCGGCGTCGCAGGTCTCCGGGGCCGGGTGGCCGGTGAGGTTCGCGGAGGAGACGGCCATCGGGCCGACCTCCGTGAGCAGCTCGATGGCGACCGGGTGCAGCGGCATGCGCACCGCGACGGTGCCACGGGTGTCCCCGAGGTCCCACTGGAGCGAAGGCTGGTGCCGCGCGACGAGCGTGAGCGCGCCCGGCCAGAACGCGTCGACCAGTTCCCAGGCCATCTCGGAGAAGTCCGTGACGAGGCCGTGCAGGGTGTTCGGGGAGCCGATCAGAACGGGCGTGGGCATATTGCGGCCCCGGCCCTTGGCCTGGAGCAGGTCGCTCACGGCCTCCGAGGAGAACGCGTCGGCGCCGATGCCGTACACGGTGTCGGTCGGCAGCACCACGAGTTCGCCACGGCGGACGGCGGACGCGGCCTCGCGCAGACCCGTCGTGCGGTCGGTCGCGTCGTTGGTGTCGTATCGCCGTGCCATGTCTAGAGGACCTCCTCGTACACGTCCTGCTGAGGGAAGAGATGCTGGGGCGCGCTCACGGCAGTGCCTTGCGTGCGGTCGCGAAGCGCGGGCGGTTGTTGAGGTCCGGGTGGTCGGCCGCGTCGGCCCAGCCCCGCTCCTCGGTGAAGATCCACGGCACCTGGCCGCCCTGGGTGTCGGCGTGCTCGATGACGACGACGCCTCCGGGGCGCAGCAGCCGGTGCGCGGTGCGCTCCAGACCACGGATGAGGTCGAGGCCGTCCTCGCCCGAGAACAGGGCCATGTCCGGGTCGTAGTCGCGGGCCTCGGGAGCGACGTACTCCCACTCGGTGAGCGGGATGTACGGCGGGTTGGAGATCACGAGGTCGACCTGGCCGTCGAGGTCCGGGAAGGCCGTGAGGGCGTTGCCCTGGCGCAGATCGACCCTGGACCCCGCCACGTTCTTGCGGGTCCACTCCAGGGCGTCCTCGGACAGCTCCACCGCGTGCACCCGCGAGCGCGGCACCTCCTGCGCCAGGGCGAGCGCGATGGCGCCCGAGCCGGTGCACAGGTCCACGATCAGCGGTTCGACGACGTCCATGGCCCGTACGGCGTCTATGGCCCAGCCGACGACCGACTCGGTCTCCGGGCGGGGCACGAACACGCCGGGGCCGACCTGGAGCTCCAGATAGCGGAAGTAGGCGCGCCCGGTGATGTGCTGGAGCGGCTCGCGGGCCTCACGGCGGGCGATGACCTCCCAGTAGCGGGCGTCGAAGTCCGCGTCCTTCACGGAGTGCAGCTCGCCCCGCTTGACGCCGTGCACGAACGCGGCGAGCTCCTCCGCGTCATTGCGCGGCGAGGGCACGCCGGCGTCGGCCAGCCGCTGGGTGGCCTGGGCCACCTCCGCGAGCAGCAGGTTCACGCTGGTCCTCCGGGGCTGAGCGTTGTGCTGGTACGGGGGCTTACGCGGCCGCGAGCTTGGCGGCCGAGTCCGCGTCGACGCACGCCTGGATCACCGCGTCGAGGTCGCCGTCCAGGACCTGGTCCAGGTTGTACGCCTTGAAGCCGACCCGGTGATCCGAGATGCGGTTCTCGGGGAAGTTGTACGTACGGATCTTCTCGGAGCGGTCGACCGTGCGGACCTGGCTGCGGCGGGCCGCGGCGGCCTCCTTCTCCGCCTCCTCCTGCGCCATGGCGAGCAGCCTGGAGCGCAGGATACGCATCGCCTGCTGCTTGTTCTGCAACTGGCTCTTCTCGTTCTGGCAGGAGGCGACGACCCCGGTCGGCAGGTGCGTGATGCGCACGGCGGAGTCGGTCGTGTTGACGGACTGGCCGCCGGGGCCCGAGGAGCGGTAGACGTCGATCCGGAGGTCGTTCGGGTTGATCTCGATGTCGACGTCCTCCGCCTCGGGGGTGACCAGCACACCGGCCGCGGAGGTGTGGATACGGCCCTGGGACTCCGTCGCGGGCACGCGCTGCACGCGGTGCACCCCGCCCTCGTACTTCAGGCGGGCCCACACGCCCTGGCCGGGCTCCAGCCGGCCGCGGGCCTTCACGGCGACCTGGACGTCCTTGTAGCCGCCGAGCTCGGACTCGGTGGAGTCGATGATCTCGGTCTTCCAGCCGACGCGCTCGGCGTACCGCAGATACATGCGCAGCAGATCACCGGCGAACAGGGCGGACTCGTCGCCGCCCGCGCCCGCCTTGATCTCGAGGATGACGTCCTTGTCGTCGCTGGGGTCGCGAGGGACGAGCAGGAAGCGCAGCTTCTCCGTCAGCTCCTCACGCTGCCTTTCCAGGTCCCTGACCTCGGCGGC
The DNA here is from genome assembly GCF_044753645.1 of Streptomyces sp. NPDC093261. Classification (NCBI taxonomy): domain Bacteria; kingdom Bacillati; phylum Actinomycetota; class Actinomycetes; order Kitasatosporales; family Streptomycetaceae; genus Streptomyces; species Streptomyces sp. NPDC093261. The sequence continues at coordinate 79,169 of NZ_JBIVNO010000006.1, forward strand.
GAACTCCGGGTCGTCGGCGGCCAGTTCGCGCGCGGTCTCGATGTCGTCACCGGACTGCTTCCAGGAGCGGTAGGTGGCGACGATCGGGCTCAGCTCGGCGTAGCGCTTGTTGAGCTTGCGCGCGTTCGCCTGGTCGGCGTGGACCGACGGATCGGCGAGCTTCTTCTCCAGGTCGGCGTGTTCCCCGACCAGTTCCTCGACCGCCTCGAACATCTCCGGCTCCCTGAGTGTCCCCCGCCCGGCCTGGGCGTGGGGGACGTACGTACGACAATGAGTGGGCTGCACCGCAAAGCGCCGGTCCCGGCACCCCCGTATCCGTGCACGGGAGCACCGGAGACCGGCGCTGTGGGCTCGCTACTTCTTGGCAGCGGCAGCCTTGCCGAAGCGGGCCTCGAAGCGGGCCACACGGCCACCGGTGTCGAGGATCTTCTGCTTGCCCGTGTAGAACGGGTGGCACTCGGAGCAGACCTCGGCCCGGATGGTGCCGGACTCGATCGTGCTACGGGTGGTGAACGACGCGCCACAGGTGCAGCTGACCTGCGTCTCGACGTACGCGGGGTGGATGTCGCGCTTCAAGGTGTCTCCTAGGTTTCGGGAGGGCGCCGGGTCGCAGCCGCGGGATGCGGAGGCGTGAACCGGGGCCGACGTACCAGTCTGCCAGGACTGACCGCATCCCCCAAAACCGGGGGCACAGGTGATCTATTCCCCGTGGACGCGCGGGGGCGCCGGGGCCCCGGCCCGGGTCAGGACGACGTGACCACGCCCTTGGCCTGGCCGCTGGCCGTTCCCTTCGTCGCGTCCGCCGGAATCGGCCGGTCGTGCTTGAGGGCGTCCCACACCAGGGCGGCCTTGGTCTTCTCCGGCAGGACGCGGTTGGGGTCGGTCGGGTCGTACCGGACCGGCACCGTCACCATGTTCATATGGGCCGAGCTGATCCCCTTCAGCCCGTTCGCGAAGGACGCCAGGTTCTTGACGGAGCCCAGGTCGGAGTCGGTGGTGACGGTCTTGGTCGCGGTGTCGGCGAAGTTCACCAGTTTGGTGGGGTTCGTCAGCACGCCGAGCTGCTTGACCTGGGCCACCAGGGCCTTGACGAAGGCCTGCTGGAGCTGGATGCGGCCGAGGTCGGAGCCGTCACCGACGCCGTGCCGGGTGCGGACGAGGCCGAGCGCCTGCCGGCCGTCGAGGGTGTGCTCCCCGGCCTTCAGGTCAAGGTGGCTGTCCTGGTCGGCGATGTCCTTGGTGGTGGTCACCTGTACGCCGCCGAGGTCGTCGACCAGTTTCCGGAACCCGGAGAAGTCCACCTCGATGTAGTGGTCCATGCGCACACCGCTGATCGACTCGACGGTCTTCACGGCGCACGCGGCGCCCCCGGTGGAGTACGCGGAGTTGAACATCACCCCGGACGCGGCCGGGTGCACGGTGCCCTTGGTGTCGGTGCACTCGGGGCGGTCGATGAGGGTGTCGCGCGGTATCGAGACGACCGCGGCCTTCTTGTGGCCCTTGTAGAGGTGCACGACCATCGCCGTGTCCGAACGGGCACTGCCGTCGTCGACGCCGCCGCCCAGCTTCTTGTTGCCGCCGGAGCGGCTGTCCGAGCCCAGGACGAGGAGGTTCTCGGAGCCGTTGTCGGCCTTCGCGGGCCGGTGGCCGCCGAGTGCCGCGTCGATGTCGACGGTCCTGAGGTTGCCGTTGAGCTTGAAGTACAGGATGCCGGCGCCGGTGCCGCCCAGGAGGAGGATGCCCCCGGCGGTCCAGGCGGCGACGAGCAGGGCCGTGCGTCCCTTTCCGCGCGGCTTGCGGCGGCGGCCCTTGGCCCCGCGGCCTGGGTTCGTCGCGGCGGTGTCCTCGTCGGCTATGGCGTCGGGTGTGCTCTCGGCGGGCATGTGCTCCCTCAGTCGTCGTCCGGTCGGGTACCCCCCGCGGTCTGGGCCAGGCCTGGCGGAGCGACCCTTTCCCACCGCTCGGCTCACCCGAGTGGGGGACCCCCGTCGCTCCATCGTCACTCCGTTCGGTCGGACGGAGAAACCGGGGCCAGGGTTGCACAACACGGTCCGGTCGGTACGTACGGGGACGAACACACAGGGTCATCGCAAATCCCGGAAGCCTCCTGCTCACCTGGGTATTTCCCCGGGGGTGCGCCACCCGGGGCGGCCACCAGGGCTCCCGGCGCCTGTGGCGAACGTCTCGACGGCGGACCGCCACGGGCAACGCAAAGGGCCGCTCCCCTCGCAGGACGGGGGGAGCGGCCCTTCGACCGGATCAGTCGCCGTTCGGCGTCGGCGTCGTCTTCTGGATCTGCATCAGGAACTCGACGTTCGACTTCGTCTGCTTCATCTTGTCGAGGAGCAGCTCGATCGCCTGCTGCTGGTCGAGCGCGTGCAGCACCCGGCGCAGCTTCCAGACGACGTTCAGCTCCTCGGCGCCGAGCAGGATCTCTTCCTTACGGGTACCGGACGCGTCCACGTCCACCGCCGGGAAGATGCGCTTGTCGGCGAGCTTCCGGTCGAGCTTGAGCTCCATGTTGCCGGTGCCCTTGAACTCCTCGAAGATCACCTCGTCCATGCGCGAGCCGGTGTCGACCAGCGCGGTGGCGAGGATCGTCAGGGAGCCGCCGTCCTCGATGTTGCGCGCCGCGCCGAAGAAGCGCTTCGGCGGGTACAGCGCGGTCGAGTCGACACCACCGGACAGGATGCGGCCGGAGGCGGGCGCGGCGAGGTTGTACGCACGGCCCAGACGCGTGATCGAGTCGAGCAGCACGACGACGTCGTGGCCCAGCTCCACCAGGCGCTTGGCGCGCTCGATGGCGAGCTCGGCGACCGTGGTGTGGTCCTCGGCCGGGCGGTCGAAGGTCGAGGAGATGACCTCGCCCTTGACCGACCGCTGCATGTCGGTGACCTCTTCCGGACGCTCGTCGACGAGGACGACCATCAGGTGGCACTCGGGGTTGTTGTGCGTGATCGCGTTGGCGACCGCCTGCATGATCATGGTCTTGCCGGTCTTCGGCGGGGCCACGATCAGACCGCGCTGGCCCTTACCGATGGGCGAGACGAGGTCGATGATGCGGGTGGTGAGGACGCCGGGGTCGGTCTCCAGGCGGAGCCTGTCCTGCGGGTACAGCGGGGTCAGCTTGTTGAACTCCGGGCGGCCACGGCCGTGTTCGGGCGCCATGCCGTTGACGGAGTCCAGGCGGACCAGCGCGTTGAACTTCTCGCGCCGCTCGCCGTCCTTGGGCTGGCGGACCGCTCCGGTGACGTGGTCACCCTTGCGCAGGCCGTTCTTGCGGACCTGGGCGAGGGAGACGTACACGTCGTTCGGACCCGGCAGGTAGCCCGACGTACGGATGAAGGCGTAGTTGTCGAGGATGTCCAGGATGCCCGCGACGGGGATCAGGACGTCGTCCTCGGCGAGCTGCGGCTCGGCGATCTCGTCGCGGCCACGGCGGCCACGGCGGTCGCGGTAGCGCCCGCGACGGCCACGGCGGCCACCGTCGAAGTCGTCGCCGTCCTCGTCGGCCCGCTGGCGGTCCTGGCGGCCGCCGCCCTGCTGCTGGCCCTGCTGCTGACGCTGCTGGCCGCCCTGGCCCTGCTGCTCGTCGCCCTTGCCGCGGCGGTCGCGGTCCCGGCCGCGCTCACGGCGGTCGCGGCGGCGGCCCTCGCCGCCGTCACCCTGCTGCTCGGACGAGGCGGAGTCAGCGGCCTTGGGCTCGCCCTGCGCCTGCTGGGCCGGAGCGGCCGCGGTCTCGGCCTTCGGCTCGCTCTTCGCCTCGGCGGCGACCGTCTCGGGGCTGCCGGCCTCGGCGGTGGCACGGCGCCGGCGGCGCTCGGCCGGAGCACCGTCACCGGCTCCCTGGCCGGGAATCTCGATCTGCTGCGGGGCCACGGACTGCTCGGGCTTGTCGGCCTTCGGCTCGGCCGCGGCGCCGTCCTCGCCGGTGCGGGTCCTGGAGGTGGACCGGCGCTTCGGCTTGGTCTCGGTGGCGGCCTCGGCCTTGGCCGGGGCACCGCCGTGGGCCTGCGCCTCCTTGATGACCTCGATCAGCTGGCTCTTGCGCATGCGCGCGGTGCCCCTGATGCCGAGGCCGGATGCGACCTGCTGCAGTTCGGCCAGCACCATGCCCTCGAGGCCGGTACCGCGGCGCCGCCGGGAGCCGGCACCGGTGGCAGGCGCGGAAGCGTCCGTGGCGGGCGCGGCAGCGGTCTCCTCGACACGTGCGCCCATCAGATCGGTGGTGTCGCTCACGAAGGGTCCTTCCCTGGAGCGGACGTCGGCCTGTCTGGCTCGGCGACCGGTTGTGCTGTCCGGCTTCGGTCCGGTGTGTGTGGACCGTGCCGGGGCGGTGGTCCGCCAAAGCGGCGGAGGAAATAACTGGTGATTGGCGTTTCCCTGCAGGCCGTGACACCCGGTTTTGTGCCACGCGGCTCGGTCACGCCGATTCCGGAGCGTGCTCGGCAAACAGCTCAGTGTTCGCGTACGACATACCGCTCACGTACGTGATACGGAACACAGTGCGGTTTGGGAAGCTCCCGGAAGAAGGGTTGTCCCGGACGGGGACACGAAGCACCTCGCCATGGCTGGGTCGGGTGCAGACTTGAGGTTAACACTACCGGATCCAACAAACATTCCCCCTCTCGAAATCCGGCGAACGTGTGTCAGGACGCAAGCGGCAGCACGCTCGCTCCCTGGCTGTCCAGCTCCAGCCGGTTGGCGGCCCAGCCCTCGCCCGCCAGGTCGGCCACCTTGTCGGCGCTCGCGTCGTCGGCCAGCGCCAGGACGGTGGGGCCCGCGCCCGAGATCACCGCGGGGATGCCGTCCGCCCGCAGCCGCTCCACGAGCGCTGCGCTGTCGGGCATCGCCGGGGCGCGGTACTCCTGGTGGAGCCGGTCCTCGGTGGCGGGCAGCAGCAGTTCGGGGCGCCTCGTGAGCGCCTCGACGAGCAGGGCGGCGCGGCCGGCGTTGGCCGCCGCGTCGACATGCGGCACGCTGCGCGGGAGCAGTCCGCGCGCCGTCTGGGTCAGGACCGGCTTTCCAGGCACGAAAACCACCGGAACGATGGAATCTGCGGGGTCCAGGCGGATCGCCCGGGCGCCGCCGCGCTCCATCCAGGACAGGGTGAAACCGCCGAGGAGACAGGCCGCGACGTTGTCCGGGTGCCCCTCGATCTCGGTGGCGAGTTCCAGCAGCGCGGTGTCGTCGAGCCGGCTGTCGCCGCCTATGGTCACGGCGCGGGCGGCGACGATGCCGGCGCAGATGGCGGCGGAGGAGGAGCCGAGGCCACGGCCGTGCGGAATGCGGTTGGCGCAGACGATTTCCAGGCCGCGGGGCTGCCCGCCGAGGATGTCGAAGGCGGCGCGCAGGGACCGTACGAGCAGATGGCTCTCGTCCCGCGGGAGCGTCTCGCTGCCCTCGCCCGCGATGTCGATGTTCAGCCCGGTGTCGGCCACCCGGACGACGACGTCGTCGTAGAGCCCCAGCGCGAGGCCGAGGGCGTCGAAGCCCGGGCCGAGGTTGGCGCTGGTGGCGGGGACGCGCACCCGGACGGCGGCGGCGCGGAACGCTGGACCGGCCATCGCTCGATGACTCTCCTTGAGCTGCGTGATGGTCGAATGAATTCGATGCGTACGGAAGACCCGGAGGCCGCAGGGACGGCGCGGCACCGCGGCATATGCGGCGGGCGGGTTCAGTACAGCCTATCGAAGGAAGGTTCTGTGGCGACATAGGGCGCACAGGAGGCGCACGATGCGTGTCGTAAGCCCCCTGTGCTCCCTCTGCCGGCTGTTCTCGTGGAGCTGTCCCCTCAGGGCGCCCGGGTTACGCGAGTCCGAGCCGTTCGGCCGCCGTCGCCGCGTCGACCGGGACCGTGACGGGCTGCGGGGCGCCGGCGACGGCCCAGTCGGGGTCCTTGAGCCCGTTGCCGGTGACCGTGCACACGATCCGCTGGCCGCGGTCGACCGTGCCCTGCTCGGCGGCCTTCAGCAGACCGGCCACCGACGCGGCGGACGCGGGCTCCACGAACACGCCCTCCTGCGCGGCCAACAGCCGGTAGGCGCGCAGGATCTCACGGTCCGTCACCTCGTCGATGGCGCCGCCCGACTCGTCCCGCGCCGCGAGCGCGTACTGCCAGGACGCGGGGTTGCCGATGCGGATCGCGGTGGCGATGGTCGAGGGGTCCTTGACGACCTCGCCGCGCACGATCGGGGCCGAACCGGACGCCTGGAAGCCCCACATGCGCGGGGTGCGGCCGGCGACGCCGTCGGCGGCGTACTCCCGGTAGCCCTTCCAGTAGGCCGTGATGTTGCCGGCGTTGCCGACCGGCAGGACATGGATGTCGGGGGCGTCCCCGAGCATGTCCACGATCTCGAAGGCCGCCGTCTTCTGGCCCTCGATACGCACCGGGTTGACCGAATTGACCAGCGCCACCGGGTAGTTGTCGGACAGCTCCCGCGCGAGGGTGAGGCAGTCGTCGAAGTTGCCGTCGACCTGGAGGATCTTCGCCCCGTGCACCAGGGCCTGCCCCATCTTGCCGAGCGCGATCTTGCCCTGCGGCACCAGCACGGCCGACACCATCCCGGCGCGTACGGCGTAGGCGGCGGCGGAGGCTGACGTGTTGCCGGTGGAGGCGCAGATGACCGCCTTGGCGCCCTCCTCCTTGGCCTTGCTGATGGCCATGGTCATACCGCGGTCCTTGAAGGACCCGGTGGGGTTGGCACCCTCCACCTTGAGGTGGACCTCACAGCCCGTGCGCTCGGAGAGCACCTGAGCGGGCACGAGCGGCGTACCACCCTCACGGAGCGTGATGACCGGCGTGCTGTCCGACACCGGCAGCCGCTCCCGGTACTCCTCGATGATTCCGCGCCACTGGTGGGTCATTGCTCGTTACTCTCCTTCAACCCGCATGATGCTGGCGACACCCCGCACGGTGTCGAGCTTGCGCAGCGCCTCGACGGTCCCGCTGAGGGAGGCGTCGGACGCCCGATGGGTGACGACGACGAGGGAGGCCTCCCCGCCCTCACGGCGCCCGCCACCACCCTGATCGATGGCGACCGCGTCGCCGCCACCTGGATTCCGGCCCTGCTGGCGAACCGTGTCGATCGACACGTCATGCTCGGCGAAGACGGTCGCGACCTGGGCGAGAACACCCGGTTTGTCGGCGACGTCAAGGCTGATGTGGTAGCGCGTGACGACATCGCCCATCGGCGACACGGGCAGGGCGGCGTAGGCGGACTCGCCGGGCCCGGTGGCCTCGCTGAGCCGGTTGCGGCACACGGCCACCAGATCGCCGAGCACGGCGGAGGCGGTCGGCGCACCGCCCGCGCCGGGGCCGTAGAACATGAGCTGACCCGCGGCGTCCGACTCCACGAAGACGGCGTTGTACGCACCGCGCACGGAGGCGAGCGGGTGGGTCAGCGGAATCATGGCGGGGTGCACGCGCGCGGTGACCGAGCCCCCGTCCGCGGCCCGCTCGCAGATGGCGAGCAGCTTGATGGTGCAGCCCATCTCCTTCGCCGAGGCGAAGTCGGCGGCGGTGACCTCGGTCATGCCCTCGCGGTAGACGTCGTCGAGGCGCACGCGCGTGTGGAAGGCGATCCCGGCGAGGATGGCGGCCTTGGCGGCCGCGTCGAACCCCTCGACGTCGGCGGTGGGGTCGGCCTCCGCGTACCCGAGGGCGGTGGCCTCGTCCAGGGCCTCCTGATACCCGGCCCCCGTGGAGTCCATCTTGTCGAGGATGAAGTTGGTCGTCCCGTTGACGATGCCCAGCACCCGGTTGACCTTGTCACCGGCGAGGGACTCGCGCAGCGGCCGGATCAGCGGGATCGCGCCGGCGACGGCCGCCTCGTAGTACAGGTCGCGGCCGTGCTCCTCCGCCGCCGCGTGCAGGGCCGCCCCGTCCTGGGCGAGCAGTGCCTTGTTCGCCGACACGACCGACGCGCCGTGCTCGAAGGCGGTGGTGATGAGGGTCCGGGCGGGCTCGATCCCCCCGATGACCTCGACGACGACATCGAGGTCGCCCCGTTTGACGAGGGCGGTGGCGTCGGTGGTGACGAGATCGGCGGGGATGCCCTCGCGCACCTTGGCGGCCCTGCGGACCGCGACCCCCGCCAGCTCGACGGGGGCCCCGATCCGGGCCGCGAGGTCGTCGGCGTGCGTCGTCATGATGCGCGCCACCTCTGAGCCGACAACCCCACAGCCCAGCAGCGCCACCTTCAGCGGACGCGTACGCATCATCCGACCTCGTTTCCTCATGCGGTCTACGGTGGATCCAGTCTCACTCACCGGACGAGGCTTTCCGCCCTTGGTCCGGATCGTGAGACATCGATTTCATCTCGTCAGCGGCGGAGGACAGCAGATCTTCCGCCGGTCCTCGGGCCCCGCCCCAGACTCTCCGGGACGGTCGTCACCCGACGTCGAGACGGAGCAGATCCTCCTCCGTCTCCCGGCGGACGATCACCCGGGCCTCGCCGTCGTTCACGGCGACGACGGGCGGGCGGAGCGCGTGGTTGTAGTTGCTGGCCATGGAGCGGCAGTACGCGCCCGTGGCCGGTACGGCGATGAGGTCACCCGGCGCGAGATCGGCGGGCAGGAAGGCGTCCTTCACCACGATGTCCCCGCTCTCGCAGTGCTTGCCGACCACCCGGGCCAGCATGGGCTGGGCGTCGGAGGTGCGGGAGACCAGGGCGACGCTGTACTCGGCGTCGTAGAGCGCGGTGCGGATGTTGTCCGACATGCCGCCGTCGACGGAGACGTACGTCCGCAGCCCTTCGAGCGGCTTGATCGTGCCGACCTCGTAGAGCGTGAAGGCGGTCGGCCCGACGATGGCGCGCCCGGGCTCGACGGAGATCCGCGGCGTCCGCAGCCGGGCGGCGTCGCACTCACGGGAGACTATCTCGCTCAGCGCCTTGGCGATCTCGTGCGGCTCCCGGGGATCGTCATCGCTCGTGTACGCGATCCCGAGCCCGCCCCCGAGGTCGATCTCGGGCAGCTCGATGCCGTGCTCGTCCCGGATGTCCTTCAAGAGCCCCACGACCCGGTGCGCGGCGACCTCGAAGCCGGACATGTCGAAGATCTGCGATCCGATGTGGCTGTGGATGCCGATGAGCTCGAGCCCGTCGAGCTGGAGCGCGCGGCGTACGGCCTCGGCGGCCTGGCCGTCCGCCAGCGGGATCCCGAACTTCTGGTCCTCGTGGGCGGTGGCGATGAACTCGTGCGTGTGCGCCTCCACGCCGACGGTGACCCGGATCTGCACCCGCTGCCGCCTGCCCAGGGACGAGGCGATGTGGGCGACCCGCACGATCTCCTGGAAGGAGTCGAGCACGATCCGCCCGACCCCGCTCTCGACGGCCCTCGTGATCTCCTCGGTGGTCTTGTTGTTCCCGTGGAAGGCGATGCGATCGGCGGGCATGCCCCCGGCGAGCGCGGTGGCCAGCTCTCCCCCCGAGCACACGTCCAGGTTCAGCCCCTCCTCGTGCAGCCAGCGCACCACGGCACGGGACAGAAACGCCTTCCCCGCGTAGAACACGTCCGCGTTCGGCCCGAAGGCGGTGCGCCAGGCGCGCGCCCGGGCCCGGAAGTCGGCCTCGTCCAGGAAGTAGGCGGGGGTGCCGAACTGCTCGGCAAGCGTCTTCACATCGATTCCGCCCATCGTGACAACGCCCTGGCTGTCACGGGTGACGGTCTGCGCCCACACCTTGGGGTCGAGGGCGTTGAGGTCGGCGGGCGGCGCGGAGTAGTGGCCCTCGGGCAGGACGTCGGCGTGGCGGGGCCCGGCGGGATGTGCGGAACGGCTCATGTCGGTCTGGGCTCTCTCGGGGTCTCAGAGGTAGTCGGGTGCGCTGATGCCGAGCAGGGACAGGCCGCCGGCCAGCACCGTCCCGGCGGCTTCGGCGAGGGCGAGCCGGGCGCGGTGGGCGGCCGAGGGTTTCTCGTCGCCGAGCGGAAGCACGGTGTGCTGGAAGGCGAGCAGCCCGTCGGCGACGGCCACGAGGTGCCGGGCCAGCCGGTCGGGCGCGCGGTGGACCGCCGCCTGGGTGAGGGCGTGCGGATACGCACCGAGGGCGCGCGTCAGGGATGCCGCATCGGCTACGTCACCGGGAACCGCGTCGAACCCCAGGCGGCCGGCGTTACGGCCGAGGGCACGGGCGCGCGCATGGGCGTAGCGAACACGGAAGAGAGGATTGCTCTCTCGCTGCAGCAGATGATCGGCGGTGATCCGCGGCCGGTCGTGCGCGGCGGGGTGCAACAGCGCCCACCGGGCGGCGTCGGGCCCGAGCGGCGCGGGATCCTCCGGCGCGGGAACGGGCCGAAGATCGACGGCTTCCCCGGCCCGCGCATGCTGCACCTCGGCCCGGCCGCCCTGGGTGGCAATGATCCGCACCAGCGTGTCGGCGACGACCTCGGCGCGGATGTCGTACGGGATCCGGAGGGGGATGACCTGGCCGGTGAGGGTGGGGGTGTGGCCGTAGGGGGTTGGCGGTGTGGCTTCGGTGCCGGGGGGGTGGGTTTCGGGGGATGGGTTGCCGTTGGTGCGGCTGTTGTCTTGGGTGCCGTTGTCTTGGCTGACGGTGGCGATGTTGCGGCTGTTGCCGGCGTTGCCATTGCCGGTGGTGGCGATGTTGCGGCTGTTGCCGGCAGTGGGGATCTTGCTGCTGTTCCCCCTGTTGCCTCTGTTGCCGATGGTAGTGATGTTGTTACTGTCCGAGCCGGCCGTGGCACTGCTGCCGATGCTGATAACCGTGGCGGCGTTGGCGCCCACGGCGATATCGCGGGGCCGCTGGAGGATCTCCCGAACGAGGGCGGCGGTGGCGGTGGCCCGTTCGAGGTGGATGTTGAGAAAACCCGGCCCGGTGATCTCGACGTCGGCGACCCCGGCGGCCTCCCGGATCAGGGGTCGAAGGATCTCGGCGACATCGAGGGGCGCCCGCCCGGCGGGACGGGCCAACCGGAGCGCGATGTTGGTGGCGTAGTCGCCACGGCCTCCGGGCCCCGGCGGGCTGACCACGGCACGCTCAGGGACGGCCACCCTCAGCTCCCCGTCCTCCACAGCACGACGCACCGCGCACAGCACGGTACGGGAGAGCTCAGCGGGGGTCACGGGACAAGGGTAGGGGAGGAGGGGGGTGGGTACGCGAACGGGTTTGGGCGGAGGTCCGGGATGTGGACGGGGGTGCGTCCCGGACCGCCGGGCGCGGCGACGGCCTGCCCGGCAGTCGGCACCGCCCGGCCGCCACTCAACTGCCGCCGGACCCCAATTGCCCCAGAGATCCCACTGGCCCCACCTGGCTGTTGCCGTTGTCGCTGCTGTCGGTGCTGTTGCTGTTGCTGTTGCTGTTGCTGTTGCTGAAGTTGCCGCTGAGGTCGGCGTGACCAATGGCGCCCCCACTCCCCCGCCCGCGACCATCCATCAGCTCCTTGACGAGCTGCACGAGTTCGGACGGCTCGAAGGGCTTGGCGAGGAACGCGTCGACACCGACGTCAAGGCCGCTCTCGACCTCGTGCTGGGTACAGGCGCTGATGATGGCGACGGGCAGAAACCGGGTCCGGGGGTCGGCACGAAGCCGGGCGGCGGTCCGCAACCCGTCGAGCCGCGGCATGACGACATCCAGGGTGACGACATCGGGGCGCACCTGATGGACGACGTCCAGACACTCGGCACCGTCGGCCGCGGTCACGACCTCGAGACCCTCCAGCTCGAGATTGACCCTGATCAGCTGCCGGATGACCTTGTTGTCGTCCACAACAAGAACCCGGCCGGACGCGCCTGGCACAACTCGAGAGTAGGTCGGCCCAACCGGCCGCGTCCGGGTTTTCCCCACTTCCACCCCGTCCGGGGGAACCCCCGCTCGACGGGACCACCGGGGAAACCGTTCATGACGACCCCGAAAGAGCTGGTAGGGTTCTACCCGTCGCCGCGAACACCGCGAGACACGCCCCCGTAGCTCAGGGGATAGAGCAACGGCCTCCGGAGCCGTGTGCGCAGGTTCGAATCCTGCCGGGGGCACCCTGCATGAGGTGCCCAAAGACCCCGTCACCAGCGGAAACGCTGAGGCCGGGGTCTTCGTGTTTGTGCAGCCGTGTGCGACCCTGAGCGGCCCTAGGACACGGTCTGTGGACTATTCGTGGACAGGATCTTGGGGCATCTGCCCAGGTCAGCCCCAACGATTGAAGAGGGCCCCGGACGATTCCATGGACCTGGCGCCTAGCGGTACCAGTCTCCGCTGTCCCGCAGAGCCCGCTCCAGGTACTGGCGCAGACCGCCCGCCACCATGAACCGGCTATCGGTCTCGTGATCCCAGACGAAGACCTCGCCCCGCTCTGGGGTACGAACAAAGCAGAACTGGTCTCCACCCGCGTCGTCACCGAAGAACATCAACGGCTCGACGGGCATGTACAGGTCGGCGAAGTCCGGAGCGCTTCGAAACGCCGCGTTGTCCCTCGCGACCTGCCCGGCGCTCCAGATCACGTCGACCCCGTCATGAGTCACGCCATTGCACTCCCGGAGCAGCGCGACAAGTTCAGCGGGAAGCCGCTGGCCCAAAGGCTGCTCTGTTGCGACCAAGACGACCTCGTCGGCAGGAGCGCCGAGAACAGCGTCAGGTGCCAGTTCAAGAATCAGTTCACGCCACATGCAGGGAGCCTTTCAAACGGCGAGGACGGCGGCGCGCCCGGCCCGCGACTGATCAGCCGACAAGCAATGCTCCCTGCTGTCGCCAGGGGAAGGTCCCGGCACTGTCTTCACTCGCACTCGCGCGACCGTTCTTGGAACTTGACGTCCCTGTCACGCCAACTGGGCAGCCAGGCAGACAGATTGTGGCTGGCTCACTGACCGAGGCGTCGGGCCCTCTTCGCTTCCGCCTTCGCCTGCAGCGCGAGGGCCTTCGGGGAGTAACCGTAGAACCACCATGTGTACCAGGTGATCCCAACGAAGAGCACAGCCCAGCCGACCGCCCATGGGGCCACCGCAGCCGGCGAAGCACCTTGAGTCATCCGGAGCCCGAGGATCGGGAAGGCCATCGCGGCCCCTCTGGCGGCGGCCACCAGGGTGCGCTTCAAGCGGTTCGACATGGCGCGCACTGTAACAGCAGATAGCACGATGTGCCTTTGGGTATTGGGGACTTCAAGCTTCTGCCAATTGCCCGAATAGGTGCCGTCCCGCCCTTCTAGTCCGGCAAACACAAGAGGCACCTTGGGGAGCCCACAGCAACGCGAAGGTCCCCGGACTCGTCCAGGCACCTTGAGTCGAGCGACACACGTACTCACTCGTACTCGCGCACCAGCTCTTCCATCAGTAGCGGTCAGCACTCCACGCCCTTGCCGGAGACGAGGTCCAAGCGATCAACCTCCGTGGCAGAGAGGTACTTGTCCCGCTCTGAGAGGAAAGCACGCACGTAGTCCTTCGACTCGTGCTCTTCGAAAGCGGCCTTGTCCCGATAGAGCTCGTAAAACACACGCTCCAGCGGACGGCGATCAACACGGTGCACCGCGTAAATCACCGTCCCAGGTTCGTTCGCCCGGATCTGCTCACCAGTCCGTGCAACCAGGCCATCGAACGCGGCCGCCGCGGCTTCATCCTTGCAGGTGAATCGCACAAACAGTCCAAACATGCCAGGTCCCCTCTCGTCGGCATCTGGTCGGCGCCCGTCCATCATGAGGCCCTCGCAGGACGACCATCGGGCTGACGTGGCCAGGAGCTCACAGGATGACCTGAGTCGGTGCGTAGACGACCACCTCTGGCATCGGCCTCGGGAAGCTCACGAAAAGGCGAGGGTCCCCGGATCGTCCGGCGACCTTGAGCCGAGCGACGCACGCGCTCACTCGTATTCGCGCAACAGCTCTTCGATCTTGCGGTTGGCGATGTCCCGTCGGTTACCCGACGTCCGGCCACTCCTCCGGGGGCTCCGGCGGCTCCGGGTCCGCCAGCCGCTCCGCTCGCCGCGCGTTCTCGTCTCGCAGTACCGTCAGCCACGGCCAAAGATCTGGCAGTGGCTGTGCCGAGCACGCCAGCCGATGTTCGATACGGCACCGCTGAAACGGATCTGGCGGGCACACGCCGTAGACGGCCACCCGGCCATCGGACAGCTCGATCCACCGATGCTCCGCCGGCACTGTGTGGGCGAGCGGCGCCATGTCCGGCTCCAGCAGCACCCAATCCTGCTCAAGCGTCGCCACCCGGTCCCCCAACAGCCCGCAGTACGGGCAACGGGACTGACCACCCCTGAGGCGACGCGGCACCTTTGCAGAAACCCCCATACCGTGAGGATCGACGGCCCGGCAACGCATTCGTAGACCGCGAATCGGACGAGACAGCTGAGGCGGTCGTCCATCGGTGAAATGGAAAGCGACGCAGCAGGTGCAACTAGCAACCATCGAATGACGGCACGCGGCTGAGACGCGACGAAGCCCCCGGCCCTTGGGCTAGGGGCTGACGCCTTGTGTGCGTGATCACTCGTATTCGCGCAACAACTCTTCAATCTTGCGGTTGGCGATCTCCTGCCGCCCATCGATGCACTTGGCATAACGGCTCAATAGGACCTCAACGCTGTTGCCCGCACGTTCGGCGACCTCAGTCGGGTCCACCCCGGAGTTGAGCCACGTCGACAGTGCTGAGTGTCGGAGGTCGTACGGCCGGGCAGCAAGCGGCGAGGCGACCGCGGCCGGCGGAAGGGCGAGCTCTCGCGCTTCCTGCCACACGCGGTAGTACGTGGAGGAGCCGACCACTCCCCCGCGCTCGTTCATGAACAGCCGCCCGTCATCCGCGGCGCCAAACGTGGCCAAGTGCTCCCGGAGGATCGCGACGAGCTGGGGCGGGATCGGCACTGGCCGGACCTCCTCCACGGGTCGGTTCTTGAGTCCCCGGTCGTCATGCGTCTCTCCGGAGTCGGTCCACAGCTTGCCGACGCTGGGGCGGGTGCGGTTCAGAAGCGCTGTACCCCAGCCGTCCGCGGACAGCTTCAGGTCTGCCCTCGTGAGGCCGACCGCTTCGGCCGGGCGTAAGGCGCCGTAGTACATGCAGGCGAACAACCCGACGAGTCGACGACCGCGAGCACGGCGATATCCACCGACGTAAGAGACCGCAGTCAGCAGGGCGCGAGCCTGCTCCGGATTGGCCACGACGCGGGGATCGACTTCGTTGGCAACCTTCGGCTTTTTCCAACGAATCGCCGTGATCGGGTTCTCTTGGAACTCTCCCAGGTCCACCGCGTAATGCATCGCGTTGACGAGCGTGCGTCGCTTGCGCCGTACGGTTTCCGCTGCGGCCGCCGTTCCGTCCAGCTTGAGTTTCAACGAGTCCAGGACCGCCCTGCCGATCGCTGCGTCGGCAAGGTCTGAAAGCGGTCGCGAAGCCTTGGCCACCCAGTGCAAAGCGTCTGCGATGTCGGTGGGCAACTCGCGATCGTCAGGGCTGGGAAGGACATAGGCCCAGTTGCGAAGTGCCTTCCTCAGCAGCTCGTCAGTCGGCCGCCCCGGACGCTCGTCGAGAAGCGCCACCGTCACGGCGGTCAGTGCTTCGTTGATCCCGTTGCGCGTGTTCGGTGCCGCGTGCGGCCACTTCATGGCCAGGTATTTCAAGGCGAACGCGTACCAGGTCATCGAGGGAGACTTCTCGATCATCGAGTCGGGCAGCCCGGTTACCGTGTCGAACTCTTCCCCTGTATGGGTGGCTCGGAGGAGCTTGGATCGGTAGTGGTCAGCCAGCCCCTTGGTGCGGAACTGTTCGGAGAAGACGTTCCCAGCCACCGTCCACCTGACGTCATAGGACGACTTCTTGGTGTTCCTCTTCCGGACGCCCCAGACCTTTACATCGAGAGACTTCACGCCGCCGCCTCCAGCTGCCGCAGCCATGCGCTGAAGTCGCTCCGCCAGACTCGCAGCTCGCCGTTGGGCAACTTGAACGCGGCCGGCCCAAGCCCCAGCTCGCGCCACCGGTAGAAGGTCCGCCGAGAGACACCACCCAGCTCATCGAGGACCTGGCTCACGGTCATCAACTCGTCGCGTCGACTGTCCATGTGGGCTCTCCTTCCGTTCCAGGAGCGGGTTCGAGGGATGCGGCAAGCCAGGCTTCGGCGGAGGACAGGCCGGTGCCGGCGAAGACCCAGTGGGCGAGGACGAGCGTTGTCTCGCCGTCCCGTGGGACGGCCGGAGCTGCTTGTGCGCGGCGCCATTCGGCGCGGGCGACGCGGAGGGCTCCGAGGGTGGTGGAGTAGCGGCGGGACTTGGTGGAGAAGTGGCCGCGGAAGCCGAGCATGTGGGCCCAGGCCCTGAGGCGGAGGTGCGCCAGCTCGGGTCGTGCGCCCAGGGTCCAGGCGGTACGGATCATCCGCCGGGCGTGGTCGCTGATCCGGACTTGGGCCAGCTCGGCGAGGAAGCGGATCGGCCGGTCGAGTGTGCCGGTCGCTGTCTCTGCTCCTTTCGTGGCGTACTTGGCGATGTAGGCCGCTACGGCCCGCTCGGTCAGCTCCTGGCCGTCGCCGAAGTCTGCCGAGCGGATGGTCCGGACATCCAGCTGACGACCGAAGGCGAAGGCGTGCGCACGGCCGTCGATCACCGGGCCGTCGACCTGCGCGGCGGTGGTAGCGGCCCGGATGGCGTCGGTCAGTAGCTCGGCCGTGGCCCAGGCCGACGGCGAGGAGTCTCCTCCTTCGGGCCCGTCGAGGCGGATCACGGCGTGGAAGTGGACGGCGCCACGCTTCTGGTACTCGGCGACCTTCGCGAAGGAGAGCCGGGCGTGGTCCCGGAACGCGCGCTGGGTGAGTCCGGCGCGCTTGGCGACCTCCCGACGGAGGTAGATCGAGAAGCGCCGCCACAGGGCTCCGGCGTGGGCGTTCCACAGCACGGCCGCCTCGTAGTCGTACGTGTCCGGGTCCAGGGGCGTGCCGAGCGCAGGGTCATCCTCCTCGTGACGGATGCGGCAGCGGCAGGCCCGGCCGCTGGAGGGGCGGTTGTGGACGGGGCCGAAGCTGGGGGCGGTGAAGGTGGCGAAGACGCGCGGGTGTGTGGCGACCTGTTCGGGGGTGCCTTTGCCGCCGCGGAGGCCGGCGGTGATCAGGTGGTAGGTGTCGCGGCGGTATGTCTCGGCGCAGGCCGCGCAGCGGGTGGCGCGGCGGTTGTTGCAGCGGACGAGGAGTTGCCCGGCGGGTAGGGCCGACGAGTCCAGGTGGTGCAGGATGCGGCCGATCTCGCCGGTCGTGGTGTCCACCGCGTACTCGGTGCGGTGGCCGTCGAGTCGGACGGGGCGGGTGCAGCCGCCCAGGCCGGACAGTTGGCGGGCCAGCTCGGGCATGGTGCCGAGAGAGGCCAACATGGAGAGTTCCGCCAGCGGGGGCGGAGTCTGCCGGGTGATGATGGCAGTTCCTTTCGGCTGCTTGGACGGTTGGGAGGGACGGCCCCGGGGCGGCGGGATGCTTGGCGGCGTTTGCCGCCCCGGCGGCCGGTCAGTGCTTGTGCGCGTTGCTGATGAGGGAGCGCAGGACTACGGCGGCTATGGCCACGGACACGGCCGAGATGGCGACGGCCGCCAGGAGCGCGGTGAGGACGACGCCGACGACGACCACAGCGCCGACCACGCCGACTCCGAGCCCTACGAAGGGGGCGAGCGGAAGGCCGGCGGACGGGGCCGGGTCTTGGTCCTGGCTGGTGGCCAGGTGAGTGGTGACGCTGGCGGGCAGGGGCGCGGGATCGGGGAGCTTGGGACGGAACACGTCGGGACTCCTTGTCAGTCGTGGGTGCCGTTGACGACTCCGACACCGCCGCGGGTGCCGGACTCGATGACGGGGGCGAGGAAGGTGTGCGAGAGCCAGAAGCCGAACAGGGCGATCACCACGGCCACCCACAAGCGGATGCCGAGGAACTTGATCGCGGCCCAGGCGATGACGCCCAGGACGATGACAAGCGGGAGGGAGACGGTCACGGCTGCTCCTCAGCGGACCGGGCAGCGGTGGGTGCGGGCAGCCAGTTCGGCGGCGGGGCGGCTGTCGTAGTCGGTGGAGAAGCCGCAGCGGGGTGCCGTGCACGCGGCGGTGTGTTTCTCGCGACCCCGGCCGTCGTAGTACGTGCCGACCTGCACGGGGCCGATGCGTAAGACGTTGCGGAAGCGGCGGTTGGCGGGCATCAGGCGATCTCCTTCGAGTCGTGGCGGTTCTCGCCGGTGAAGTCGGTGACGTGGTCGATCAGCCAGCGCCGGATCTCGTCGCCTTCGTCGTTGTCGGCGGCGAGAATCACGGGTTCGGCGATGAGCACCGCTTCGGTGAAGCGGTTCTGTCGGGTCAGCTCGGCGGCGCGGTTCAGCGCACGGAGCGTGGACGGTTGCACGGTGGAAGGTCCTCCGAGGTCAGCTGAGTTGGGCGGCGATGGCCTCGGCCAGCGGCATGGGGACGCCGAGCCGGGCGCGAAGGGTCGGGGTGTCGATGGCCGTTCCGGTCCTGCTGTGGTGCTCGTCGGCGACCTTGCGTGCGAGGGCGACCAGAGCGGGCGGAACGTGAGTGGTCGAGCGCGGAGTCGATGTCGGTTCCACAGCGGCCAGTTCGGGCGTAGTAGCGGAAGCTCCAGGTGCCGTCGCTTCCGGGCTCGATTGGTGCTCACCCTCTGGCTCACGTGGCGTTGGCCCGTGGGCGAGCAAGGTCCCACCGAGGAATGCGACCGCTGGCCATCCGGCGACGAGGATGCGGAGCCAGGCCGGTACGACAGCCAGGTCGAGCAGTCCGGCAGTGGCGATGTTGGCGCCCAGCGAGGCCGTCAGCGCGACGAGGAACCAGCACCACCCGGCTACTTTCGCCCCACCTGAGCGGAGCCGCCGCCAGGCCGCCACCAGCAGCAGGTCGACGGAGACCGGATAGGCCCACGCCTTCCATCCGTGCTGTCCGGCGGCCGAGGCCAGGGCGTGCAGGTGGGCGAAGGACAGCGCGGCGGCGATCAGCGCCTGGATGAGCACTGCGTCGAGGCGGACGGGCAGGGCACGCACGGCGCGACTCCTTCCGGTTCCGGGCATGGAGGGGGTAGGGACTTGGCGCAGATCGGCCGCGTCGGCCATGGGGTTGGGTGCGCTATTCGGTAACCGGACGTGGGGCCGTCACCGGGCCGGATTCCTTCACCGGCACAGGCGGGACGTACGGGCGGAAGGGCGTGAGCGCCGGTACGTCCGGGGCCAGGTCTGCTGTCTCGCGGCACATGGCCGCGGCATCGGCCAGGGACAGGTACGGGGTACGGATGCGGGACCAGCCGCCGGAGGTGTCGCCGACGACGGCCAGGCCGGGCAGCTCGGCGGCGATGGCACAGGCGGCGAATGCCGCTTCCGGGGCGATGTCACCGAGCGCCATCTTGGCGGAGGCTTCATCGTTCACGCGGTGGCAGACGCGGCCGGTGAGCTGCGCGCGGAGCATGGTCGCCCCTTTGCCCAGCTCGGCGCCGAAGCGCTGCCCGCAGACCTCCAGGTAGATCCCGGCAGCCCGGCCGAGCTGAGCGAGCCGGATCAACCGGGTCACCATCTCGTCCCGCCGTTCCTCCTCCTTCTTCGTTGCGACGAGGAACAGCTCGGCCACCTCGTCGATGAACAGCACCACGGGAGCCGGGCGTTCGTCTTCAGGCAGGCCCCAGACATCCGAAGTGATCAACTCATCCGGGGTCCCCGGAGCGATCCCTTGCCGGGCCTTGATCAGGTCGTATCGGTCCTCCATCTCCTTCACGAGCACCGGAAGCAGCTCGGCCGCCTGTTCCGGATCCGTCGCCAGCGCGGAGAGCCGGGAGGCGAACGGCGCCAGCTCGACCCCGCGCTTGCAGTCGATCCCGACCAGGACAACCGGCTGAGCGGCGAGGGCCGTGAGCAGGTTCCGTAAGTACATCGACTTACCGGACAGCGTGGCGCCGAGCACCAGCTCATGCGGAACGGTCCGGTAGTCCCGTACGAACGCGGTCGCGTCCTCCCGTAACGCCACAGGCACCCGAAGGGGCCCTCCGGCGGTGCGACGAGGCATGCGCACCTTCCGGAGGACATCGAAGCCGACGAGTCGCAGTTCGACGACACCGGGTTTGACGTCCTTCACGTGGACGGCGTGAACGCCCCACGCGTGCCGCAGCCGTTCGGCCGAGGCCACCACGTCCGCCGGCTCCTGGCCCGGGGCAAGCCGCAGCCGGATGCGCAGTCCGGTCGTGGTCGGTCGGATGATTCCCCGGCGGGGCGGTACCGGCCGGATCTCGCGGCGGGTGGCTGCCTTGACGGCCAGGGCCCGCCACCGGGAGGGCTCGACCGTCAGTCCGCACGCGTCCATGGTCGAGGAGTACGAGGCCACCAGCCGGACCGCCGAGACCGGCAGCCCGACGATGGGCCAGTACGCGGCCGGGTGAGCGTGCCGGGCATAGACCGCTCCGCCTATCGCAGCAAGCGGCCCGCCCAGCTCGGCCAACGTCACCAGGTCCGTCACGGCTATCAGCCCGCCTGCGCGACGGAGAAGGCACCGGGAGCAACGGCGGTCGCCCGGTAGGCGATGCCGTGCCGCTGCTGGCCGTTGAAGACGCTCTGCCACGGCCGAGCCACCAGGCCCGGCAGCGCGACCGGAGCCCCGACGGTCAGGCCCTCGGTAACGCCGCTCTCGGGGACGGTGACCTGGATCAGGGACGACTCGCCCTCGTCGATGTAGACGACGCCGACGGTCATCAGCGCCTCACCGCTCACGGTGTCCTTGGCGATCTCACCGGTCTGCCGGTCGCGCACCTTCGGCGAGGGCGCTTCAGTGAGCAGGATCGTGGCGGTCGAGGCGTCAACGCGGATTACACGCACAGAGATCTCTCCTTCTGAGTGGATCAACCCGCCACCTGACAGGTTGACTTAGCAAGTTCGAAACTAAAGATGCCAGGTTGACTTGTCAAGTGAGAACTAGAGCCAACTCACCCGATAGGCCTAGTCAGTTGAGGCGATAGGTGTCCTCAAGCTCCTGCCGATCAGCAGGAAGCAGCACGTCAGAGACCTGCAACGCTCGCCCTGAAGCGTCACACGCCACAACCAGCACGCTCAGAACAGGAAGACCGTCCGGTAGCGCCAGATGGGCGGCCTCATCGCTCTCGGGCAGTCGAGCGGAGACCCGCTCCGTGACGTGGTCGAAGCGAACCTTCTTCCGCGCCTCCAGGTACTCCCTCACACCGCCGTTCAGGGGCTCGGGGACCTCCAGGTCGGTGCCCTCGGCCATGCCGGCGGGGAAGTAGGAGGAGACCAGCTCGACCGGTTCGCCACCCTCCTCTACGAGGAAACGACGCATCAGAACCTCGGCTCGCTTCGGGAGTCCGAGTGCCGACGCGACGCGAGCCGGAACGGGCACGCGCTCGACCTGGACCAGACGCCCAGGGGCTTGCGACTCGTCGCGCTCCAGAGCCTCACGGCCCCGCCGGTCCTTCTGCTCGACGACTTCCGGACGGCCGCGGACCATCGTGCCGTACCCCTGCCGGGACTCCAGCCATCCGTCCCGCTTCAGCAGTTCCAGGGCTCGGACGACAGTGGGGCGGGACATGCCGAACGACTGCACCAGCTGGTTCTCACTCGGAACCCGGGTCCCCGGCGGGTAGGTACCGTCCTCGATACGGCGCTGGATCGTCTGCGCGAGGCGCACGTACTTCGGTGCCGCCACTTCATACGCCATGGGCGCCGCCTGTCGGTATTGGCCAAGTCAACTGGTCAACCAGACTAGCGACATTTCCACTGTGGCAGTAGAAGCGGGGGTGCATCCCCTCACTGCGGCCAGGCATCGGCCACGGCGAAGGAGACCATCGTTCCGCCGAGGCGACTGGGGCCGGCGTGCCAGGAGTCGGCGATGGAGTCGACCAGGAGCAGCCCCCGCCCGTGCGCGTCGTTCGCTTCCGGGTGCCGCATGCGCACGTTGGCGGGGAACCCCGGGTTGTGTACCTCCACCCGCAGCGAGGTCCCCTCTCGGTACCACTCCACACGGACCAACCACGGCTCATCCGACCGACCGTAGAGGACGGCGTTGGTCACGAGTTCCGAGATCATCAATGTGCAGTCGTCGACCGAGCAGATCGGGTTATGCGGGGCGATGAACCTTCGGAACCAGCGCCGGGCGCGAGGCACCGATTCCAGGGCCGGATGCAGGATCATTGCCCCGAGCCGCGTTGAGCCGGGACCGAAGTAGCGATCGATTGCGAAGGTCATCCGTGCACTCACTCCTTGCCGCTGCCGTCACAGTCGAGGCAGCGCCGCTTCGCCGTGGCACGGGGCCGGTCGTTGGCAACGGAGAGCGCCAGCGCCGTACGGGAGCCGACGCTCTTCCAGCCACGCCCCCGGCATCCTCGGCAAGCTAAGCGAGCCTCCTCATCCGGCCGCCGACTCGTCACGTCGTGCCCCTTCCATCCAAGGTGGCCTTAGCCACTTCCTGGATAGTGGCATTAGCCACTTTGGGAGTGCAAGCGGTTCGACGCAACTGTCGCACTCTCAGGTGAGCGGATAGCCCTGTTCGAAGGCCCAGCGGTGCGGAGGATAGGTGGCTTCGGCGAACTCCAGCGGCCGATCCTGCAGGTCGAAGACGACGTGGTGAACGATCAGGACCGCGGACCCAGGCTCCACCCCGAGGTCGGCCGCCTCTTCATCGGTAGCAGCCCGAGCGCACATACGGTCCTCGGCATAGCTCCCTTGACGCCCAGTCATCCTCTCGACATACATCAGCGTCCCCTCCTGGATCCGCTCAGGGTCCATGAGCTTGGGAGCCCGCTGGCCGACATCCGGGGCGAACCACGAGGTCGACAGGGTGATAGGCCCGTCCTGGTTGTTCGTCACGCGCCGGCGATGCACGGCCCGACGATCCTTGACCAGGCCCAACGCCTCAGCAACGTGATCCGGCGCCTCCAGCCATCCGGCCGAGGTGATCACGGCGTACTCCCCGGCCGTGTAGATCTTCCCGGTCTGCCGGGCCCGTCCGTACAGCTCGCGTGCGCGCCGGTTGACCTCCAGGCTCCGCACGTAGGTGCCCGACCCCTGACGCTTCTCGACCAGGCCCTGATGGCTCAGCGCCTGCAGGGACCGGGCGGCGGTCGGCCGGGACACGTTCCAGTCAGCGGCGAGCTGCCGCTCCGAGGGAACCTCATCCCCCGGCCTCAGATCACCCCGAAGGATCTGATCCCGGATGTGGTGCGCGATCTGGAGGTACTTCGGCTGAGCCTCCTCAATCTGAGGCATCGACCCTCCTAGGCAAAGTGGCTATGGCCTCTAGCCACTATAGGCTGAGTGGCCAATCTGTAAACCCGTAGTCTGAGCGCATGACGCGGTTGATCGTCGCAGCAGGAGGAGGGGGCGACGCAGTCGCCGCCGCCATGCTCCACACCGCCCTCTACGGCAACGAGGACCAGGCGGTGATCCTCGCGTACGCGTGGGACCGCCTGCTGATCGACCCGATACCGGGTCCGCGGGGAGCCTCCGACTTCACCGGGCTGAAGCGGATGACCCCCGCTGTATGGGCAGTGCCGGCGAAGGCCCGCCCGATCGCTCCTGCTGGCTCGACCCTCCCCCGGCTCGCAACAGAGCTCCCGCACACCTTCGCGTTGATCGACCCGCACCAGGGCGCCGAGGGCATCACCCGCCAACTCGAAGAGCTGGTGAACCACTTGACTCCCCAGTCGATCGATCTCCTGGACGTAGGCGGAGACATCCTGGCTCGAGGCGACGAGCCGACACTCAAGAGCCCGCTCGCCGATGCCCTCACCCTCGCCGCTTGCTGCCAGGTGAACGCACCGGTCCGGCTCCTGGTTGCGGGTCCCGGCCTGGATGGTGAGCTGCCACTGGAAGCTCTGCGCGGCATGCTCGGCCCCCTCGTTCACACCTTCACCGCGAAGGACGTGGAGCCGATCAGCGCGGTCCTGGAGTGGCACCCGTCGGAGGCGACCAGCGTGCTCGCAGCGACGGCCCGAGGCGTCCGAGGCGCCTGCGAGATCCGAGACGCAGGGCTCCCCGTACCGCTTACGGACGAGAGCCCGACAGTGCACGAGGTCGATCTGGACGAGGCAGTCAGCCGGAACCAGCTCGCCCAGGCCATCATGGCGACCGCGACCCTGGAGGAAGTCGAAGCGCACAGCCGCGAGATCTCCGGCTACTCGGAGATCGACTACGAGCGCAACAAAGCCCTGTGGCTCAAGGAGCAGCCGCCGACGAAGCTGGACCCGGAGGCGACATTGGCCCAACTCGACCAGTTCGAGGGCGAAGCCCGAGCCCGCGGAGTCACACACACGACGTTCCGCCGTATCACCGAGGCCCTGAACCTCAACGGCACACAACGCGACGACCTACGCCAGCTCCTCATCAACAGCCGACCGGAGCGATACGACGCGCCCCTATGGCGAGTCTCCGCAGAATCCTGAGTAACTGAAGGTTGACACCACCTTGGCTCGACTTGTCGGGATGACCGTGATCAGTCAGGGGATCCCGGGAGGGCGTCGTAGACATCGCCCAGGTCCGGCAGGTGGTCCATCGGGTTGCCCCCGCGTAGGCGCAGCAACCACCCGAGGAGCTCAGCCATCGACAGGGCGACGACGGGCATGGGCCGCCGCGGTCACGGACGCGCTCGCGCTGCCGCCGCAGGACACGTGGCAGCGCTGCGCACACTGTGAGCCCGCTGTCGATTTCCTTATCGTAGGTCAGTAACGTGAACGTCCCGTTCCTCCTGTAAAGGCTGGGCCTGCGGCCATGGTGTAGGGCAGCGCGGCCGGCCGTGACGAAAGCCTGCACATTGTCGAATGCCACGACGGATCACACACAGCCCGCTCATCATGTCCCCACCCAGGCTCCCGCTGCCCCGGCCCCAGCCCGGGCAGCGACTGGGACCACGCCGTCGCCGGACAGGGGGCGGTTGTACTTCCTGGACGCGTTGCGATTGATCGCGGCGCTCGCGGTGCTGGCGTGGCACTGGTTGGGAGTTCAGCGGTTCACGGGAGTGTGGCACGGTCGCACGGGTGCGTTGATGCCAGTCGGGCATGCCATCGGGGCGTACGGCTGGCTAGGGGTGGAACTGTTCTTCATGATCAGTGGGTTCGTGATCTGCATGTCCTGCTGGGGCCGGTCGGCCGGGGACTTCGTGACCTCCCGAGTGATACGGCTTTTCCCCGCCTACTGGGTGGGCGTGCTGCTCACAGCGGCCGTACTGTACTTCTCGCCGCACCGTTGGGGTCACGACCCGTCCAGGCCGACCGTGACACGGGTGCTGACCAACCTGACGATGTCGCACGCGCCGATGGGTGTCTCGGACATCGATCCGGTGTACTGGACTCTCTGGTCCGAACTGCGGTTCTACGTGCTGTTCGGGGTAGTGGTGTGGTTCGGCGTGACGTACCGCCGAGTGCTGGCATTTTGTGGCGTGTGGGGATTCTTGTCGCTGCTCGCGCCGCAGGCGCACTGGCCGCTGCTCGACATCGTGGTTCAATCGCAGTTCTCCTGGTACTTCATAGGTGGGATGGTTCTGTTCCTGATATACCGGTTCGGGCAGAATCTGCTGCTGTGGGGGATGCTGGGATTCTGCTGGCTGATGGCGCAGAACCGGATCGCGTTGATCATGACGGTCAACGAGTACGGTGCGAGAGAGCGGTTGTCGTGGCATGTGGCAGCGCTCGTCGTAACGGTGTGCTTCGTGGTGATGGCGGCGACCGCGTTGGGCGCGTTCAACTGGATCCGTTGGCGGTGGGTGGCTTCGGCCGGGGCTCTGACCTACCCGCTATACCTGGTTCATCAGGAGATCGGCTTCGAGGTCATCACCTGGCTCAGTCGTCGGCTGTCGCCCTACCCCACGTTGGCCGTCGTCCTCGCGCTCATGCTCGCGGCGGCGTGGCTGATCCACCGCTTCGTGGAGCGTCCGCTGGCCCCGCTGATGAAGCGTGGGCTCGTATCCTCTTTCGCCGCCATGCGCCGGGCCGAGAACCCGGCCGATAGGGTCGCCCGCAGTGTTGGCTGACCCGCGTGGGCACGGCGGGGAGTGGCCGTCCACCCCCGCATTACGTCTTGACCTGGTCGTTGCTGTAGTGGAACTGTGCCTCCCGGTCCGGGTGTCGGGCACCCTCGGTCGTGCGCGAGGTGCCCTGCAGGGAGAACCCTTCGGCCTTCAGTAGCGCGGCGGGACAGCTCCGCGGCCAGGACACGGGTGGACTTCACCGTCCAACGGCAGCGGCGACTCCGGGTCTCCCCGCTGGCCCGGCTCGACTAGTGCCGCATCACGCAACCTTTGCCTTGGGCGCGGACGTCAGCCAGCCCTGGGAACCTCCAGCTCCCTGCTCAGCAAGATCCCGCGTGGTCCGAAACCGGACGCGGAGTAGAAGTCGACGGCGTCCTTGTTCGGAGCGAAGATTCCGGCGTAGATGACCGAGACACCGCGGTCCACGGCAGTTCGCTCCGCTGCCGTGACCAAAGCCGCTCCCACGCCGCGGCCACGATGTCCGTCCAAGACCACGGTGTGGATCTCGGCCCCGCGACGGGGCACCAGGATCTGGTGATCTGGGGGCTCTGCCAGCAGGACCACCTCGGCCATTCCCACTACCTCGTCCTCGGCCTCCGCGACCGAGATCAGCACCTTGGATCCGTCCGCGAGCGACTCCTCGAAGTGCCTCCGCACCGCTTCGGCATCGGGAACCCGGTAGGTGTCTGGTGCGAGCTGGCTGTGCCGTTCGGCATTGGCGACGCGCAGACGGACAAGAGCGGGCACGTCCCTACCTTCGGCGGGTCGAACCAAGATCGACATGTGCAGAGCTTCCCACCGCCTCGATCGGGTATCAAGGCATCCTCCCAACTCAGGGGTCATCCGCGACGGCACCGCGCTCACCGTCCCGGACCGCTCCAGCACATGCGCGATCCGCCGCGGACCCCACTTCGGATGCTTGCGTCGCAGCTCACACACGGCCGCCTCCACCTCGGCAGAGGCCTGATGCGGACACGACGCCGGCCTACGGGAGCGGTCCGCCAACCCGGCCAGACCCGAAGCCTCATACCGCGACTTCCACCCGCTGACCGTCTGCCGCGACACCCTATAAAACTGACGATCATCGTTGACACCTGGGTCTCCGATCACTACGGAGATCCACATGCCGAAGTCCACCCCCA
The DNA here is from genome assembly GCF_044753645.1 of Streptomyces sp. NPDC093261. NCBI lineage: Bacteria > Bacillati > Actinomycetota > Actinomycetes > Kitasatosporales > Streptomycetaceae > Streptomyces > Streptomyces sp. NPDC093261. The sequence continues at coordinate 106,227 of NZ_JBIVNO010000006.1, forward strand.
CCAGCCCGCCGCTTGACCGTGAGGCCAAGCGGCGCCTGGCCGTCATACGCCACGTCGAAGAGGTCAGCGGGAACGTCGCCATGTCCTGCCGGTACTTCGGGATCAGCCGGCAGGCGTACTACACGTGGTACCGCCGCTACCAGGCCGAGGGCGTCGAGGGTCTGCGCACCCGCTCCAAGGCGCCGAAGAACTCTCCGAACGCGACCCATGTCGAGGTGGTCGGGAAGATCATCTACCTGCGGCAGAACTACCACTTCGGGCCCGAGAAGATCGCCATGTACCTCAAGCGGTACCACGACGTCACCATCAGTAAGTCCGGCGTCTGGCGCATCCTCAACCGCCTCGACATGGGCCGCCTGCCGGCCTCCCAGCGCTACAAGCGCCACGACCGCCGATGGAAGCGGTACGAGAAGCAACTGCCCGGCCACCGCGTTCAGATCGACGTGAAGTTCATCGAACCGCTCGCCTCGATGCCCCAGGGACGGCGCGGCGGCCGCAACAAGTACTTCCAGTTCACCGCGATCGACGACTGCACTCGCCTGCGTGTCTTGCGGATCTATCCGCAGCTGAACCAGAAAACCGCCATACAGTTCCTGGACTACGTGCTGCAACGTCTGCCGTTCCAGGTCGAGGTCATCCAGACCGACAACGGCGCCGAGTTCCAGTCCGCCTTCCACTGGCACGTGCTCGACAAGGGCATCGCCCACACCTACATCAAGCCCCGCACCCCGCGGCTGAACGGCAAGGTCGAACGCTCCCACCGCATCGACGCCGAGGAGTTCTACCAGCTCCTCGACGGCGTCATCATCGACGACGCCGAGGTCTTCAACGACAAGCTGCGCGAGTGGGAGGACTACTACAACTACCATCGCCCCCACGGCGGCCTCGGCGGCCAGACACCCTACGAACGCCTCAAACAGAAGACCACGACCCGGGCGTAATCGATCAACGTCAGTGGCACAACCAGCCTGCCAGCCAGTGAGTTACAACTTTCTCTACTGGTTCAAGGCGGCTCGCTCCGCTCACCGCGCGCGGCCCGGCCCCCGGCCGGGCCTGCGCTCCTGCCTCCGTCCCGCTCCAGCCCGGCCGGCGCCCGGGCCGCTCCCCACAGCCAACAGTCGCCTGATGCCAGAGAAGTAAGTCGTTGGGCTGGGACAGGTCGGGCACACCATCAGCAGTAGATGAGTCGCGAGCGGGCTGCCAGCTACATGCCAATACCTCTCTGACTCTTCTTATTGATCCTCCGCGTCACCGCCACGATGATGTAGCAGGTGGACTACGACCTGACTCGTCTCGGCACACGAGAGTTCGAACATTTGACTCAAGCGCTAGCAGTACGTGTACTTGGCGCGGGCGTCGAGGTTTTCGGCGATGGGCCAGACGGGGGCCGAGAGGCAGCGTTCCGCGGGCGCATGAGGTACCCAGAACCGGCGTCAGAAGGCAATTGGGATGGTTACGGAGTCCTGCAGGCCAAGTTCCGCGCAAGGCCACTAGGCACACAACTCGACACTGCCTGGTTTCTCGCTCAAGCAAAGGCAGAGCTCACGACATGGGCAAATCCCAAGTCCAAACGTGCACGGGCGCGCGAAATTCCACGGTACGTGCTTTTTGCAACCAACGTTGTACTTTCCCCCGTAGCAGAAGTGGGCGGCATCGATACGGTGAAGCGGGAGATTGACGCGCTGATCGCCAAGCTGAAGCTTCCAATCAGAGGCTGGCGAGTATGGCACTATGACCAGCTCAATACCCTCCTGGACAACTATCCAGCCGTACGCCAACCCTATGAAGCACTCATTACTTCCGGTGATGTTCTAGCGCATCTGCACAGAATGCTGGAAGGGAGTGGCGCGATTGAAATCGCCGAACGCGCCACAACCTATAGCGTGATGCAACTCAAGGCAGATCGGCACGTTCGACTTCATCAGGCCGGAGAAGGCGACAATCAGCGCCTGAATCTCTCAGATATCGCGATTGACCTCAAGGCGTATGTCGATAATCTAGATCCGTTCGACCAGCAGATTGTGAATACTGCCGAGTATGTACTTAAGCGAGGAAACACTATTCTTCGGCCAAGCTACAGCGGCGACGAATCCCCTAGACACTGCGTCATCCTTGGTGGGCCCGGGCAGGGAAAAACTACGCTAAGCCAACTAATTTGCCAGGCATATCGCGTAGCTTTCCTCGCCGAAAGTCCAGCCTTACTCTCCGGAGAACAGCAAGAACTGTTGAGCAGAATGAAATCACACCTAGGAGAGATTGGCGTCCCAGCACCGGCTCAACATCGCTGGCCAGCTCGAATCGATCTAGCTGATTACAGTGACGTGATCGCAGGTGGCGAAAACGTCAGCATCTTGAAGTACCTCGCGCAGCGGATGAACGAGAGCGCACCCGAGGTGAGCGCTAACCACCTTCGCGCGTGGCTAGGCAAATGGCCATGGCTGCTCGTGTTGGACGGCCTCGACGAAGTGGCCTCCAGCGCATCTCGGGAATCGGTTATATCAAAGCTCGACGACTTCTACACGGAAGCTCGGCAGCTGGATTCAGACCTCTTCGTTGTGGCCACCAGCAGGCCTCAAGGTTATCGTCAGGAGTTCTCCGACTCGGTTTATACTCATCTCTCTTTGAAGCCACTGGAGCCTGGCGAGGCTGTCGCCTACGCAGAGCTACTTGCTCACGCTCGATACCCAGGAGACAGTGAGACTGCACGCCAGGTATACACACGCCTACAAAGCGCGGCATCGGAAGAAATTACAGCGCGCCTTATGCGGACACCGCTACAAGTGACTATTATGTCAGTTCTTCTGGAGCGTCGCGAACGGGTGCCACAAGAGAGGTACAGGCTATTCGATGCTTATTACGAAACGATCTACAATCGCGAGGTTGGCAAGCCTGGCCCTGTCGGACGTCTACTCGATCAACACAGAACGACTATCGGTAGAATCCATCAGCAGGTTGGTTTGCAACTCCATGTGCTCGCCGAGAACGCAGGGGAGCACGGTGCTGCCATGCCCATCGAGCAACTGCAGGAAGTCGCTCAGCAGATCCTCTCATCCGCAGGTTATGACGACGAAAAGTCTTCTCGCAAGCTAGTCGACCAATTAGTCAATGCGGCAACAACTCGTCTTGTATTGCTGGCCCCGCAGGGGGATGGATTCGGCTTTGACGTACGTAGTCTGCAAGAGTTCATGGCTGCCCAGGCAATCGCTCGTGATCAAGCAACTGATATCAGCGAGCGACTACGCATTATTGCTTGGTCGGCGCATTGGCGCAACACATGGCTGTTGGCAGCAGGTAACGTGTTCTTTCACCAAGGCCGTCAGAGACACAACCTCATAAACCTGCTTCGCGAAATCCAGATCGAGGATGAGCTGTCTCTTCTAGTGAAACCTGGTTCGCTGATCGCCTTGGAACTTCTGGACGACGATGTGGCGGCAGCGACACCGAAGTTCCGTAGGCTCCTTGTGCAGCAAGCGCTGGAACTTCTTGATCTCCCACCTGGAGGCCGGATTGGTTCTACTCTTGCACGGGTCCTGAGTGATTCCGTAAAGGTCGATCCGGGATGCAAGCCAATTGTCTACCAAGCAATCGAGAGGGCAATCTCATCGACCGGCATGCCGGCAGTTGCCGCATTGGATGTTCTGCGCTCCTGGAGTATCGAGTCCACTCCCGAAGGTGCGAGGGCTCGTCGACTAATGGAAAAGATGCGACGTACGGCGACGCCCGCCATTCAAGGTTTCGGTGAATCCTGTCTTCGTTGCTGGGCAGCGAAAGACACCGAGGAGCGTAACGAACTGCTCTCCGACGTTCTGAACCTCTCTGGGAATCCGGAAGATGACTCCACCTGGGAAGCGACCGAATGGTGCCGTGATATCGGCGTCACCTTCAAGTTGACTTCCCGGGGGGTCTGGGTGGCCGAGACCGTAACCGGGCCAGCAGGCGAATCACTTTATCACACACAGATTCCAGAAGTTCGTGCACAGATGATTGAAACGGCCCTCCGTAGTCCTGTCGAACACGCCGTAATCGCATCGGTGTTGCGTAGATGGATTCTGAGTTGGGCTGAACGGCGTCCGTGTGGAACAAGTTTGCTGGATTCGGTAGCTAGGGATGAGCTTGGAATATAGCTACAAGTTCCCGGCTGATACGTCAATCACTACTACGGCGAACAGCGGGGAACACGACAGTCGGCACCCAGTCGGCGACGGCGCTCCGCTGCAATTCAGCAACTCAGTTACGTACCGGCCGTGACTGACTCTGGTCGACGCCACAAGCCAGTAGCGTGGCTGAGGCCGGTGGGGGTGTTGCGAGGCACACGCGCGCCTAGTTGCTCGGCGCCCCCTCCGTCGTGGCTGGCTGTCGTCGGCCGAGGTTCGTGCCACTGCCGTGCCAGATGCAGTGGTCATCCCGGTCAACAGGGGTGTCTCGCGGTCAAGGTGCTAGGCATCTCCCCAGACATCAAAGCCTCAGGTCACCGGCCCGACGCCCCGCCCTCCCTCCTAACGTGGTGCTCCAGTCCGCTCACCGAGTCCATAGCCGCTGGAACTTCTCGGCGGGGAGCTCTCAAGCGGGTGCTCTTCGCGGCTCACCAGCCCGTTTGAAGTCGGTAACCTTGGCGGTACGTCAGTTTGCCACCTAGGGGGGCGCAGGTGACCGATCAGCACAACAGCGATAAGCAGGGCGCCGAACGGAAGCGTCGAGTGGTGCGTCGGCGGCTAGACATGGATTTTACGCCCGTACGCAATGGCATGGACTTCCTACTCAGTGCTTTTGACCACCTGAGTCAGCGCAACGGCGAGCCGGGCGCACGAGATTTGAAATACGCAGTCCTTCACTTGCAGGCGGCCGTCGAGGTGCTACTCAAGGCCCGACTGATCCGTGAACACTGGAGCCTCGTCTTCAGCGATCTCAATAAAGCGAAGAGGAGCGACTACGAGAAAGGCAGCTTCAACAGTTGCACCGTCCTCAGTGCCGTTGACCGCCTCAACAACATCGTCGCTTTGCAAATCACGAAGGAGCAGAGGCAGGCCATCGGCACTCTCGCCGACACCCGCAATGCACTCACGCACCTAGGGCACACCGCCAGCGTCTACGCGGTCGAAGCCCAAGCCGCCGTGGTTCTCGACTTCCTGCTGACTTTCATCCACGAGGAACTGTGGCCGAAACTAAGCAGAGAAGGCCCTTATGTCTTGGAGACCATGCACCATTTGCACGCCCGCCTGGGGGACGTCAAGGCGCTTGTCAAACAACGATCCCAGCGACTTGAGAAAGAACTGCAGCCCTTGGCCGACCACACGGTGCAATGTCCGGAGTGCCAGCAATGGTCAGTCGTCCTCGGTGATGACCCGACCTGTCGCTTCTGCCTAACGAACTTCACTCCATATGAGGCTGCACAGTGGTACGCAGAGGATGGGTACGCTGCGACCGACAAGCTGTCCTCGTGCCCGAGGTGCAACACACACACCGTCGTCGTCGGTGCCAGAGTGGCACAGAACAAAATGGCCGGGGTAGACATCTGCTTCGGATGCACTACCGAGTACACCAATTGGCGCCTCTGCGAGGCGGGGTGCGGAGCGTTCGTGCCTCCCGACAAGGAGCCGTCGATCTGTGATGGCTGCCTTGGCGACTACTACGAAAGCTTTTAGCAAGACGCCGCTTTGGCCGTGCCACTCTCGACGAAGTCCGGCGGCTTCGTCCTCATCAAGCGGGAGGACGATGGCCAGCGGATCTGCCTGACACTGTTGAGGTGCACTGGTAGGCATGTGCGGTGGCGCTGGGCCGACCGGCCGGAGGAGCCGTTGGAGGCTCGTCTGGTGCCCAGCTGTTCCGCTGACATCCAACGCTGACATCAACGACTGAGGACGGCGTCGGCACACAGCAGCCCCGTATGGCCAGCGACTTCGGAGGTCGACGACGGCAGCAATGATCAGGGATCTGGCGACGGCTCGTGGCGAAGTCTGGACCGTCTCCAAGCCGTGCGAGGTGAACTACCAACGACAGAAGCCCACGGCATCTGAGGTCTGAGCAGCTCAGAGCCGTGGGCTTCCTGAGGTCCGCTGGCCGACGAGGCCCATTTTCAGATGACCAGTTACTGATCCCAGTGTGTGGCCGGCAATTGCCACGCCCATTCTGAAACCTGGCTGCCAAGGCGGAGACGAGCCGGCATCGTGTCAGCCGTGGTCGAGATGGCAGGAATCGGCAAGGCCGTCCTCGCGCTCCACGCCACTCTGCGCGGTGCCCCCAGGCTCGCGGGCATCCACCGCGCGCTGCCCATTGCCTCAAGCCTCATCAAGTCGGAGGACAGGAGCAGTGCTGTCGACACCGTGCTGCAGGCGCCGCGGGTGATTCCCGCCGAATCCAGGCGGTGCGACTGCCTGGTGCTGCGCGACGCCAGTGGCGTCTCAGTTGCCTTGCACACTTCGGAGCAGGCCGTGTACTGCGGCGCGTAGCAGGGAGGCCGAGCCGCTGCCGTCGGCGTAGTCGATGACGGCTGTTTTGGCGTGCTGGGTGATGAACCCCGTCGCAGCGTGCTTGGCGCAGCGGGTGGCCAATACGACTACATCCGCTTGGCGGGCTTTTTGGCGTAGTTGCGGACTGCCCACGCTGTCGTGCGCGAGGGCAATCTTGACTCCTGGGGCGAGTTGGTGCAGCGCATCGCCAACCCGGTCCAGGACCCGCTGGTCAAGGGAGTACAGCAGCAGGTTGCGACCAGTCGCATCCCGCAGGCCGGTTGCGGTCTCCTGTGCCTGTGCCTCGCCAGGCTGGTTCTGCCAGTCCAGTTCGATGCCGAGTTCCGCGGATAGGCGCCGTGCCATGGCGAGATCGGCGGGATCCAGGCGCCCCTGGTGCACGCTGAGCGGCAGTAGCAATGCCAAGGCGAAGGATTCACGTGCATCGGGATCGGGGTGTGCCTCCATGACCAGTCGGTCGGCGAAGTCCAGCACGATTGCGGCTCGCTCGGGGGCGACCCAGCGCTCGCACGTGTCGGCGAGTTCCCCCAGCAGTTGGCCGTAGACGGCGACGGATGGCCCGGATCGCAGCACGATCTCGGTCAACGCCTGCACGGCCAGCAGGTCGCCCGGTCCGAGCCAGTCGTAGGCGAGCGCGCAGGTGATCAGAGCGCGGGCGCTGAGCGGTGCGGGCTGGTCGTAGCCGACGCTTTCGATAAAGGCACCCACGCAGCGCCAGACTTTTGCCTGGCCCTCGTCGTGCAGTTCTTCCAGCAGGGCGGCGATGTTTCGGTCGTCCAAGGCTGGTGAGGGCCAGGCTGTCCAGACTTCCTGTTCCAGGATGTCGGTTAGGCCGGTGTAGCCGTCGGCGATCGCGTGGATCAGGTCCGGCCAAGAGGCGGGGACGTGCTCCGGCGTGTCCGACTCGACGGCTTGCGAGGAAGGCGAAGACGTTGGTGATTCCGCAGTTTTGGCTGCAGTGTCAGTCTGGTCGGTGGGTGCCTCCTGCTGCGGAGTGCTTTGCGGATCGGCGAGGAGCGCCGCGGCTTTTCTAAGAGCGGGTGGTAGGACGTCGTGGGATGCGGTGTGCTCGATGGTGGTGAGTATGTTCTGGGTGCTCTGAGGATCTTCCCGGGTCACGGCGGCCAGCAGGAGGACCATGAGTGCCTCGATGGAGTAGGATTCCGCGCTGTTTTCGAAGGGAGCGAGGGCGAGAAGACCCCGGTCGCGTAGTGCATGTTGCGCAGCTGACAGGTCGCCGAGCTCTAGCGGTTCCTGTAGGTCGCAGGTGAAGGCAGCATTGAGCACCGCCGTTTTCACCGGCGTGGGGGGATCTTGCCGCAAGACGTCGCTGAGGCCTGGATAATCGAGTAGTTCTTGATCGAGGCCGAGCCGGGAGAGTCGCTTGATGTGCAGGTGGGCGAGATTAGCGGCGGTGATGCCTCCTTGTCCGGCCAATTGGTCCAGGGCGGCTTGGGAGGCGGCTTGGCCACCGGCCGCCAAGGCCGCGTCGAACTCGGCCAGCAGTCGCCCGGTGGGCTTTGTTGCCCGCCACAGTCGCGGGGGACGAATCGCCAAGGTGTGCTGCATGAGCAGGGCCACGTCGGTCAGTCTCTGGCGGTAGCGGCGGTGGGGGTGTGTTTCCAGTCGGAAGGTCGTCCCTGTTCCAGCGAAGTCCTGCACCGCTGCTTCGACTGGGTCGTTAGGGTCCAGTGTGCTGGGGTATACGCCAGCGCCGATGAGATGGGTCGGCCCGGCGAAAGCTGTGATGACGTTGCCGATGACAGCTGCGTGTGCCTCGTCGCGGGTGATGACGTAGATCGCGAAGCGGTCCTGGGCCTGCTGGTAGCGCGGCAGTACGACAGGGACGTCGCTGCCGGTGCGGAGCAGGTCGACGAAGGGCCGGGCCCGTTCGCCTTTATGAGGGTCAGGATCCATATCTGGCCACGCGTCGTTACCCAGGCCGAAGAAGCGCTGCAAAAAAGCTTCCAGGTCCTGAGTGGTCCAAACGGGGGAAGCCTGGCGCGCGGCAATCACTGATGCTCCTTCCATCGCTGGGCGAGTTCCAGGCGTGCCTGGGCCGCGTCGCTGCCTCCCACCTTGTAGCTCACCGCCTCGTCGTTCTCCATCAGGCCGCGCACCGTGAAGTTCATAGACCCGGTGAGCAGCCAGTCCCGCCCGCAAATGGTCTTTTCGTGCACTGCGGGGTTCTGCACCACGCGCACGGCGTGCTGCGAGGTCAAGCGGCGCAGACGCCCGAGGAACTGTGCATTATGTGGGTCCGGCCGGGTGACCACCGTTAGGGAAGCGCCGGCCGCCACGATCCGGGCGAGCAGGTCGGACAGAGAGCAGGAGCTGGGAGGATTGTCGTCGAACAGGTCGTCGTACGTCCCCTGGCTGTTGTCCAAGACCTTCACGTCACTGATCCACGGCGAGACTAGCCACATCACGGACCCAGGGCAGACGAGTTCCCCAATTAGTGCCGTTGCCAGGATGGCGTCGGCGCGAACGCCGGTGTGTCCCCCGGTGCGTATGGGGCGCTCGAGTCGACTCACTGTGTCGCCTCCCGGATGTCCACCCGCACGCGCCACTGCTGGCCGTCACGGCTCATTCCTTGCATCTCTCCGTACAGGCGCAGGACGTCCCAGTCCACCGTCAAAGCCGGCACGCGGGCGATGGCGTCAGACAGGGCCGTCGCAGCGTTCGTGTCGGCTGTCAACTCCACGGCGGCATGCTGGGCTATCGCGGTTTGATAGCGCTGCTCCCAGCCCTCTTCGGTGACGTCGATGCGCGGCAGTTGCTCATCGTGCGCGGCGGCGGCCAGGAGGCGGTCCAGGACGGGAGGACGGTCGAGGTAGGGCTGGTAGTGCTGAAGGTGGTGGGTGCGGGCATCGCGGCCGCGCGGCCATAGCAGGCTGAAGGCCTGGTCGGCCGACAGGCGCGGGCCAGGGCCGGTGGGCAGGCGCCCAGAGCCCACGGCGTAGGCAATGACGCGGGCGTCGACTTCCACGCCCAAGCGACGCTCCAGGGCCTGCCACCCCTCGATCAGAGCCAGTGCGCTGGCGTCGGTGGTAGGGCTGCTCCCGGGGCGGAGAAGTCGGGTGGACAACGCTGCCACCGCACTGTGCCGCGGCGGACCGTCGAGTCTGCTCCAGGCGTTGCGAAGATCGGTGAGCGCTTGGCTGGAGTCGGCAGCGGAGGTGTGGGCCCGCAGAACTGCCATGGCCCGTGCTGCGACTCCGGTCGGTTCGGCCGTCACGTGGCGCAGGAGTCGCGTCACGGTGGTGTCGACGTACTCATAGTCGTTGGGGGTCAGAGCCGTCTCAACCAGACGCCAAAAACGCCGCGGGTCCTCGGCATAGTAGCGGAACAGTTGTTCGATAACGCCTAGGCCGCCGATGGAGGTTTCGCTCAGCCACACCACGGCCCGATCCCCTTGATGGGCTGCGGAGACCACGTCCACGATCAAGTCGCCGTCCTGGGCGTCGGGGCAGGCGCGCAGCGCTGCGGCGAGAATGGCCGCGGCCACGGTGTCTGTGTAGGCGCGCCGTGCGAGGTCGGCGCTGCGGATGGCAACGTCTGAAGCCACCAGCAATTGTCCGGCCCGGTCCAGGGCGTCGATGACAGCGGGCACGTCGCTGAGTTCGGTGAGTGTGGCGATGAGACGTTCGTTGCTGTGGGCGGGCTGACCGGTGGGCTCGTCGCGGTAGAGCACGTGGAGGATTTCCGCCAGGTCGTTGCGCCAACTGCCGTCGGCCAGACTGGAGCGGATCGACGACGGGTCGGGAACGTCGTCGCTCAGGCCTCGCAGAGAAAACGACGTCAGGTACACCAGCGCCAGCCAGCCGCGCTGGAACTGGTTGGTCACCTTCCCCAGCGCTGGATCGTCTGCCACCGCCTGGAAATAGGCCAGGGTGCGCCACTGGGGCGACGTGAGGTAGCGCGCGACTTCGGGGTGCGTGGTGTCCAGTGGGGCGAGGGTGAAGGAGGCTGCGTCCACGTTCAGCCGGAAGCCGAGTGCGGCCGGTTCTCCGTTGCGGGTGTAGCGCACGGTGCGGGCATCCGTAGTGCCTGCGTCGTAGCTCACTTCAAAGCGGGATCCGGCAGTCATGCGGCGTACCTCGATCGGATTGCCCGCCGCGTGCAGGGCGAAGCCGACGGAGGTGATGCGGTGTTCCCACGACGAGGGACGGGGAACGTCACCTGGCAGGGGCTGAGTGCCTGCATCGACAACGATCTGTGAGCCCCACAGAGGAAATCCCTGTGACCGGTCGGCGACCTCCTTGGGAGGCTCGCTGAGCTGCAGACGATGGGGGCGCAGTACGATCAGACCTGCCGGGTCCTGCCCCAGGGGGAACCAGCGGCCTTCGAGTGTCGGGCTCGGTACAAGGCTGTCGTCCAGTTCCAGGGTGTCCTGGCCGGTTGGAGGGATGGGGAGCCAGGTGCGGTGGTCGTCACGCTGGTAGCCGTAGCGGCGGCTGACCCTGCCGGGTACGGCTTCCCTCAGAGCCCTGGCGATCGGCAGCAGTTCGTCGCTGCTGTCCTGCTCGGCGCTGCTGGCAGTAGTGCGCGAAGCGAAGGGAAGGATCAGTCCGACCTCGGGCAGGTTGAGCGGATCGAACAGCGTCCGTGTCACGAACTCCGGCAGCATGGCGCGGGGCTCGGCGCCGGGATCCTTCTCCTGGAGGGTCTGCCAGTTGTTCTTCAGGCGGCGTACCGCGGTGGGAACCACGCTGAGCAACAAAGAGCGCGGCTCCTCCCAGAGCAAGGCTTGCACTTCGTCGGCGGTCAACTGCAGCGCTGCTCTGAGATGGCGCGCCAGATCGTCCTGGAGAGCAGGAATGGTCAAGAGGCTCTCCAACACCTGCGCCAAGGCCTGGCGGGCCGCTTTGTTCTTACCGTGGTCCTTTGCTGCTTTTGGTGCGGTCAACAGCGTCCTGGGGTCGGCCCACGGGTGGTGAAAGCGCAGTTTGCGTCCTGCCCAGTCCAGCAGCGACTGCGCTCCTTGAATCTTGATGACGAAGCGGTTGTTGACCGGAAGGTGACGTGCTGGCACTTCGGGCTGGAACAGCGTCTCGTAGGCCTGGTAGGCCAGCCGGTCCCGGCCGTAGTCGGACAGGGTGATCACCGTGACGGGGCGCATGGCGCGCAGACGCCCGGCCCGGCCGCGTCGCTGGATGAAGGCCGCCGCGTCGTGGGGAGCCTTGTGCTGGAGTACCAACCCAACGCGCGGGTCGTTGAAACCGACTTCGAGCGAGGCGGTCGCCACCGTCAGATTTGCCTGCAGATCCACTCCGACGTCCTGGGAGGACGTGCGCGCTATCCGCAGCGCATGGTGACCAACCCCCGGCGCGAGGACGTGGCCGATCTTTTCCATCAGGTCCCACGATTGGCCGTCGCGGTAACGGGTTTGGTGATGGACGCGTGCCGGAGCGCGCAACGCGGCCAGGGCTGGTTTCCGACCCGGATGACCGTAGCGGTTCTGTCCTCCCTCAGCGTCCCGCAGGTCGTCGTAGAAGCGGTTGGTGACATCCAGGTCGTCGGTGAACAAAAACCCGGTAGACCCGTACAGTGCGGCGTCTTCTTCCGGGTCGAGCATGCGTCCAAAGAGCATGGCGGTTTGGATGGAGGTGGACAGCAGACTGCTGCCGGCGATCGGATCGCCGCGCAACGCAAGCGCGTACTCGCGCCCCTCCTCATCCATGCTGTCGTCGGCGGGTTGGATGTACTCGACGTGGCTGTCGCGCAGTCCCACCAGGCGGGCGAAGAACGTACCGGCGTCGCGCAGGGTGGCGCTCAGACCGACGAAAGCGACCGGCTTGCGGACGGCCTGCTGCCAGCGGCGCAGCAGCAGAGCGGTCTGGGCTCCGTGAATCCCGGAGTAGGTGTGCACCTCATCGAGCAGGACCAGGGACGGGACCGCGCCTCCCTGCCAGCCCAGCAGTCGGCTGAGCCCGCCTCCGGCACTGTTCAGGTTGAGCATTTCGGTGGTGGTGAAAAGCAGGTCAGGGGGCGCGTCTTGCTGGGATTGACGGGTCAGGGCAAGGCTGCCCTCCGGAATACTGGCCCGGCAGGCAAGGCAGACCAGTCGCTCCTTATTGCCGCGACGGTCAAGATCACGCCAGAGGAGTTCCCCGCGCTCACACGCAGGACAGGTGAGGTAGGGGCAGATGGCACCCTCTCGAGTCCGTTTCCAGGCAGTGCGTCCGCTTGCGCCAGGCTTGAGCCGGTCGTCCTCATGGTCGTAGGGCGTGTCTCCGTAGAGAGCCCCTAGTCGAAACGGCCGGCGCCCGGAGCCCTGCAGGGTGGGCTCCAGCGAGCGGGCAGTGCTCAGCGCCTCCCGCAACTGATCGCGCAGCAATTCCTTGCGGGGATACAGCGCCAGTGTGTGCAGGCGGAAGCTATTGGGTCGAGCACGCTCGGCCATGGCAGCGAATGCCGGCAGGTAGAAGGACAGCGTCTTGCCGCTACCGGTGCCGGCGCCCACGATCACGCCGCTGGAGTGCGGACGTTGCAGCGCGCTGGTCACCGCCGCGGTGGCGTCGACCTGAAAGCGGGCTAGGTTACGAGGCCCGATGTAGGCCTGGGCCACGAGGTGCTGAAGGTGACCCCAGCCAGCCAGAGTGGCGAGTTCCTTCAACGCGGTCGCCGCGGGGATATTGCGCTGCGGGTAACGGCGCGGCGCGGTGTGCAGGCGGTAGTCGGCCACGAGTCGCTTACCGCTCTGCCACCACTGCGCCGCCTCATCGCGGGCCTGCCAGGGGAAGAGTTGCCGCAACTGCGCTGCCAAACGGACGGTTTCGGCCAGTCGCGTGCGATATTGCGGGGGTGAGGTGTCCGGCACCTTGAACAGCCAGGCACGATCGCGGAATTCATACAGCAGCTCTTCGCTCGATATGCCTGCCGCCTCCCGCGGGGCTTCGGGCAGGCAGAGATCGATGACCTCGAGGACTTCACTCTCGGTCAGGGCGCCATCTGTGATGCCCCAGGACACAAGGGGCAACTCGCGGTCCTCGAGCGCGTTGAGGACGTGGTTGTAGAAACGGGCACGGGACGGTGTGATCACGTGCGCCTCCTGCGGACTTCCAGGTCGGCATCGAGATCGACAAGACGCAGCAGCGCGATCTCCTCGTCCGTGATGTCGCTGAGCAGCAGGGCGGTGCCGGAGGCCAGGCGGTCCAGGAGCATCTGCAGTCCTTCCGGCGGCGGTGGCGCGCTGTCGAGCAGTTCAGCCAGTTCGGCGTGTGCGTTGGCGAACAGGGCGATCACGGCTGCGTCGACGTCGGCGCGAGCAGTCTTGATGAGGTCCTGGTGCAGTGCTTTGGCCCGTGCCTGGTCCTGCAGGGAGAGCATGGCCTGCCGCGCCATCTGCAAGGCCGCCAGTTGGGCTTGCGTCCACTGCCGCCATGCTTCCTGGCTGTCATGGGCTATGCGATCGGCGACCTTTTGCACAGCTGTCGAGGCCCTGGTGAAGGCCGCGTTGGGAGGCAGTCCGCCCTCGCACTGGCGGGTGAACGCTGCTAGACCCGTGTCGAGCCCGGAGAGGTCGATGTCGCCAGCTGCCGGCTGGGCCATCAAGGAGCGGGCGATGCGGAGGCGTCGCTGCAGAGCCATCAACTGGTTGTGCAGGACGCTGATGCGTTCGCTGATGCGCCGGGCCTCCTCCTCTCCCTTCTCTCCCTCGTTGAGTCGGCGTGCCTCCGCCTGCAGGCGCTCGGCCTTTTGCAAGACGGACAGGGGCTCGCTCATCGGTCCTCCTCCGGTGCGCTCAGCGACCGCCACTCGGTCAGAAGTTCCTGGACACCCCTGGCCGCCTCATCGCCATGGGAGTTGGTGCGGGATGCAGCGTGCTCCAAAGCGGTGGTCAGCCATGCATCGCTGGCCTGCAGCAGGGCACGGACCACCTGGGGGGCGACCCCTCGGTCACGCACGGCTGCCGTGATGCGCGCCGCGTCGGAAGCCTCCGGTTCCTCCGCCCGCAGGAGATCGTCCTCGAGTTGGTTCAGGATCTTCCAGTCGACGTCCTGCGCCCGCGACAGAAGGTCGGTGATACCCGTCCGCGTGGCCCGGGGCACCGGGATGCTGGCGTCCTCGGCCGCAAGGAGTGCATCGCGCACGGCGGCCAGGACCTGCTGTCCGGTCGTGCCCCGCGGATGGTGTCGGCGTATGTCGTCCAACTGCCGGCGCAGTGACGCATTCTGCGCCTTCACCAGGTCCGTCCAGTTGGCGAAGGACTTGACGGCCTTCTTCACCCACTCCGGTACGTCCGATCCTGTCACCTGCCAGTCCCACTGGGCTGTCGCTCGGCGCAGCAGCGGCAGCGCCCTCGCGGCGTCGATCAGCCGGGGCTTGCCGTCGCCTTGGGCCACGCCCAGGGCGTCGCGGAGCCGCTCGACGAGGGGGTTCCTGTGCTGAAGGTGGCCCTCCAGGGTACGATTCCACGTCTCATCGCGCGATGCGGCGTCCTCACGCGCCCAGGAGCGCCCGTCGGCGAAGGCGGCGGCAAGCAGTTCGGCCTCGTCCATGCCGGGCCACGCCAGCCCGGCCAGAGCGGCGCCGATCAGGGATGCGCGCAGTCCGAGGACCAAGTCGTCATCAGTGATCTGCAGGTTCTTCTGCAGCGCGGTGGTCAGTGACGCGGTGTAGCGGTCGGATTCTGTGCTCAGCCTGCGTACGTGTTCGGCTCGCTCGGCGGGCTGGCCGTTCTTCAGCAGCAGCACGCTCTGCAGGTAACGGCTGTTGCGTGCCGTTCGCTTGAACCGGATCGGCGCTGCGTCCGCGCCCTGCACGTTCTCCGTTGCGCCTTCGATCGAGACCACACGGGCATTGGAAGGCCAGGCTGAGCGGATCGTCGTCTGTGACTGTTCCCGCATCAAAGGATTGACCCAGCGATAGCGCTGCGCTACGGCGGTGGCGATGACGGTGCGCAACTCGCTGGCCACGGCCTGCTGCAGTACGTGTTCTCGCCTGAGCCAGTCCTCCACCGCATTGACCTTGGCCCGCAGAGAGGGAGGGAGTTTGTCCGTGGTGAAGGGATTTATTTTGGTCGTCTGCTTGACCGGCTCCGTCGCCTGCACCTTGACCGGCTGCCGGGGGATTGCGCTGGCCCCGGAGAAGGTACGGGCTTCCAGGGCAAAGGCTTCTAGGACTGCGGACGGCAGCGCGCCGGCGTGGTCGGGGGCTCCGCCCCAGAACTCCAGGACGATCTTCCGGCGGTCGGCGTCGAGAGGGTCCTCTGCCTCTACGACTTCCTGTACGCCGGTGGAGAGCGGCTCGTCGATGTCCGCAGTGGGGAACTGCGTGCGGAAACGGGCGTCGGGGAAGGTGCCTTCTTTGAGTGCGCCGGCATGCTCGACCAGGACAGGACGGATCACGCTGCCGAGCACGGTGCGCGGGACGAACGCATAGGGGTCGTTGCGCGGAGCCGTCGCGTGGATGGTGCGGACCAGGGCGGACGGGTTGAACGGATACAGGCCGAAGCCCTCGGAGGTGGCCCCGAACTGCTCATGGCATCGGGAGACCAGTGCGCAGGTCTCACAGGGATTGGGCACCTGCCGCTCGCCCGCGTTCTCCAGGGCCTCCCGCCCGACCCGGGCGGCGTTGAGATAACGTCCGACGAAAGAGGTGATCTCGGATTCGCCCCGGTCGTCCCTGGTGAAGGGGACATTGAGGTTGTAGACGTAGCCGGCGGTCGCCCGCACACGGGTGAGTGCGGTCTCCGGAAGGTCGCTGAAGTAGCCCGTGGTGACCGCCATGAGGGTGCGGATCGGGGCCAGGGTGGTGCTGCCGAAGCGGTTAGCGGCCTCGATGACCGCATCGAGGAGATCTCTCTGCACGCCTTGGATCAGCGCGAAGTCCTCGATGAGCAGGATGATCTCTTTGCCCTTGCGGGCATACTCGCGCCGCACCTGCAGCATGGCGTCCTGCAGGCGGCCGGCTCCCAGGCTCGCCACCCGTTTGACAGCTGCTTCCAGATGCTGGTTCAGCAGGTCGACAGCGGCCTGCTGCAGTTGTGTGTTGCCGGAGATCGCATTGATCAGCTTGATCGTGACCTGGGCGGCGCGGTGGAGATCCAGCAGGTCGGTGGGGAGATCTTCCATGGTGAACGCCATCGGGCGGTCGGGCTCACCGTCTGCGCGGTCCTGCAGCAGTTGTTCCGCCAGTCGGGGAATGAATTTCCCCTGTCCGAGCATGAAAGCGCTCACGTGGGGGTCTTGCAGGACGACCGTCAACCCGCGGGGACCGGCAAGCGGACGGGCGTGCTGCGGTACGTCACGGGCCGTCGTGGCGGCCAGGGCCTCGCTGAGGGCGTTCACCAGGCGCCTGCTCAAAGTGGCCGCGTCCACACCGTCGGTGAACCGGTGGATGTCGGCGCGCAACTGAGCCAGCGCGCCACTGTCCGCGTCGGCGAGGAGGGCGTCGATCACAGCGCGCAGGCTGGTCTTGGCCTTCTCCAGATAGATGATCTTGTACTTGTCCGAGGCGGGCAGGTTCTCGCGCACCCAGCGCACCAGGTGCGACTTTCCGGTCCCGGAGTCACCGACGACCGGCAAGAGGAGCGCGCCGGTGTCGGACTGTAGCGACAGGAAGTCCTTCAGCACGGTCTTCTCGTCAATGAGGGGGCCGTCGGAGACGATGGCACGCCCGTCCAGGCCGGCCCGGCGAATACGCAACGGCGCATGCGTGGCCAGGAAGACCGCACGAGAGGGACTGACCGCCTCGGTATTGATCGTCGCGGCCGCGGTTTCGGGCGTCCAGCACAGGAAGCCGCGGAAGTCAGCCATGCTGGTCCTCCGAGATGACGATGTCGGACACGTAGTGCGACGGACGGTCGGGGTCATGAAGGGTCAAGACGCGCTGCGCGTCGGCGTCCTGCTGCAGGACGAGCCAGCCCTCGTCTTCGCCTCGCAATAGGGCGTAGGACAAGGCCGGCCCAGCTGACTGCGCGCCCGGGTCGGGGATGCCCAGGGCGTTGGCGTAGTCCCCACCCGGCAGGACCGGCAGGGCACTGCGCAGGGTTCGGGCAGCGTCGACGGCGTTGACTCGTTCCCCGACGGCCCACAGCCTTTGCACCGACTGCTTGACGGCCGCTGTGCAGTCCGGCAGCAGGGGCCCCTTTCCGCTGCTGGACAGCAAGGGGGCAGCGGCCAGGCCCAGGGCCGGCGCCCAGTGCACGAAACGGTTCCAGCGCGTGTCGTTTCGCGACGCAGTCCCCGCTTCAGGGTTGAGGTCGATGGACTGCTGGCGTTGGGCGATCTCCCAGGTGGCCGGCTCATCGAGAGGATCCCGGGAGAGAAACCACACGAGGATGCGGGTGAGGTCGCGCGAACCGGTCTGTCCTGCGTCGTCGGCCAGACCGGCATTGAGTTCACCGGCCAAGACAGCCTGGCGCAGGGCACAACTGAAGGAGGGGAAGTCCGTGCCGTCGAGGGCGCTGGCGTGTCCGGCGAGCGAGAGTCGGCCTTCGTCAACGGCGACCATCTGCAACTCGCGCAGGCTGCGCAGGGCTTGGTCGAAGGTCTTGTTCTCCTTGCCCTCGGTCAGGGAGGGGGGAGCCAGAAGAGCCCGCGCGCGATCCGTCGGCAGCGGCTTTCGTTCTGCGGCAAGAAGACGAACGACGGCCCACATGAAAGGTGGTATCGAAGATTCCGCAAGCAACAGGGCCACTAGAACGACTCCAAGGCAGTACGCACCCACAAGTGGGCGCGGTGGATTGCAACAAGTGGGGTGTCGGGGCGATCCGGGTGCGCCAAAGACCGTGGATGCAGCAGGTAAGTTACATCCTGGGAATCGAACCGCATCGCCAGATCGTCTCGCATGTGGGAGGCGGAAGAGTCGAGCAGCCAGACCATCGGGTTGGTGTAGCGGCCCAGGAGGTCCTCGTCCCTGTCCAGGATGAGGGGGCGGGGGCGCACGTCGCGTTGCAGTCGTCGAGTGGCGAGACGGGCAAGCCCCGGACCGCCTACCACCGACATTCCCCGCACGGCCAGCCGCTCGAGCAGTTCGGGCACCAGGTCGGTGAACTCCTGCTCGGTTTCCCAGTAGATGGAAAGGCACGGCAGGTCACCGCGGAACCGCTTCAGGGGGTCCTTGCGCCGGCTCGGCCACGACGGCACGGCAGGCCAGGGCTCGACCGCGAGCCGGTAGTAGCCCTCCGGGGCCTTCCGCGGCGGGCCCTGCTTACGGCAAGGCGGGCACCCGCGGCAGGTGACTCCCGTGGTCAGAACACCTCCGCGGTAAGGCACGCGGTAGTGGTCGGCCATTGCCTCGCCCCAGCAGCGGTCGCTGCGCAAAATCCTTCGCAGCCGACCGGCGGCGTCACGTTGGTCGTTGATGATGAGCCGGCGGACGTCGTTGAAACGCTGCAGGAAGTAGGCGCGGTCGTTGGTCTGCCCATCCGCAAGGAAGACGTCGAACTGTTTCCCCAGGGACGTGTAGAACGCGTCGAGGCGTCCTTGCCAGGCCGCGTCGGTTTCCTTCTCGCTACGCTGTGGCGGTTCGGGGATGGTCACCTTGATAAGGCCGGCTCTGACCATGAAGTTGAGGATGCGTTCGTTCCAGCTGCGGTGCCGGCCGAAACCTTCGGGCATGTCGGCAGGCAGGGCTTCGAGGCTGAGCCGGTGGGCGCCGCTGTCGGTGGGAGTGCGCCCCACCCACATGGCCCGCCACCGGGCCCAGGCACGCTCGGCCGTCAATTGCGGGCTGCGGTTGAGGCTTTCGGCCAGTGCCTCGTCCCCGGGAGCGGTGGCCATGTAGGCGATGCAGGGATGTCCGTCACGCCCGGCGCGGCCGACTTCCTGGTAGTAGCGGTCCGTGGTCTCCGGGAGGCAGGCGTGGACCACGGTACGCACGTCGGCGAGGTCAACTCCCAGGCCGAAGGCCGAGGTGCCCAGGACCACGTCGAAGCGCGTGGGCTCAGGACCGGCCGAAGTCGAACCCGCCCAGCCTTCGAGAGCCTGCCGCCGCTGGTCGTCGGTGGACTTTCCGGTGACCTGGGCGACGCGGCGGAAGCCGGCCTGGCGGAGCCGTTCAGCCCAGTCGGCGGCGTCCTTGACCCGAGTGGTGTAGAGCGCCAAGGGCCGAGGCAGCATGGCGACTGCGTCGATGACAGCTTCGTTCCGGCTCTGCTCGTCGGGGCAGGTGTCGACGTAGTAGCTGGGCTCGTGACGGAGTTGGGAGGCCCACACCACCTGGGCCTGCCCTTCCTCAGCGAACAACTGCTCCAGAAGGCTGACCTGCTGGTGGGTGAGCGTGGCGCTCATCGCCACCGTCACCGGCGCCTGGTCCTGGGGGGCCTTGCGCAGCCAGGTACGCCGGTGGCTGGCCATCGTCTGGAATTCGGGCCGAAAGCCGGTGCCCCACTGCTCGACCAGGTGTGCCTCGTCGATGACGAAGTACTGCAGCATTCCCGCCTCGGCGGCGTCCTCCAGGGGCTTCTTCAGCGCCGTCACCACCGCTTCGGGGGAGGCGAACAGCAGGCGTTGGCGACCGGTGCGGACGTCGTCGCATATCTGCCGCTTGACCTCCTCCGGCATGCCGCCGGTGTAGGCATAACGGCCGGTCGGGCTCCGTCTGCCCTGCCGTTCAAGGGTGGCCTGCGTTCTAGCCTCCATGTCCAGGGCAAGAATGACCGTGGGGACGACCACGATGGACACTCCCCCGCGGGCACCGGCCAACAGGGCCGAGGCCTGGGCCACCGCGGTCTTGCCGTGTCCGGTGGGCAGGCACACGATCGTCGTGCTGCCGGCAGGAGCCAGGGCAACGGCTCGCGCGGCTTGTTGCTGCCCAACGGAGACGTACTCGGTGTAGCCGAGGGCCTCTGCCCAATAGGGGTCGGCCGGCCGGGGTTCGAGGTGTCGCCGATGCGGTGAGTCCACACCGAGATAGATCTGCTTCAGGTCCTCCCGGGCGCTTTCTTGTGCTTCGGGCGTCAACTCCCGTGGGTGCCACGGCAAGGCGAAGACCCGCAATCCCCGTGTGGTCGGCAGCGTTCGGCACGCCATCTGTTCCCACTGTTCGCGGCTGGGCAACGCGGGATCCAGGGGCACCTCCAGTCCAGCGTTGTTTCCCCGGACGGCAACCTCCAGCAGTACCTGCCGGGTGAGGGCTGCGATGTCGCGCCAGCCGACCGCATCTGCGCGATGAGCGGCCCGGTCGGCCAAGGCGTCTTCCAGTCGCCGCAGGGTGCCGGTGGCCGTCGTCGTCGACACCTGGGGCCAAGCCGTAAACAGTTCCTGGGCGTGCGCCCACAGATCACCCATCGTGCTTCACCGTCCGGTATCCCCCGCGCACGATGCATGTGGCGGCGACCACGCGTATCGAAGGGCGGCTCAGTGCCTCCGTCAGATCTCGTCCCACGGCAACGTCCAGCAGATAGCTTTCGGTGTCGCCCAGCAGGTGGCCGGCCGCACTGCGTGCCCGCGCCTGCGCGGTCGCGATCGCGAGTTGCTGCTGTGCCTGCTCCTGTGCCTTAGCGCACTTGCTCATCAAGTCGGTTGCCTGGACGAGGTGGGCACGGGCCACCTGCTCGGATGCTTCTGCTGCCTGTCGGTATTCCTGCCAGCCTCCGAACACGGCGACCAGTTCGCCGTGGTTCTTGACGTTGTAGTTCTGATCTCCTCGCCTGCCATAGGGAGCATCCAGCCAGGCGCAGGCCTTGGGATCGGTCAGAGCGATACGGTGCCCGGCAGGCACCCACACCTTGCGGGTGAACGGGGGAAGCAGGCGGTCAGCCTGGCGTCGCAGGGCTCGCCCGGCCTCGGGCACGTCGGCGACACGCCGCAGAGCGGCAGTGATGTCGGCTTCCACGAGGTACTCGAGCCCGAAGTAGGCTTCATCTCCTGTACGGCAGGTCGGGTCAAAGCGCCGGAAGGCCGTCGCCTGACCGCGTTCGTCGGCGAAGACGATGTCGGCGAGCATGTCCACGAACGGGTTGCCCGAGCGGAAGAGCCGGGTTCCCGGGGCGCGCAGAGCGGTGGAGCGGTTGAAGACACCCTGGGCCATCTGGGGATGAATGCGTTCGGCGGCTGCTTTGTAGCGCCGTGGGTCGATCAGCGGATGCGAGGAGGCAACGTCGAACCGGTCACGCTGGTGGCCGGCGACGGTGCGTGTGTCATGCCGAAAACGCAGCCCGCCACTGCCGTCATCGGCGTAGTGCACCAGGCTCTCACGCAGGCGGCGCCAGTCCTGCTCCAGGCGATCGAGCGCGCTCGTTGTGTGACGGGCCTGTTCAGACGTCTCGTGTATGGACTCCAGCATGTCCATGGTGTCAATGTCCCGCTTGGCCTGGCGCAGTTCCTCGCGCACGCTGGGCGCCAGGGTCGTCAGCCCCGCGGGGCCTTCGTCGAGGGCCTGGCGCCACACGCGGGTCAGCCCTTCAGCGATGGTGTCCTGCAGGGTCGAGACGGACGCGGTAAACAGGTCGTATCCCTCGTGGAGCAGGCCGGCCCAGGCCCCACAGAACGCCTCGTTCCCTTCGCGATCGCCGATGCGGAACTGCTGCGCCGGTTGGTTCTGCCGCAGCGATTCCACTCCCCGGTAGCGATCGACCCGTCCGATCCGCTGTTCCAGGCGGTTAGGGGACCACGGCAGCCGCACGTGTACCACCACGTCTGCAACCTGCAGGTTCAACCCGTCCTCAGCCGAGGCGTCAGCGACGAGCACCTGGCACAGGGCGGCGTTCTGCAAAGTACGCCAGGTCTGCACGACCTGCTCGCAGGCGTCCGCGCTGGTGGCTGTGGTGTGCAGGCCCACGACGGCGTCGGGGGCCTGGGCACTGAGCGCCGCCGCGACCTGGGCTGCCAAGGTTCCCGGGCCACAGAAGATCACCGTCCTGGTTCCGGGACGCACGACGGGCAGCAATGCTTTGGCCAGGGCCGTGGGTGCGGCGGTGCGAGGCAAGTCAGCGCGCTGCTTGCTGTAGGTCTCCCCCAGTTCGTTTTCCCGGGAAAGGGTTGCCGGTGCCGCAAGCAGGAGTCGCTCCTGCTCGGTCAGTCCGGCTCGGTCGGCGGCTTCCCCGTCGCGGTGGGTGCGCCAACGCAGCGCGCACAGCAGATCTTCCATCAGGCCGCCGGCCCGAGAGGCAAGCACCGCCAGCGCCATGGCGTAGGCCGTGTGCTGAGTGTCGTCGGCCGCGGTGTCCACCAAGTGGTCGGCGATGAGCGTGCGCCACTCCAGCAGCAGCGCCTGACCGAGGTGGTGCTCGCCGAAATCCACCGCGAGCAGGCGCGGACGGGTACGTCCTCTCACTTCATAAGGCACAAGCTCCGTCTCTTCGTCGTCGCGCAGCACGGAGGCGCGGCGATGGCGGATGACCCGTCGGTGCAGGCGATAGGTCTCGCTGAGATGAGCCCTCAAAGCCTCGACTCTTAGGACCAATTCAGGGGCCTGATCCTCGTTTGCCAGGTCGTCATCCTCGTTGAGGAGAGCCAGCGCATCGGTGGCCAATGCCTCAAAGCGCTCGTCGGACGGCAGGAGTCCCCGCAGGCTATCGATGGTCATCGGCAGCAGCGTGGGGAAATAGGCGTCCAACTGAAACACGCCGTCGGCAAGGTCCTTACGCCGCCGGTAGCGCTCCTCGAAGGAGGCGCGGTCGTCCCAGCGGTACAGGTTCTCGTCCAGCAGATGCAGCAGACCCAGGTGAGTGACGTAGTGAGAGGTCACCGGGGTGGCCGACAGCAGTAGCAGACGCGTGGCCGTGTGCGCAATGCCGCACAGTTCACGGTAGGGCGATTGCGTCGGCTCCGTGATGTCGTGGACGAGGAGGTGGGCCTCATCGACGACAAGCAGGTCGGCGTCGCGATAGCTCGCCCACTTGTGCGGCGTGTCGTGGGCGGTGAAGGTGATGCGCGCCTCGGGAAAGTCATCGATGAAGAACCTCTCGAGCATTTCGTCACGCCACTGCCTCACCAAGGACGCTGGTGCCATGACGACCACACGCGCGTGAGGGTTGTCGATCAGAGTCTGACGAATGACGTAGCCGGCCTGGATGGTCTTTCCGAGCCCGACCTCGTCGGCCAGCAAGTAGCGCTGCACCGGGTCGGACAGGACGGTCAAAGCGGCCTGCACCTGGTGAGGGTAGATCTCCACCGCAGAAGACAGCAGGGCGGGAATGCTTCCACTGGCCCCACGCTGAGCAATGAGGCTGTGCAGCATGGGCAAGCGAGCATCGTGGAAGTAACCGGACTCGTTCCCGCCAGCTCCCAGGGTCGCGACCGGATTCTTTACGGGCCGGTCCCAACGCACGTGCAACTCCGCTGCTCGAACCGGCAGGTGCACGTCCGGATGGTTGGGGAACTGCACGTAGTACACACCGGGGTCACTCCCCCGCACCCGGCCCACGATCCACACGCCGGTGCTGGGATCACGCCGGTAGACCCGGGTCTCCTCCGGCAAAGACACCGGCGTGCACAAGCGCGCAGCGATGCGCTGCGTGTGGGCAACGGACTCCGCTATCGACTCAAAGAAATCAACCTGGACACTTTCCCCCTCAACTGCTGCGACTCGACCCACTCCCGGAGAACCGGCAAAGCGGACAAAATCCCCCACCCTCAGCCCCGCCATCGCACTTCCTTTACACGGCGCTCACATCTGGCCGGTTGAAGGGTAAACGACACCACCGACAACGCCGGCTTTGGTAGCCGCTCGGCGGCGATCAGCAGGTACGAAGTCCCCGATCGCCCACTCCTGCCTGCCGCCCGCCGTCCTCCCCAGGGCGGCTCAAACCAGCCCACTGCCCTCCCGAAGACCCCTCCCCGACACTGAGGGTGAGCCCGCGATAACAGTGATCTTCAACTTTCATAATGCATGCAGTTGGTCCGGTCAATGCGCTACGCGTAAGAGGGGGCGCGAACTTCGAGGCACCAGGCGCACGAGCCGGTGTGGTTCGCGCCGGGGTGCCGCTCAAGCGGGGTGAGAAGGCCGCTGCCCGTCCCGCCGCGTATAGGTGGGCAACGGGCAGTGGGCGGGGTGGCGCCCAGGCGCCACACGGGCAGCCGGGATGCGTGCAGCCACCGGGCGCAGTTGCGCTGCAGAGCGCGCAAACACGCACAATCCGCCGGGGCATGCCTGGGATGAGGGCCGCGACAGTCGAGCGGGCAGCCATACCAAGGGATGGCGGAGACGGCACACCACTGAGCGGCCAGCCTGCGAAGCGGACCGCTGTCCTACCGGTGTGAAGGAGCATCCGCGTTCTCTTCCACCTACGCTGGCGCGCCCTCGTCCCGGTACTTACCGCCGGGAACGCTGCCCCTGGCTGGACGGGCGCCGCAATCTCCGACTCCTCCACGGGGGTGGCGTCATCGTGTCACCCCTTTCGGCATCCCCCTGGCGTGCAGCAAAGACCACCGCTGGTCGGGGCAGGGGGCAGGAGGTTCGGTGCAGTCGGTTCACCGTACCGGGGGCACGGTGAACACGATCTGATGGTCAGCCCCGCACGGAGCGGACCAGGAGGTCGGTGAGCAGGCGGATGTCGTTGGGGGTGTTTTGAAGGCCGTTCCAGCGGCGCTGCTCGCCGTCGGCGAAGCGCCACATGCCGGAGGTCCAGGCGGTCACCGGCATCAGGCCGAGGACGGCGTTGCGGACCTGATCGCAGTCGACGTCTTCGGCGGGCATGCCCTCGGTGAGGGCGTCCATGACGAAGCCCATGGCCTGAATGCCGACGCCGTGGGTGAGGCGGGATTGGCGGGGCGGGAGTTTCCAGGCGTCGCTGAAAGTCTCCTTCACGATGGTCCAAAAGTTGCGCAGGTGCTCCAGCATGCGTTCGACGTCGCCGGAGCCGTCTTCGGGGTTGCGGTACTGGTAGAGGGCGCCTTCGAAGAGGCTGTGCTCCAGCATGCGCAGCAGGCTGGTGTCCTTGATGTTGCCGTCGGGTGAGGTAGGGCTGGCTACCCGACCGTAGAAGGGGCCTTGGCCGTCGGTGTTGAGGCGGGTCATCAACTGGGCCGGCAGGCGCTTGCGGGCGTAGGCGGGGGGCAGGTGTCCGCTGGTTTCGGGCAGCAGTTCGTGGATGAGGCCCTTGGGCAGCGGCTTGGTGGAGTTGACCAGGATGAACTGGGAGCGCTGGTCTTCTTGGTTGTCGGCGATGAAGCCGACGGCGGCGACGGGGAATTCGACGAGGTCGGCGTCGCGGATGGCGGCGCTGCGCTGCTGGCCGTCCACGATGAGGGCGGGCTTGTCCTGGTCGGTGAGGGATTCGTCGACGGGGATGACGAGGACGCCGGGGACGGAGTAGTCCGCGCCGGCGTTGGGGCGGACTCCGGTTTCGAAGCGGACGGTGTCGTCGAAGGCGAGGACGAGGGCGTTGGGGAGCATGGCGTCCTCGGATTCGAGGTAGCGGCGGATGCCCCGGATATGGCTGAGGACCTCGGGGCGCTGGTAGCCCTTCAGGTTGCTTGCGTCGTCGCGGCGGACGCGGGAGACGGCGGCAAAGCTGTGGAGTTTCTTCCCGTCGATCGCAAAGCAGTAGATTTTTCGGTTGCCTTGGCTTACTTCGAGGGCGGGAAGCCTCAGCTCATATCGGTCGGCCATTCATATCTCCTGACAGGGGTTTTAAGAAAAGCTGGGTTGGCGCTGAAGTCTATCCGAAGGTGAGTTGTCTCATCTTCGCCTCGAGCACGGTGAGATTGTGGAATCCGCGGCGCTTGTTACGTTCACTGCCGCGGAATATGGCGATTTCGATTCCGTGTTTCTTGCACAGGGCGCAGGGGCAGGTGCGCCAGGGGGCGTCAGCCAGGGTACGCTCGTAGTGCTCGAGGTAGCTTTTCTTTTTCGGGCCGAGGACGAGGTTTTCGTAGGTGGCGAGAACACCCTTAACTTCTTCGAGTGCTACTTCTTCTTGGTCGAATGCGCGGAGGGCGCGCAGGCACTCTCGTTCGGTGATGATGGCCTCGGCTTGGGATACGTGACCGGAGAGGATGAGGCGCTTGAGGGCGGGGTTGCCGTCGACTTGGGGGACGCGGATGGCGGTGTAGGAGTCGGTGGTGGTGTGGTAGTTGTTGCGGTCGTCCATGAAGGCCTGGCGGAAGGCGCTGGTGCTGTCGAAGCTGGTCACGCCGTGGCGGGCGAACTGTTCCATGCTGTCGAGGCGGTTGATGCCGAGCAGGTGGAGTTCGGTGTCGGGGGTGCGGACGGCGTCGATGGCGCGCAGGCAGGCGAGGATCTCGTGGGACTTGAGGGGGACCATGCCACCGAGGGCGATACGCCGGTATCCCATTTTCTGTAGTTGGGCGACGGAGTGGGCGTAGCTGTCGGGTCCCCATCCCTGGGCGGCGCCGACGGGTTGGAAGTGGGCGCCGTGTTTTTTGGTGGCGGCCAGGAAGTTTTCGGCGAGTTCGAGGGAGATCTGCTGGCGTTCCACCCACGCGGCTTCGGGTTCCGTGTCGGATTCTTGGGGGATGTAGCCGAAGATGATGTGGTCGATGCTGATGCCGGCGTCGAATCCGCAGCGGCCGTAGAAGTCGATGACTTCGTCGATTTCGTACGGGGGTCGTTCTTCGTCGATGTAGTTGAAGGCGCCGCAGTCGCCGATGGTGGAGCAGGTGTCGGGGAGGCGGAAGAAGTTCCGCACGCCCAGGCGGTAGAGGCGCTCGCGTTGCGGGGCGGAGTATTTTCCTGCGCCCTTCATGGATCCGTCGACAACCGCCTTGCTGACGAGGATCCCGTCATACGGGATCGGCGTCACGGCCTGGTGGGCGTAGACGTCATCGCGCTGACGGACTCGGTAGGGTGAGTACTCGTCGTTGATGAAGTCGTAGGTGGGGCTCACCAGGTCCTGGCTGTCAGGGAAATAGAATTTCACGCGGCTTTTGCCTTTTCCTGCACATAGATACGGAGGAGGTAGTTCGACAGGGTGCTGATGTGGCGGGGGTTGTTCTGCAGTTCGTTCCAGGGGGTGTTCAGGTCGGGCCAGCGTCCCTGGGTCCAGCGGCAGTGCGGGGCGATCAGGGCGAGTTCGGCCCGCGCCAAGTCCACGGCATGGGGTGAGGCGGGGTCGATGGCCATCATGACGCGGTCCATCAGGCGTCCCATGGAGCGGATGCCGACGCCGTGCATCAGTCGGGACCGGGTCGCCGGCAGACCCCATGCGTCGGGGAAGGTGTCGCGCACGGCGGTCCAGTAGACGACGAGGATCTGGCGGATGGTGGCGGTGTCGACCGTGCCGTTGGACAGGTTCTTGTAAGGAAAGAAGGCGCCTGAGGGGGAGTTGAGGGATTCCTGAATCGCGGTGGTGAGGCTGTTGTCCGTGACGACGGCGTCCGCTTTCTGTTCGGCCGTGGTGGAGGGGCGGCGCACCAGACCCCTAAACGGTGAGTCCTTGTCGTGGTTGAGGGCCTCGACTAGGACGGCGGGGAGTTTGCGGGCGGAGAGCTTGGTCGGCAGGAGGGTGCCGACTTCCGGGAGGAGTTCGGTGACCAGGTTGGTGGGCAGCGGGGAGACCGTGTTCACGCGCAGGAACTGGTCGCGTTGGGTTTCCAGGTCTTCGGCGACAAAGCCGGCGATGGTCACGGCCAGGCGGGTGTTGCGGGTGCGGGCCAGGGCGAGGCTGCGCTGCTGGCCGTCGACGATCCAGGCCGGCCGCGGGGCATCGGGGGCGTCGGGCACGGGAATTTCCAGCGTGCCCGAGGTGCACAGGCCGTCGCTGCTGCCCGGGCCCGGGCTGGACTTGAACCGCACGCTGGAGGGCAGCGCCATGATCAGCCCGTTGGGAAACAGGACCTCCTCGCCGTCGAGGTACTCGAGGATCTGCTTCACGTGCTGCTTTTTTTCCGGGCGTTGGTAGCCGATCAGTTTGCCGGCCTCATCCCTTGAGATGCGTGCCACGTCGGCGACTTGGCGTACTTCTTCTGCCGCCAGGGTGAATACGTACAGGGGGATCGTGGGGTGCTGCTCGATCCGTAGGGCCCGACGCTTAAGCACAAGGGAGGTCATCGAGGGCCAATCGTCGCTGTGTACAGGTCCGCGAAGCGCCTTTGTTCACAGGCCATCCCCTGGTCTCGCAGCAGGCGCAGCAGACGGGTGCGGGAGTAGCCGGGGTGGCTGTCCTTCGACTTTTCGATGAAGTCGATCACGGCTTCGTCCGTCATCGGCCGGCGCTCATAGCGTTCGGGACGGGCGACCTGGTCGGCCCAGTCGTTCCAACGCGCCTGTGCACGGGGGGTAATGAGGTGGCCGGGCGTGCAGTGCTCGAGCCAGGAAGCCGCCATGCGGACGTTCAAGCTGGTGCGGGTGCCGCCCAGGGCGTGGCGCAGGGCGGCGTTGGCCGGCACGCGCACGATGCCGTCCAGATCGCAGGCGCCCCCGATGAGTACCGTCTCGGTTCCCGTGGCCGCCAGCGCGGCAAGGTCGCCGTGCATGGCTCCTGCGTAGGTCTCGGACAGCACCACCAGCGCCCGGCCGGCGGCGGCTGCGATCTGAGGCAGCGGGCAGCTGGCGTCGATGCGTTGCAGATGATCCCACCAGGCGGCGGCCTGCGCGCTGGAGGAAGCCACGGAATCTGCGTGTCGGGGTAGGAAAGTCGCTGCGTAGGAGGGCGCGAGGCTGGAGACTGGTCGCAGGCCCAGACCGGCCGAGGCCACGTAGAGTCGGGGAACAAAACCAGCCTGAGATGCGGCTTTTGTGAGGGCTTGGGCGCGCCGCCACTGGTCTCCCTGATACAGGTCCTCCAGCGCGATGCGAGGCCCCGGCACGGCGTGCAGGCGGCGAGCCCATTCCGCGGCCCGTTCCGCCAGGCCGGTCTCGGGCAAGGCGCGGGCCTGCAGGGCGGCCTCGGGCGATGAGGTCTTCCGGTCCGTGCACGTGACCACGATGGGCAACTCGTTCACTGCGGTGCGACCTCTAGCTTCCGTAACTCGTATCTGGTTGTGGTTACTGTAGCCGGTAGTTAAGACGGTAGGCTGCCACTGCCTCAAGGAGGCAACTGGACCTCAGATAAGGGAGTGACAGCATGGACCGTCCCGCGATCGTGTTGCTGAGCGGCGGCCTGGACTCGACCACGGTGCTGGCCATCGCCAAGGACCAGGGATTCACTCCCTACGCGCTCAGCTTCCGCTACGGGCAGCGCCACTCCATCGAGTTGGAGGCGGCCCAGCGGGTCGCCAAGGCCCAGGGCGTGGCCCGGCACGTCATCGCCGACATCGATCTGCGGGTCTTCGGCGGCTCCGCTCTGACCGCCGACATCGAGGTACCCAAGCACGACTCGCTCGCGGACGTGGAAGAGACGGGGGTACCGATCACCTACGTGCCGGCCCGCAACACGATCTTTTTGTCCTTCGCGCTCGCGTTCGCCGAGACCGTCGGCGCCAGCGACATCTTCACCGGGGTCACAGCCGTGGACTACAGCGGCTACCCCGACTGCCGCCCCGAGTACATGGAGGCCTTCGCCACCATGGCCAACCTGGCGACCAAGGCCGGCGTCGAGGGCACCTCCAAGATCACGCTGCACTCGCCCCTGATCGCACTCTCCAAGGCCGACATCGTCCGCGAGGGCCTACGCCTGGGCGTGGACTACTCCCTGACCTCCTCCTGCTACGACCCCGACGAGCAGGGCCGGGCCTGCGGCAAGTGCGACACCTGCCTGCTGCGCCTGAAGGGCTTCGCCGAAGCCGGCGTCACCGACCCCGTCCAGTACCAGAGCGCCTGAGCATGACCTACCTGATCAAGGAAATCTTCTACACGCTGCAAGGCGAAGGCGGCCACGCCGGCCGCCCGGCGGTGTTTTGCCGGTTTTCCCGCTGCAACCTGTGGACCGGCCGCGAACAGGATCGCGCCCGCGCGATCTGCCAGTTCTGCGACACCGATTTCGTGGGCACCGACGGCGAAGGCGGCGGCCGCCTTCGCACCGCCCAGGAACTGGCCGACGCCGTCGAGGCCGCCTGGCCCACCACCGACCGTGCGCACCGGTTCGTGGTGTGCACCGGCGGAGAACCCCTGCTGCAGTTGGACGAGGCCGCCATCAAGGCCCTGCACGGCCGCGGCTTCGAGATCGCGGTGGAAACCAACGGCACCCGGCCCGCTCCCCGCGGTATCGACTGGCTGTGTGTGAGCCCGAAGATCGGCTCCACCCTGGTCCTCACCAGCGGCGACGAACTCAAACTGGTCTACCCGCAGGCCGGTGGCGACCCCGCCCAGTTCGAACACCTCGACTTTCGCCACTTCCGCCTACAGCCGCTGGATGACGCCGACCGCGAGGCCCACACCCGTGCCGCCGTCGAGTACTGCATGAAGAACCCGCGCTGGACGCTCTCCCTCCAGACGCACAAGTATCTGGGAATTCAGTAATGGAAATCTTCCGCGACTTCACCTTCGAAGCGGCGCACCGCCTGCCGCGCGTGCCCGAGGGCCACAAGTGCGCCCGCCTGCACGGCCACTCCTACAAGGTCACGGTGCACGTGGAGGCACCCGTCGATCGGGAGGCGGGCTGGGTGATGGACTTCGGCGACATCAAGCAGGCTTTTAAGCCCATTGATGCACAACTCGACCATTACTACCTGAACGACATCGAAGGCCTCGACAATCCCACCAGCGAGAACCTGGCCCGCTGGATCTGGGACCGGATGATCGCCGAGCTCCCCGCCCTGTCGGCAATCACCGTGCGCGAGACCTGCACCTCCGGTTGCACCTACCGAGGCGAGTAGCGGCATGCACGACATCCAAAACGAGGCCGACTCCCGCGGCATCGCCATCGACGAAGTAGGGATCAGCGGCTTGCGCTATCCCGTCACGTTCGATGACGGTCATACGCGCCAGCATGGCATCGCCGACATCAGCGTCACCGTCGGCCTGCAGGCCGACCGACGCGGCACCCACATGAGCCGCATGATCGCCCTGGTCCATGAGGAACTGGCCACCCTCGCCCCGCAGGACTTGCCCATCGCGCTCAAACGAGGGCTCGCCCTGCTTGAAGCCCCCAGCCTGGCCGTGACGCTGTCCATGCCCATCGCTACGACCGTGACCGCGCCCGCCAGTAAGCGGCAGTCGTGGCAAACCCACGACGTCACCATCACCGGCCGTGTCACCGCCGACACCTGTACCGTCGCCACCACGGTGACCACCGACGTCACCAGTCTGTGCCCGTGCTCCAAGGCCATCTCCGACTACGGTGCCCACAACCAGCGCAGCGAGGTCACCCTCACGGTCACCGGGACCGCCGACGCGCCCTACCCCCTGGCGATCCACGAAACCGTCGAGTTGCTGCGCAGCGTCGGCTCCGCCCCTGTCCTCCCCCTCATCAAGCGGCCCGACGAACGCGTCGTCACCATGCAGGCCTACGACCATCCCGTCTTCGTCGAAGACATCATCCGAGACATAAGCCTCGCATGCCGCGAAAAGGGCCTGAAGCATGCGATCCGCGCGAAGAATCTGGAAAGTATTCACAGCCACGACGCCATCGCCACTCTGACCTACACCGAATGAAGCCCCGCACACGCCCTGGGCCGGATACGGGGATGCCCATCCCCTTTCCTACGCCGTGCCTGCGGCGGGAAGGCGCACGGCTTCACCCGAGCCCGCGGGAGTCGTGCACTGGCGGCCATGCACGCGCCACGTGGGCCCGTACAGCGGGCCGGCGCCCGCCGCGCTGACTGGCGGGTTCGCCATTCAGAGATCCACCCGAATGGCTCAGCACGGAATCGCATAACCCCACCCGGACCTTACTCACCCCCGGCAGCAGGCACTTCCCCCGAGCGCGCTGCAGCGGAGGCCGACGCCTTAAAGATGTCAGTGCCGTGCGCTGTACTGTCTGCACGTTCGTCCCACCGCCCGTCCGCCGCTGGAGCCGAGCGCAACACCCCACCACCGAGACAGAAAGTAGATCGTGAAGGCCCCCGCTCCTGCCGGTATTGCCACACTCCTCGCCTACATCTCCACCATCCCTGCCGCCAACTTGGCCGTCACCCACTTCGGCGCGGTACCCGTCGGCCTTGGTTACATGGCGCCCGCCGGCGTCTACGTCGTCGGCCTGGCGCTTGTCCTGCGCGACCTTGCACGCGAGGCAACCGGCCGTGGCGCCATTCTCGCCGCCATAGCCATCGGCACCGTCCTCTCCTACCTCCTCGCCGACCCCAGCCTCGCCACTGCATCAGCGGTTGCCTTCGCCGTCGCCGAAACCATGGACTTCGTCGTCTACGAACCCCTACGCCGGCGAGGACTTCTGGTTGCGATACTCGCCTCGAACGCCATCGGGCTTCTCGTCGACAGCCTCCTGTTCCTCCACCTTGCCTTTGGCTCCCTCAATTACCTGCCTGGACAAATCCTCGGCAAAACGTGGATGACCCTCGCGGCCGTCATAGTCCTGGCACTACTGCGCCGCCGCTACCGCGTTATCGCCTGACGTGCCAGCCTGCCGACTCCGCTCTGCGCATCCACCCCGGCACGCAGGGGGAAGCCCATACGGCCCATCCGGCGGTCAGGGACGCGCGCGCCTCCGCCGCAGGTCAGACATGTACCGGAACCTCGGCGGAGCCGTCCTCAGCACCGGCGTGCCCGCTACATGTCCCGTGCAGTGGCCGGTCACCGGGTTGTCAGTAGTGCCACCGATTGGCTCCAGCCTCATAGTCGCAAGCGATCTCGCGCCCTGCCGCGTCCGTGGTCGTCGCCCCCACGTCGATGTTCCGGCAGAACTCGCCAGCGTGATAGCAGTTTCCGGCGTTGGATCGGATGCTGCACAACTCCGTTGTGGTGGAGCTGCCTGATGCGGGCGGGTCAGTAGTCGTCGACGTGCTTCCGCCCGAACTGGAGCCAGAACTGGCCTTCGAGGACGAGTCGTCATCGGAGCCGGGAAGTGGCGGCGAGTCGCACGCCTCAATCCTCTTCAGCACCGAGAACGTGACGTCTCCGGTGGCCTCGGCACCGGCATCGGGCCACTGCCAGCACACCTTCCAGTTACCGAGGTGAACCGGACTGCGGTTCAGGTCGCTCAGGTCTGTGTACGTCACCGATCTAACGTGACGCTTGTGGGCGTCCGCGACAGCCTTTGCAAGGTTCCAGCCCTGATAGTTGGTCAGTGGCTCCGCATGAGTTGGCTTCTGTGAAGGCGACGCAGCCAAGGAAGACACAACAGAGGGAGAGGCCGTCACGACAGCCGACGCTGTGGGCTTGACGGATGCAGCCTGTTCTTGGTCCCCGCCACCGACACCCGCGCCGATGGCGAAGCAAGCCACAACCCCTGCCATCAGGCCCCCGTAGGCCAAGAGGCGCTTCTCCGCCCTGTTCTTCCTGCCCCAAGCAGCGTTGGATTCGGCGGGCCTCCTGTCGCGGACATGCGCGACAAGTCGCCCCCGTTCCACCTTCGGGCGACGTGATGGGGGCAGCGTGGCGCGTTTGGGGATCTTGACCTTGATGGACTGCGCGTTGCCCTTGGGGATCACGTCCTGGGTGGACAGCGCGTTCTGTGACAACACATCGGAGAGGCGCGCATTCATCTCCGCACGACGCGCTTCCCAAGCCTCCCGCTTCGCCTGCTGGGGATCCAGCTTAGGGAACGGGAACCGGCGGGACCAGTCACTCTTGTGGCAACGCGCGCAGTTGGAGACGCCCTCGTCGTTGACGCGCATCAGTCGGCCTATGCCGTGTCCACAATGTGGGCACGTATGCCTCACTGCGACCATACTCCCCCCTCCTCTGACCTGCACATATTAATGCTCACTTCAACGTTCGTTCTGTTGGCCGGTCAACGGTTCGCCGGGGCAGCGATAACGAAGAACGAGACCTCTGGTAGATCACCCGCGTCGAACAAAGTGATCAAGGACCCGGAGGTCCCGTTGTAAAGAAGTCAGAGCCAGAAGGCCGGGGCCACGAGGCACCGACGAGAGGCCTCTGACGTCACTACCCGACCAGGTCAGGCCGGCCGACGCCACGACGGGGTCGAAATACGCCTTGCGCCACTGCTTGTAGCGCAGCGGCTTGCCACCGGGCGTCGCCGGGTCGGGTACGTACGTCGCCGAGCCCCGACAGCAAGTCCAGCCCTCTCCTATGCGATGGTCAAGTGCCCAATGGACTACCTGTGGACGGACCTCAGCCGACTGAGCATCTGCGGCGCCCTGACCAGCGGCGTTGTTTGGAAGCCAAGCGCCCTCCGGAGCCGTGTGGTCCCCTTACGGAGTCGAGCCCTTCCCCCTCGCCGACGTCAACCCATGAAGAGCCCGTCCAGGGCGGCTGTGCTCAGTTTCGTTGAAAGGGCCAGCTGAAAGGACGACTTGAGGTACCCCAGCTCTCACAACGGCACTTATGCCAAGAAGGGGGCTGGGGATAGAACTGCGCGGAAGGGAGCTGCCATACCCGGACGGGTTCGGTCAGGAGGACGCGGCGCAGTGGAGCACGCCTGGTATGTCACGACGGGACGGCCCACCTTACGTGCTCGGCTCCGGCGGGGCGCAGCAGCGGTGCCAGGGCATGGGCGTCGAGATCAAGACGTCCGTCCGTGAAGGCGTCGGCGCCCAGCTGCCGCAATAAGTCGAGGAGGGAGAAGACGGCCGCCGGCATCGCCGACGTCCGTGCCCCGGGGCAGGGCGGCTTCAAGTTCGTGGTAGGAGCGGCCTGTCGGTGATGCCCCAGATCCAGACGGCGTGTTCGAGTGCGTCCCGGATCGCTCGGGTGGTCTTGGCGATGTTGTCCGCTCCCAGTAGCCGCAGCCTGCCGATGGCCAGGTTCCGCAAGGCGGCCATCGCCCGCGGCGCGCTGCCGGTGTGGACGGTGGAGGCGTCCTCGGCGAACACCACATCTCTGACATGGTGGCTGGAGTTTTCGATTCCCCAGTGCCCGCGTACGTGTCTGCCCAGGTCGGCGGGGCTGGTCTGGTGGGTATCGAGGCTGGTGACGGCGTAGACCGTCTCCC
Organism: Streptomyces sp. NPDC093261; assembly: GCF_044753645.1. Taxonomy (NCBI): domain Bacteria; kingdom Bacillati; phylum Actinomycetota; class Actinomycetes; order Kitasatosporales; family Streptomycetaceae; genus Streptomyces; species Streptomyces sp. NPDC093261. The sequence goes on from NZ_JBIVNO010000006.1 coordinate 141,501, forward strand.
GGGTCTGCCGCTTGCCGCTCTCCTGGCGGCGTCGGTGGATGCGCAGGGCCAGCCGGGCTTTCCGGGAAGGCGATCCCGCCCAGGTTCGCCGCGATGGCCATGGTCTTGACCGAGCGGGACTCCCGCCGCCCGTGCCCGGTGCCGGAGACGGTGTGCGCCACGGGCACCCGCTCCCATGGCAGGGCCTTGATCTAGGCCGACGCGGTTGGCTGGTTTCCCTTGATCACTGCGATGTAGTGGGCTTTCTTCTCCTGGACCAGCCAGCGCACCTGGTCCTTGACGCTGTGCAGGGCGTCGAAGGTGACCACGGTGCCGGTCAGGTCGAGTGGTTCCAGCAGCGGGCGGAAGGCGGCCGTCTCGTTGGTCTTGGCCCCCACCTCTCGCTGGGCCAGGGTGACGGTGGGGGCGTGGGTGACGGCGGACAGCAGGTGCCGGTGGTGCCGGCGTCGGTGTGGTCGTGTCCGGCCAGGTAGGCGCGATCGCGGCGTCCAGGGCATCGCCGTCGAGGGCGGCCAGGAGCCGGGTGAGGGTGGCATGGGACGGGGCTCGGCGACGTCCGGGCAGGTGGCGGCGGATGCCGAGTTGTTCCAGCACCGTGGTGGTGGCGCGCTGTCCCCACTCGGTGATCTCGGTGATGGTCCGGGCGCTGGAGACGACTGCGCAGGCGCAGACAAGCAGCAAGCCGACCAGGGGATACCACCGGCCGCAGCGCGAACGCGGCTCGGGTACGCGCTGGAGGTGGGCACGCAGGCGGCCGGTGTCCTGCTGGTGGAGGGGACCCAGTTTCGCCAGGACGGCGGGGATCGGGGAGGATGGAGCGGCAGGCACGGGACCTCGATGTGATCAGCTGGCGTAGACACACTGATGATCACCGGTCTCGTGCCTGTACTGCTGCCACGTCAACTCCGGCTGGGCACAGACGATCTACGCGATCCCGGAACTTGCAACCGCCCTGGCCCCGGGGCACCGTTCGCGACCGCAGTCTGCTGTAGTCGGCGGCTTCCGCACTTGGGGATTCCACCGCCTGCGTGCAGCCGCCGTACACCACGACCGTGGACGTGGTCCAGCGCTCCGGACATGGCGGCCCCCTCGGCGCGGTCCGTGTCGTCACCCGCCCTCGGACGAGGAAGCTGCGTCCGAAAAGATGGCCGATCGGCCACGGTGGCGCGTATACGTCAGCACAGGCCCGGGAAGTGGTGTCAGGGCCCGGCACGCCGGTGTCCGGAGGCGCCGCGGTGGCGGGGCTCCGCGCATGCCGACCTGCCAGTCAGAACAGCCACACCCCGAAGGCCGCGACCGCCAGGCCGACGGCAAGGAAGACGCCCGCCGTGACGGTGAGCGGAAGTAGTTGCTTGCGCCGACGCGGCGGGTCGAGGCCGCGCCATGTGCTGCGCACCGCGTACACCCCGACGAGCGCGATCACACAGCCGAATACCACGGCCAGCAGCCCGAAGAACTTGGCCCAGGTGTAGGGGTGGTCCGGGTTCGGGGTCCACACCGCGGCGAGGTCGAGGGCGCTCGGTGCTCTCACTCGTCGTTCTCATCCTTCATCAGGTCCTGGAGGTCGGATTCGATACCGGAGCCGGCGGCGTACACACCCGTGTTGAGGGTGGTGCCCACGGTGTTCTTGAAAGCGCCGTCCGCGAGTTTCCCACGGTCGCTGAGGTTCTCTCCGCCGAGGCTGCCGTGTTGCTCCAGGGCATGGTTGACGCCGTGGTTCTGGGCGTTGCCGAAGGCACCCGTGGCGGCGTTGGTGAGCGCGTCCTGGCCGATCGTCGACGGGTCCTGGCCGGCGATGACGTCGGCTGTGAGACCGCCCGCGACATTGCCGGCCGCGCCGTTGACGGTCGTACCGAGGAGGCCGTCGCCGCGCAGGATGTCGCCGGCCGTCCCGCTCAGGCGTGCTCCCGCGGTTCCGGCGACCGCGGTGAACGCCGCCGTACCGGCCGCGGCGCGGCTGCCGGCGGTGAGGTCCGCGCCGACGGTCACCGGCTGGCCGTGGACGGCCTGGTTCAGCATGAGGCTGCCCGAGTCGGCCGCAAAGTTGGTCACAAAGCTCTCCAGGCCCGTCTTGGTGAAGCCCGCGGTGATCCTGGCCACGGTCGTGAGGACCCGCTCCAGGGTGGCGACGGTCTCCGCGCTGAGCCCCGTGAACCGCTCCAGGAGATCGGCCACCTTCTCTGCCGCCGAAGTGAACAGCTTGACCAGGTCCACGATCTTGGCCACACGCTCGGCCACGGCCGTGTTGGCGACGAGGTCGGAGAGGAAGCCAGTAAAGAAGGACAGCGCGGCGCCGGCGATCTCCATCTCGGCGATCTCGACGCAGATGTCGATGATCTCCTCGTTGATCCCGTCGATCTCCGTGGCATACGCCCGCAGCCCGTCGGCCACGTGATGGAAGTTGCCCGCGGTCTCCAGGACGACCCGCCGCTGCTCCCGCCAATGCTTCTCGAAGGCGTCACGCGCCTCGCCGTGCCAGCCCTCCTTGTCGACGCCCGCGATCGCCGCGTCGACGGCTCGTACGAGATCGCTCAACTCGGTGCCCATGGTGTCCCAGTGGCGGGCGACGGAGCGCAGCGTGGGGCCGTCGCCGCCCGGGAGTTCCACACCGAACGCCTGGAGGACCTCCAGGACCTTCCCGTCGATCCAGCTGTTGACGCTCATGCCGGGTCTTCCGGGCGCCGGGCGGCGGCACTGAGATAGCCGACGGCGGTCTGGTCGGAGTCCGAGTAGTTGACCGCGTTCACCCGCAGCCGGTGTCCGTCGCTGATGAGTACGTCGGGAAGGTAGCCCAGCGCCTTTACCGTGTGGCTCAGCAGCTGCCCGTACTTCTCCGCCGCGCCGTCGCAGACACCGAGCAGGCCGAACGCCTGACCGATCTCGGACGCCCCGGCCGCGAAGCCCTCGATCGGCCCGGCGAGTTCCGTGGCTTCCCTGTGGAACTTGCCCGCAAGCTCCGTCAGTGTGGCGGGGTCCACCCCGAACTGCCCGCTCATCCCGCTCCTCGGTCGACTGCCTGGACAGCCGCCAGCATGGCGCGGAAGCTTTCCTCCGGAAAGGATCTTTTACGTACTCGGAGCCAGGCACTGACACACAGTTTGAGCGCCTCTGGCCAAGTCAATACCTGGAGTTGTGCACCGCCGAGCACCCCCGGCGCCGAAGCACTGTCGGCAGCGCAACAAGGTGCCAACCAGCTCGGCGTCCTCGTCAAAGCGCCCACCAGCTTCACACCTGCACCCCAGCCAGTCGGTCAGGCCGTCGTCGATGTCGCCGAGCGCCTGACCGACCAGACAGCGCGCGAGCTCAGGTCACCCGTCAGTCCCAGCCCCTACGGCCGACCCACAGTGCTACCGGTTCAGCCGGACAACGGACTGGATCACCAGTTGCCCTCCCCCACTCATCGGTTTCCCCTGCGTCCATGTCCCGAGTCCCCCGCCAGGCAAACCACATCGGGTTGGCCTGCGGCCTGCCGTCCGGCCTGATGGTAGCCAGATGCCCGAAGAGGGGGCGTGTCAGTAGGTCTCGGTGGCTTTCGGGCACGAGCAATGTCGAGGGCGTCATATGGGGGCTCCGGAGTCGGCTCGGGCGGGCCGTCAGGCCTGGACGTCGAGGACGTACTTGCCGGTGGAGGCCCGGCTCTCCAGCAACTCGTGGACGTGGCCCGCCTCCTTCAGCGGCAGCACTGTGACGTCCACCCGCACGGTGCCGTCGGCGACCGCCTGAAGCGCCCGTCGCAGGTGGTCGCCAAGGACCTCGGGGGCGTTGGCGGCAACACTGCCGAGGTTGTAGCCGGCGAGGGTGCTGTTGGTGTACCAGACGTGGTTGCCTTCGAAGGTGACGTCGTTGTCGGCCGCATTACCGAAGACCACGTGGCGGCCGAACGGGCGACTTCTTCCTCGACGCCCTGGGCCTGAGCCCCGAGGAGCAGCAGGCCCGCAGCGAGCAGGCGCGCTCGTTGCTGCGCCCGGGCCTGCCCCGGGAGGAGGGGAACCGTCTCTTCTACCGCCGGTTCGCCGGGTACAAGGTGGCCGAGGTCGACGAGATCGGCCGTGCGTGGTTCGGCGAACGGCTGCGCGGCGGCGCCCTGTTCCACCAGGACGTGCTCGCCGCGCTGCGGGCCCATCGGGACGAGGGGCTGCTGACGGTGATGGTGTCCGGCTCGTTCCCGGCCTGCCTCGTCCCGGTCGCCGAGTACGCCGGGGCGGACACGGTGCTCAGCACCGTTCTCGAGGCCCGCGACGGTCTCTATACCGGCGAGGTCCTGCGGACCATGATCGGCGATGCCAAGGCGGAGGCCGCTCGCGCCTTCATGACCGAACACGGGGTTCCCGCCGACGCCTGTCACGCCTACGGCGACCACACCTCCGACCTCGGTCTGCTCCGCATGACGGGCCATCCCGTCGTCGTGGGGGACAACCCCGACCTCACGGCGATGGCGTCGGCACACGGCTGGACCCGCCTGCCCGGCACGGTCGGCTGAGGGCGGCCGAGGTGTCTGCGGAAGCGAGGAACGAACGGGTGGCGGAGCTGTCCGCCGTCCGAGAGAGCGCGCGGCGCGGCCCGGGTGACCGGGCCACCGAGGCGCAGCACGCCCGGGGCAAGCTGACCGCGCGCGAGCGGATCGGCCTGCTGCTGGACGAGGAGTCGTTCCATGAGGTGGAGCTGCTGCGGCGGCACCGGGCGGCCAGGTTCGGCCTGGAGGCCAACAGGCCCCACACCGACGGTGTCGTCACCGGCTGGGGCACGGTGCTCGGCCGTACGGTCTTCCTCTACGCCCATGACTTCCGTATCTTCGGCGGCGCACTCGGCGAGGCCCACGCGCAGAAGATCCATAAAATCATGGACATGGCGATCGCGGCGGGAGCGCCGCTGGTGTCGTTGAACGACGGCGCCGGCGCCCGCATCCAGGAGGGCGTGGTCGCGCTCGCCGGCTACGGCGGCATCTTCCGGCGCAACACCAGGGCGTCCGGCGTCATCCCGCAGATCTCGGTGATGCTCGGCCCGTGCGCGGGCGGCGCGGCGTACTCCCCGGCTCTGACGGACTTCGTGTTCATGGTCCGCGACACCTCGCAGATGTTCATCACCGGACCCGACGTGGTGAAGGCCGTCACCGGTGAGGAGATCACCTTGGACGGCCTGGGCGGCGCCGATGTGCACGCCGCGACCTCGGGGGTGGCGCACTTCGCCCACGACGACGAGCGGACCTGCCTGGAGGAGGTGCGCTACTTGCTCTCCCTGCTTCCGCAGAACAACCGGGAGAACCCCCCGTCCGCACCCGGCGCGGACCCGGCCGGCCAGCGCGGCGAGGCACTGCTCAACCTGGTGCCGGCCGACCCGAACCGGGCGTACGACATCCGGGACGTGATCGAGGAGATCGTCGACGACGGCGAGTTCTTGGAGATCCACGAGCGCTGGGCCGCCAACATCGTCGTCGCGCTCGCCAGGCTCGACGGCCACGTCGTCGGCATCGTCGCCGACCAGCCGAACCGGCTGGCCGGCGTGCTGGACATCGAGGCGTCGGAGAAGGCCGCCCGTTTCGTGCAGATGTGCGACGCCTTCAACATCCCGCTCGTGACCCTGGTCGACGTGCCCGGCTTCCTGCCCGGGGTGCAGCAGGAACACGGCGGCATCATCCGGCATGGCGCGAAGCTGCTCTACGCCTACTGCAACGCGACCGTGCCGCGGATCTCGGTGATCCTGCGCAAGGCATACGGGGGCGCGTACATCGTCATGGACAGCCAGTCCATCGGCGCGGACCTCACCTACGCCTGGCCGACGAACGAGATCGCCGTGATGGGCGCCGAGGGCGCGGCCAACGTCATCTTCCGGCGGCAGATCGCCGAGGCCGCCGATCCGGAGGCCGTGCGCGCCGCGATGGTCGAGGAGTACCAGGCCGAGCTGATGCACCCGTACTACGCGGCCGAACGGGGTCTGGTCGACGACGTCATCCACCCCGCCGACACGCGTGCCGTCCTCATCCGCTCCCTGGCCATGCTGCGTACCAAGCACGCCGACCTGCCCTCCCGCAAACACGGCAACCCCCCGCAATGACACGAGGACATTCGACACGATGAGCAACGACACCGTCCTCCGGATCGAGCGCGGCAACGCCGATCCCGAGGAACTGGCCGCCGTCACCGCGCTCCTGCTGGCCCGCGCCGCCGCTCGCCCCATCTCCGGGCCGCCTGGCCCGCCGCCCACCGCAGCCGCCGCATGGCGACGCCCGGACCGGGAACGGGCCTACCGGCCGCCCCACAGCTGGAAGGGCGCCGGGGCCGGGGGCTGACGCGTTCCCCGCCGGGCTTCCAGGGCGTCACCGACCGGCAGCTCTCGACCCCGCGCAGATTTCCGACTGCCCGTATCGGAGGCGGCGCTCCAGTGCTCCCCTGCGATCCCACACGACTCGCACCAGGGGCGCGGAGCAACCGGTATGACCGTCCGCGACCGATCTCCGTAGAGCTACGGATCAGAAGGTTGTGAGGGGGGGGTGCGGAGCCATTCGGCGTCCCGGGACCCAGTGGTCCGGCGCCCCCTATCCGGCCACCCCCCTTGGCCGCCGTGTTCTTCAGCGAGAACATCGAACCGGCTCATCTTCGCCACGGACGTTAACAGCCCCCACTGACAACGCCTTTGTCCCTGAGGGCGGCACCCCGGCGGACGTGCCAGAACCGTGCCAGGTCGTGCGGGAAGCCACGGGGAACACCGGGGGGGTTCAAGCCGCGCCCGTCAGGCGTCGACACCGCTGCGCCGCAGGTCAGCAAGCTTCTCCCCTTGAAGCACCTGAGCTTCCCAAGTTGAGAGCGTGAGTTCGGTTCACGTTATCCGTTCCAGATATGCGCCCCAGATCAAGAACCCAGGGCTCGTTGGTGTTTTCTACGCCGATTCGTCGGTTGCGTGCGCTCTACGTCGTGGCAGCGACGCCGGTGTCCGGTACCCGCCTGGCTGGTGCCGACGACGCGGGTCGTCTGACGCTTCGCCGGGCTTCATTCCACCTCGCTCATTTTCCGGTTCCGTCTGCCCCACTGGGCAGACCTGGGCGAGTGCCGCCGCCCGTCTTTCGGGCCATCAGCCTCGGCAGGAGCTCCTCGACCGTGGGGTTGCACAGTGCCGAAGAGCGGGTTGCCCATGTCGGTCGGGGCGGGCGTGAAGAAAGCCTCCGACCTGCCGGCACCGTAGCTGTCCTGCCAGATGGGCTGCGACGTGACACAGCTCGTGCAGTCGCTGCCGATGCGCCACTTCATGCGCACGATCTGCAACTGCGGATCGATCTGGATCGGGATGATCAGGAGCTGCTGGTCGAACTCGGCGTTGTCGCCGCCTCCCTAACGTGCCCGGCTGTGTACGCGTCACCCGCTGCGGCTTCTGCGCCTTCGAGTCGATGGAGGACGAGGACTGGGCCGCAGGGAACGTCACGTACGGCGCGACGGTGAACGTCGCCCAGGGGGACCACTCCCGCTCGTAGTGGGCGCCGTCATAGGCGGACGTGCGGAAGACGTACGTCCAGCCGGGGTGCAGGGCTGAAGGCCTGGCGGGCATAGCCACCCGGTTCGACAAGACCCCCGAGAGCTACCCGCCGACCTCCACCTCCGCGCCTCGATGATCTGGATCAAGGACCTCGCCAAGACAGCTCCTTGATCACGACCAAATACGTGCCCTGGAGGGATGGCCGTCCAGCCGCATCCTCCTCGAGCCTGTCCACTCTTGGCTGTCGGCGGGCAGAGGCGGCTGTCTGATCGGTCCATGCCATAGGCGTGGTGTTGTTGCGTCTTCGGGCCTGGTGATGGGCGGTAATGCTCCGGTGGGCGGGGCTGGCATCACCGGCCTGGAGGGAGGAGGCTGGGGGGAAGCGACAAGCCGCACATGCCTGGGAGGTGCCGGCATGACGATCCTCCTGGGCAGGGCTGAATTCCCGCAGCTGCGCCCGTTTGAGTCGGCGGACGAGGCGGGGGTGCTGGAGTTGCTCGCGGCGGACCGGCTGCCGGGCCAGCCGGCGTGTTCTACGCGGATGCTTGCCGACGCCGTAGTCGGCCGCTCGGCTACCGACCCCGCCGGGCGGGCCGCGTTGGCGGGGCCGGTCGTCACCACGGTGCTGTGTGCGCCCGGCGGCGGTATCGCGGGCGTCGTCTGCTGCGCCGGGCGCCCCAGCGACGGCCCGCCGTTGTTGCTGTGGTTGCACTGTCGTGAGGACTTCTCCACGGCGCAGGCTTTGATCGCCCAGGCGCTTCAGTGCTGTGCTGCCGGGCCGATGCATGCCTTCACGCTGGCGTGTGCTCTGAGCCGAGGCCTGGTCGGTCTGCCGGAGCGCCACCGTCGGGTCACCCGGGAAGCTCTTCGAGCCGCGGGTTTCACGAGCTGGGGCCGGTGCCGCTACCTGCGTGCCGAGCTGCCCGTCGCAGGCCTGCCCCACCTCGCCGGCGTCCAGATGAACGACACCGCCGCACCGCCGGGCAAGCACCTGGAGGTCCGTCGCCACGGCCGCGTCCTGGCCCAGGCCGCTCTGGAGGGTCCCATCGACGACGAGGTCGGCTTGATCCGCAGCGTCACCGTCGCCCCGTACGCCCGCGGCCAGGGCCTGGGTCTGGGTCTGCTCGGCAACGCGCTGGACGTTCTCACCGGCCTGGGCGCCCGCGAGGCGATCGTCTACCTGGACGAACTCCCCGCCGACCCGGAACGGGACCCGGTCGCCGCCCTGCGCACGTACGCGGCTTCCGACTTCATCGAGGTCGATCGGCTGCTCACGTTCACCAGGACGCCGGCGCCGCATTAGCGGGTGTGGGCAAGATCCGCCCACTGGCGCTCCTCCTGACCGCGGGCCAGGCCGCCGACAGTCCGCAGTTCATCCCCGTGCTGAAAAAGATCCGGGTCCGGGGGCCTGTCGGCCGCCCCCGCACGCGACCGGACGCCGTCGCCGGGGACAAGGCTTACCCGTCCTGCGGCAACCGCGCCCACCTGCGCAGACGTGGCATCCAGGCCGTCGTCCCAGAGAAGAAGGGCCAGGCCGCCAATCGGAAGAAGAAAGGCTCCAGAGGCGGTCGGCCCGTCAGTCACGACCCAGACCCCTACAAGGAGCGGAACACCGTCGAGCGGCTGATCAACAAGCTGAAGGCCTGGCGAGGCATCGCCACCCGGTACGACAAGACCCCGAAGAGCTACCTCGCCGGCCTCCACCTGCGCGCCTCGATGATCTGGATCCGCTCGGGATCGTAGGGCACCGCACACACCGTCACCGGATCCTCCCGGCTGTCCGGCTGTCCGGCTGTCCGGCTGCCCGGCTGCCCGCGGTGCGTCACCGGTGCAGGGACTCGGCGACGGCCGGGTCCTCGAGCACGGTGACGCACCAGGCGAAGTGCTCGTCACCGCCGCCCGGCGCGAAGGCGTCGCTCGTGGCCATCGCATAGGCGGCCCGGTACAGCAGGAGGTCGTCGACCGCGTAGCCGAACTCGTCGGCGAACCGCGTGGTGAGCTGCCGGGTGATCTCCGGGGCGTGCTCGGTGCGCGCCGGGAAGATGGCCGCGGCCACGGCGGCGTCGAACCGGGGGTCCCCGCCCGTGGACAGGAAGCCGTAGTCCACGAGGGCGAGCGGCCGCAGGTCGTCGTCCACCAGCACGGTCTCCGGGAAGACGTCACCGTGGACGACCGCCTCGTCGGTACGGGGCAGCGAGCGCAGCTTCCGAAGCAGCCGGGCGCGCGTGTCGTCGAAGTCGCGGACATGCGTGGAGAGCCGGTCCGCGCACCGGCTGACCCGCCGGTCCACCAGGTCCGCCAGGGCGGATCCGAAAGTGGTGTGTCCTTCCCACAGCGGGCGTTCCTCGTCCAGCACAGGAAGGTGCTTGACCTCGTCGACGTCATGGGCGTCCGCGAGGGCGCGCAGCACGCCGACCAGGCAGTCGACCGCTTCGGGCAGCACCTCGTCCGGGTCGTCGGTGCGGATCCTGCCCGCCAAGGGCTCGCCGGTCAGCTCCCGCTCCACGGTCATCGGGACACCGTCGATGTCCTCGACGGCGAGGATCTCCGGGGAGCCGAACGGCAGGTGCGCCGCGGCATCGGCGTAGAAACGCTGCATCCGCCGCAGTTCGGATCCCCGTCGGCGCTCCCACACCTTGGCCACCGTTCCGTCCCCGAGTCGGTAGACGGCTCCCTCCACCGCCGCCTCGACGGGCCCGGCGTCGGGATATCCGGCGTCGACGAAATGTCGTACGCGCCGGGCCGTGGTGTCCCGTATCGCATCGGACATCTCGTGCCTCCTTCCGCCCCCGGCGTGAACGACCGGCCGGTCGGCGGGGCCGACGCCGGGACCATCTCCCACGGTAGGCCCCTCGCCCGCGCGACACCCGGTGACGGAACGCTGCCGGGCGCCGTGCGGTCCCCCACGCGTATACGGCGGAACAGTGCCGGCGGATCCTGCTATACGGCGGAACAGTGGCTGTTCCTTCGTACACCGGCGGCCGGCCCCCGCCGACAGCCGCGTCCGGCCACTGCGCGGGGACCCGCCGATGGGCACCAAGCACTGCGGCGTCCATCGGCCGCAGCCCCCTACCGCTAATCCGGCCGTGCCCCGCCCGGGGCCGTCGGCCCCAGTGTCGTGGTGAGTGTCACCCAGCCGATGAGTCGGCCCGCCTCGCCGACCCCGGCGAGCAGCACCGCGCACAGGAAGAACGGCCGGAAACCGAGGGCGAGCCAGGTGCGCACGATGGTGGGGCCCTCGCGCCGCGGCGCCTGCGGCGCTTCGTGTGATCTCACACCGACCCGCCGAGGGGAGCGATCCGTACCGGCTTGCGGTTCATCGTCGTCACAGCGGACTCCATCCGATCAAATCCGTGGGCCCTCCCGTCACTGGACCGGCCGGCCCCGAGCGCGGGGGCTCTGTCGTGAGAACGAGAGCACTTCGCCAGAGGTTCGGAAGCAGCCGGCCGCATCGGGTGATGCGGATCTCCGCGTGCTTCGGCGGCCCGGGCAGTCCTGCACGAGTTCTTCGGGCCAGGAGAGTGGCGAGTCAGCCGGGTCACGAACCGGGGCGGCCGATGGTCTCGCTCCGCGTCCGCCGACCGCGAGTGCTCGCGCCGCGCGTTGTCGCAACACCGCAACACCGCAACACCGCGACACCGCAACGGACCGCGGGGTGACCTTCTGGCATCACGCAAGTTTTACCTAACGCAAAGGTTGAGGTTTGTGGCGCATGCGTACTCCCTGGCGTCCACACTGTCCACACCTGGAGGGACCATGCCCATATCACGCGCCACGGCGGGAACCGTCTTCGTGGGCGGGGCGCTGAGTCTGACCCTCGCCGCTCTGGTCTACCCCAGCATGCTCGGGATCCAGAACGTATCCACCAACTCCGCACGCGTGATCGCCAGCACCCAGTGGGGCCCCCTCACCGAGGCCGACCGCAACTTCGTCGTCTTCGTGCGCTCCGCCGGACTGTGGGAGAGCCCCTCCGGGCAGTTGGCCATGCAGAAGGGGACGACCCCGGCCGTACGCGAGGCCGGACGGCACCTGGTCATCGGGCACGCCGCACTCGACGCCGCCTGCCGCAAGATCGCGCCCGAGCTGAACATCACCATCCCCAACCAGCCCACTCCCCAGCAGCAGGGCTTTCTGGACACGTTCAAGTCGGACACGGGCAAGCAGTTCGACTCCGACTTCGCCAACATCCTCCGCGTCACCCACGGCTCGATCTTCAACACCATCGCCAAGATCCGCTCCACCACCCAGAACACCCTCGTGCGCCAACTGGCCGACCAGGCCAACGAGGTGGTCCTGGACCACATCACACAGATGGAGAAAACCGGGCTGATCAACTTCAACCAGGTCAACTTCCAGGAGACCACGCCACCTCAGCTCCCCTCCAACCAGGTCACACCACCCGTGCCCCAGCCGGGGGCACCCCTGGTCACCCTCACCGTGCCCCCCGGACTGTCGGCCGAGGGCGTACCGACGGGCCCGTCCGTCGATGCCCCTACGGCCTCCCCGAGCACGGGATGACAGCCGCCGGGTCCCCCGCCCTCCGGCCCGACGCTCAGCCGCTCAACGGTGGGCGGCTGCAATTCTGCCCCCCGGCCTTCGGGGCATCGAAAGGACTGGAAATCCGATAGGTGCGAACGACGGCGGCCGTGCTCCCGACGACGAGGGCAACAGCCCACCCGGCCAGGCCGCGCAACGACCCCGGCACCCCCGCCCCCGGCTCGACGCCGCGCGGGGGTATGTGCCCCTTCGGGTCGTAGACGACGGCCAGCGCGTCTCCGGGCCGGGTCGTCCCCTGGCAGCCCCGCCAGATGCGGACCTTGAGCGGCACGCCGTTGCGGTCCTCCACCGAACAGAGGTAACGGTCACGCCCGTCGGACGCCACGCCGCCGCTCTCGACCGACGTCACCACCGCGGACTCCACCCGGCCCCGTTCGGCCAGCACCACGCCCGCTGCGGCCTGCGGTGCCTGAAGGGCGAGGCACACGCCGAGCAGGGCGACGATCCCGATCAGCGCGCGTCCCGCCCGCACCGCAACCAGATAGAGAGCAAGGGCCCCCGCGCACACGACGCCGGCCTCGCCGTCGGCCAGCGAGGCCATGCCGGTCCAGGCGCCGGCCAGCGTCGTGCCGACGATCGTCCCGGACCCGAGGAACCCCGCAAGAACCCCCTCGCCGATCAGCCACCACGGCGGCAGCCCGACGAACTCCGCAGGCCCCCACACCGCGGTGCGCAGATGCGCCATCAGGTGCGGCTCCGCCGCGGACGAAAGCCGATACCGTCCCGGCACGCGCCTACTCACCCCTGTGTCGCTCCCCGTCCGTCAGCGGCTTCGCGTCCTGCCGCCGCGCGGAGAAAAGGGACGTCCCGCTCCGGCCGGACACGCGTGGGCCGGCATGCACCGAAGCCCCACATTCGGATTTCACTTGCATTGTGCAACATCAGTCCCGGTCGGAGAAGAGCGACCCGGAAACCGTTGCGGGACATCCCGAGGGCCCGTCACCAGCGGAACGACGACGGGCCCCGCCCTCTGCCTCACGCCTCGTGCGCCACCGCACCGTCCACCAGCCAGCCCAGCGGGTGCGGCTCCGGGTCGTCGGCCGCGGGCGCCGGGGGCTCTCCGCCCGCCTCGTTGAAGGCGTTGAGAGCCTCGATCAGGGCCAGCCGCTCCGTCGGGCGGAGCCGTTCGACGATCTCCGCAAGCGCGGTACGGCGCCGGGCGGTGACGTCCTCGACGATGCGCCGTCCCTCCTCGGTGAGCTGCAGCAGGGTCTCGCGGCGGTTTTCGGGGTTGGCTCGCCGGTCCGCCAGCCCGGCCGCGATGAGCCGGTCGACCATGCGCATCGCCGTCGACAGCGCCACCTGCAGCAGATCCGCGAGAGCGACCAGCTTGGTGGCCCCCGGGTGGCCAACACCACCAGCATCCGGAACTACGGGACGGTCACCCGCTCCTCGACCTCCGCGAGGGAACTGGCAGAGACCGCCACCAGCAGCCGAGAGGCAGTCAGCACCGCCCGGTCACCGCGTCAACATCGTCCATGGCCCCTGCGGGGTTCCTGCGTTCCGGCATGCGTCTTTTCAACCGCGTCACGTTCCCGGCCCCCTCACGCGAGGGGAACAGACTTTCCCGCCGCTTGAGCGCGGTACCGCAGCAGGAGCATGACCGCGTCGTCGTGGGGCGGCCCGGCGGCATGCCGCTCCAGATCCTCGCGCAGAGTCTCCAGGGCGCACTGCACCTCCGGGTCCTGGAGCGGATACGCCCGCTCACCCAGGGGATGGAAGAAGTCGCTCTCATCGCGGGCCTCGGTGACGCCGTCCGTGTACAGCAGCGCTGCTCGCCAGGCGCGAACTGCACCCGATACGGCTTCGGCCCCTCTCCCGCGAGGCCGCCCAGGCCGAGCGGAAGCGCGTAGGAAGGCGGCTGAGGGAAGTCGACAACGCTGTGCCGACGGACGAGCATCGGGGCCGGATGCCCGTAGTTCAGGAAGTCGCCTCGCGGCTCGAGCGGACACCCGTTGCCCTGACCGGCACCACAACCGGGTGCGCATGTGCCGAGCGCACTCGTTGTCCGCGCCACCGGCCCCTGGCCGTCGACGCGACCGGCCGGCGTCGAAAGTCCACCACTCAATCACCCTTGAGGGCGGCACCGAGGACTATTCGCAGGACACCGCCTCGAGTATCCGCAAAACAGCGGCCACGGCATTTTGCATTATGCAATAATGCTGCGCGGGGCCAGCCGACGGTTGGCTGCCGCCCGGCGCCCGGGGTGAATCGGCACATTACGCGGCACCAGGCAAGCGCCGGCCGTCGGCGGGCCCGCCAAGCGGCCAGGGGGTTCGCTCCCGCGTCGCCCGACAGGCCACCGGCCGCGCCGGGCTTCCGGCGCCTCTGGTTTGGCGCTCCGTTCACTCGGATCGCGTCAAAGCGAGGATGAACCGAGCGCGCCTGTACGCGAAGCACTGGCCATGACGATGGCACAGGGGACCTCGGGCTCGCCGTGTTGCCGCGGGACGTACCCTGGCGTGGCCAGACCCGGACAGTCGGAGGCGACCATGCTGAACGATGACCGCCACTGGTTCGGGATCTTCTACTGCAACCGGGTGATCCGCGCCTGGCAGCGCCCAAGCGCTATGGGTGGGGCAGGACGCTGAACTACGGCCGGAGACGACCGGCGCCTCGTCCTCTTCTACGCCGTCTCCGTGTTCGTGGCATTCATCGCCGGACTGGTCACCATGACCCGCTTTTCCCTCCGTGAGGGCAAGTACGGCCACGCGGCGGTCAACCTCCTGGTCGCCCTCGCCGTGGGCTTCGTCCTGCTGGTCAACCTCTCGCGCGGCGAGCCGATCGCCTCCCTCGTCACCGCCCTGGCCATCGCCGTACTGCCGTACCGGATGTGGATCAGGGCCGGACGCCCACGCGGCATCCGCGACGTGGCAGCGGAGGCCGAGGCCGAGGACTGACTCTGCCCGGCGGCCGTCCGCTCCGGACCATCGACCACGACCGGCCATGACGAAGGACACCATGAAGATCCTCGGCTTCTACGCAGAACCGTGGGACAAGCACGCCGGCACCCCGGAAGGACCCATCCGCACCTTCGCACGGGAGGCGCCGGAGCCCGACGAGCAGGACATCCTCGCCTACCTGAAGGCCGGTCACGAGATCTTGGGCGTCACGGGGAAGTCCGACGACGTGCTCGGCAGCGGGAAGCAGGTCCTCGGCGGCGACTCCCTGTTCACCGATGGCGAGTGGGTGTGGCGCGGAGACCTCCGCTTCTATCTCCACACCTGCCACGTCGCCCCTCCCCATGGAGTTCCTCCGGTCGATCCGAGCCGCGAACCACGCACGTCCTGAACTCCAGTCCGAGCGCGTGGATGAGATCTGCGACGCCGTGAGTAAGATCATCTGAACCCGACCGCACGCCGAGACCTTCAATTTCCCGCCTGCAACCCAGCCAGTCGGTCAGGCCATCGTCGATGTCACCGAGCGCATGACCGACCAGCCAGCGCGCGTGCTCAGGTCACCTATCCGGACCCCCAGCCCTTATGGTGGGCCCACAGGGCTACCGGTTCAGTCGGACAACGGACTGGATCACCAATTTCCCTCCCCCACCCATTGGTTTTCCCTGTGCCCATGCTCCGAGTCCCCCGCCGGGGGCACTTCGCAGAAGCTGCCCAAAGACCCCGTCATCAGCGGTTTCGCTGAGTGCGGGGTCTTGTTGCATGTGCAGGCGGATGCCGCCGGAAGCACCTGTCTGCCAGTGATCACGTAATGACGACGTAGTGATATCGGCGGCTTTTTCCGCTGGCCATCAGGGCCCTGCACCACCCGCTAAGCACAGAAGGAGAGCCATGGACTCCAAGGCTCTCCCTCCGAGCCCACCAACTAGAAGCGGTTACGCAAGGTGGGCCATCCAGTGATCGCGTGATCTCCGACTACGGCTTTGGTTTACGCGTAGTTACCCTGACGAATCGCGCTCAGCGCTTCCGAGTGACCGTCGCCGAATGGTTTCGGTGTGAAACCGGCTGCCGCCGTGAGTGAGTGTGCGTTCGGCTGGCGGCTATTCGGGCGAGGACCTCTCGGTTGAATCGTGAGCGTAGCTGGGCGTGTCGCCACCCGCCGATTGATCCGACCTGAATCATTTCTCTTGGTGTACTGGTACCACTTACGGGAACGACACTCGCGATCCGCCGAAGGAGCCCCGATGCGTCTGAGCATCTCTCGTATCGCCCCCCTTCTCATGGGACTCACCCCCGCCGCTTTCGGCGTCGTCACGCCGTCCGCTACCGCACAACCTGCTCCACCGGGTCCGGCCCTACTCGGCGTCTCGCAGTCGGCTACGGCGCCTACCAACCCAGTGGCCGGCACTCCCTCCACCAAGGCAAGCAGAACCGCTCGTGCCACCAGCCGGGCGCTGATTATGAACGTGCCCAGCTGCGGCGAGAGCGACCTGCAAGCCGCGATCGGCGCTGTCGCCACAGTGGGCGGCACGGTCAACCTCAGGCGCGGGTGCACTTACACGCTCACCGATGCCACACCGCCCAATGGCGACAACGGCCTGCCGGTCATCAAGAACCACGTTACGATCAACGGATACGGCGACACCATCACCCGGGCCGCAACCGCGGGCAATTTCCGCTTCTTCGAAGTCGACGGCCCCAATGGAAACCTCACCCTCAACACCCTGACCCTCAGCAACGGTCACGCGTCCAGTGGCCTCGGCAACGGCCGGGGCGGTGCCATCTGGCTCAGTGGCGCCGGTTCCGCACTGACGCTGAACAACACCAACCTCGTCACCAACACCGCCGACACCTTTGGTGGGGCCGTCGACAACGACAATGGCGCGGTGAGCGTCAACAGGAGCACGCTCGCCAACAACAGGGCGAATGCCGGCGGGGCCGTGTTTGTCAGCCCGTTCGGAGGTTCCGGCAAGGCGACCGTCGACCAAAGCAGGATCACCGGCAACCACGCAAGTCTCCTGGCTGGCGGGATCGCCGCCGCCGTCGGCACGACGGTGACACTGACCAGCACCCGAGTCACCGGCAACGACGTCACCGGTAACAATGCGCAGGGCGGCGGCATCGCGCAAGCCGGAACCGTTTCGCTGGAGAGAAGTAAGGTCGTTGGCAACACAACCACCGGCGCCAATACGCAGGGGGGCGGCATCTATAACCTCTCCGGCACGGCGAAGCTCACCCACGACAGCCTGGTCAGCGGCAACACTGCCAACGGCAGGAACTCCCGCGGTGGAGGCATCTTCAATACGGGCGGCGGCACGGTGGCTCTCACCCGCAGCCCGGTAACCAAAAACCAGGCGCTCGGAACGGGTGCAAACGGTGGCGGCATCTTCAACGCCAGCGGCACGGTGACGCCTATCGACAGTCCCGTCTACCGTAACCAGCCCAACAACTGTGGTAGCCCCAGCACCGTACCCGGCTGTTCCTAGCCTCCGTTCCGAGGACGGGGCTGCTCCGCCGGCGGGGAGCCGCAGGCTTCAAAGCGACAACCGCAAAGCGCCTGTTGGAGAACCGTTCAGGACAACCACTTGGCTGGGTAACTTCGGTGCGGGCCGGGCATGGTCTCACGCGGACGCTGCTGCGCCCGGTCCGTCGCCGATATCGAGCCCTGGTCGTAGGGCAACCGGCTGCCCGCTCCCACCCGCTCCCGCCCTCTTCCTGGCCGACTGATGGATGCGGTTGAACCAGCCGGCCATCTACGACCAAGGGGGGAGCCGTTGTTCCACAATGCAGTTGGCACTGTGGGTGGCGCGGGTCTTGCGGTAACGGCCTTGCTGGGCGGGGCGGCAGCGGCATCAGCCAAGGGCGCCGGCCCGGCTCCGGGCGGCAGCCCGTCCGCGGGGGTGCGCCTGGATTACCACGTGCCTCAGGGCAGCACCTTGGAGGCGGGTGACGCGCTCTGGTTCAGCGTCGAGGGAATGCCGCCGGGATGGGACAAGGTCAAGGTCACCTCCCCGGCCCTGCAGGAGCCGATCACCCTGGCTCCCGTGAAGGAGGGATCGACGCAGTCGGTCCAGGTGAACGAGGCGGGAACTGAACACCGCATCCGCTCGGGGCTTCGCCCGGGCACCTATGAGAGGTCGCAAGCGTCATCAGGCTCCGCTGAGTCGTGCCTCAGCCATCGTGACCGCTTGCTTCCGCGCCTGCGGCTTGCGCCGCATCGACGATGGCCTGGAGCGCAGCAAGGTGACGCTTGAGAGCCGTACGGCCGGCTGATGTCAGCGACAACCACGTGCGCGGGCGGCGTCCGACCGCTCCTTTGCGGACCTTGACGTACCCGGCCTCCTCCAGGACCGTCGCGATGCGGCTGACGCTCGCGTCGGAGACCTGGCAGTACTCACGGACCGCGGCGAATTCAGCTTCGGCGCAACCGGCGAGGAAGGCCATCATGGTCAGCCGTGTCGGATGGTGAATGACCTGGTCCAGCGCTGGTGAGGCGGCCTGGTTCATTCTGTGCGCCCCAACGCCCTCAGCGTCCCCACCGTCTCGGAGCGGAGCGCGCTCTTGCGTGTTTCTCGCCACCATAGGGAGCCTCCTCCGAGTATCCCCAGGGCGATCGCACCCACGCTCGAGCCGAAGGCGAGGAACGCGAGGGCGGCGACCCCATAGGCGACCACCGGTAGACCTTCGAGGAGTACGCGTTGGCTCGTGGTTCCACGCGGTGGCCAAGCACGGACCTGCATACGGAGCACCCGGACCCCGCACATGACTGGGAAGACGGACAGCGCTGCGATCGTAGCGACCAGTAACGCAAGCCTCCACGCCGCACCGTCCGCCTTGTACAGGAGCGGCCCGGTGGCCAGGGCCATCCCGACTCCGTGAGTAGCGCCTGCTACAGGGGCCCACCACCCTTGATAGGGGGGCGGCGTACTGGCGGCCAGTTGGGCCTGGTGCGCGGCCTGCAGATCGACCGTCGCCCTGGCCGAGCGGCGGTACTCGCTACTTGACATGGGTTCTCCCATCTCTCGGTAGGCATCCCTCAACTGGCTTCATTCTTGCATCTACTTTCGTGGTGCAAAAGTACTTCTGCCACGATGGATGCACCCGTCCGACGTCGGGTTTCGAGACGTGGGCCCACACCGCCCCGGCGGGGCCGATCCGGGACGTCGGATGGATCACGAGATCCACCTGAGCGGAGCTGAGTACCCGTGCTCATGCGCCCGCCTTGCCCGCGCGGGCATGGTGCGGGTATGGATCTGCCAGTTGCTCCGCCGGCCTTCGATGCGACCACCGGCCCGGGACAAAGCCGCGTTGCCGACCGAGGTGCCGACATCGGAGCCGGGTGCGGTCTGGTGCTCCTGGAGCTGATCGCCTTGGTGGTGATCTTCGGACTCTGGTACCTGTCCGGTTTCAACCTCGACCCAGGCAAGACCGTCACGACCGACTCGTTGTGGAACTACCTGGCCGCCGCCGGCGGAGTCGGAATCCTCGCCATCACGGCGGCCGCGATCGCAGCACGGGCCGGAGCCGTCGTAACGGTTGTCACCCAAGCCATCATGGCGATCCTGACCTGCGCCATCATCTTTGGTGGGGCTACGGTGCAGTCCCACCAGGATCAGTTATGCCGTGACATACCGTCAGCGGCGGGGTGCAAGGGCAACGGCTACACGGCTCACGCTCACGGCTCACGGCTCACGGCTCACGGCTCACGGAGCATCGCCGCAGGTGACGTCCGGGATAGGCGAGGGCCCGCACCAACGCCAGGCGACCCCGCCCACCACGAATCGCCACGCCTCGGGGCCACCCGCGGGCGCCTGTGAGGACCGCCGGCACCCACTGAGGGGCACCGGCCCAGCCGCCTGACTCCCGCGACCCTCGGGTTGTCCTGATGCCGGGCCCGGAAGGTGCCTGCCGGCCGCCTGGCCGTCGGCCGGGGCGAGGGATCGCCTTCTACTTGTCGAGGGCGTCGAGTTGGCGATGGAGGAGGTTCTGCGCCCCGCTGCGGTCGGGGGTCGCGGCGGTGTAGTAGTGGATGTAGACGAACAGGTTCTTGCGGACGCTGATCAGTTTGACACCGGCGTTCCCCAGGTTGTCGAGGGTGCTGATGACGGACCCGGTGGCGTGGTCCGCGGGGTCCGCGAAGGTCTGCTGGTGCGGCGTGCCGCTGGTCTGCCAGGTGTGTGCCAAGGACTTGTACATGCTCTCGGCGCCGGTGGGTGCGGCGAACCGAACGAGGAAGACGTCGGCCTGGCTTCCATCGGTACTGATCCAGCCCTGCCGCGCGGCCGCGACGAAGCGTCGGCGTACGAGCACGGCCTTCTCCCGCGAGACGAGGTCTGCCCTGAAGAGCCCGTGGGCGAAGCCGTCCAAGTCCAGCGCGCCGTTGCGATCGGTCCAGGCATGCGCGCCTGCCGGTACCGGCAGGATGGTGGCCATGAGCTGTGCTCCCGCCCCAGACGCAGGTGCGCCCGATGTCGAGGAGGGGGTCGCGGAGGCCGACGGAGATGAAGCCGCCGAGGCCGTGGCCGCCGGCGAAGCCGGGGAGCGTGGGGTTGAGCAGCCGGCCAGCACTGCCGTCAGAAAGGTTGCGGCGAGCGCCTCGGCGTATCGTCTCGGTATATGCACGCCGGGATCATGGCCGATCGGGTGATCTTGCGTCCAGTGTCTTTCGGGTGCTGCCGGACCACTGGGTGAGGTCTGCTTGAACCGGGTGACGAGGGGCGGTTCGATCACGCGGCGGCCCCGACTGTGAACGGGATCGGGCGGCAGTGCCCGAGGGTCTGTGTGTGGCTGTGATCAACCAATGTGCCCGAGCGCCTTGCTCCCCGCAGCTTTCCGGGAGGGTGATCGGAAGCCTGTCGGCGGTGGCCGTGATCTGTCGGTGGTTTGTCGGTGGAGGTTGCGCCCTTGGGGGGGTCGGTGTTCCCGATGAGCACGCCGCCCCCGAGCACAAGGAGCCTTTCATCGTGTCTTCCGCGTCTCAGAGCCAACCGTGGAACGTTCACCGGCTTCCCTCTGCGGAGGGCAAAAGCTTCCTGGTCACCGGGGGTAACACCGGGATCGGCTACTTCGTCGCGGAGCAGCTCGCCACCACCGGCGCCATCGTCGTGCTCGGCAGCCGGGACACGCGTGTCTGCCCCCTCACGGCCACTCACAGCCCTCCACCGGCCCACCCGAGAGTGCCGCCTTACTCGCGGTGCGATGATCCACCGTCCCTCGCAGGGGTGCGCCCCGGCACACACATCCGGACCTGCGCCGTCCGGCACGTCCCGCGAGGTGAGGGAGCGGCGCGTGGGACCCAGGGGCAGGCTGGATATTGGAGGTGGGTTGCCGTGGCGCAAAACGAAGCCATCTCGCCCGTCGAGGATGCCGCAGTACTGGAGGCTCTCTTCCACCAGTCCCCCACAGGCCTGCTGATCTTGGACACGGATCTGCGAATCCTGCGGCTCAACCGCACCATGCCGGTTCTGCACTCGGCCCCCACTGAACCGATCGTGGGCCGGCACCTCACGGACGTGTATGACCTTTCCGCACCCGGTGAGGTGAAGGCGATGCTGCAGAGCGTGCTGGAGAGCGGCACGCCCACACGGGGGCGGCTGGTGGGGGTGCGTCCGAAGGGCGCGCCGGGGCCGGAGTACCTGTTCTCCGTCTCGGCGTCTCGTCTGGAGAGCCCGCAGGGGACGATCTTGGGAGTGCTGGCGGAGATGCTCGACGTCACCGAACGCGAGAAGGTGGACGCCCGCCTGCGCGTCCTCGGCTCGGTGCGCGAGCACGTGGGACGGACCCTCGACGTGGTGGCCACCTGCGAGGAACTGGTGCAGGCGCTGGTGCCCAACCTCGCCGACATCGCCGTGGTGGAAGTGGTGGACGCGGTGGTGCGCGGCGAGGACCCTCCGCTGAGCCCTCTGGGGCGGGACGTGCCGCTGCGCCGTGCGGCCTTCGGCCACAGCGGCGGCGAGCGGCAGATTCAGGCACATCCGGTGGGTGACGTGCGCGCTCTGCCCTTCCCGACGCCTCACGCCCAGACGCTCGCCGACCTCAAGCCCCGCCTCGTCGCCCTGGGCCCCGAGACGCCCTGGCTCGCGGCCGTCCCGCAGCGCGCCGAAGCGATCCGGGCATCCGGCGCCCACAGCCTCATCACGGCACCCCTGGCGCTGCGTGGAACCGTGCTGGGGCTGCTGAGCCTGTACCGCACCGACCAGGCGGACGTCTACGACGAGGGCGATGTCACCCTCGCCGTCGCGATCGCCGCTCACACCACGCTGTGCATCGACAACGCCCGCCGCTACGCCCGCGAACACGCCATCGCCATGACGATCCAACGCCACGTGCTGCCTCCCCGCCCTGCGACCAGGACCACCGTTGAGACCGCACACCTGCACGTACTTTCCGAGGAGGGCGGAGGCGGCGGGTTCGACACCTTCGACCTGCCCGGCGCCCGCACCGCACTGGTGGTCGGCGAATGCGCCGGCCACGGCATCCTCGCGGCCACCACCCTGGGACAGATGCGGACCGCCATCCACTCCCTGGCCGCACTCGACCTGGAGCCCGACGAGCTGCTCGCACGCCTCAACGACACCGCCCTGGACATGGCCCAGGAACGCGCGGCTCTGCCGCCCGGCGACCCCGTGCGCTCGCAGCCGCTCACGGGAAGCTGCGCCTACGCGGTCTACGACCCGCTCAGTCAGACCTGCACCATCGCCCTGGCCGGCCACCCTCCACCCGTCATCGCCCATCCGGACGGGAGGACCGAGATCCCTCACGTGCCGAGCGGACCTCTCCTGGGCAGCGCCGAGGGACCCCCCTTCGCCGCCACCACGGTCTCTGTCGCGGACGACAGCGTCCTCGCCTTCTACACCGCAGCCCTCCAGCGCAGCTGCCCGTCCCCGGACACCCTCGCACGGGTGCTGGCACACCCTGACCGGCCACTGCAGGATCTGTGCGATGACGTGCTCTACCGGCTGCGGACCGACACCCGCCACGGCGACGTCATCCTGCTCCTCGCCCGCACCCGCCCATTCCCCGCTGACCAGGTCGCCACGTGGCCTGTCGACCAACACCCGACAGCTGTCGCCACGGCGCGCACCCACGCCCAACACCAGCTCGCCCTCTGGGGAGTGGATGAGGAGACCGCCTACACGACCGAAATGATCGTCAGCGAACTGGTCACCAACGCCGTCTGCTACGGCACCCCGCCCCTGCGGTTGCAGCTCGTCAAGGACCGCACACTCACCTGCGAGGTCCACGACGGCAACCCCCTCGCACCGCGGTTGCGCCACGCCAAGACGGTGGACGAAGGCGGGCGCGGCCTTTTCATAGTCGCCCAACTCTCACAGAACTGGGGCGTCCGCTACTCCTCCGACGGCAAGACGGTCTGGGCCGAGCAGGTTCTCTAAGCCAATAGACCAGCGCGGTGGCCCTCATCGCGAGTCGTGGTCGTTGCGATAGCCATCCTCTGATCGAGTTCTCTGCCAGGATGTCCCGCCGGTGGCTGGGGGCGACTCCAGAATGCCACGCACGTCACGCACAAAGTCTCGGTACGCGTACTGAACTCGCTGCTGCAGTTCTTGAAGTTGGGCATTCCTCTCAGAAACGTCAGCTCCTGACAGCAGGTCATCAAGCCAGGCTTCGAGGGAGGTGGAAACCTCCCGTAGGAGAGCTGCCACCTTCCCCGCGCTTTGCGAGGCAAAGGCGGGTCCGGTCACCGCAACCCGACTTCGGGCGGAGATGAAGGTTTCGAGCGAGTCTTTGAAGGAAGCTGACAGATCTTGTGGTACCTCTGTCTGGCCTCGCTTTAATGCGTCCTCCAACGCTATGGCGGCTCCGGTAAAACGGTCGTAGGCGATGAGGAAATCCTCGTATGCCCGCTGACGCTGCTCACGTAACCACTGTCCGTGCTCCACGCGCCCTTGCTGTCGTGTCGCCACATACGTCAGAAACGCGGTACCCAGAGTGCCGATGACGCCGACACCTGCTCCGAGCACAGCCGCCAAGCCCTGGTCCACGCCGACATGATGCCGATCAGTCTCTGGATCTACAACCGCTCGACCAGGTCATGGATCAAGCGCCTTTTCTGTGCAGCGTGTGACCACCCGAAGGACTCCTTCAGCACCGGCCTCAACACGGCGTCTACGCCGCGGCCTCCGGCTCGGTGGCCCCTACCTCCCTTTGTCGGTCGCCGCATGGGCCACTCCGCAGCACCGACCATGAGTCCACCTTGATGCGCATATGGCCGTGGAGGCGCACCACAACCGCACCACAACCGCACCAGATCCAGCTGGAATAGGGGGGAATGGTGAAAGCAGCCGAGCCCTACGAGGCCACGACCCGACCGTTCGCCCAGGTCAGCCCCCCAACTGGCCCTGCCCAGCGCAGATTGGGGGGTTGGCATGCTCTTGACGGTGGTGTGCGGCGGCGGCATGGTGGCCGCACCTCAATCCTGACTCAAATTCAACTGCCTACGGCGCCTACCACCTGCCTCGAACCGACCGCCCGTCCCCAGGCGGCCGATCGTGCGCGGTGCCGCACGAGTGCCCCCAACTCCCCCAGGAGGCTCGATGGACCGTCTTACGGCGCAAAGAGACAGCGGCTCCTCTCCTCACATACGCCGTGCCCGGCGAGCGACAGCCCTGCTGACCGGGCTCATCACTCTCGCGTTCACCGTGCTGGCCGGAGGCGTGGTCGGCGCCGGTGCCGCGCAGGCCGCGGTGCCTGCGCGGGCGGCCTCGTCGCCGGTGCTCGACTTCGGTTGCGCCCACCCCGCGCACGCGGGGCAGGCGCGCTGTTTCGGCCTGATGCGGGCGCACCGCACCTCGTCCGGCCTGCTGGCGCCGCTGACCACGGGGTCGCCGACGACGGCCGGGTATGTGCCGTCGGACCTGCGTTCCGCATACAACCTCGGCGGGACATCGGGCGGCGGCCGTACCGTGGCCATCGTCGACGCGTACGACGACCCGTCCGCCGAGGCGGACCTCGGTAAGTACCGCAGCGCATACGGACTGTCGGCCTGTACGACGGCGAACGGCTGCTTCCACAAGGTGAACCAGAACGGGCAGGCGTCGCCGCTGCCGTCCGCTGACGCCGGTTGGGCCGAGGAGATCAGCCTCGACCTCGACATGGTCTCGGCGACGTGCCCTGACTGCCACGTCCTGCTCGTCGAGGCCAACTCGGCCAACGCGAGCGATCTGATGAAGGCCGAGGACCAGGCCGCCGCCACCCCGGGCGTGGTCTCCATCTCCAACAGCTGGGGCGGCGCCGAGGACTCCACCATCACCTCGGACGACAGCCACTTCGACCACCCGGGGATCGCCGCCACCGC
This sequence comes from Streptomyces sp. NPDC093261, assembly GCF_044753645.1. NCBI lineage: Bacteria > Bacillati > Actinomycetota > Actinomycetes > Kitasatosporales > Streptomycetaceae > Streptomyces > Streptomyces sp. NPDC093261. Next base: position 166,734 of record NZ_JBIVNO010000006.1, read on the forward strand.
CAGTTCCGGCGACTCCGGCTACGGGGTGTCGTGGCCGGCGTCCTCGCCCTACGTCACCGCCGTCGGCGGTACGTCGCTCACCAAGGCGGCCAACGCGCGCGGTTGGAGCGAGACCGCTTGGGGTTCGGCCACCAGTACGAGCGGTGCGGGTTCCGGCTGCTCAGCGTACGAGGCGAAGCCCTCCTGGCAGCACGACACCGGTTGCGCGAAGCGTACGGTCGCGGACGTGTCCGCGGTCGCCGACCCCAACACCGGCGTCGCGGTCTACGACACCTACAACTCGTGTGGCACCAGCTCCTACTGCGACCTGCTGATCTCGCTCGGAGCCGTCGCGGGCGCGGACGGCTGGGTGCAGGTGGGCGGCACGAGCGCCTCGTCGCCGATCATCGCGAGCGTGTACGCGCTGGCAGGCAACACCGGTTCGGTGGTGGCTGGTTCGTACCCGTACAGTCACACCTCGGCGCTGAACGACGTCACGTCGGGCTCGAACGGCACCTGCGGAAACTACCTGTGCACGGCCGGCACCGGCTACGACGGGCCGACCGGACTCGGCACTCCGAACGGCACCAGCGCCTTCTGACGCCCCGCGCCGCGCATCGGCCCCTGCCCGAACCGCGGGCAGGGGCCGACGTGTCAGACGCTTCGCGGCCTGCGTCGTTCATCCGGGATCGGCTACGGGGACGGCGTCGAGGCGCGGCCGCCGGGGCTGAGCAGGGGGTGCCGGCGGTGTGGTCATCGATCGCCCCGTACGCGAGGGGTGGCGGTTTGTCGGTGGAGGTCGGCCCGGGGCCCGCGCCCGCCGAGCGCGCCGTCGCCGGGAGGCTGCGGCGAGGCTGACGCGACCCGGCAGGGGGTTCCGCCTATGCTCACGTCCGTGACGTGGCTGCGGGCCTTCGGGGAGGTCGTGCGATCCGGGCTCACCATCGAGGAGACGCGGCTGGAGCCCCTGCTCGCGCTGCGCACGGCCGCTGGGGTGGCGATCGTCATCGGGCTGGCGCTGTGGCTGGTCTCCCCCGCGTACGCCGCGTCCGCCGCCCTCGGTGCCTACTCCGCGGGTGGGGCCACCTTCCAGCGCACCTGGCGTCCGCGCAAGGTGATCGCGCTCGGCGCGGGCGCGGGACTGGCGCTCAGCACCTTCGTGGGCTACCTGGCGGCGGGGCGACTCGCGACGTTCCTCGCGCTGCTGGCCGTCTGGGCCTTTGCCGCGGGGATGGCATGGGCCGTCGGGTCGACCGCCGGGATCGTCGCGGCGACGACGGTCGGCAGCATGCTGGTGACCATCACCCTGCCCACGAGCGTAGGGCGAGCCCTGGAGCACACCGGGGTCATCGCGCTCGGAGGCGTGGTGCAGGCCGTGCTGATCCTGCTGTTCCCGGTTCGCCGTTGGGGGGCGCATCGTGACGCGCTCGCCGACGCCCTGGCCGCCGTGGCGGACTACGCCCGTCGGCTGCGGCACGACCCCACCGCCCCGTTCGACCCGGAGCCGTTGATGACGGCCCGGGACGCGGCCGCCGTGACGCCCTCACAGGCCCGCACCCGTCCCCCCGGCCTCCACGGCCCCCGGGGCCTCGCCGAGCGCATCCGGCCGGTCGTCGCCGCGCTCGCCGACCCGGATGTCGGCGCCCCGGCGGAGGGGCCCGGGCGGAGGGGCCCGGGCGGAGGGGCCCGGGCGGGACCGCGCGCGGGAATTGCCGGCGGCGGGGGGCTGCTCCTCCTGGAGCGGGAAGCGGTCCCGCGGCCGCGTCGAGCGCCGCCACAAAGCAGCCCCCGGCCGCCTCGGGCACCGCCCGCGACGAAAGACAAGGCCGTTGTCCAGGGCGGAGAGGACGACCGTCTCCTCCCGGCACGGCCCTGCGCCGACCTGATGACGTCGTGGAGGACCTAAGCGGTCGGAAACCCCACGAACAGTAGGAGGGAAGGCCGCGACGGCCAGGTGGATGCCGTCCTCGGTGAGCCGCAGGAGGCCCTGCGGGGGGCCGCCCAGATGGACGGGCGCAGCCCTCCCTGTGGTGGCAGCCTGGGAGAAGGGACGAGGCACGACGTCACCGAGGCCTACCCGGCAGGACGAGGGTGTATGAGGCAGCCCGAGGCGGACACGACCGGCAGGAACCTGAGGCTCGTCCTGGTCGCCGACCCGGGCCTGCCCTCCGAACTCGCCCGGGACCTCGCCCCCCGTCTGCCGGAGCATCTGCGCCGCCGCATCGGCGGGAACATCCACTGGCAGGTGGACACCGTGACGGCGCCCCTGGTGGCGGACGAGCAGGTCGACGTGTCCGACCTGGTGGAAATCGTCGGCACGCATCTCGAGAACGGCGACTGGGACATCGGCGTCTTCCTCACCGATCTGCCGCGCCGGGCGGAGCGCAAACCGGTGAGCACCGAAGTCGACCCGGAGCACAGGATCGCGCTGATCTCGCTGCCCGCCCTCGGCTCCCGGCGTCTGCCGCGCCGAGTGCGGCAGGCGGTGGTCGGCGCCGTCAGGCAACTGATCGCACAGGACGAGAAACCGCTGGATTCCCCGGTCGTCGGCCGTCCGGCACCCGTGGAGGAGTCCACCCGCGAACGCTACGTGGTGCCGGGGCTGCGCGGCCACGTCCGTCTGGTCCTGGGCATGGTGCGCGCCAACCGCCCATGGCGGCTGTTCACGAGCCTCTCCCGCGCCCTGGCCGGGGTCTTCGCCACAGCGGCCGTCGGGTTCCTCAACAGCACGACCTGGCAGGTCGCGACCGCTCTGGGCATCCCGCAGCTGACGCTCATCGCCGTGCTGTCCACCCTCTCCCTCACCGCGTGGGTCATCATCGACCACCGGCTGTGGGAACGCGCCGGGGACCTGCCCGGCGCCCACGCGCCGCTGTACCCCTACAACCTGGTCACGCTCCTCACCATCGGGCTGGGGGTGTTCTTCCTCTACGCCGCGCTGTTCGTGACCCTTGTGGCGGTCTCGTTCCTGGTCGTGACCCCGTCCGTCTTCGGCAGGATCGTGCACCACACCGTCGATGCCTCGGACTACGTCACACTGAGCTGGTTCGTGACGTCCATCTCCATGATCGGCGGTGCGTTCGGGACGGGGCTTGAGAACGCCGAGGAGGTGCGCGACGCCGCATACGGGCAACGCCACCGAAGACGTCAGCGGCAGCTGACCGAGGCCCGCGACAGGGCCGGGTGAGGACCACCTCGGCCGTGCCGGTGGTTCTCGACCATCCGGGGGCGGTCAAGGCCTTCCACGGGACCCGGGCCGCCGCGGTTCCGACCACGTCCGCGGTTTCGCGCCCTGGCTGCGCTGCGCCGCCCTGAGCCGCTCGACTGGCGGCTTGGCATGTGTGCCGCCGCCCTGACCGCCCTGCTTCTGCCCGCTGGAGACCATGTCGGAGGCCGGCCGTCGATCACGTGCTCCGGAAGATGCGGTCCAGGTGGTGGTCCAGGACTGTGGTGGCCGTCTCCGGGCTGCGCCGGCCGACGAGGATGCCGATGCCGAGTCCCGCGGACATGGCGAGCAGGCTGACCGCCTCCAACCGCACGTCCACACCGGGCCGAAGGAGACCACTCTCCTGCGCCTGCCGCAGGATCCGGACCAGGGCGCTCTCGGCGGCATCCGGGTTCTTGATGAAGGGCTGGGCGGCGAGCGCCTGATCGGTGACGGACAGCACGGCGTACGAGGTGTAGACGAGGTGGAAGGTGCGGCTCTCCTCGTCGGTCGGCAGCGCCGCCCTCAGCATCGCCTCGATCATCGCGCGCGGTCCCGGATCATGGCCGGCGGCCCGGACCAGGGCCGTGGCCCGCTCCCCGAATCTCTCGGCCAGGTGCTGCAGCCCGTGGAGCAGCAACTTCTCCTTGGATTCGAAGTAGTACTGCACCAGCCGGAGTGACACGCCCGCCTCCGCTGCCACATCGCGCATGCCCACGGCGTGCAGTCCGCGTCGCGCCGCCACCCGAAGGAGAGCCTCGGCGATCTCGCTGCGCCGCTCCGCGTGGTCCACGCGCTTGGGCATCAACGGCTCCTCCACTCGCTGTTTCCCCTGGCCGGGGTTGGCCCACGCCTTGATGGTACAGCCGTATCAAGCATGTGATACGTTCGTATCATGAAGAACCCAGCGCGGGAGGTGACCGTGTCCCACTGATCGCCGCGAGCCCGACGGACCCGGGGCGGCCCCGGTGGGCGACGTGCCGGGACTCGACGAGAAGATCCCTATTATCTGACTCATCGTCACATACACTCGTGCCGTCACACACCGTGAGGGGCATGTGAGCAGCGTGAACGAAACTCACCGAAGGCCGCGACTCCACCTCGTGCTCGGCGGAGCACTGATCGCCGCGCTCGTCGTGCAGTCCGTCGCGCTCATCGCAGAGCAGATCCAGATCGACGATCTGCAGGCACATCAGATCGAGGTCGGCCCCTCCGGTCCGCCCGGCCCTCCGGGACCGGCCGGTCCCCAGGGCCTGCAAGGCAAGGACGGGAAGGACGGCAGGGACGGGAAAGACGGCCAGGACGGTCAGGACGGCAGGGAAGGAACGGAGGGCAGGGAAGGCAAGGACGGGACGGACGGCAGGGAAGGCAAGGACGGGACGGACGGGAAGGATGGACAGAACGGCCAGAACGGGCATCACGCCACTTCCTCCCCCTCGGCCGGGTCCCACGGCCACCGCAGGCACGACGAGGACAGGGCCTTCCTCCCGAGCGCCCTCCCCTCTCCACAGGCCTCTGCGTATCTCCGCCCGGATCTCCGCTCGGCCGCATCGACGCCTGGCCCTGCCCCTGCCCCCGCTCCGAGCGACGACGTCCGGCTCCGGGATCCCGACGCTGCGCCGACCGACGGGATGCCGTTGGACGATGAGGGGGCCCGCGGGGAATGACGTCCGTCTCCGGGGTATGGGTGGTCAGGAGCGGCATCCGGAACGGGTACGGCACCGGTGCAGGTACGGGGCTGTGGTCGCCGGGCGTCGCGCACACCTCACCCGGCCCGCTTCCGCCCCGCCGCCTTCTTCTCGGTGGTCTTCTTCGCCGTCGTCTCCCTCGCCGTCGCCTTCTTCGCCGTCGTCTCCTTCGCCGTCGCCTTCTTCGCCGTCGTCTCCCTCGCCGTCGCCTTCTTCGCCGTCGTCTCCCTCGCCGTCGCCTTCTTCGCCGTCGCCTTCTTCGCTGAGGTCTTCTTCGCTGCGGTCTTCTTGGCCGCCGTCTTCGTGCCGGTCTTGGCGTTGGACGTCGACTTCGTCGTACCCGCCGTCGTCTTCTTCGGCGCGGTCTTCGTCGCCGTCGCCTTCTTCGCGGTCGACGTCGACTTCTTGCCGCCGACCTCCTTCGGTGCCGCACGCGCCGGCTCCCGGGACGGCAGGTGTCTCACCTCCGCCTCCCGGCCCGGCTCCCCGCCCCGGGACTCCCGGGCCACGCGCACGCTCTTCTCCAGGGCCGCCATCAGGTCCAGGACCTTGCCGCCCTCGGGCTCGGGAGCCGGCGGGGGCTTCCTGCCCTCCGCCTTCGCCGCGATCAGCTCCTCCACCGCCTCGCGGTACTCGTCGTGCAGCTCGTCCAAGTCCACCTCCCCCAGCGTGTCCATCAGCGTGTCCGCGAGATCCAGCTCCTTGTCGCGGATGGAGACGTCGGCCTCCGGCGCCACCCCCTCCGCCCCCCGGATCTCGTCCGGCCACAGCAGTGCGTGCATGGTGAGCACGTCATCGACCACGCGCAGCATGCCGAGCCGCTCCCGGCCCCGTAGCGCGTACTTCGCGACGGCCACCTTGCCGCTGCGCCTGAGCGCCTCCCGCAACAGGGCGTAGGGCTTGGTGGCCGGGGCGCCGTGCGCCGACAGGTAGTACGCCGTGTCCATCTGGAGCAGGTCGATCCGGTCGGCCGGCACAAAGGCCACGATCTCGATGGTCTTGGCGGTCGGGAGGGGCAGATGCGCCAGGTCCTCGTCCGTGATCGGCACGACCGAACCGTCCGCGTCCTCGTAGCCCTTGCCGATCTCCGGCGGCGAGACCTCGCGGTCCTCCAGCTCGCAGAACTTCCGGTAGCGGATGCGGCCGCAGTCCTTCAGATGGATCTGGCGGAAGGAGAGCGAGTGGTTCTCGGTGGCGTTCATCAGTTTGACGGGGATGCTGACCAGGCCGAACGAGATGGCGCCGTTCCAAATGGATCGCACGTGCCGCACCTTTTCACTCGATACCGGGTGATTTCATGGGATTCTCATCGTATGACGCCGATCACTGAGGTGGAGGGGCGGCGGCTCGCACTCAGCAATCTGGAGAAGGTCCTCCATCCCGCGACCGGCTTCACCAAGGGCGAGCTGCTGCACTACTACGCGACCACCGCGGACGCGCTGCTGCCCCATCTGCGCGACCGCCCGCTGTCCTTCCTGCGGTACCCGGACGGCCCGGACGGCCAGGTCTTCTTCGCCAAGAACGTGCCGCCGGGTACGCCCGACTGGGTCACCACGGCCGAGGTGCCGCGCGCGGAGGGCCCCGCCCGCATGGTGCTGATCCAGGACCTGGCGAGCCTGATGTGGGCGGCGAATCTCGTCACCGAGTTCCACACCCCGCAGTGGCGCGTCGAGACCCCCGACGTGGCGGACCGGCTGGTGTTCGACCTGGATCCGGGCGCACCGGCGACCGTCGTCGAGTGCTGCGAGGTCGCCCTGTGGCTGCGGGAGCGGCTCGCCGAGGACGGGATCGAGGCGTATGCGAAGACGTCCGGCTCGAAGGGACTGCATCTACTGGCCTCGGTGGAGCCCACGCCGTCGCGGCGGACGACCGAGTACGCCAAGCGGCTCGCCGTGGAGGCGGAGCAGGCGATGCCGCGCCGGGTGCTGCACCGCATGACGCGGAGTCTGCGGCCGGGGAAGGTCTTCGTGGACTGGAGCCAGAACGCGGCGCGCAAGACGACGGCGGCGCCCTACACCCTGCGGGCGCGGGCGGAGCCGACCGTGTCCGCGCCGGTGACATGGGAGGAGGTGGCCGCCTGCGCGTCCCCGGGTGCCCTCGTCCTGCGGGCCCCGGACATCGCTCCCCGCCTCCAGGCGTACGGCGACCTGCTGGCCCCCCTGCTGGATCCCGCCGGAGCGGGCCCACTGCCCTCCTGAGCTGGCCTCAGACCGTGAAGCGGGCAGAGCCCCGGGAGGTGGTCACAGCCGCGAACCCGGCCACAGCCACAGACGGGTCACAGCCGCGAACCCGGCCACAGCCACAGACGGGTCACAGCCGCGAACCCGATCACAGCCATGCCCTGATCACGGCCGCGAACCGTTCACGCCATGCCCGGATCACAGCCATGAAGCGGTCACAGCCGTGAAGCGGTCACACCGACACCAACCGACCGGTCATGCCCTCCCCGGTCACACCCTCCGGCCCGTCACGCCCTCCGACCGGTCACACCCCGCCCCGGATGCGCGGTCACACCTTGGCCCACGTATGCCGGTCCCGCGCCATGGCGTGCAGCGCCTCCACGTCGGCCGGCTTGAGTACGCCGCCCAGGCGGGCGAGGCCGGACAGGTCGGTGTCCGTCAGCACGCGGACCTCCCGCGGCGGGGCCGTGACCTCGAGGCGGGCGGGCTCCGTCACCGCCAGGACGGGGTGCACCTCGGCGGTGAGGGCGTACGACACGCGGTCCGCGTCGGCGCGCACCCGGCGCAGCAGCGGGCGGGGCTCGCCGCGGCCCACCCTCACCACCGGGTCGGCCACGCGGACCCGCTGTCTGCGGGCGTTGAGCGCGTGGACGACGAAGAGGCCGCCGGGGCCGATCACCAGGTGGTGGACACGGTCCCCGCCGGGCAGCGGCACCGAGTGCAGGGTGCGCCAGCCCGCGCCCTCCAGCTGGTCCAGGGCGTCCCCCACCGTCTGCTCGGCGGCGAGCGCCTGCCGCCGGGAGTCGGGGCGCAGCCGGTGCGTGGGCCCCGGGTCGCGGTCCAGGGCGATCAGCAGGGCCTCGCCGGGCCGGTTCGGCGCCAGGTCGTCGTCCGGATGCAGGGCGAGCCGGGCCAGCTCGGCAGGGGTGGGAACGGGCGGCGGTCCCACGGTGACGGGGCCGGTCAGGTACGGCCGGAGCGCTTCCAGCACGTCCTGGCGCCGGTCCTCGACGAGCACGTTGACCCGTCCCGTCTCGCGGTCGTACCAGGCCACGTTCCTGCCGTCGGCGCCGCATACGTACAGGCGTTCCTGGCCGTGTCGCCAGGTCGGTATGACGCGCAGTCCGTCCATGCACCATCACCCCATGACCATGGGAACAGGCGGGGTGCTCCAGGGGCAAGAACCCGGTTACCTTTGTGAGCAGTTGGGGACTCGGTGGGAGGCGCCGTTGCGGACCCGCAGAATGCAACCCGAGGTTCCCGCTCCGGATGTCCCGTGGAGCGAGATCGTGCCCGGTCTGTGGATGGGCGGGCACGAGTTCGCGGGGCGTTCAGGGCAGCGGGAAATCGCCGTTGTGAGCGACGAGTTCGATCTGGTGCTGAGCCTGTTGCGGCTGCCGGGGTACGGGCCGGACGAGGGGGTCGAGCACCATGTCTGGCCGATACCGGACGGGCCGCTGGACGGGACGCAGATCGCGGGCGTGATGCGGCTCGCGCAGACGGCCGACGACGCCCTCGAGGACGGCCGCAGGGTCCTCGTCCGCTGTTACCACGGGTACAACCGTTCGGGGCTGGTCGTCGCCCAGGCGCTGATCCGGGCCGGTCACAGCGCCGACGAGGCGATCCGGATGATCCGCGCCCGCCGTGGCCCCTGGGCGCTGCACAACGAGTTGTTCGTGGAGTATCTGCGGGCCGGTCTGGACACGGCCCGTCTTCTGGAGGAACTCGCGGAGTGACACGACCGGCGGTGGTCTCCGGCCGTCAGGCTCCCGTCGAGGGCGGCCGGCCGCCCCACATGCACCGGAACGGCCCGATTAACCCCCTATAACGGGACACGCCAGTCGCGCGCTTGCTACGTTCCGCACATGATCGAGCCCGGAACGCGAGGAGTGGAGACGGCACGGACGGCCGGGGCGACGGCGGACGCCCTCGCTCCCGTCCCGCCTCCGCCCCGGCGCCGTGGCTTCGAGTGCGCCCTCATCGTCCTCGCCGTCTCGCTCTCCGTGTACGGCTACTGCGCCGTCGGTCTCGCCGACCACGGCAGCGTCCCGCCCGGCACCGTGCGCTACGGCGCCGGGCTCGGCCTGCTCGCGCTGCTCGCGCACGGGGCGGTGCGCCTGCGGGCCCCCAGTGCCGATCCGCTGCTGCTGCCGATCGCGGTCCTGCTCAACGGCATGGGCCTGGTGCTGATCTACCGCCTCGATCTGGCGACCCCCGGCGACCGGGCCGCGCCCACCCAGCTCTACTGGTCGACGGTCGGCGTGGCCCTGTTCATCGTCGTGGTCCTGTTGCTGCCCCACCACCGGGTGCTCCAGCGCTACACCTACCTCTGCGTGGTCGCCGCGCTGCTGCTGCTCATCCTGCCGATCTTCTTCCCGGCGGTGAACGGCGCCCGGATCTGGCTCAGGATCGCCGGGTTCTCCATCCAGCCCGGGGAGTTCGCGAAGATCCTGCTGGCGGTGTTCTTCGCCGGGTATCTGGCGGCGAACCGCCATGCGCTGGCATTGGCGGCCCGCCGTCCGGGGCGGCTGCGGCTGCCCGCAGGGCGCGTGCTCGGCCCGGTCGTGGCGGTCTGGCTGCTGAGCGTCGGGGTGCTGGTCCTGGAGCGTGACCTCGGCACCTCGCTGCTGTTCTTCGGCCTGTTCGTGGTGCTGCTCTACGTCGCCACGGGCCGTACCGGCTGGATCGCCGTGGGCCTGGTGCTCGCCGTCCTCGGCGCGCTCGCGGTCGGCCGGCTGGAACCGCATGTGCACGGCCGGGTCGCGGACTGGCTGCACCCCTTCGCGTCGATCGAGGCCGGGCGGGGGGCGGGCCAGCTCGCGCAGTCCCTGTTCGCGTTCGCCGCCGGCGGGGCGCTCGGCACCGGGCTCGGGCTCGGCCACTCGGTCCTCATCGGCTTCGCCGTGAAGTCGGACTTCATCCTGGCCACGGCGGGCGAGGAACTGGGGCTCGCGGGCCTCGCCGCGCTCTTCCTGGTCTACGCGCTGCTGGTGGAGCGCGGCTACCGGGCGGGCCTCGCGCTGCGCGACCCGTTCGGGCGTCTGCTCGCCGTCGGGCTCGCGTCGATCGTCGCGCTCCAGGTGTTCGTGATCGCGGGCGGGGTGACGGGGCTGATCCCGCTCACCGGTATGGCGATGCCCTTCCTCGCGCAGGGCGGTTCCTCGGTCGTGACCAACTGGATCATCGTGGCGCTGCTGATCCGGATCAGCGACTCGGCACGCGGGCAGTACGACGGGACGGCGGTGCCGTGAGCCTCCCCCCGGATCTCGACTTCGCCCGGCCCGGCGGGGCCCCGACCATCCGCCGGGCGGCGGCCCTGTGCGCGGTGCTGCTGGTCGCGCTGCTGCTGAACGCGACGCGGGTGCAGATCTTCGAGTCCGAGCGGTACGGCGACAACCCCGCCAACCACCGGCAGGCGATCGACCGCTACGGCCGGCCGCGCGGCGACATCGTCGTCGACGGACGGCCGGTGACCGGCTCCCGGGACACCGGCGGGATGTTCCGCTTCGAGCGCACCTACACGGACGGCCCGCTGTACGCGCCGGTCACGGGCTTCGCCTCGCAGCGGTACGGGACGACACTGCTGGAGAACGCGCAGGACCCGGTGCTGGCAGGGACCGATCCGATGCTCTCGCTGTTCCCCCTGTGGAACGACCTGGTGCGCAAGCGCCCGCCGGGCGGCCGGGTGGTCACCACCCTCAACGGGGCGGCGCAGCGGGCCGCCTTCCGCTATCTGGCCGGACGCACGGGTGCGGTGGCGGCCATCGAGCCGGCCACCGGGCGGGTCCTGGCACTGGTCTCGGCGCCGTCCTACGACCCCGGGGAGCTGTCGGGTGCTTCGGCGTCCGCCGCCCGCGCCTGGGCTCGGCTGAACGGGGACGCGGCGCAGCCCATGCTCAACCGGGCGATCCGGCAGACGTACCCGCCCGGCTCCACCTTCAAGGTGGTGACGGCCGCGGCGGCGCTGGACTCGGGGCTGGTGTGGGACCCCGACGATCCGACGCCGTCCCCGGACCCCTACCTCCTGCCGGGCACGACGACCCGGCTGACCAATGAGACGGACGGCTGTGCGAACGCGTCCCTGCGGTATGCGTTCGTGTGGTCGTGCAACACGGTGTTCGCGAAGATGGGCGTCGCGGTGGGGCTGCGAACCATGGCGGCCACCGCGGAGGGCTTCGGCTTCAATGACCCAGGGCTGCGGGTGCCGTTCGCGGTGGCGCCGAGTACGTTCGACCGGAAGCTGGACCAGGCACAGCTCGCGATGTCCTCCATCGGGCAGTTCGACACGAGGGCGACACCGCTTCAGATGGCGATGGTCGCGGCGGCTGTGGCGGGTGGGGGCTCGGTGAAGACGCCGTACCTCGTGGAGAAGACGACGACGAGCCACGGCGAGACGGTCAGCGCGACCGGTCCGCGCACCCGGTACCGGGCCATGAGCCCGGCGACCGCGGCGCTGCTGCGGGAGATGATGACGGAGGTCGTTCAGGAGGGGACGGGCCGGAGCGCGGCGATCCCCGGCGCCCTGGTGGGCGGCAAGACGGGCACGGCCCAGCACGGTGTGGGCAACTCCGGCAGGCCCTACGCCTGGTTCATCTCCTGGGCGCAACCGGATGACGCGGCGGAGCCGGCGGTGGCGGTCGCGGTGGTGGTGGAGGACGCGACGGGTGCACGCGGGGAGATCAGCGGCGGCGGGGACGCGGGGCCGATCGCGAAGGCCGTGATGGAGGCGGTTCTGGACTCCCGGCCGGGATCCGGGCCGAACGCCCGGCCGGGATCCGGGCCGAACGCGCGCCCGCGGCCCGGGGTGGGCCCGCGGACGCCGTCCGGGGTCAACGCGCTGTCGCCCACGGCGCGTTGACCGGACGCCGACCGGATCCGCGTGGTGAGACGGGGCTGCCGCGGACCGGGTGCGACGACCTACCGTTCGGTCCATGACGCATACCGACCGCCCCGCAGCCGCGTACGAACTCGCCCAGGTCAACATCGCCCGCCTCACGGCCCCGCTGGACTCACCGCGGCTGAAGGACTTCGTGGACGCCCTGGACCCCGTGAACGCGGTGGCCGACGCCTCGGACGGTTTCGTATGGCGCCTCCAGGGCGACTCGGGCAACGCCACGGACATCCCGGTCCTCGGCGACGAGTGGCTGATCGTCAACATGTCGACGTGGCGGGACACCGACGCCCTCACGGCGTTCATGTACCAGGGGCGGCACCGGGAGCTGCTTGCCCGGCGGCGCGAGTGGTTCGAGCGGCTCGAGGAGGCCGTCACGGCGCTGTGGTGGGTTCAGGCCGGGCATCGTCCGACCGTGGCGGAGGCCGAGGAGCGTCTGCTGCACCTGCGCGCCCACGGGCCGACGCCGCACGCCTTCACACTGCGCACATCGTTCCCGCCCGGGGAGGCGGCGCCGGTGGCGGGCCTGCCCGGTGGGGCCGTCGAGGAGGACCTGGGCCGCCCGGTCCAGCCGTCACCGAGCGCTCTCGCCGGGCAGCGGCTCCCGGCGTCGTAGCCACTCCGGTGGTACGCCCTCCAGTCCTACGGCGGCGGCCACGATGCCGCCCGTGATGGCGCAGGTGGTGTCGACGTCGCCGAAACCCTCGGCCGTCGCCCACAGGGCGGCCGTGAGGTCGTCCGGGTGCCGGGCCGCGGTCCACACGGCGAACGGGACGGTGTCGTCCGCCCTGATCCGCTGTCCGTTGCCGAGGATGTCGGAGGCCTTCCACGGCTCGGTGGTCAAGGGGAGGGCCGCCGCGCGCACCAGGCCGTCCCGCACCGCGCTCGGCGGGGTCAGCGAGACCACCGTGTCGAGGCTCAGCCGGCCCCGCGCGCTGAGCGCGGCCGCGACCGCCACGGCGACCGCGCCCGCGACGCCCTCGGGGTGGGCGTGGGTGACCTCGGCGGACAGGGCCGCCTGCTCCACGACCCGCGGCAGGCTGTCGTGGAACCACGCGCCCAGGGGCGCCACCCGCATGGCCGCCCCGTTGCCGAGGCTGCCCTCGCCGTCGAACAGGCCCCGCGACAACTCCCGCCACCGCTCCGCCCCGTCGAGCAGCCGGGGCAGCAACTCGTGCATCCCGCGCCCGTATCCACGGTCCGGGTCGGCGTCGTAGCCCAGCGCGAAGGCCTGGGCGAGGTCCTCCTGGCGGATCTCCCCATGCTCGTCCAGCACCCGGAGCACGGCCAGGGCCATCGCCGTGTCGTCGGTCCAGGGCCACTCGGGCTCCTCGGGCGTGCGCCGCGCGCGTATCTCCGCCAGCGCCCGCGCCGGCTCGCGGAAGAGGGGGAACCAGCGCTCGCCGAAGGCGTCCCCGAGGGCGAGGCCCGCCAGACTGCGACGGGCGGCGGCGTCCGCCACGGGCCCCCGGTCTCGAACCGTCACCGCTCAAGCCTCCGTTCACCGGTCACGAGGGAGAGGTCCCGCGCCGGCCGCGGCGACCGGCACCTCGGCCACCCGCCGATTCTCCTGCGCCGGGCGGTGATCCGCGCAGCCCGGTTTTCGGTCGGTCCGGTTCCCGGCCGGGTCCGGTCCGGCTTCCGCCGCTCCCACCCCGCTTGGAACGCCCCCCGTGGCAGACGCGGCGTCAACGAGTGCCGCGCAGGGGATTGACGTCCTTGCTGACACGCAGTCTCATAAGACGTGACCGCCGGTAACAGCGGCCCGTACGACGACGTGGTGGGGAACAGCGATGACGACCGTGACCGAAGCCGACGTGCTGCGCGACGCGCTCGGCCTGCTCAAGGACCGGGAACAGGTGGCCGAGCGGCTGCTCGCCTCCTCCGCCAGGCACTCCTTCGACCCGGACAGGGAACTGGACTGGGACGCCCCCTTCGAGGACGGCAAGTGGTTCTGGCCCCCGGAGCTGGTGTCGCTGTACGACACGCCGCTGTGGAAGCGCATGGGCGAGGAGCAGCGGATCCTGCTCTCCCAGCACGAGGCCGCCTCGCTCGCCTCGCTCGGCATCTGGTTCGAGATCATCCTCATGCAACTGCTGGTGCGGCACATCTACGACAAGGCGGCCACGAGCGCGCATGTGCGCTACGCGCTCACCGAGATCGAGGACGAGTGCCGCCACTCCAGGATGTTCGCCCGGCTGATCACCCACGGCGGCACGCCCTGGTACCCGGTCAGCCGGGTCCACCAGAGCCTGGGCCGGGTCTTCAAGACGATCTCGACGACCCCCGGGTCCTTCACGGCCACACTCCTCGGCGAGGAGGTGCTGGACTGGATGCAGCGGCTGACCTTCCCCGACGAGCGGGTGCAGCCGCTGATCCGCGGGGTCACCCGCATCCACGTCGTGGAGGAGGCCCGGCACGTCCGCTACGCGCGTGAGGAACTGCGCCGCCAGATGCTGACCGCTCCGCGGTGGTCGCAGGAGTTCACGCGGATCACCTCCGGCGAGTTCGCCCGGGTGTTTTCGGTCGCCTTCGTGAACCCCGAGGTGTACACGAACGTGGGTCTGGACAAGCGGGAGGCCGTGGCCCAGGTGCGGGCCAGCGGCCACCGCCGGGAGGTCATGCAGACCGGCGCGCAGCGGCTGACCGGCTTCCTCGACGACATCGGGGTGCTGCGGGGGGTGGGCCGGCGGCTGTGGAAGTCCTCGGGGCTGCTGGCCTGACCACGGCGCGCGGGCGGGCGACAACCGGACGGCCGCCCCCACGGCGGCCGCCCCTTCCTCCGGCGTCCCGATTACGCTGCGGGACATGACCTCCGAGGCCCCGACCCGCGCGTATCGCAGGCTCAGCGTCGAAGAGCGCCGGACCCAGCTCCTCGACGCCGCGCTGTCCCTGTTCGCGCACCGCGCGCCCGAGGAGGTCTCGCTGGACGACGTGGCGGAGGCGGCCGGGGTCTCCCGCCCGCTGGTGTACCGCTACTTCCCGGGCGGCAAGCAGCAGCTCTACGAGGCCGCCCTGCGCTCCGCGGCCGAGGAGCTCCAGCAGTGCTTCGCCGAGCCCCAGGAGGGGCCGCTCACCCGGCGCCTGAGCCGTGCCCTGGACCGCTACCTCACCTTCGTCGGCCGGCACGACGCCGGGTTCAGCGCCCTGCTCCAGGGCGGCAGCGTCGTCGAGACGTCCCGCACCACCGCCATCGTGGACGGGGTGCGACGGGCCGCCGCCGCGCACATCCTCAGCCACATCGGCGCCGAGGAGCCGGGACCGCGGCTGCGGATGACCGTGCGGATGTGGATCACCACCGTCGAGGCCGCCTCCCTGATCTGGCTGGACGAGGACAAGCAGCCGCCGGTCGACGAGCTGAGGGACTGGCTCGTGGAGCAGTTCGTCGCGTGCCTCGTGGCCACCGCGGGGCGCGATGCGCAGACCGCCGCCGTGGTGCGGGCGGCACTGGCCCTGGAGAGCGCCGAGGGGCCCGTCGGCTCCCTGGTCCGGCGCGTCCTGCCGGTGATCGGCGATGCGGGGCGCCTGCTGTGACCCGGTACCGCGCCGCGGGGGCCACGCGTCACCCGCTCCGCCCCGGTGCCGGGTGACCGGGTCCGCTGCCGTGCGGAGGACACTGGTGCCGTGAAGAGCCAAGACACCCCGTTCGTGGGCGGCCCCCTGGACGGGCGCGTCCTTCCGGTCCTGCTCGGCCTGACCGGCCACCCGCCGAAGACGTACCGCGTCCCGGTCCCCGACACGGCCGGCGGCCCGCCCACCGTCCTCGTCTACCGGCGCGTCCCGGCGGGACCTCCCGGCAGATTCGGGCTCCACCCCGGCTGGAAGTACGCGTACGACCCCGAGGGGGACCGTGGCGGGCGTCTGCGGTGGCCGTGGTCGAAGCCGCGCACGGGGGCAGGCGGCACGGCGCACGGCGACGGACCGGACGCCACCACCGGGTGACCTCACTGGGCCGGCCGGACCACCGGGCGCGCGCCCGGCCTGCGCGCGTCCCATGCTGCCGGTGCGAGGGGGAAGAACACCCGCACCGGAGGTGATCACATGGCGCAGCGGGTGCTCCGCATGGTGTGCGCGGCGGCGGTGACGGCCTCGGCCCTGCTCGCACCCACGCCCGCGACGGGGGCCCCGGCCCCGTCCCCCGACTCCAGCCGGGCACCGGACGCGGACCGTACGCTCTCCGATCTGCTGACGAACCTCCGGCAGACCTACCGGCGAGCCGAACAGGCGACCGAGACCTACAACGTCACCGCCCAGCAGCTGAAGAAGCGGCAGGCCGAGGCGGCGCGGCTGGACGGCCGGCTCGCCCGGGCCCGGCTCGCCCTGGAGGAGGGCCGTCGCGCGGTCGGCCTGCTGGCGCGGCAGCAGTACCGCGGCAGCATGGACATCTCCTCCTACGTACGCCTGCTGATGGCCCGGGATCCGCAACACGCCCTCGACGAGGGACATGTGATCACGCAGTTGGCCCGGGACCGGGCGGAGAAGGTGCGTGAGCTGGCCGCCGCGGAGAAGCGCGCCGACGAACTGGCCCGCGCGGCGCACAAGGCCCTCGACGGCCAGCGCGCCCTGACCGGGCGGCAGCGGAAGGAGCGGGACGACGTCGAGCGGCGGCTGAACGGCATCGAGCAACGGCTCGCCTCGCTGAGCCCCGACCAGCTCGCGGCCCTCTCCGAGTACGAGCGTGGCCTGACCGAGACCGCGCCGCAGCGCTAGCCGCCGGACACTTGCCCCACCGGCGGCATCGGCCGGTCCGATCCGTTGGGGACCGAGGCTCCTCAGACGGACCTCGGACAGCACGACGGCCCCTGGACAGCTTGCCCGTTCAGGGGCCGTTCACTTGCGCGGTGGCCGGTCAGGCTCCGGACACCGAGGCCAGGTACGCCTCCGTCTTCTCCGGCTCGTAGAAGAAGTTCTCGAAGTCGGCCGGGTCGTTGAAGCCGTTGGCGAACCGGTCGGCCACCGGCGGGAGGGCGCCCGCCGCGCCGATCAGGTTCAGGACGTGCTCCGGCGGCACGCCCAGCATCGCGTTCGTCCACTTGGTGACGTGCCGGGCCACGTCCCAGTAGCGGTCGAACGTCGCCTGCATCCAGGCCTCGTCGAACTCCTTGTCACCCTGTTCGAGGATCGAGGCGAGGTAGACCGCGGCGCACTTGGACGCCGAGTTGGAGCCCTGCCCGGTGATCGGGTCGTTCGCCACGACCACGTCCGCCACGCCCAGGACCAGTCCGCCGCCGGGGAGGCGGCCGATCGGGTTGCGGACAGTGGGCGCGTAGCGGCCCGACAGGGTGCCGTTCGCGTCGGTCAGCTCGACCTTGGTGGCCCGTGCGTACTCCCAGGGCGTGAAGCGCTCCATGAGCGCCAGGGTCAGGGAGAGGTGCTCGGAGGGGTCCTTGACGCCCTTGAAGACGTCGAGCGGACCACCGGGTATGCCCTCCCAGAACAGGATGTCGGCGCGGCCGGAGTTGGTCAGGGTCGGCATGACGAACAGTTCGCCGACGCCCGGGACCAGGTTGCAGCGCACCGCGTCGTAGTCCGGGTGCTCCGGGCGGGGGCCCAGGCCGTGTACGTAGGCGACCGCGAGGGCGCGCTGCGGCTCGCTGTACGGGGAGCGCGAGGCGTCGCGGCCGAACATGGACACCAGTTCGCCCTTGCCCGCCGAGACCAGCACCAGGTCGTAGGTGCGGGAGAAGTAGTCGAGGTCGGAGACCGCCGCGCCGTGGATGACCAGCTGGCCGCCGCGCTGTGCGAACGTCTCCATCCAGCCGGCCATCTTCACGCGCTGGTCCACCGACTGCGCGTAGCCGCCCAGCCTGCCCACCCAGTCGATGACCCTCCCCCAGCCACCGCTGGGGGCAGCCCCGGACTCCGGAGCCGCCACGGAGACACCGAGCCCCTCGATCCTCGGGGCCTGGGATTCCCAGAAGTTCAGCTGAAGGTCGCGCTCGTGCTGAAGCGCCGTGTGGAACATGCACTGCGTCGACATCACCCGGCCGGAGCGGATCTCGTCCGCGGTCCGGTTGGACATCAGGGTGACCTCGTACCCGTGCGACTGGAGGCCGAGGGCGAGCTGGAGTCCGGACTGGCCGGCTCCGACGACGAGTATCTTCCGCATGCGGGTGGTGCTCCTATCGGGACTACTCGGGGGTGACGTCGAGCGCGTGGCCCACGAGGGCCAGGAGGGTCTCGATCACCGAGATCCGGCGCCGCGCGTCCATGATCATGACAGGTATATGAGCGGGGATGGTGAGGGCCTCACGCACATCCTCGGGTTCGAACCGCTCGCTGCCGTCGAAGTGGTTGACCGCGACCACGTAGGGCAGGCCGCTGCTCTCGAAGTAGTCGAGCGCCGGGAAGCAGTCCGCGAGCCGGCGCGTGTCGGCCAGCACCACCGCGCCGATCGCACCGCGCACCAGGTCGTCCCACATGAACCAGAACCGCTGCTGGCCCGGCGTGCCGAAGAGATAGAGCACCAGGTCGTCGTCGAGCGTGATGCGGCCGAAGTCCATCGCCACCGTGGTGGTGAGCTTCTCCGGTGTCTCGGTGAGGTCGTCGGTCTCCTGGCTGGCCTCGGTCATCAGCGCCTCCGTCTGGAGGGGCGTGATCTCCGAGACGGCGGTCACCAGGGTGGTCTTGCCGACGCCGAAGCCACCCGCCACCACGATCTTCGTGGCGATCGGGGCGCGCGTGCGGTCCGTCTGCCAGGCCTGGAGGTGCTCCTGCTCGTCGAGGTCGACGGGGAGCGGTGAGACGCCCGGGGAGGCGTCAGAGACGACGGAGTCCACTCAGCACCCTTTCCAGCAGAGCGCGGTCCGGCTGTCCGGGGCCGTGACCGGTTCCGTACACACGGATCTTTCCCTGGTCCGCGAGGTCGCTGAGGAGCACGCGGACCACCCCGAGCGGCATCTTCAGCAGGGCTGCGATCTCGGCCACCGTGCGCATGCGGCGGCAGAGTTCGACGATGGCCCGCATCTCGGGCATCACTCGGGTGGCCAGTGAACCATTGGTCAGTTCACGGCGTTCTTCGGGGGCCTCCAGAGCGGCCACGAAGGTCTCAACCAGCAGCACATGCCCGAAGCGGGTACGGCCGCCGGTGAGCGAATAGGGGCGTACGCGGGCGGGTTTGCGTTCGCCGCCGCGCACGGGAAGCTTCTTCGGTGTACTGCTCATCGGGTGCTCCCCGCCGACTCGGCCTCGAGGGATTTGCGCAGTTCGCTGCGGAGTTCGGGCGTCAGGACGTGCCCGGCGCGGCCGACGAAGAGCGCCATGTGGTACGCCACCACGCTCATGTCGCAGTCCGCGGAGCCGTGCACGCCGAGCAGCGAGCCGTCGCTGATGGACATCACGAAGAGGCTGCCCTCGTCCATCGCGACCATGGTGTGCCGGACCCCGCCGAAGTCCATCAGCTTCGCGGCGCCGATGGTGAGGCTGCCGATGCCGGAGACGACGGTGGCGAGGTCGGCGGCCGACCCTCTGGGTCCGTTGGGTTTGTCCGTGTGGCCCGCGCGGGCCTGTGCGTTGCGGCCGGGGTCGGACGAGAGGAGCAGCAGGCCGTCGGAGGAGACCACCGCGACCGACAGCAGTCCCGGCACCTCCTCGACGAGGTTCGTCAGCAGCCAGTGCAGGTTGCGGGCCTCACTGCTCAGTCCGAAGGTACTGGGCGCGGTCAACTGCTTGCCTCCTCGACTGTGCCCCCCGTTGGGTCAACGTCCGGTGCGGTACCGGGTGTTGCGTTCTGAGGTGGTGCTGTGGGGCGCTGCGCGGGCGCCCTGTTCTCACCCGTCTTCTCGGCGATCTCCGCCTCGACGTGACGGTAGCCCTGCGCGGCGCCACGGTGGAATCCGCCGAGCCTGCGGCGCAGCGCATCGGCGTCCACCCCGCCGGCGCGCGGGCGGGGCGCCGGGGCGGGCGCGGAGATCTTCGGGGTGCGCTTGGGCAGGCCCTTGGCGGTGACCCGGGGGGCCTCGGGCTCCACGGGGTCCTCGGGGGCCGGCGGCGTCGCGGGCGTTCCCTCGTCGACGGTGCGTTCGTGGGCGTCGGGGCCTATGGCGTACGCGCCCTCCGCGGATCCGCGGACGGCACCGGTGCCGGGCGCGGTCGCGGGCTGCTCCGCCCGGGGCGACGGAAGCAGCAGCTCCATCGTGGTCTCGGGGCCGGGCAGATCGGCGGGGGGCTCCGGGGCCGGGCCCGGGGACGCCTGGGTGGCCCGATCCTCGCGTAGGGCTTCTTCGTGCCGTACGGCGGCTTCGTTCCGCGCGGCCTGTTCATGCCGTACGAAGCGTTCGTCGCGTACGAAGCGTTTGTCGCCTACGGCGCTTTCGCCCCGTAGGGCGCCGGCGTCCCGTAGGGCGCTTTCACCCCGTACGGCGTCCGCGTCCCGTACGGCGCCTTCGGCCCGCACGCCCTCTTCGCCCCGGGCGGCCACGGCATCGTCCCGGTTCCGCACGGCCTGTTCCGCCGCCGCGATCAGCGGGTCCTCGTCGCGCCGCGGCTCCCGGACGGTGATCCGGCCGCGGCCGCTGAGGATGTTCGAGTTGGCCTCCGCGTCGGCGCCGGGCAGGGACACGGAGGCCGTGCCGCCCGCCACCGGGCCCGTGCCCGCCGTGGGCACGGCGGCCACCGGGGCCTCGGCGAGCAGGGTCCTCGGCAGCACGACGACCGCCGCGACACCGCCCTGCTTCTGGTCCCGCAACTGGACGCGGACGCCGTGCCGGTGGGCGAGGCGGGCCACCACGTACAGGCCGAGTCCCAGGCCCTCGCCGCCTTCCTGGTCGTACGGTTCGGCCGGGTCGAAGGCGGCGAGCCGGGCGTTGAGCCGGCTCATCCGCTCATCGGTCATCCCGATGCCCTCGTCCTGGACGGAGAGCATCACCTCGCCGTTCTCCAGGAGCCAGCCGGAGATCTCGACGGCGACGTCCGGCGGCGAGAAGGAGGCGGCGTTCTCCAGCAGTTCGGCCACCAGGTGCGAGAGGTCGTCGGCGACGAAGCCCGCGATATGCGCGTGCGGCGGCAGCGCGGCGATCCGGACGCGCTCGTACCGCTCGATCTCGCTGACCGCGGCCCGCACCACGTCCACCAGCGGCACCGGCCCCGCGTGCTGCTGGACATGCTCCGCACCGGCGAGGACCAGCAGGTTCTCGCTGTGGCGGCGCATCACCGTGGCGAAGTGGTCCAGCCGGAAGAGGGTGGCGAGCCGCTCGGGGTCCTGCTCGCGCTCTTCCAGGCCCTCGATGACGGACAGCTGACGCTCGACCAGGCCGAGGGTGCGCAGCGCGAGGTTGACGAAGGTGGAGTGGATGCTGTGCCGGATCTGCTCCAGGTGCGCCGAGGCCTCGTCGAGTTCGGCGCGCAGGGCGGCGCGCTCGTCGGCCATGGTCTGACGCTGGCCGACCAGGTGCTTGCGGTCGGCCTCCAGGGTCCCGAGGCGCTCCTGGAGGGCGACGGCGTGCGCCTGCAGGGCGTTGACGGAGCGGACGACCTGCGCGAACTCGTCGTTGCGTCCCGTGAACTTCACCGGCTCCTGGCCGGCCGGGTCGGCGGCCACCCGGGCCGAGCCGAGGCGCAGCACGGCCAGCGGGCGGGTGAGGCTGCGGGCCATGGCCATGGCGATGCCCACGGCGACGAGCATCAGCGCGCCGAGGACGGCGATCCGGATCTCCAGCGCGGTGACGTCGTCATCGCGCAGTTGCCCCAGGTCCTTGCTCCGGCTCTCGTAGAGCGAGGACTCGATGCCACGCATCAGGTCGACGCGGGCGGACAGGGCCGCGTCGACCTTCCTGGCGCTGAGGCCGAGGTCGCTGTCGGAGAGGGTGGGCTGGTCGGTGAGCTCGGCCAGGTACTTCTCGGCGGAGGTGACCTCCGGGCCGGTGACCGTGGAGTCGTAGGAGGTCCTGGCCGCCTGCGTAGCGTTGTCGTGGAAGTCGGCGACGGCGGCGTCGGAGCGTACGGCGGCCTGCTGGGCGGCGGCGGTGAGCGCGTCGCGCTGCTTGGTGTCGGCCGTCGAGGAGCCGGTGGTGGTGGTCGGCAGACCGGTGATCGGGTTGATGGTGGTCCGGGTGGTCTGCGGGACGTTCAGGGCCGCGACGAGCAGTCCGCGGGCGGCGGCGGCCTGCTGCACGGCACTGTCCAGCTCGGCGAGCGGGTAGGCGCCTGAGCCCGCGCGGGGCGGCATTCTCTCGGCCAGCCGGTCGGCGAGGGCGTGCAGCTCGGTGATGACGGCGGAGTACGCCCGGTGCACATCGAGAGCACTGCTCTTGCCGACCAGCGCCGTTCTCCGTACGGAGCCCACGTCGTCGAGGTCCTTGCGCAGCGCGGCGGAGAGGTCCGGGTTGGCGCGCAGGTCCTGGATCTCCCGGTCCACGCGGGCGCCCTGCTGCTCGGCCGGCGCCTGCGACTTGGCGCGCCCCGCCGCGACATACGCCGTGACCGCGTCACGCTCGTCCGCCAGCGAGTGGGCGAGGGTGAGGGCGTCCTGGGTCTGCTCGGCGAGCGTCACGAGGTTCTGGGAGTCGTTCAGCTGCCCGGAGGCCGCGATGACGCTCGGCGCCCCGGCGCCCGCGATCGCGGCGGCGACCACGGCCACCGCGACAATCAGCCGATTTCGCACGTGGGCGGTACGGCCGCTGCTCGTGGACTCGGAGGAGACACCCCGTTCGGTGGCCGTCTGCTCGCCTGTGCGCCGAGGCCGCGTCTTCTGCACCGGTGCTCGCATTCCTGACTCGTGTACCCATGGCCGGGTGACGGTCCGTCAACTGGGACGTCGACCCGGTACGACGGCTTCCGACCCTCCCAGCGGCGGTGCGCAGAGGTCTCACTTCGCCTGACCCGCCACCCGAAGGAGTGAACATCGCCGAGGAGTTGGCGGGCAAGTTCCCGTGGCCCGTGTGGATGCCTCGTACGGGGGGCCGGTTGGACGTCGGCGGCGCGCTTTGGCAGTATTCGCCACCACGCTTCACCGGAGTCGATCATTCCATGTCAAAACAGGCGCCTGACCTGGTCGACCGCGCCGATTCCGCAGTCGTTGGCGGCCTTTCGTGGACCTTGTGAAGGGCTGGTGCAGACTGGCCGGATGCGGATGGAACTGATTTCCGAGCCCGGCGACGCGGCCCGTCCCAACGAGGACTTCGCCGCACTCTCCGTTCCGGCTTCAGGACAGGGCGGAGCGCTGGTCGTACTGGACGGAGTGACACCGCCGAAGGGCGACGACGGGTGTCTTCATTCGGTCCCCTGGTTCTGCGCACAGCTCGGCGGCGCGCTGACCGAACTGTCCGTTTCCCGGCGGGATCTGACACTGGCGGAGGTCCTGGCGGAGGCACTCCGCCGTACCGCCGAGGCCCACGCGGCCACCTGTGACCTTTCTCACCCACGCACCCCGCAGGCGACCGTGGTCCTCGGCCGCTGGTCCGAGGCCACGGTGGAGTACCTGGTCCTCTCGGACTCGGCGCTGCTGGCCGAGGCCCCCGACGGCACGGTCACCGCCCTGCTGGACGACCGGCTCGACCGCGTACCGCGCGCCTCGCTGGCCTCGGACGCGATCGCGGACGCCACGGTCCGCAACAAGGAGGGCGGCTTCTTCACGGCGGCCGCCGACCCCTCGGTCTCGGCCCGGGCGGTGACTGGGGAGCTTCCGCGCTCGGCGGTGCGCACCCTCGTCGCCCTGACGGACGGCGCGACCCGCTGGACGGAGAAGTTCCGCCAGGGCGACTGGACGGACCTGTTCACCCTCGTGCGCAAGGAGGGGGCGGAGGCGCTCGTGGAGCGCGTACGGGCCCTGGAGGACGCCGACCGGGAGCGGCGGGCGCACCTGGGCCGCAGCAAGACGCATGACGACGCGACGGTGGTGTACGTGGGCCTGTGAGGCGGCCCGGAGCCTTCTACTTCTCCATGCCCCGGTTCAACTGGTTCAGCAGCCGGGCCAGTTCGGCGACCTCGCGCTGGTCCCAGTGGGCGAGCTGGCGCACATAGCGGGCGCGACGGGCCTCGCGGACCCGGCCGACGCGGCTGCGGCCCTCCTCGGTGAGGTGGACCAGCCAGGCACGGCCGTCGGCCGGGTCGGGCTCCCGGGCGACCAGGCCGAGGTCCTCCAGGGCGCGCAACTGGCGGGACATCGTGGCCTTGCCGACACCGATGTAGGCGGCGAGTTCCGTGGCGCGCTGGCGGCCGCACTCGTCGAGGCGTACGAGAAGGCCGTAGGCCGCGGACTCCAGATCGGGGTGGACCTCGCGGGCCATCTCGCCCTGGCTGGCGCGGGCGCGCCGCAGAAACACGGTCAGCTCGCGCTCCAGCGACAGGAACTCCTGGTCCGCTCGGCCGCCGGGCTCCTGGGCCCCCGCCTGCGCATCGAGGGTGCCGAGCCCCTCGCCAACGGCACCCGCGGCATCGGCGCCACCGGCGGTGGGTGCCCCGGTGCGGTCCACACCACTGCCCGACACGCCGGATTCGACCGGACGCTCCTCGCCGTTTGAGTCCTCGTGCACGTCAGCACCCCTGCCCCGGTTACCCGATCCTGAAAGTTTCTGCCAAACTTCGCCATTGCCGCAGCTCCGCCAGTATTTCGCAGGCGTAGACCAACGGCAGCCCCCGGCTTCCCTTCCCAGCCCCCGGTCTACGTGCGTAGCTTCCCTCTCAGGCAATGACTGGCATGCCCGCGCCATCGAGCGGCGGGGCGATCACGCCCCGCACCCCCACGCATCCCGGCAGGGGCCTGCCCGAGCGATCCCCCACCGAGCTCCACCGAGTCCTTCGGAGACACGTCATGCCCGTGCACAGATCCGGACCCGTCCGATCCCCGCGCCGCCTGTTCGCGGCCGGAATCCTGCTCGCCGCGTTCTCCCTCCTGTTCACCCTCCCGGCCCGCGCCGCCGGCACGCCCGTCCGCGGCAGCGCGTACATGGGGATGGGCGTCCTCGCGCACGACGGCCGCGGCACGGCCCCACAGAGCGCCGCCGTCACCCAGACGGAAGGCGTGGACGTCGCCGGCTACCAGGGCGATGTCGCCTGGACGACCCTGTGGAGCAGCGGGGTCAGATGGGCCTACACCAAGGCGACCGAGGGGACGTACTACACGAACCCGTCCTTCGCCCAGCAGTACAACGGCTCGTACACCGTGGGCATGATCCGGGGCGCGTACCACTTCGCGACCCCCGACACCACGAGCGGCGCCGCCCAGGCGAACTACTTCGTCGACCACGGCGGCGGCTGGTCCAGGGACGGCAGGACGCTGCCGGGCGTGCTCGACATCGAGTGGAACCCGTACGGCGCCGCCTGCTACGGCAAGTCGACGGGCGCGATGACCGCCTGGATCGCCGACTTCCTGAACACCTACCGGGCGCGGACCGGCCGGGACGCCGTGATCTACACGGCCACGAGCTGGTGGACCCAGTGCACCGGCGACTACGCCGGCTTCGCCTCCGCCCACCCGCTGTGGATCGCCCGCTACGCCGCCGACCCGGGCACGCTGCCGGCCGGCTGGGACTACCACACCATGTGGCAGTACACCTCGTCGGGCCCGACCGTCGGCGACCACGACCGGTTCAACGGGGCGCTGGACCGGGTGCAGGCCCTGGCCAACGGCTGACGGTCGTCGGCCGGCCGGCCGGCGACCGCCTCGGCCGGCGGGTGACCGCGGTGCGCGGACGCACCGCAGGGCGAAGGCCCGGGCCTCCCTCACGAAACCCGGGCCTTCGGTCATCCGGAGGCGTCCGTCACGCCGCCACCGGAACCTCCGGCGTCGCGCCGCTGGTGGCCGGGGCGAGCGCCAGCTCCAGGACCTGGCGGACGTCCGTGACGGCGTGGACGTCCAGCTTGTCCAGCACCTCGGCCGGGACATCGTCCAGGTCGGCCTCGTTGCGCTTGGGGATGATGACGGTCGTCACGCCCGCCCGGTGCGCGGCGAGCAGCTTCTGCTTCACCCCACCGATGGGCAGGACGCGGCCGGTCAGCGAGACCTCGCCCGTCATCGCCACGTCCGTGCGGACCAGACGGCCCGACAGGAGCGAGGCCAGCGCGGTCGTCATCGTGATGCCCGCGCTCGGGCCGTCCTTGGGGACCGCGCCCGCCGGGAAGTGGATGTGCACGCCCCGGTCCTTCAGGTCCCCGACGGGCAGCTCCAGTTCGGCACCGTGGGAGCGCAGGAAGCTCAGCGCGATCTGCGCGGACTCCTTCATCACGTCGCCGAGCTGACCGGTGAGGGTCAGGCCCGCCGCGCCCGTCTCCGGGTCGGCCAGCGAAGCCTCCACGTAGAGGACGTCACCGCCGGCGCCGGTGACCGCGAGACCGGTCGCCACGCCCGGGACCGCCGTGCGCCGCTCGGCCGGGTCCTGGGCGGACTCGGGCACGTGGTGCGGGCGCCCGATCAGCCCGCGCAGGTCCTCGTCCCGGACGGCGAAGGGCAGTTCCCTCTCGCCCAGTTCGTGCTGTGCCGCGACCTTGCGGAGCAGCCGGGCGAGGGACCGCTCCAGGTTGCGTACGCCCGCCTCACGGGTGTACTCGCCGGCGAGCTTGCGCAGCGCGCCCTCGTCGATCGTGATCTCGTCCTTGGCCAGGCCCGCCCGCTCCAGCTGACGCGGGAGCAGGTGGTCACGGGCGATGACGACCTTCTCGTCCTCGGTGTAGCCGTCCAGGCGGACGATGTCCATACGGTCGGCCAGCGCCTCGGGGATGGCCTCCAGGACGTTCGCCGTCGCGAGGAAGACCACGTCCGACAGGTCGAGCTCGACCTCCAGGTAGTGGTCCCGGAAGGTGTGGTTCTGCGCCGGGTCCAGTACCTCCAGCAGGGCGGCGGCCGGGTCGCCCCGGAAGTCCGAGCCCACCTTGTCGATCTCGTCGAGCAGGACGACCGGGTTCATCGAGCCGGCCTCCTTGACGGCACGGACGATCCGGCCGGGCAGGGCGCCGACGTACGTACGCCGGTGGCCGCGGATCTCGGCCTCGTCGCGCACGCCGCCGAGGGCGACCCGGACGAACTTGCGCCCCATGGCGTGTGCCACGGACTCGCCGAGGCTGGTCTTGCCCACACCGGGCGGGCCGACGAGCGCGAGCACGGCACCGCCGCGCCGCCCGCCGACGACACCGAGGCCCCGCTCGGCGCGGCGCTTGCGCACCGCCAGGTACTCGGTGATCCGCTCCTTCACGTCCTCCAGGCCCGCGTGCTCGGCGTCCAGGACGGCCTTGGCGCCCCGGATGTCGTACGCGTCCTCGGTGCGCTCGTTCCACGGCAGTTCGAGCACGGTGTCGAGCCAGGTCCGGATCCAGGAGCCCTCGGGCGACTGGTCGCTCGACCGCTCGAGCTTGTCGACCTCCTTGAGGGCGGCCTCACGGACCTTCTCGGGCAGGTCGGCGGCCTCGACCCGGGCCCGGTAGTCGTCGGACTCCTCGCCGTCCTTGGCGTCGCCGTTCAGCTCGCGCAGCTCCTTGCGGACGGCTTCCAGCTGACGGCGCAGCAGGAACTCCCGCTGCTGCTTGTCGACGCCCTCCTGGACGTCCTTGGCGATGGACTCGGCGACGTCCTGCTCGGCGAGATGGTCGCGGAGCTGCTGGGTGGCGAGCCTGAGCCGGGCGACCGGGTCGGCGGTCTCCAGCAGCTCCACCTTCTGCTCGGGGGTCAGGAAGGGCGAGTAACCGGAGTTGTCGGCGAGCGCGGAGACGTCGTCGATGGCCTGGACGCGGTCCACGACCTGCCAGGCACCGCGCTTCTTCAGCCAGCTCGTGGCGAGCGCCTTGTACTCCTTGACGAGTTCGGTGACATGGCCGGGCACCGGGTCCGGCACGCTCTCGTCCATCCTGGTGCCCTCGACCCACAGCGCCGCACCCGGACCGGTGGTCCCGGCGCCGATCCGCACGCGGCTCCGGCCGCGGATCAGGGCACCCGGGTCACCGTCGGCGAGCCTGCCGACCTGCTCGACCGTGCCCAGCACACCGGTGGTGGCGTAGGTGCCGTCGATCCGGGGCACGAGCAGGACCCTGGGCTTTCCGGGCTCCGACCTGGCGGCCGCCTGGGCGGCTTCCACCGCCGCGCGCACCTCGGAGTCACTCAGGTCCAGCGGAACCACCATGCCGGGCAGCACGACCTCGCCATCGAGCGGCAGTACAGGCAGGGTGAGCGATGTGGGCATCGAAGCCATGATCTCCCCTTCGGCAGTCAACTTGAGCTATGCCGACTCAATGCTCGGCGCGATCCCATTGTTCCCCCACAGCTGTTCGCTCTGAGCGATCACGTGGTGGCCTGCGTCACTCCGGGCGTTGGGCAGGGGCGGAAGTGCGGGCGCGTCAGCCGGAGGCGCGTTGCCGGCCGGGCGCGGTCGGGGGCGCCGTGGTCCGGGCTCGTGAGGTCCGGCGAGGTGAGGTCCGGGCTCGTGAGGTGGCAGGTGACGCGAAGGGTCAGCCGTGGGCGCGGGCGCCCTGACGGGCCGTCCGCTGCCACCGCCGCACCCATGGCCAGGTCCCGATGCCGATCGCCAGGGACAGCAGATGACCCCAGTTGCTCAGCGGGTCCGTGAACTGGATCAGATCGGCGAGCAGTATCCCGCCGAACACGGTGAGCACCGCCCGCCGCGGCCACGGCGGCAGCAGCCCCGCCAGCGCGCCGAGGCCGGCCGCGACACCGAAGCTGATGCCGTAGTCGAGGCGGTGCAGCGAACTGCCGGGCAGATGGCCGGCCAGTACCGCCAGGCCGACCGGGATCTCGGTGGCCAGGGTGGCGAGAACATGGCCGAGCAGGAAGACGAAGGCGGTGCGCCGGCCGCCGATCCGCCGCTCCAGCGCCGGCAGCACCAGCAGGAAGACGAGCGCGTACGACGAGGTGAGGCCGCCCGCGATCCACAGCGCGCTGGCGACCAGCACCAGCACCGGGCTGCGCACCAGATGGACGACGTCGGTGCTGGACTCCTGGTACAGGCTGTGCACCAGCGAGGGGTCGGCGTAGCGGGCGAACAGCGACGTCACGACGAGGACGGCCGCGTATCCGAGGGTGAAGGGCGTGTCCGCGGGGGTCGGCAGGAGCCCCAGGGCACGCGCTCCCGGGCGGGCGGCGGGGGCGTAGGCCGGGATCCGGGGGGGTGTCGGGGCGACGGGGAGCGGTGCCGTGCGCTGGCGGGGCATGCCGTCGAGCAGGGGCGTACCCGTCCCGGGGGCCGTGACCATGGCGTCAGCCGCCGAGACCGTGCGTTCCAAGGTGGGGGGCTCCTTCCGTCACGCCCCACCCTTCGTGCCGCCCGGGCCGCTGTCTATGACCGACGCCACCGCCGGCCCCTATTCAAAGCAACTTCTCAGGTCTGTTCTGCGTCCGAGGGGCAT
Organism: Streptomyces sp. NPDC093261; assembly: GCF_044753645.1. Lineage (NCBI taxonomy): Bacteria > Bacillati > Actinomycetota > Actinomycetes > Kitasatosporales > Streptomycetaceae > Streptomyces > Streptomyces sp. NPDC093261. The sequence continues at coordinate 195,963 of NZ_JBIVNO010000006.1, forward strand.
ATCCGAACATGGATGCGCATCTACGGCGACACCGGAAAACCTCTCGTCCTCGGCACTCCCGCGCCGCCACAATGTGACCCATGCCTCATCCGTACGACATCCATGAGATCCCCGAAGTCGTGGACCGTCGCGAGGGCCCGCACGGCGAGGTGGTGCTGCGCCGCCACGGTGAGCTGCTCCAGATCATCGCCAACGGCTGTTTCCTCATGGACACCTCCGACGGACGCTCGGAGCGGCTGCTCGTGGACGCCGCGTACCGGGCACTGGAGGGACGCCCGGAGCCAAGCCTGCTGATCGGCGGACTCGGTGTCGGTTTCTCGCTCGCACACGCGGCGGCGGACCCGCGCTGGGGAGGCATCACGGTGGTCGAGCGCGAGCGCGCCATCATCGACTGGCACCTCGACGGGCCCCTGGCCGCGCTGTCCGCACCCGCGCTCGCCGACCCGCGCACCCACGTGCTGGAGGCCGATCTCGTCTCCTATCTGTGTGAGACATCCGCCACGTACGACGCGCTGTGCCTCGATATCGACAACGGACCCGACTGGACGGTCTCGGAGGACAACGACAGCCTGTACTCGGCGGCCGGACTGGCAAGCTGCGCCCGGGTGTTGAGGCCCGGCGGGGTACTGGCGGTGTGGTCCGCCCAGCCCTCTCCGGATTTTGAAGGAACCCTCTGGAATGCCGGGTTCCGGCAGGTGCATACCGAAGAGGTCCCCGTTGCCCGGGGCGTTCCCGACGTCGTGCACCTGGCTGTCCGACCTGGATAGCCGACCGGCGGTAACTCCCCGTACCCTGCTTCCCTGACGCGGATCATTCAAGCGTCAAGCGCAGTCATGGGATCACCCCACTGATTCCGGAAAGCAACTCAGGGGCGGGCGATGGAGCAGACACACACCTCGCACAACGGCACGACGGCGACCCCGGGCGCGCAGCGCCGGGTTCTGGTGGTCGAGGACGACCCAACGATCGTCGACGCCATCGCCGCCCGGCTGCGCGCGGAGGGATTCCTCGTGCAAACGGCCGGCGACGGTCCAGCGGCGGTCGACACGGCCGAGGCTTGGCAGCCGGACCTGCTGATTCTCGACATCATGCTGCCGGGCTTCGACGGCCTGGAGGTCTGCCGTCGTGTGCAGGCACAGCGCCCGGTGCCGGTACTGATGCTCACCGCGCGCGACGACGAGACGGACATGCTGGTCGGCCTCGGCGTCGGCGCCGACGACTACATGACCAAGCCGTTCTCGATGCGTGAGCTGGCGGCACGGGTGCACGTGCTGCTGCGGCGGATGGAGCGGGCCGCGCTGGCCGCCGCCACACCCCGCAGCGGCATCCTGCGCCTCGGCGAACTGGAGATCGACCACGCCCAGCGGCGGGTCCGGGTGCGCAGTGAGGACGTCCACCTCACCCCCACCGAGTTCGATCTGCTCGTCTGCCTGGCCAACACACCGCGCGCGGTGCTCTCCCGGGAGCAGCTGCTCGCGGAGGTCTGGGACTGGGCGGACGCCTCCGGCACCCGCACCGTGGACAGCCACATCAAGGCCCTGCGGCGGAAGATCGGCGCGGAACGCATCCGCACGGTGCACGGGGTGGGCTACGCCCTGGAGACCCCGACGCCATGAGCGACGGGCCGGCCGCGCGGAGGAGCCCCGGGGAGCCCTGGGGCGGCGTACGCCCGTTCTCGGTCAAGACCAAGCTGGGCACCCTGGTCGTCATCTCGGTACTGATCACCACGGGCCTGCTGCTGATCGCGGTGCGCACCGAGACCGAGCTGCGCTTCATCACGGTCTTCTCGATGATCGCCACCCTGCTGATCACACAGTTCGTGGCGCACTCGCTCACGGCGCCGCTGGACGAGATGAACGCGGTGGCCCGGTCGATATCGAACGGTGACTACACCCGCCGGGTCCGTGACAACCGCCGGGACGAGCTGGGTGACCTGGCCCACACGATCAATCTGATGGCCGACGAGCTGGAGGCCCAGGACGCCCAGCGCAAGGAGCTGGTGGCGAACGTCTCACATGAGCTGCGCACCCCCATCGCCGGGCTGCGCGCGGTGCTGGAGAACATCGTGGACGGCGTCACGCAGGCCGACCCCGAGACCATGCGCACCGCCCTGAGGCAGACCGAGCGGCTCGGGCGCCTGGTGGAGACCCTGCTGGACCTCTCCCGCCTGGACAACGGCGTCGTCCCGCTGAAGAAGCGCCGCTTCGAGGTGTGGCCGTATCTCTCGGGCGTCCTCAAGGAGGCCCAGATGGTGGCCTCCGCCCGGGCGGGCATCGCCTCGGGCTCCGGCAGCCACACCCGCACGGACGTCCATCTGCACCTCGACGTCTCCCCGCCGGAGCTGACCGCGCACGCGGACCCGGAGCGCATCCACCAGGTCGTCGCCAACCTGATCGACAACGCGGTGAAGCACAGTCCCCCGCACGGCCGGGTGACGGTGAGGGCCCGGCGCGGACCCACCCCGGACTCCCTGGAGCTGGAGGTGCTGGACGAGGGTCCCGGCATCCCGCAGTCGGAGTGGCACCGGGTCTTCGAACGCTTCAACCGCGGCGCCGTCCGCCGGCCGCACGGGCCGGGCAGCGACGGCGGCACGGGCCTGGGCCTGGCGATCGCGCGTTGGGCGGTGGATCTGCACGGTGGCCGGATCGGGGTGGCCGAATCCACACGGGGCTGCCGGATCCAGGTCACCCTTCCGGGAGAGCCATCTCTCCCAAGTTGACGTAAAGTTCGAAGCGGAACGCCAAGATCAACGGATGGACCGGCTGACGGACACGTGTGATCAGGCACAGGCCCGCGAAGCCTCCGTGCCGGGCCCGCGTCGTCGTACCCCTTTTGAAGCGGAACCACGCTTGTTTCCCGCCATTTCCAGGCACGAAACACGCTCTGCGATGTGACTTACGCGACGATGAACCGGCCCGACCTGACCTTCACCCCCCGGGAGGCGTAGCCTTTATTTCCGCTGTCCATAACCTTGTGAAGCGGAAGAGGGCGGTTGCCGCCGTGTCGCCACAGTCCCCCAGTAACTCGAGTGTCTCCACCGACGACCAAGCCGGGAAGAACCCCGCGGCCGCGTTCGGTGCGAACGAGTGGCTCGTCGACGAGATCTATCAGCAGTACCTCCAGGACCCGAATTCGGTAGACCGTGCCTGGTGGGACTTCTTCGCCGACTACAAGCCGGGAGCCCCTGCCTCCCCGGCCACGGCGGGCACTGCGGCCGCGGGGGCCGCAGCGGCCACCACGCAGGCCCAGGCAGCTCCCGCCGCTCCGGCACCGGCCGCCCCGGCCGCGGCACCGCAGGCACCGGCCGCCCCGGCTCCCGCCGCGAAGCCCGCCGCAGCCCCGGCCCAGCCGGCCGCAGCGGCTCCCGCCGCCGCGAAGCCCGCCGCGGCCCCTGCCAAGCCCAGGAAGGACGAGCCCGTGGCCCAGGCGCCCGTGGGTCCCGAGCTGGTGACCCTGCGCGGCCCCTCCGCCGCTGTCGCGAAGAACATGAACGCCTCGCTGGAGCTGCCCACGGCCACGTCCGTGCGCGCGGTCCCGGTGAAGCTGCTCTTCGACAACCGCATCGTCATCAACAACCACCTCAAGCGCGCCCGGGGCGGGAAGATCTCCTTCACGCACCTGATCGGCTACGCGATGGTGCAGGCCATCAAGGCCATGCCGTCGATGAACTGGTCCTTCGCCGAGAAGGACGGCAAGCCGACCCTGGTCAAGCCCGAGCACGTCAACCTCGGCCTCGCCATCGACCTGGTGAAGCCGAACGGTGACCGCCAGCTCGTCGTCGCGGCGATCAAGAAGGCCGAGACGCTCAACTTCTTCGAGTTCTGGCAGGCCTACGAGGACATCGTGCGCCGCGCCCGCGACGGCAAGCTGACGATGGACGACTTCACCGGCGTGACGGTCTCCCTCACCAACCCCGGTGGTCTCGGCACGGTCCACTCGGTGCCGCGCCTGATGCCCGGCCAGTCGGTGATCATGGGCGTCGGCTCCATGGACTACCCGGCGGAGTTCCAGGGCACCTCCCAGGACACCCTGAACAAGCTCGGCATCTCCAAGGTCATGACGCTCACGTCGACCTACGACCACCGGGTGATCCAGGGTGCCGCCTCCGGCGAGTTCCTGCGCATCGTCGCGAACCTCCTGCTCGGCGAGAACGGCTTCTACGACGAGATCTTCGAGGCCCTGCGGATCCCCTACGAGCCGGTCCGCTGGCTCAAGGACATCGACGCCTCGCACGACGACGACGTCACCAAGGCCGCCCGCGTCTTCGAGCTGATCCACTCCTACCGGGTCCGCGGCCACGTCATGGCCGACACCGACCCGCTGGAGTACCGCCAGCGCAAGCACCCCGACCTGGACATCGTCGAGCACGGCCTCACCCTGTGGGACCTGGAGCGCGAGTTCGCCGTCGGCGGCTTCGCCGGCAAGTCGATGATGAAGCTGCGCGACATCCTCGGCGTGCTGCGCGACTCGTACTGCCGCACCACCGGCATCGAGTACATGCACATCCAGGACCCCAAGCAGCGCAAGTGGATCCAGGACCGCGTGGAGCGCCCGCACTCCAAGCCGGAGCGCGAGGAGCAGCTGCGCATCCTGCGCCGGCTGAACGCGGCGGAGGCCTTCGAGACCTTCCTGCAGACCAAGTACGTCGGCCAGAAGCGCTTCTCCCTGGAGGGCGGCGAGTCGGTCATCCCGCTGCTCGACGCCGTGATCGACAGCGCGGCCGAGTCCCGCCTGGACGAGGTCGTCATCGGCATGGCCCACCGCGGCCGGCTGAACGTCCTCGCCAACATCGTCGGCAAGTCCTACGCGCAGATCTTCCGCGAGTTCGAGGGCAACCTCGACCCGAAGTCGATGCACGGCTCCGGTGACGTGAAGTACCACCTGGGCGCCGATGGCACCTTCACGGGCCTGGACGGCGAGCAGATCAAGGTCAGCCTGGTCGCGAACCCCTCCCACCTGGAGGCGGTGGACCCGGTCCTGGAGGGCGTCTCCCGCGCCAAGCAGGACATCATCAACAAGGGCGGCACGGACTTCACGGTCCTGCCGGTGGCGATCCACGGCGACGCGGCCTTCGCGGGCCAGGGCGTGGTGGCCGAGACCCTGAACATGTCGCAGCTGCGCGGCTACCGCACCGGCGGTACGGTCCACGTCGTCATCAACAACCAGGTCGGCTTCACCGCGGCCCCCGAGTCCTCGCGTTCCTCCATGTACGCGACGGACGTGGCCCGCATGATCGAGGCCCCGATCTTCCATGTGAACGGCGACGACCCGGAGGCGGTCGTGCGCGTCGCGCGTCTGGCCTTCGAGTTCCGCCAGGCGTTCAACAAGGACGTGGTGATCGACCTCATCTGCTACCGCCGCCGCGGTCACAACGAGTCGGACAACCCGGCCTTCACCCAGCCGCTGATGTACGACCTGATCGACAAGAAGCGCTCGGTGCGCAAGCTGTACACCGAGTCGCTGATCGGCCGGGGCGACATCACCCTGGAGGAGGCCGAGCAGGCCCTTCAGGACTACCAGGGTCAGCTGGAGAAGGTCTTCACGGAGGTCCGCGAGGCCACGTCGCAGCCGGTCTCGGCCACCTCGCAGGAGCCGCAGGACGGCTTCCCGGTGGCGGTCGACACGGCCGTGTCCGCCGAGGTCGTCAAGCGGATCGCCGAGTCCCAGGTCAACATCCCGGACAGCATCACCGTCCACCCGCGCCTGCTGCCGCAGCTCCAGCGCCGGGCGGCGATGGTCGAGGACGGCACGATCGACTGGGGCATGGGCGAGACGCTCGCGATCGGTTCGCTGCTCCTCGAGGGCGTCCCGGTCCGTCTCTCGGGCCAGGACTCGCGCCGTGGCACCTTCGGCCAGCGCCACGCGGTGATCATCGACCGTGTGACGGGCGAGGACTACACACCGCTCCAGTACCTGTCCGAGGACCAGGCGCGCTACAACGTCTACGACTCCCTGCTCTCCGAGTACGCGGCGATGGGCTTCGAGTACGGCTACTCGCTGGCCCGCCCGAACGCGCTCGTGATGTGGGAGGCCCAGTTCGGCGACTTCGTCAACGGCGCGCAGACGGTCGTGGACGAGTTCATCTCCTCGGCCGAGCAGAAGTGGGGCCAGACGTCCGGCGTCACCCTGCTGCTCCCGCACGGCTACGAGGGCCAGGGCCCGGACCACTCCTCGGCCCGCCCGGAGCGGTTCCTCCAGATCTGCGCCCAGAACAACATGACGGTCGCGATGCCGACCCTGCCGTCGAACTACTTCCACCTCCTGCGCTGGCAGGTGCACAACCCGCACCACAAGCCGCTGGTGGTCTTCACGCCGAAGTCGATGCTGCGCCTCAAGGCCGCCGCGTCCAAGGCCGAGGAGTTCACGACGGGCCGGTTCCGCCCGGTCATCGGCGACGCGTCGGTGGACCCGGCCGCGGTCCGCAAGGTCGTCTTCTGCGCCGGCAAGGTCTACTACGACCTCGAGGCCGAGCGGCAGAAGCGCGGTGTGACGGACACGGCGATCATCCGCCTCGAGCGCCTGTACCCGCTGCCGGGTGCCGAGCTCCAGGCCGAGATCAAGAAGTACCCGAACGCCGAGAAGTACCTGTGGGCCCAGGAGGAGCCGGCGAACCAGGGTGCCTGGCCGTTCATCGCCCTGAACCTCATCGACCACCTGGACCTGGCGGTCGGCGCGGACGTCCCGCCGTCCGAGCGCCTGCGCCGCATCTCCCGTCCGCACAGCTCGTCCCCGGCCGTCGGTTCCGCGAAGCGGCACCAGGCGGAGCAGGAGCAGCTCGTGCGCGAGGTGTTCGAGGCGTAGGGCCGGCGGTCGCGCCAGGGGCCCGCTTCCGAGCTTCGGCTCGGGAGCGGGCCCCTCGGCGTTACGGCCGGTCTCACCCCATCCGGGGCTCGCCTCACGGCAACCGGGGCTCGCCCTCATCCCAACCGGGGCTCGACCTCACCCCAACCGGGGCTCGCCCTCACCCCAACCGGGGCTCGACCTGACCTCGTCCGCCGCTCGGTCTCACATCATCTGCGGCTCGAAGTCCCAGTAGGGGCGCCGCCCTTCGAGCATGTACCGCACCTGCCGGTGCTCCTCGAAGAAGGTGTCGGTGAGCCTGCGCACCGCCTCCCGGCGCACGGTCTCCGCCTCGTCGTGCTGCCCGCACGCCATCAGGTCCTGCGCGAGGCCCGCCGCCAGGTTCAGGGTGAGGACATGCGCGTCCCCGACCGCGGCACGCGCCCGCCCCAGGGCGTCCCGGCCCAGCGCCACGGCACGCCGAAGCTCACCGGTCCGGGCAAGCGCCGTCGCGGTGTTCATCGCGCATCCGATGGACCAGACATGGGCCGTGCCGAGGGCCCGCTCCATCCCCGCCCGGGCCCGCTCCGCGCGCTCCCGGGCGCCTGCCAGGTCCCCCTGGTCCCCCTGGACGAGGGCGCAGTTGTCGAGGGCCCCCGCGATGTAGGGGTGTCCGTCGCCGAAGAGGCCCGTGAATCCTTCGAGGGTGGACTCGGCGAGTTCCCGTGCCTCGTCGAGTTCGCCGATCTCGCGCAGCAGCATCGCGTAGTCCGCGGTCAGCCTCAGCGTCTGCCGGGGGCCGTGCCGGCGCAGGCTGCGGTCGCGTGCCTCACGCATCAGCCCGCGCGCCCGCTGCTGGGATCCGTCCCGGCGCAGACACAGCGCGAGGTTGTGCTGGGCGAGCAGGGTCTGGCCGTGGTCGCGGCCGAGTACCTCCCGGTGCAGACGGAAGTTCAGTTCCTGGATGGCGAGCGCCTCGCCGTACCGGCCCAGCAGCCGCAGCGTCCAGGCGGTGTTCAGCCCGGCGAGGAGCGTCGCGGGGTGCCGGCCGCCGCCGAGCGCGATGTACGCCTCCAGAACGGACCGTTGCAGGGCGAGGGCCTCCTCGTAGCGCCCCAGCAGCCGCAGTGCCAGCGCGAGGTTGCCGCGGATGTCGAGGGTGCGCGGCACCTCCTGGTCACCGAGGTCGGCCGCCGCCTGGGCCTCCGCGTCCTCGTAGAGGAGCCGGGCCTCCTCGTACCGGCCCAGGGCCAGCAGCGTTCCGCCGAGCCCGTTCTTGGCCCGCAGCACCTGCACCGGGCTGCGCTCCGGATCGGCGGTGACCCGGCGCAGGACGTCCCGCCCGATGCGCTCGGCCTCGCGGTAGCGGCCGAGGCGGCGTTCCATGTTCGCCAGCTGGTGCGCGGCGACCAGGACGGCCGGGTCGGTGTCCCCGGAGTCGGCGCTCCAGGAGGCGACGGCCGCGCTGCTGAGCCGCCTGCCCTCCTTGACCTCGCCGCGGATCCGCAGGTACTCGATGCAGTTGAGCACCGTCGCCCGCACATCCGGGTCGGTGGAGTGCAGCGCCCCGGTCGCCTCCAGATGCGGTATCACCTCCGCGTACCGCGACCAGTTGGTGCGATCGCCGGGGCGGCGGGGGTCGGCGGCGACGAGCACCCGGCGGGCGGTCTCGGCCGACTGCCGGGCCTCCTCGGGCCCCAGATGCCCGCGGACGAAGCGGTGGAAGAGCCGGTGCATGCGCAGTGTGCCGACGGTCTGGATGTCCATCGGCCCCTGCTCGTACTCCAGCCGCATGGAGGTGGCCTCGGACAGCACCCGCAGCGCGGTGTTCCAGCTGCTCGGCTCGGTGACCAGGGACACCAGGTAGGGGGGCAGGTCGCCGACGCGGGCCGACTGCACCAGACCCAGCGGGATCACGTCGGGCGAGAAGAACGCGAAGAGGGAGAGCAGTTCGTAGGCGTTGGGGTGCTTCTCGCGCAGGGTGTTGACGGTCTGCGCCCAGGCGGCCTGGAACTCCCTGCGGTACTCCTCGGAGGAGACGACGGGGACGGCGTGCGGGTCGCCCTCCTGGATGCGGGTGATGTACGTGTCGATGTCGGCGGTCTCGTTCAGCTCCACCCACGCCGCGGTCTGGTCCAGCAGCAGCGGATGGTCCTCGACGGCCGCCGCGAGACGGTCCGCGCTGTCGCGGGTGAGCCGGCGGCTGCGGCGGCACGCGAAGTCGACGGACTCCTCGCGGTCGAAGGGGGGAAGGTCGACGACCTGGCCGACCCACCGGTGCCATTCCTTGCGCGGGGTGGTGACCAGCAGATGGCCGGGGCCCTCGGGCAGCAGCGTCCCGAGGTCCTCGGGGTCCTCCGCCCCGTCCAGGACGACCAGCCAGCGGATGCGGTCGCGCAGGGCCCGCTTGGCCGCCTCGATGCGCCCGCGCAGGGCGTCCCCGGTGTCCGGTTCCGCGCCCAGCTTGTCGGCGAGCCGGGCGAAGTCCTCGCGCGCCCGGTTGCGTACCGACGCGTGGACCCACCAGACGATGTCGTACTCGCCCTTGTAGCGGTGCACATACTCGGTCGCCGTCTGGGTCTTGCCGATCCCGCCCGGCCCGCGCAGGGCGATGCGGGTGCCCTCGCCGCCCTCCGTGAACGCCTGGTGAATGCGCTCCAGGACGCGTTCCCGGCCGGTGAAGTCACGGTGGTGGCGCGGGGCGTTGTCGATGCCGGGCCGGTCCTCGGGGAAGCGCGGGCCGCGGGCCCGGTCGAGGCTGACCGGGCCGCCGGACGGCGAGGTCACCTCCAGCGCGTCGATCAGCACCTCGACGGCCCGGTCGGCGTCGAGGCCGCGCAGCGGGAGCACCCGGCCCAGCCGTTCGGCGGCCGGCGGCAGGGAGGCGGCGGTGATCGACACGGCGACGATCCGGTGTCCCTCCCGGGGCATGATCTCGGCCAGCACCTCGGCCCAGGCCTGCCGGCGTGCCTCGTCGAAGCGCACGAACCAGTCGTCGATGAGGAGCAGCAGCTTGCCGGGCCCGGCCAGCAGGCCGTTCAGCCGCTCCGGCTCCGGTGCGGTGTGCAGCGGGTCCCAGCGGACCGCCTGCGGCACCGCTCCCGCGTGCGCGAGACGGTGTTCGATCCATGTCGCCCAGGACCAGGACTGTCCCGCGTAGAGGATCGTGACATGCTCGGGGGACGCGGATGCCATGCCTGGGGTCTCCTTCTGACGTAGGGGATCGCTACGTCGCGGTTCGTCAACTCCACGTTAGACCAGACTCCTTGACGATACGGAGAGCTGCTCGCCGATCCGCGCGGCGGCGTGCCGGATGACGCGCTCCAGGTCGGCGCAGTGCACGCTCGGCTGCCGGAAGTGGCCCGTGACGGCGGAGTAGCGGTGGGCGTAGTTGCCGCCGCCGCAGATCCGCACCACCGGGCAGGCGCGGCAGTCCTCGCCGAGCGCCGCGGGCCCGGCCCGCAGCGCCGCGACCCGGGGGTGGCGCAGCGCCTCGTCGAAGGAGTTGCGGAAGACGTCGAGGCCGGTGGCGGGAGCGTCCGGGTAGGCCGTCTTCAGCGAGTCCAGCCGCTCGATGGTGCCGTCGGTCTCCACCACGATCGCGGCGATCGGCGACAGTCCCACCGCGTCCGTTCGTGAGGAGCCGCCCAGCAGCAGCGCCGCGATCTCGGTGAACAGGCGTACCCGCGGCCGGCCCGGGGTGGTGTCGTCCCACCACAGGTCGAACGCCCCGGCCAGCCAGTCCCCGTACGGCGTGGGGGCCGGCCGGTGGCGGCCGGGCGGGCGGGTGCCCCAGTGCAGGTGCGGCAGCAGGAAGTCGAGCGCGGGCGGGGCCAGGGCCCTGAGGGAGCGGTAGACCTCGGCGGGGTCGGTGGCCGGGTCGACGGTGCACAGCAGGCCGGCGTAGGCGTCCGGCCGCCGTGCGGCCAGCAGCCGGGCCGCGCGACGGGCGGCGGGCCACGAGGGGCGCCCCGCGTGGTCGACCCGGCGGGCGTTGAGGGCGGCCGTGCCGCCGTCGAGGCTGATCCCGACCCGGATGCCGGCGCCGGCGAGGCGGTCGAGCGCGGGCCGGGTGAGCAGGGTGCCGTTGGTCTGGACGGTGACCGTCACCTCGGTGCCGTCCGGTACGGCGTGGCGCACGGTCTCGGCGTACGCGACGAGCGGTTCGGGTCCGGTCAGCAGCGGCTCCCCGCCGTGCAGGTCGACCCGCACCGACCGGGGCCGGTGTGTCTCGACGTGCTCGGCGATGCGCCGGGCGGTCTGCCGCATGGTGTGCTCGTCGGCGTGGTGCGGGCGCTGTCGCCAACTGCGGTCCGGGCTGCGGTAGATGTAGCAGTAGGTGCAGTCCAGATTGCAGCGGCTGTGCACCTTGAGGACGAACTGGCGCAGGCAGTCGGCGCTCATGGCGCGGCTCCCGCCGGGGGCCGTGGCGCCACGGGGTCGGGCGAGTCGCCGTAGTAGGCGGCCGGGGGCTCGTCCTCTGCCTCGCGGGCGCGCAGTTCGGCGAGCACCGCGGCAAGGACCGGATGGGCGGCGCCGCCGGGGCCGGGGCGATCGAAGGCGGGCAGGGGTATGCCCGGGGCGTCGTCCGGCCCTCTCATACGGCGCCCCCGCCGCTCGGATCCAGAGCGCTCAGGGCGGCCCGGGCCTGCTCCGCCTCGTCCCCGTCGCCCAGCCCGGCCTGCTCGTAGAGTGCGAGCGCCGTGCGGTACTCCTCGGCGGCGCGGGCCGGGGCGGAGGCACGGCCGAGGGCCTCACCGCGTTCGACGCGCACCCGGGCCTCCGGGGCAGCCAGGCCCAGGTCCCGGTACAGTTCGGCGGCCCGCAGCAGATGGTCGGTGGCCGCCTCCCGGTGCGACCCCTGCCCCGTGTGCTCGGCGAGGCGCCCGGCGCATGCGGCGCGCAGCCGCCAGGCCCGTGCGGCGAGCAGGTCGTCGTCGGTCTCCTGGGCGGCGGTGCCCACTATCCAGTCGGCCTCGTGCAGATCGGACAGCCCGCCCTGGCGCAGATGGCGGTGCAGGAGCGCATCGCCCAGTTCCACGCGGCGGCGCGGCAGTTCGGGGTCCTGCTCGGAGGATTCGTCGACGGCCATCCGCAGCACCCGTACGGCGTCGGACCACTCGTCGGCCGCGCCCAGCGCGAGGCCCAGCCGCAGCAGCAGCCCGGGCCTGGCCGGATCGTCCGTGGGCAGTTCCCCGGTCGCCTGCCACCAGGACCAGACGGCCGCCTCCAGGTCCCCCGGGTCGCCGGTGAGTTCGTACAGCGCGAGGTAGGCCTCGCCCAGCCGGTCCAAGCACTCGGCCCGCGGCTGCGGGGCCTCGCCCGCGTAGTCCAGCGCCTGTTGGAGCACGGTGACGATCCGGCGGCGGGTACGGGGATCGTGCTCCGCGTCCCGGGTGAGGTCCAGGGCGGCGGCCGTGTCCAGGCAGATCCGGGCCAGCTCCTGGGGTCCGGCGCCCTCGGCGGCACGCAGCGGCAGCGCCTCCCGGAAGCCCACCTCGGCCAGCTCGGCGGAGCGGTGGGCGAGGGCGCGCCGCTCGGGGCCGGGCTCCCAGGGCCGCGCGCCGCGTCCCGAGTCGTGCCGGGCCAGCGCGAGCAGTGCCCGGGCCTCCAGGAGACGCGAGGACGACTCGCCGTTGCGCAGCCGGTACTGGGTCGCGAGGCCCGCCGCCTGTTCGAACTGCTCGGCGGCCCAGACCTGCGGGGTCCCCTCGTCGGGGCCGAGGACGGCGGTGCCGGCCCGGGCGGCCAGCGACGCCGCCTGGAACGCCGCGGAGGCCCGCAGCTCCAGGACGCGGGTCGTCCAGCGCTCCGCGTCGGGCGGGATCTCCTCCAGCCGCTGCCGGGCCTGCCGGTAGGCCAGCAGGGCCAGCCGGCGCGGGGAGGCGTCGGGCTCGCCGAGATCGTGGCCGAGCCCCGCGGGCAGGGTCGCGGCGGCCGCGCCCGCCGCCTCCAGGTCGGCGGCGATGTACAGCAGGATCCGCGCCTCCATGATGAGTTCCGCCGGGTCGCTCTTGCGGTGGCCGGGCAGGACCTCGTACGCCTCCCGGAGGTTGTCGGCCGTCCCCGCCACCCGCCAGCGCTCGAGCAGGGCCGCGGCCAGCCGGCTCCGCAGCGCCCGCTGTTCCGTCTGCCGGCGCTCGACCTCCAGCGCCCGGCGCAGCAGCGCGATGCCCTCGTCCAGGTCACGGGCGGTGCCCTGGGCGGCATAGCGGTCGAGCATCCGGTGCGCGCGCGAGGCCAGCTCCGCCGGGCCCGTGTCGACCACGACCGGGACCTTCCCGTAGCGGGCGAGGACCTGCGAGGAGACCCGGGCGAAGGCGCGCAGCAGACGGTCGTCGGCGCCCTCCTCGGCCGCGGGCGGCGGCGCCGTCGCACCGGAGAGGTAGGCGGCGGCCAGCGCCGGGAAGTTGCGGGCCGCGCGGCCGTACTGCCGCTCGACGTACTGCGAGCTGTGCTTGAGGACCAGTTGGGCCTCGCCGCCCGGCAGATGGCGCAGCAGTTCCTCGCGTACGCTCCCGATGAACTCGTATCCGCCGTCCGCGTCGGCGTCACTGCGTCTCATCAGCCCGCCGAGAAGGACCTCCGCCATCGCCTCGGGGCCGCTGCCGGGCAGCATGGCCCGCTGCACCAGCTGCATCACCGGCAGGGCGAGGGGCACGGTGGCCAGGTACTCGGCGAGGTGCCGCGCGTCCTGCGAGGCGGTGCGCCTGAAGGCCCGGACCCGGTCGCGCGGGCTGATCTCCCGCTCGGCGAGCGGTCGCGCGGCGGTCGCCGGGTGGTCGGCGCGCACCCAGGCCGCGGAGGCGACCTGCCGCTGGGCGGTCGCGTCGCACACGAGACGGACCCAGTGGGCGAGCGAGGAGGGGCGCAGCGCGAGTACGGGCACCGGCAGGGCGCGCCGCGGCGGGGGCCCGGCGCGTTCCGACCGGAACTCCAGGCCGCCGGCCAGTCCCTCGCGGCGGTGCAGTTCCCCGGAGTAGGCGGGCAGATGGGTGCCGCGCCACATCCGCTGCGGCAGCGGTTGCAGTACGGCGACGGGGGCGCAGGTGGCCCAGTCGTGCAGCAGCCGCTGCATGCTGCCGCTGCGCCACAGCGGCCCCGCGCAGTCGCTGAGGACCAGGGTCAGCCGGTGTCCGCTCGGGTCGCGCAGCAGACCGGGGCCGTCGGCGGGGGACGAGGGGTCCGGTGAGGAGGTGACCCGTAACCCGTCCGGCCCTCCCTCATGGAGGTAGTGGGTCCGGATCTCCCGGAACGCGCCGGCGCGTTCGCAGACCCGGCGCAGCTCGGCGAAGGTCTGCTGCCACACCACGGTGGACGAGGAGACGTCCATGACCAATTGCAGGCGTGCCTCACGGCGCTGTCCCGGGGCCGGCACCGGGACGACCACACCGGTGTCGGCGGCCCGCTGCGCGGTCGCCTCCTCGTCCAGCCCTGACCACGAGGGCCCGCTCGGCGGCCGGTAGCGGTTCAGCGGCCGTAACGCCCTTTGCAGGGCGAGCGGTTCGGGCAGCACGGAGGCGGCGGGCACCTGGGTGGAGACGACCGCGCCCATGCCGCCCGCGGGGCCCTCGGTCGCGATGCCGCCGACCGGCGGCGTCGGGCGGTCCGAGGGCTGCTTCCGGGCGGCGACGGCCAGGGACGTCTCGGGCGGAACGGTGCCGCGGCGGCTGCCGGGCCGGGTGCCGGGGACCGGTCCGGCGGCTTCCTCGTCGGTGGATCCGGCGGTCGCCGTGCTCCCGGGGACATGGCGGGCGAGCCAGAGCGCGTCCGCGAGTTCCTCGGCGTCCGGAGCGATCCCGGCCTCGCGCAGCCGGCGGGCGAGCAGCTCCAGGGAGTCGGCGACGGTCATGGCCGGTTACCGCTGTCCGGAGTCGAGTGAACCCATCAGCAGCCGCGCCAGTTCCATGCGGTGCGGACTGCCCGGCGGAGCCACCCGCTGGGTGAGGAAGATGGCGTTGAGCAGCTGGTCGGTCGGCCGGTGCGGGCCCGTCCCGTCCGTGGCGAACAGCTCCAGGAGATCGTGGTGGTCCCGGTCGGCGCCCTCGCCGAAGTGGGCCTGCACCATGGCGGCGAGCCGGTCGCCGCGCGGCGGATCGAGGTGGAGATGGATGCACCGGCGCAGCAGCGGGGCGGGGAACTCGCGCTCGCCGTTGCTCGTCATCACGATCACGGGGAACGCGTGGCAGCGGATCCGTCCGCCGGTGACGGGCGCCCGCAGCCCGTCGTCGGTGAGGACCCGCACGGTGCCCTGGCCGGGGCGGTCGGCGATGCGCTCGAGCTGGGGAATGCCGAACTCCCCCTCCTCGACGACGTTGAGCAGATCGTTCGGCAGGTCGATGTCGCTCTTGTCCAGCTCGTCGATGAGCAGGACCCGGGGGCGTTTCATCGGGAGCAGGGCCGTGCCCAGCGGGCCCAGCCGGATGTAGCGGCCGATCGACAGGTCGCGGCGCGCCCCGGGCGACTCCCGCGTCTCCTCGGCTCCCGCGCGGTCCAGTTGGGCGTCCTGGAGGCGGCCGATCGCGTCGTAGGCGTACAGTCCCGACGTCAGCTCGGTGCGGCTGACGATGGGCCATTGCAGGACCCGGCCGAGCCCGAGTTCATGGGCCAGCGCGTGCGCGAGGGTGCTCTTGCCGGAGCCCGGTTCGCCCGTGACCAGCAGGGGGCGCCTCAAGTAGAGGGCCGCGTTGATGAGTTCCACGGCCCGGGGGTCCTGCACGGGCAGCGGGGGGCGGCGGCCGAGCCGCCGGGAGGAGGCGCTGTCGATCGGGGGTACGGTGTACACGTCGTCGAGGGGCTCACCGTCGAACCGGCGCCAGTGCGGAGGCGGCGGCAGGGAGTCGACGCGCCCCGGCGCGGGCTCGCCCTTGCCCCGGTAGACCAGCCACTCGCTCATGGTTCGCTCCTCGTCGACGATCGATGGCACGGCGCGTCACGGCCGACGAGGGCAGGCGGCGCCCACAACGGGCCCCTGAAAACGTATCGGTCCGCGGTGAGCCGACGGTCGATTTCCGGACAGGCGTACACAGGTGTCGCGGGGTGTCCCTCGGGGGTCATGGGGCGTCGAACACCCCCTCTTCCGCGGGCAGGGGACGGCGCGGGTCGTCGTAGAGGACGGCGACCTCGCCGGCCCATTGATGTCCGTTCCCGGTGCTGATGTGCTCTCTGATACGGCGGAGACGGTCGGGCAGTTCAGCCGGATCGGCCACCTCCGCCAGAAATCCGACGGTCGACCGGTGCAGATCGTCGCAGCGGGATCCGCACTGGTGCCCTGGGTGGTCCCCGGCGTGCCACAGCGCCACCCCGTGCCCGGCGTCCAGGGCCAGGCGCATCGCCGTCCGGCCGGCCCCCGATCCGGCCCGCCGGCACTGCACGGGGATCTGTCCCGGGGCCATCTCCGCGAACTGGCGGGCGTGCAGGGGGTCGGCGTCGAAGACGGTGTTCCGCGCGGTCAGCCGTCCACGGGAGAGCATCTCCGCCCAGCGGGCCGCCCAGGATTCGGCCGGAACTCCCCGGCGCTCGATGTCGCGAATGACCACGGGACGGCGTACGCCGAGGAGTTGCTGGCGCGCACGGTCCCACAGCGGCGCGGAGTCATAGATCTGCCAGGTGTGGACGGGGGTGTCGAAGTGGGCGAGGTTCAGGGCGACCTCCAGCGGTGCCGGCTGCTCCGGCCGGTCCACCGACTCGAAGGCCTCGGCGAGCGGCTCGTGGAGCACGTCCCGCAGCCGGCCCCGGGCGACGCCCGGACCGGTGGTCATCCCGTACCGGGGTATCTCGCTGTTCTCGCCCCCGTCGTCGACGCGCAGCGTCCAGTAGAAGCGGGTGTGGTCGTCGTCGAGCGGTTCGAGTTCCAGCAGCACCACGCCGCGCTCACCCGGTCCCGGGTACGGCTCCACGGCCCGCTGCCCGGACGGGAGCAGCCCGGGCGGCAGCACCGCGTCCTCCACATTGGTGCGCACCGCCGGCCTGACCTCGGTGAGCCGGTCCTGTATCCACGCGCCGAGCCGTTCGACGGCCACCCGGTCCTTGGGGTCGCGGGCCTCCAGGAAGAGCTGGACCAGGCGGAGGTAGCGCAGATGGACGAACGCCTCCTGCGGCCGGTCCCCCTCGTAGAGCTGCCCGTGCCCGTCCCGCCATGAGACGGGCAGGTGCGGGCGCCCGGCCGGGTCGTCGCCGCGCGCCTTGCGCACCAGCTGGGTGATGGTGTGCGGCGCGTCGGCGGGCTCGACCGCCGCCAGCAGCGCGAGCGCCCTGCGGCGGTCCACGGGGCTCCACTGGTCGGGATCGGCCTCGCTCCACGTCCCGGGCAGCTTCGTCTGCCGGGCGACCCAGTTGTGCTCCGTCTTGCGGCGCCCCTCGTGCCATCGGTCGTGTTCGGCGATCACCTGGTGGTACGCCGCGAACCGCCGCATCACCGAGACCGCGATGGACAGGCCCCCGTCCCGGTCGCCGCGGCGGCACTTGATGACGGCCACGACGGCCCCGGTGGCCGGGTCCAGCACCGGGCCGCCGGAGACTCCGGCCGGGAACTCGTTGCTCGGGCCGAGCCGCAGCCCGTAGGGCCCGTCGTGCGCGTTCACCGTGGCCTCGCCGTTCCACGCCTGGGCCGCGCCGTCGCCGAGGGGCCGGTAGCCGTACACGATCCGGTGGTCGCCGAGCGGGTGGTCGGAGCGGTCGCTCAGCCAGACGCACTCGTGCTCCACGGAGCGGTCGAGCAGGCGTACGAGGGCCATGTCCTGGTCCACGGGCAGATTGGTCAGCTCGTGCGCCTGCTCGCCGAGGGGCCCCTGGTAGAGGCACTCCTCCAGCCGGGCGGGGACGGGACGGCCGTCGTACAGGCCGGGGCCCCGCACCCGGAACTCCTCCTCGCCGCTGTCCCCGATCCGGCCGAGCAGCACATGGGCACAGGTCAGCACCCAGCCCGGAGCGACGAGAAAGCCGCTGCCCCACATGGCCTCGTCGTCGGGACGCGCGGAGTGGAAGTGCACCGTGGCGTTCTCGATCAGGTGCTCGAGGCGGGCATCGCGCCGCTCAGACATCCGCGGGGGGCTCGGCGGTCGCGCCCGTGGTGGGGCCCGTGGTGGGCGCTGCGGTGGCGCCCGCGCTGGGCTCGGCGGTGGCGTCCGCGGTGGGCTCGGCGGTGGCCCGGGCGCGGCGCTCGTCGAGCTTCCACACCAGGCTGACCTCCAGGGAGGTCTTGGCCTCGCCGTCGGCGAGCACGGCGATCGCCTTGCCGGGCTTGGCGACGATCTCGACGCCGAAGGTGATGGTCGCCTCGTCCGGCCGCGCGGACCGCGCCGCGTCCAGGACCGACTGCCCGACCCCCTGGATCAGCTCTCCGAGCCGCTCCAGCTTGGCCACCGCCCGGTCCCCCACCCCGATGTCGAGATCGTCCGAACCGTACCCGCCGGGTTTCGTCGCGCCCGGCGCCGGGGTCACCCGCGCCAGCACCGTCTGACCTCCGGGCAGTGTGATCTCGCGCAGCGTCTCGTCCATGGCTCCCCCGCCCCGTGCGACTCCGCTCGCCCGCCACCGACCCGCCGTCGGCTCCGGGCTCTTGAACTGCGACGAGGCTAGCCGCCCGGGCGGTTCCGGAGCGAGACCGGTAACCGGCCAAGTGGCGCATATTCTGAAGGCATGTACTTCACCGACCGTGGCATCGAAGAGCTGGAGAAGCGACGCGGCGAGGAGGAGATCACCTTCGAGTGGCTCGCCGAGCAGTTGCGTGCGTTCGTGGATCTCAACCCGGACTTCGAGGTGCCGGTGGAGCGACTGGCGACGTGGCTGGCCCGCCTGGACGACGACGAGGACGACGAGTAGGGCGACGAGTAGGGCAGGGGCTTACAGGGGGCTTTTCGCGGGGGCTTCCCTACCGGGGGCTGCGGGGATTTTCCGTGGAGCGGCCGACGGGGACTGCGGGGTGTCCACGGGGGCCGGTGCGGGGCGGTCGACGGGGGGCGCGGCGCATGCCCCGCGCCCTGGCGGTGTGGACCGCCCGCCCTGGGGATGGACCGCCCGCCCTGGGGGAGGGACCGCCCGCCCACGCCGCCCGAGATGGGCGCACTCGCCCGGGCGTGGGTGCACTCGCCTGATGTGCGCGCACTCGCCCGACGTGCGCGACTCACCCGGCGTGGACGCATCCGGCCGACGTGCGCGCACCCCCGCGCGCTCGAGCGATGCCGGCCGCACGGGTGCGATGACCGCCGCCGCCGGGGCCGGTGGGCGGTGGTCGCCGGACGGGGCGGGCCTCGTGCGCGCACGGCGGTCATCGGAAGCACGCCGGGCCGCTGTGCACGCCCCTACACAGGACGGCACCGGCGACGTGTCGCGACAGCCTCCCTTCGGCATACGAGACCCCTTTCCCCCGCGTCCCTCCAACGAGTGCCTTGACTTTGCGTGACCGCGATATATCGTGAAGAGCAAGACGCGATATGGCGCGTTGGGTGGCGGCACCCCGCGTCGTCGGCCGAGGAGGTCACCCCATGTCCGAGTGGTCCGTCGCAGAGCCGAGGAAACTCACCTTCGACGCCCCCGTGACGGCACTCCACGTGCGCACCGTCAACGGAACGGTGAACGTGGTGGGCACGGACGAGAGTTCCGCACGCCTGGAGGTCTCGGAGATCGAGGGCCCCCCGCTCACGGTGACGCATGAGAACGGCACCCTGACGGTGGCCTACGACGACCTTCCCTGGAAGGGCTTCCTCAAGTGGCTCGACCGCAAGGGCTGGCGCCGCAGCGCGGTGGTCTCCCTGGCCGTCCCCGCGTCCACCCGTGTGGAGGTCGGCGTGATCGGGTCCAACGCCGTGGTCTCGGGCATCGACGACAGTGTCGACGTGAAGGGCGTCACGGGCGAGACGACTTTGGTCGGCCTCACCGGCCCGGTCCGCGTGACCACGGTCTCGGGGAATGTGGAGGCCCAGGGCGTCACCGGCGAGCTGCGGCTCAACTCGGTCTCCGGCGACCTCACCGTCATCGAGGGTGCCAGTCCGCTGGTGAAGGCCGACTCCGTGAGCGGCTCGATCATCCTGGACCTCGATCCCGCGAGCGGCCCCACGGACGCCCGGCTGGCGAACGTCTCGGGCGAGGTGGCGATCCGCCTGGCCCACCCGGCGGACACGGAGATCGAGGCGAACACGGCGAGCGGTGCCGTGTCCAACGCCTTCGACGACCTGCGGGTGACCGGCCAGTGGGGCGCCAAGAAGATCACGGGCCGCCTCGGCGGGGGCCGCGGCCGGCTGAAGGCGACCACGGTCTCCGGCTCGATCGCCATCCTGCGCCGCCCGACGACGGAGGAGGAACCGTGGGACGCACCCGTCCCACAGGACCCGTCGCCGAAGGAGCGGGCGGACACCGGCCACGGCCCCCGCGGGGCCGGCGGCATACTGTCCAAGCCCTCCCCCGGCGACACCACCGGCGGTCCGGCCGAGCGGAAGGGGCTCTGACATGGCTCCCGTCTTCGCCCATGGACGACTGCGGCTCTACCTGCTGAAGCTGCTCGACGAGGCACCCCGCCACGGATACGAGGTGATACGGCTGCTGGAGGAGCGCTTCCAGGGGCTGTACGCACCGTCCGCCGGCACCGTCTACCCCCGGCTGGCCAAGCTGGAGGCCGAGGGCCTGGTCACCCACACCACCGAGGGCGGCCGCAAGGTGTACGCGATCACGGACGCGGGCCGCGCCGAACTCGCCGACCGAAGCGCCGAGTTGGAGGACCTGGAGCTGGAGATCCGCGAGTCGGTCGCCGAGCTGGCCGCCGAGATCCGGGCGGATGTCCGGGGCGCGGCGGGCGATCTGCGCCGTGAGATGCGGGCCGCGGTCTCCGAGGCGCGCCGGGGCGCCAAGGAGCGCACCGAGTCCTACGGGGAATACAGCGACCAGTCCGAGAAGGAGGCGTGGCGCGCCGCCAAGGAGGAGATGCGCCGCGTCAAGCAGGAGTGGAAGGAGCAGGCCCGGCGCGCCAAGGACGAGAGCCGGCGGGCCCGCGAGGAGGCCGAGCAGGCCCGCCGCCAGGCAAAGGAGGCCCAGGAGCGGGCGCGCACCCAGGCCCAGGAGGAGCTCCAGCGCATCGCGCGGCGGGTCCAGGAGCAGGTGCAGGACCACTTCGCCCGGGGCGACTGGCCGACGGGCGTACGGGAGGGCCTGACCGAGCTGGCCAAGGAGTTCGGCGATTTCGGAAAGGACTTCGGCAAGGGGTTCGGGAAGGACTTCGGCTTCGGCCGCACGGGGGCGGCGGGCGAACCGGAGTACTCGACGACCCCCGAGGACTTCCCCGGTGGCTACGAACCCTCCTGGGCGCACGAGGACTTCCCGGGCGACCCGGCCCGGGCCCTCGACCGGCTGCTGGACCGCTTCCGCGACGACATCCGCGACGCGGCCCGCGACCACGGCGTGACAGAGCAGCAACTCCGGGAGGCCCGCCGCCACTTGGCGACGGCGGCGGGCCGGATCGGCGCCACGCTGCGGGCCCACGGCAGCTGACACCGGCATGCCGCCCGGGCCCGGCGCCGCAGCCGGGCCCCACCGGTCCCAGCCGGGCTCAGCCGGCCTTCGCCTCTCCCCCGCCCCACAGCACCCGTTCCACCCCCGTATACGTCACTCCATGGTCGGCGAGGACTTCCGACGGGACGCCGGGGCGGATGGTGAGGGCGAGGAGCAGATGCTCGTCGCCGATGTGCCGGTCGCCGTGGGCGAGGGCGGCGCGCAGGGACCGGGTGAGGAGGTCCTTGACGCCGCGGGTGAACGGTCGCCGTCCCATGCGCCGCATCCCGCCCCGTCGGCTCGCGGTCAGGGCGCCCTCCCCGTGGGCCTCCTCGACGCGGGAGACGATCTCGGTGAGATCGATGCCGAGCCCGGCGAGCGCGTCCGCGTCGGCACGGGAGAGGCCGCCGCGGCGACGGGCCTCGGCGAGGTCCCGCTCGACGGCGTCACGCCGCCCCGCGAGCCCGAGCGAGGCCAGGGCGAACGCGGCGCGACTGCCCTCGCGATCGAGGAGGGCGAGCAGCAGATGCGCCTCGTCGACGCGTTCCTCACCGGCGCGTTCACAGTGCCCCACAGCGCCGGCGACCACCGCGCGGGCATCCTTGGCGAACCGCTCGAACATCACTGCCTCCCGTACTTCTTGTGCACGGCCTGCCTGCTGACTCCCAGCTCCGCGGCGATCTCCTGCCACGACCAGCCCTGGTTGCGCGCGCTGCGCACCTGTACCGCCTCCAACTGCTCCAGCAGCCTCCGCAGCGCGGCGACGGCCCGTAGCCCGACCCTCGGGTCACGGTCGCCCGCGCGCTCGGCGAGATCCGTTGCTTCGGTCATGATGTCAACTTAGGTTGACATGCAGAGCCTCGTCAACCCTAGTTGACATGAAGGGCGTGAAAACACGAACGGCGGGCCCGGAAGTTTCCGGGCCCGCCGTGGGCACAACCGGATCCGCGGTCCCGCAGGCACGGGAACGCGAAAGAGAATCGGTCAGTTCGCGGTCAGTACGATCTTGCCGAACTGGTCGCCCGCCTCCAGGCGTTCGAAGCCCTCACGGGCGCGGTCGAGCGGCAGCACCTCGTCGATGACGGGGCGCACTCCGGTGGCGGCGCAGAAGGAGAGCAGATCCTCCAGCTCGTCCTTGGACCCCATGGTGGAGCCCACCACCTTCAGCTCCAGGAAGAAAATCCGCGTGAGTTCCGCGTGGGAGGGCCGGTCCCCGCTGGTGGCACCCGAGATGACGACCGTGCCGCCGGGTCGCAGCGACTTGACGGAGTGGGACCAGGTGGCGGCGCCGACGGTCTCGATGACGGCGTCCACCCGCTGCGGCAGCCGCGCGCCGGACTCCAGGGCCTCCACCGCGCCCAGCTCCAGCGCGCGCTTGCGCTTGGCCGCGTCGCGGCTGGTGGCGAAGACCCGCAGCCCGGCCGCCTTGCCGAGCACGATCGCGGCCGTCGCGACACCGCCGCCGGCGCCCTGGACCAGGACGGAGTCCCCGGGGCGTACACCGGCGTTGGTGAAGAGCATGCGATAGGCCGTGAGCCAGGCGGTCGGGAGGCAGGCGGCCTCCTCGAAGGAGAGCTGCCTCGGCTTGGGCAGCAGGTTCCAGGTGGGGACGGTGACCTGCTCGGCGAAGGTGCCCTGGTAGCGCTCGGTGAGGATCGAGCGCGGTTCGTCCGGGCCCACACCGTGACCGGTCTGGCCGATGACCGAGTGCAGAACGACCTCGTTGCCGTTCTCGTCGACGCCCGCCGCGTCACAGCCGAGGATCATGGGGAGCTTGTCCTCGGAGAGACCGACACCCCTGAGGGACCAGAGGTCGTGGTGGTTGAGGGAGGCGGCCTTGACCTTCACGGTCGTCCAGCCGGGCCTGGGCTCGGGGGCCGGGCGCTCTCCCAACTCAAGGCCGGAGAGCGGGTGGTCGCGGTCGATACGGGCGGCGTAGGCAGCGAACATGACCTTGACGATAGGGCCGGGGCCGGACGTACGGAACCAGGACCGACTGTGACGCGTGTCCCGCCACAAGACACACACCGAATCCCGCGCGGCAACGCGGAGGCGCACGCCGACTCCCGCGCGGTACCCCCGAGGCCCACGCCGAATCCCGCGCGGTACCCCGGAGGCCCACGCCGACCCCCGCGCGGTACCCCGGAGGCCCACGCCGACCCCCGCGCGGTACCCCGGAGGCCCACGCCGAATCCCGCGCGGTAGCCCGGAGGCCCACGCCGAATCCCGCGCGGTAGCCCGGAGAGCGCACGCCGAATCCCGCGCGGCAACGCGGAGGCGCACGCCGACTACTCCTCGGCAGCCGGAAGACGCACGACGACTACTCCTCGGCAGCCGGAAGACGCACGACGACTACTCCTCGGCAGCCGGAAGACGCACGACGACTACTCCTCGGCAGCCGGGAGGGCGCACGCCGACCCCCTACGGCAACCCGGAGGCGCACCCCGCCTCCCCGTCACCCCTGCCTCTCGCGCCGCGTCGCCGAGGGCGCCTGCGATGCCGTACGGCATCGGACACCAAACCACCCGGCGCGGCAACGCGTGGGCGGGCGGGTCACACGATCCCGCCCGCCCTGCGCCGCGTCAGCGTCGCGCGACTCCCTCGGCCCGCGCAGCGGCGGCCACCGCCGCCGTCACCGCCGGAGCCACCCGCTCGTCGAAGGGCGACGGGATCACATAGTCGGCCGCCAGATCGTCACCGACGACCGACGCCAGCGCCTCGGCCGCCGCGATCTTCATGCCCTCGGTGATCCGGGACGCCCGCACCTGGAGCGCGCCCGCGAAGATGCCGGGGAACGCCAGCACGTTGTTGATCTGGTTCGGGAAGTCGGACCGCCCGGTCGCCACCACGGACGCGTACTTGTGCGCGATGTCCGGGTGGACCTCCGGGTTCGGGTTGGCCATGGCGAAGACGAAGGCGCCCTCCGCCATCGAGGCGACTGCCTTCTCGGGCACCGTGCCACCGGAGACGCCGATGAAGACGTCGGCGCCCTCGAGGGCGTGCTCCAGCGATCCCGTGAGGCCCGCCTTGTTCGTGAACCCGGCCAGTTCCCGCTTGACCGGCGTCAGGTCGTCCCGGTCGGACGACACCACGCCCTTGCGGTCCGCGACCGCCACATCGCCGATACCCGCCTCGATGAGCATCTTCGCGATGGCGACACCCGCCGCTCCCGCGCCCGAGATGACGGCCCGCAGATCGCCGAGGCCCCTCCGGGTCAGCCGCGCGGCGTTCCGCAGGGCCGCCAGCGTCACCACGGCCGTGCCGTGCTGGTCGTCGTGGAAGACGGGGATGTCCACCCGCTCCTGGAGCCGGCGCTCGATCTCGAAGCACCGCGGCGCCGAGATGTCCTCCAGGTTCACGCCGCCGAAGGAGGGCGCGAGCCGGGCCACGGTCTCGACGATCTCGTCCACGCCCGTGCAGTCCAGGGCGATGGGGACCGCGTCCACCCCGCCGAACTGCTTGAACAGGATCGCCTTGCCCTCCATGACCGGGAGGGAGGCCTCGGGACCGATGTCACCGAGTCCGAGCACGGCCGTGCCGTCCGTCACCACGGCGACGACCGAGGACTTCCATGTGTAGTCGTGGACCAGCTCCGGCTGTTCCGCGATGGCGGTGCACACCCGGGCGACGCCGGGCGTGTACGCAAGGGACAGGTCGTCCTTGTCGCGGATCGGCACGGTGGCCTGCACGGCCATCTTGCCACCGCGGTGCAGCGCGAACGCCGGATCGAAGGAATCGTGGGGCTCGGCCCCGCCGTCCTGATCCGCGCTGTTGTCGCTGCGAGGATTGACGATCTCCGCTGCCACTCTGTCGTACCCCTTAGGTATGCATGGTTTGAGGGTGACCACTCCTGGTGAGGGGTGGGCGGGCACCGCGTATGACCCAGATGACTGATGCGTACGGGTGCACACGCGACGGGCGCGCCGCACACGCGCCCTGAGCCCCTGATGAGGGGTGTAATGCACCTTCTTACCGGACGGATGGTGTCCCGGACGAGTCCATAAAGCTAAGGTCACACGCCGGTGAGATGACTCATGGCCGGAAATATGGACAAGTCTCCGGCATGTGTCCTCGTGGTCCCGGGCGCACGCGGCGCAATGGTCCGCATCGTGAGAGCTGCCGAAGATCTTCCGGCCGGAAGGATCGATTCCCGCAAAAGCCCGGCTGTGATCGGCGCTCCGAGCGCGGTTCGGGGGTCGCCCGTTATCCGATTTTGACATGGCATCGCCCCTGAATATGCGCGACCGAATGGCAAGATGCCTCAACCACACGAGGTCGCGACACCCGAAGGTGTGTGTTCTCGTCGACCCATCGGCATCACTCATCCCGCCGGAGGAACCCACCATGACCGCAAGCTCCACCCGTCGTTCGACCGCCATGCGCTCCCGGATAGCCGCGGTCGGCGCCGTCGCGGTCGCGGGCACCCTGCTGCTCACGGGCTGCGGTGACCAGACGAAGAGCAAGGGCAACGACTCGGGCAGCGCCTCGGCGGCCTCCGCCCCGCTGGCCGGCAAGCTTCCCGCGTCGATCCGCCAGGCGGGAGTCGTCAAGGTCGGCTCGGACATCGCGTACGCGCCGGTCGAGTTCAAGGACGGCTCCGGCAAGACGGTCGGTCTGGACCCCGACCTCGCGGACGCCATGGGCAAGCAGCTCGGCGTGAAGTTCCAGTTCGAGAACGGCACGTTCGACGCCCTGCTCACGGGCATCCGCTCCAAGCGCTATGACATCGCGATGTCCGCGATGACCGACAACAAGAGCCGCCAGGAGGGTGTCGACCCCGACACCGGCAAGAAGGTGGGCGAGGGCGTCGACTTCGTCGACTACCTGACCGCGGGTGTCTCGATCTACGCGCGCAAGGGCGACACCGGCTCCATCGCGACCTGGTCGGACCTGTGCGGCAAGAAGCTCGCCGTGGAGCGGGGCACCGTGTCGGAGGACCTCGCCAAGAGCGAGACCAAGAAGTGTACGGGCGGCAAGAAGATCACCATCGAGGCCTTCGACGACGACCAGCAGGCCCAGACCCGGCTGCGCTCCGGCGGCGCCGACGCCGCCTCCTCCGACTTCCCGGTGGCCGCGTACGCGGTGAAGACCTCGGGCGGCGGCAAGGACTTCCAGCTCGTCGGCGACCAGGTCGAGGCGGCCCCGTACGGCATCGCGGTCTCCAAGGAGAACACCCAGCTGCGGGACGCCCTTCAGGCCGCGATGAACGCGATCATCAAGAGCGGCGAGTACCGGAAGATCCTCACGAAGTGGGGCGCCGAGGACGGTGCCACCAAGGAGTCCGTCATCAACGGCGGCAAGTGACCGCTGCTCCGCGGCCGCTGAAAGGCAAGACCGTGACTGCTGACATCGACAAGACGGCGGGGACCCGGAACACTCCCCCGGCCGGCGCGGAGGCCATCAAGGCCATTCCGGTGAGGCACTACGGGCGGTACGTCTCCGCCCTCGTCGCCATCGCGGTCCTCGTCGCGATCATCTACGCGTTCGGCCAGGGCAGGATCAACTGGCATGCCGTACCGGACTACTTCTTCGACCACCGCATCCTGACGGGTGTGGGCAAGACCCTCATGCTGACGGTCCTGTCCATGCTGATCGGCATCGTCGGCGGCATCGTGCTCGCGGTGATGCGACTGTCGAAGAACCCGGTGACCTCGTCCATCGCCTGGTTCTACATCTGGTTCTTCCGCGGCACCCCGGTCCTGGTCCAGCTCTTCCTCTGGTTCAACCTGGGCCTGGTCTTCGAGTACATCAACCTGATGCCGTTCTACAAGGACTACTGGTCGAACTTCATGACGCCGCTGCTGACGGCGCTGCTCGGCCTGGGTCTGAACGAGGCGGCGTACATGGCGGAGATCTGCCGGGCCGGGCTGCTCGCCGTGGACGAGGGGCAGACGGAGGCGGCGCACGCGCTGGGCATGAGCCACGGCAAGACCCTGCGCCGGATCATCATTCCGCAGGCGATGCGGGTGATCGTGCCGCCGACCGGCAACGAAGTGATCAACATGCTGAAGACGACCTCGCTCGTGGCGGCCGTCCAGTTCCCCGAACTCTTCCGTTACGCCCAGGACATCGGCCAGACCTCCGGCGCCCCGGTGGAGATGTACTTCCTCGCCGCCGCCTGGTACCTGATCATGACGTCGATCCTGAGCGTGGGGCAGTACTACATCGAGCGCTACTACGCGCGGGGCTCCAGCCGACAGCTGCCGCCGACACCCTGGCAGAAGGTCAAGGCCAACATGTTCTCCATCGGCCGTCCGAAGGGAGGCGCGGCATGACCGAGAAGCTCACGAAGGACGACGCTCCCGTGAAGGACACGACCGTCCCCATGGTCAAGGCCGAGGGGGTCCACAAGTCCTTCGGCGCGGTGGAGGTCCTCAAGGGCATCGACCTGGAGGTGAGGTCCGGCGAGGTGTTCTGCCTCATCGGCCCCTCCGGCTCGGGCAAGTCGACCTTCCTGCGGTGCATCAACCACCTGGAGAAGATCAACGCGGGCCGGCTGTACGTGGACGGCGAGCTGGTCGGCTACCGGCAGCAGGGCGACAAGCTGTACGAGCTGCGCGACCGCGAGGTCGCGATGAAGCGCCGGGACATCGGCATGGTCTTCCAGCGCTTCAACCTGTTCCCGCACATGACCGCCCTGGAGAACGTCATCGAGGCGCCGGTCCAGGTCAAGGGCGTGAGCAAGGCCCAGGCGAGGGAGCGCGCGATGCAGCTGCTGGAGCGCGTCGGCCTCGCGGACCGGGCGGGGCACTACCCCTCGCAGCTCTCCGGCGGCCAGCAGCAGCGCGTGGCCATCGCGCGTGCCCTCGCGATGGACCCGAAGCTGATGCTGTTCGACGAGCCCACCTCGGCTCTCGACCCGGAGCTGGTCGGTGACGTCCTCGATGTGATGCGCGACCTCGCCGAGTCCGGCATGACGATGGTGGTCGTCACCCACGAGATGGGCTTCGCCCGCGAGGTGGGCGACTCGCTCGTCTTCATGGACGGCGGCGTGGTGGTCGAGTCGGGCAACCCGCGGGAGGTCCTGACGAACCCCCAGCACGAGCGGACGCAGTCATTCCTGTCCAAGGTGCTCTAGGGGTAGGGGCGTTACGGCAGTACGCCGTGAAGGGGCGGTACGGATCTCCCGTACCGCCCCCTCCGCGTGCGCGCCGCCCCCGGAGGTCTACCTGAGGGCGAGCAGCAGCGTATCCGAAGGGGAGCACCACACCGGGCGGGCCTCGGCGAAGCCCTTCTCGCGCAGGGCCCGCGCATGCCATGCGGCGGAGGGCGTATCGCCGTCGGCGTGCTCACCGTAGATCTCGAAGCGGCGGGCGGTCGGTGCGGCGAGCACGGGGTCCTCGGCCGCGAGCTGCCACCACTCGGCCCAGTCCAGGGCGCCGTCCCGCAGGGCCCGGTCCCTGCGCTCGCGCCGCCGGGCGCTCTCGGCCGCGTTGATCCGGGGCGTGGTGTCGTCGATCATGTGGTCGGCGTTCATGAAGACGCCACCGGGGCGGACGAGTTCCGCGATCCGGCCGTAGAGGGCCTCGAGGGGGTCGGTGCGCAGCCAGTGCAGGGCCGTGGCGGTGAGGACCGCGTCGTACGTGTCGTACGGCAGGCGCGCCGGCCAGTCGGGGTCCTTGAGGTCGGCCTCGACGAGGGTGACCCGGTCGTCACCCCGGAACGTGCCGTGGGCGATGGTCAGCAGCGCGGGGTCGAGGTCGACGCCGGTGCTGGTGCCCTGGGGGAAGCGGGCGAGCAGCCGGGCCGTGATGCTTCCGGTGCCGCAGGCGAGGTCGAGGACGCGGGGCGTGTCGCCGACGAACGCCTCCACCATGTCGAGCATGATCCGGAAGCGGTCCTCGCGGTCGGGCATGTACCACTCCTGCTGGCGGTCCCAGCTCTCCTGCCAGGCGCCCCAGTCGGTCCCCGCCGTGGTCTCCGTGTCCGCCATCGCGAGCCTCCGTCATCCCGTCGCGTAATACCCTTGATGCACGATCGTCTGTTACCCGACCCCATCGACGACCATAGAACGCCCCGGTAAGGACTACAAGTGGAACTGGCCTATTACTCGGATTACGCCGTACGTCTCGTGAACAGCGAGGAGCCGGTCCGGGGCAAGGACTCGCTCACCTCCGTGGAGGCCGTGCGCGACCTCTTCGGCGCCAACCAGTCCGCGGCCCGCCGCGCCACCGACGCCGACGTGACCCGATTCCGCTCGGTCCGGGCCCGGCTGCGCGCGGTCTTCGAGGCGGCGGACCAGGGCGACGAGACACTCGCGGTGGACCTGCTGAACTCCCTGCTCCTGGAGTTCCCGGTGAGTCCGCAGATCTCCGGGCACGACCACCGGGACGAGGACGGCCGCCCGCTGTGGCACATGCACCTCGCGGACCACCCGTCGAACGCGACCGCCGGCTTCGCGGCGATCGCGGCGATGGGCCTCGCCTTCCACCTCACCGAGTACGGCGTGGACCGCCTGGGCCTGTGCGAGGCCGCACCGTGCCGCAACGCCTACCTCGACACCTCGACCAATCGCTCCCGGCGGTACTGCTCGGACCGCTGCGCCACCCGCGCGAACGTGGCCGCCTACCGCGCCCGCAAGCGCCTGGAGGCCGACCGGTCGGCCGGCACGGGCCGGGCCGCCGTGAGCGCCCAGCGCAGCACCGCGAGCGGCGAGCGCTGACCCTCCCTGAGCGGCCGGTAGCGCAGCCACACCCTCCCGAGGACCAGCTCCTCGGGAACGGTGCCGTAGTCGGTGCTGTCCCCGCCCGCGTACGGATTGTCGCCGAGCACCCACCAGCCGCCCTCGCGCAGTTCCACGGCCCGCTTGACGACCAACAGGTCCTGCTGGAAGGGATGCCGCAGGACGATCACGTCGCCCGGCCGGACCCTGGCCCCGTACTGGACCAGCAGCTGGTCCCCGTGGTGCAGCGTCGGCACCATGGACGGCCCCCTGACCTCCGCCGCCCCGAACGGCAGCAGGGCCCTCGTGCGCTCGATCTCCTGCGACAGCTCCGGCATCACCGGCACCTCCCCGGTCCGATCCTCCACCAGTCCCAGTTTCACCCCGGACTTTTGTCGTAAGCCCATGGGGGCACTCGCGAAAACCAGTCCCCTACGGAGTAATGTCCCACCTGAGAAGACGATCACGAGGAAGGACAGCTTCATGCTTTCCCGCCTGTTTGCCCCCAAGGTCAAGGTCAGCGCCCACTGCGACCTGCCCTGCGGCGTCTACGACCCGGCCCAGGCCCGCATCGAGGCGGACTCGGTGAAGGCCATCCAGGAGAAGATGGCCGCAAACGACGACCCGCACTTCCAGGCCCGCGCCACCGTCATCAAGGAGCAGCGCGCCGAGCTCGCCAAGCACCACGTCTCGGTGCTGTGGAGCGACTACTTCAAGGCCCCGCACTTCGAGAAGTACCCGGAGCTGCACCAGCTGGTGAACGACACCCTGAAGGCCCTCTCGGCCGCCAAGGCGTCGACGGACCCGGCGACGGGCCAGAAGGCGCTGGACTACATCGCCCAGATCGACAAGATCTTCTGGGAGACCAAGAAGGCCTGATCTTCGATCATGCCGACTGACCTGCGATTTTCTTCGGTCGCTTGGTCCACTGCCCGCACCCGGTCCGCAGGCCGCCGAACACGGTGTCCTTGACGGCCCGGGTGCGGTCTTCTTCACCCGGCCATCGCGTGGATCGTGGGCCGCCGAGTGCGCCGGCCGAACGGGCCTTTCGCCCGCGCCCGGCCGCCGTCGCAGGCGTTGCGCATCGCCTTCACAGAGCGGGCGGACCTTGTCCGGGCCTTCCGCGCCCCGGGGCCGACTGCCGGGGCCGGGGGGATGCCGCCGGAGCGGGTCCCGTTGTCGGTGGTCCATGCGATGCTGAACGGCGTGGACGTGGACGACCTCATCCGGTTGCGGCGGGCGCGGGACCGGATGGACCGGGAGTACGCGCAGCCGCTGGACGTGTCGGCGCTGGCGCGTACCGCGCTGATGTCGCCGGGACACTTCCAGCGCACTTTCCGCGCGGCGTACGGGGAGACGCCGTACGGCTATCTGATGACCCGTCGGATCGAGCGGGCCAAGGCGCTGCTGCGGCGCGGGGATCTGACCGTCACGGAGGTCTGCCTCGCCGTGGGGTGTACGTCCCTCGGGTCGTTCAGCTCCCGTTTCACGGAGCTGGTGGGCGAGACCCCGAGCGCGTACCGTGCGCGGTCGCACGAACAGGGTGCGGCGATACCGCCGTGCGTGGCGAAGAGCCTGACGCGGCCGCGCCGGGGCCGGTCCGGCGACACACGGACCGATCCACGCACTCAGCTCTAGCGCCTGGCAGGCAATGTGGCGACGGGGCGAACGGTGCCTGTCGGGGCACCAGTTCCCTCCTGCCGTCGGACGCCCCTCGACTGTCCGAACAGCGGGGACATCCGCCGGAAGGGCGGGCGGCAGTCCGGCGACGGGCCTAGCGTGGTGCCATGGACGTGAAACTCTCCCAGTGCTTCATCGCCGTCGACGACCATGACAAGGCGCTCGCCTTCTACCGGGATGTCCTGGGCCTGGAGGTGCGCAACGACGTCGGCTTCGAGGGGATGCGCTGGGTGACCGTGGGTTCCCCCCTTCAGCCGGACGTGGAGATCGTCCTGGAGCCTCCGGCGGCGAACCCGGACTTCTCCCCCGCCGACCGCCAGGCGATGGCCGAGCTGCTCGCCAAGGGCGTGCTGCGCGGGGTCATCTTCTCCACCGAGGACTGCGACGCCCTCTTCTCCCGCGTCCAGGCGTCCGGTGCGGAGGTCCTCCAGGAGCCCATGGACCAGCCCTACGGCGTACGGGACTGCGCTTTCCGCGACCCGGCGGGCAATCTGCTGCGCTTCACGGAACGCCCGCGCTCCTGACGCGGCGCTCCTCACACGGACCGGCTCCGGCGCCTTTCACGCCCCTCCCGCCGACCCGGGGCGCGGTCACGGCGCATGTCCGGGATTCAGCCGGGCGGCCGCGCTCGCGTCCAGGCAGACCACGATCACCGGCTCCCCGAAAGCGCCCTGGGTCGGACACGCCGTGCCGTGCACCTCGGCGGACAGCCCAGGTGCCGGCGCACGCTCCCAGCGGGCGGGGGGATCCGGCTCGTTCTGGTCCTGAAGCCACAGCGTGAGTCCCCCGCCCACCAGCACGAGCGCCGCCCACACCCCGGCCACCCACCGCCACACCCCGCGTCCTCCCCCCGCCGCGGTCACTCCTGCGTCGCCGCCCCGCGGTCCCAGACCTCCACGTCCACCACGGCGGACACCGGGATCGGTCCGTAGACGTGCGGGAACTCCTCACCGCCGGGCTTCACGGCCTCGTAGCGCACCGGAGCCGTCAGGCGCTCCGGATCGATGACGAGCAGCACCAGCTCGTCGGGCCCCTCGTACCCGCCGTACACCCAGCGCGCCACACGGGCCACCTGGTGTCGCAGCGAGCAGTGGATGAAGCCCTCCTCCCGGAGGGTGACGCCGCGCGTCGCCATCTCGAAGACGCCGGTGGTACGGGCCGCCTCCCACAGGGAGCGCTCGGTGAGGTGCAGCAGAGGTTCGGACATGGCGCCCACCCTAGGGCCCGGCTCCGACAGCGCCCCGGACTCCCGGGCCACGAAGGCCGGGCACCGTGGATTGCGGCAGGGACCGGGACGCCATACGGGGACGAAGGCGCCCAGCGTCTTGTGGCGCCGTACGACGGTGGCGAGGGGCTGCCCGCACCACGGACAGACGTGCTCCTGGCGGCCCATGACCTCAGCGTAGGGCGGGCCCGGGGCGCGACGCCTGCCATGTCCCGGGCGGCTCCCCCCGGGCGCGGTCCGCGGGAGGAGGCGGGGCCCCGCGCACCGTGAGGACGCGCGGGGCCGCCCGGACCGGAGCCACCGGTTGCCGTACGGAGTCAGGAGCCGTACGGGCCGTGGCTCCGGGGTTTCGCGGTGATCAGGTGCTGCGCCGGGTCACGAACTCGGCCAGGGCCAGCAGCGGCCCCGCCGCCTCCGGGTCGGGCACCGCCCGGGACAGCTCCTGCATCGCCCTGCCCATCCGGTCGGCCGCCTGCACCTGCGCCCAGTCACGGCCGCCCGCCCGCTCGACGGCCAGCACGGTGCGCTCCAACTCCCCCTCCTCGTAGGGACCCTGGTACAGCTCGGCCAGCTCCGCGGCGGCCGGGGTGCCGGAGGCGAGCGCGGCCACCACCGGCAGTGACTTCTTGCGGGCCATCAGGTCCGCCCCGGCCGGCTTGCCGGTGCGGCTCGGGTCCCCCCAGATCCCGATCACGTCGTCGATGAGCTGGAAGGCCAGCCCGGCCTCGCGGCCGAACGCGTCCAGCGCCTCGACATCCGCGTCGTCGGCTCCCGCGTACAGCGCCCCCAGCGCGCAGGCGCAGCCCAGCAGCGCACCCGTCTTGGCCTCGGCCATGGTGAGCACCTCCTCGAGGGTGACCTCGTGGGGGCCGCGCCGCTCCATGGCCGTGTCCGACTGCTGCCCGGCGCACAGCTCGACGACGCAGGCCGCGAGCCGGGCGGCGGCCGCCGCCGACGCCGGGTGCGGATCCTCGGCGAGCAACTGCTGGGCCAGCGCCTGGAGGGCATCCCCCGCGAGGATCGCGTCGGCGTCACCGAACACGGTCCAGGCGGTGGGACGGTGTCTGCGGGTGGTGTCCCGGTCCATCACGTCGTCGTGCAACAGCGTGAAGTTGTGGACCAGTTCGACGGCCGCGGCGGCCCGGACTGCGGTGGACCGCCGTCCGCCGAGCGCCTGCGCCGCGGTCAGCACCAGCGCGGGCCGTATCGCCTTGCCCGCGTTGCCGGCGGCCGGGGTGCCGTCCGCGTGCTGCCAGCCGAAGTGGTAGAGCGCGATCCGCCGTATCGAGCCGGGCAGCGAGTCCACGGCCCGGCGCAGCTCCGGGTCGACCGAGGCACGGGTGCGCTCCAGGATCGCCAGGGCCTCGTGACCGTCGAGCGGTT
This sequence comes from Streptomyces sp. NPDC093261, assembly GCF_044753645.1. Classification (NCBI taxonomy): domain Bacteria; kingdom Bacillati; phylum Actinomycetota; class Actinomycetes; order Kitasatosporales; family Streptomycetaceae; genus Streptomyces; species Streptomyces sp. NPDC093261. The sequence continues at coordinate 230,174 of NZ_JBIVNO010000006.1, forward strand.
GCCCCGGGCCCGGGAGCGGGGCGTGCCGCCCCGCCGGGACCGACGCGCTCCGCCGCCGGCGTGTGGGGCCCTGTTTCGGCTCCGTCATGAACTCACCCATGGGACCGCCTCGAAGAGTCTGCGGACGGAGAGGCCTCCGCCACCGGGCGCGCACCGGGAAGGTGTACCCGCCCGGGGGCCCGGGAACACGGCGTGCCGCTTGTGCGCGGCGACCGGGCCACGGGAGCGCGCCGGGAGTGGTCGAGCGTCGAAGGGGTCACCTCCAGCGGCCGATCTCGACGTTCTCCAGGACGCCCAGCGCGTCGGGCACCAGGACCGCCGCCGAGTAGTAGGCCGTCACCAGGTAGCTGATGATCGCCTGCTCGTTGATGCCCATGAAGCGCACCGAGAGACTCGGTTCGATCTCGTCCGGGATGCCGGTCTGCCTGAGTCCGACGACCCCCTGTTCCTCCTCGCCGGTGCGCATGGCGATGATCGAGGTCGTACGGGCCTCGGTGACCGGGATCTTGTTGCACGGGAACATCGGGACCCCGCGCCAGGTGGGGATGCGGTTGCCGCCGATGTCGATGGTCTCCGGGTTGAGTCCGCGCTTGTTGAGTTCCCGGCCGAAGGCGGCGATGGCGCGCGGGTGCGCGAGGAACAGCTTGGTGCCGCGGCGCCTGCTGAGCAGTTCGTCCATGTCGTCGGGGCTCGGCACCCCGTCATGGGGCTGGAGCCGCTGGTCGTACTCGCAGTTGCTGAGAAGCCCGAAGTCCGGGTTGTTGATCAGTTCGTGCTCCTGGCGCTCCTTGAGCGCCTCGACCGTGAGCCGCAACTGGTGCTCGGTCTGGTTCATCGGCTGGTTGTAGAGGTCGGCCACGCGTGTGTGGATGCGCAGGACGGTCTGGGCGATGCTCAGCTCGTACTCGCGGGGCGCCGCCTCGTAGTCGACGAAGGTGTGCGGGATGTCCGGCTCGCCGCTGTGGCCCGCGGCGAGGTCGATGGCCTTCTCACCGTACTTGTTGGTCTGCTGCTCGGGGGCCGAGCGCTCCTGGTGCAGGTGGTCGCGCAGCGACTGGGCGCGGTCCGCCACCAGTTCGACCTCCCGGCGGGGCAGCGCGAGCACCGTGCAGGCGGTGACCGCACGGGCCGTGTACTCCCAGATGGCGTCCGGGTCGAGCAGGGCCTGGTCGCCGAAGTAGGCGCCGTCGGCGAGGACGCCGAGCACCGCGTCGTCCCCGTAGGGGCCGGTGCCGATCTTCTCCACCTTGCCGTGCGCGAGCAGGAACACCTCGTCGGCCTGACTGCCGAACTCGGCGAGCACGTCCCCGGGTGCGAACCTGCGCTGCTGGCAGCGCTGGGCGAGTTCGCCGAGCACCTCCTGGTCCTCGTAGGTCCGCAGGGCCGGCAGTTCACCCAGCTCCGCGGGGATCACCGTGACCTGGTCGCCGGTCTTCACGAACGTCACCCGGCCGTCGCCCACGGAGTAGGTCAGGCGGCGGTTCACCCGGTAGGTACCGCCCTGCACACCCACCCACGGCAGCATGCGCAGCAGCCAGCGTGAGCTGATCTCCTGCATCTGGGGTGCGGACTTGGTGGTGGTGGCCAGGTTCCGAGCGGCCGCAGTGCCCAGACTCTGCTGCGGCTTGTTCTGCTCGGCACGGACCTCTTCGCCTACCGACATGGATATTGCCCCTCCCGATCACGCATCTGATCTGCGGGAAAAGCGTCCCAGCACGGAGAGTGCCGATGCCATTACCCAAAAGAGCGGGAATGGATCAACGTCCGCCCGGGCACACTGAGGCACCTCGTCGAGCATCCGCCCCGGGCCGCCGCCAGGTGCCCGGGCGCGGGCCGGACACCGCCCGGCCGGTTCGGCCGATCATCGGTCCATCCTCCGCTGACCGGATCGGCTCGCACACCGTGCGAACGACTGGTCCGGTTCCGGCGGTCGCCGGTACAAGCTGCGGTACGAGGCGGGCGCGACCGGCGGCCGTCACGCAGCACGAGGGAGACGGCCATGGCCCCACCCATGTCCGCGGGCACGTTCCTCGACCGGCTCCGCGCGGAGGGCGCCACGGTCGTCGAGGTCGGTGACTGGGAGCATCGCAACCGCAACCACAAGGGCCCCTGGGGGCCGGTCCACGGGGTGATGATCCACCACACGGCGACCACCGGAGCCGAGCGGACCGTGGCCCTGTGCCGTGACGGCCGGCCGGACCTGCCCGGACCGCTGTGCCATGGCGTGATCACCAAGGACGGCCTGGTGCACCTGGTGGGCTATGGCCGCGCCAACCACGCGGGCCTCGGCGACGACGACGTGCTGCGCGCGGTCGTCGCCGAGAAGGCGCTGCCCGAGCCCGACGAGGCGGACACCGACGGCAACCGTCACTTCTACGGATTCGAGTGCGAGAACCTCGGTGACGGCGTGGACGTCTGGCCCGCCGCGCAGTTCGACGCGATCGCGAGGGTGAGCGCGGCGGTCTGCCGCCACCACGGCTGGTCGGAGCGCTCGGTGATCGGACATCTGGAGTGGCAGCCCGGCAAGGTGGACCCGAGGGGCTTCGCGATGGACCTCCTCAGGGAGCGGGTCCGCGACCGGCTGAAGTGACCCCGGCGTCCGACCGCACCAGGCGTCCGCCCAGGACACCGGTTGTCCGACAATGGCGAGGTGACCAGCCCCGATGTGCCGAGCCGACGCCAGGTGCCCGATGTGGACGTGCTGCGTCCGCGCCTGCCGTCACCGTTGCGGGAGGTCGGGGACGAGCGCTTCGCACGCCATGGAGTCCGGCTGCTGCTCAAGCGGGACGATCTGATCCACCCGGACCTGGTCGGCAACAAGTGGCGCAAGCTCGCCCCGAACCTGCGCGCCGCGGCCGGCCGCCCCCTGCTCACCTTCGGCGGCGCGTACTCCAACCATCTGCGGGCCACGGCCGCGGCGGGCCGGCTGCTCGGGCAGCACACCGTCGGCGTGGTCCGCGGCCAGGAGCTGGCCGACCGCCCGCTCAACCCCTCCCTCGCCCGGTGCGCGGCCGACGGAATGCGGCTGCACTTCGTCGACAGATCGACCTATCGACGGGTGTCGGAGCCACAGGTCCTGGCCGGCGTGCTGCGCGCGGCGGACGCCGAGGAGGCGTATGTGGTGCCCGAGGGCGGCAGCAACTCCCTCGCCGTGCGCGGTTGCCGGGCGCTCGGCGAGGAACTGCGCGGCCGGGCGGACGTGGTCGCCGTGGCGTGCGGCACGGGGGGCACGCTGGCCGGACTGGCGGCGGGGCTGGCCCCGGAACAGCAGGCCCTCGGGGTCGCGGTCCTCAAGGGTGACTTCCTGGCCGGCGAGACGGCCGCCCTCCAGACCCTGGCCTTCGGTGGCCGCCGGGGCACCTGGTCCGTGGACACCCGTTTCCACTTCGGCGGCTACGCCCGCACGACCGGCGAACTCGACGCCTTCGCCCGGGACTTCGAGTCGCGCCACGCCCTGCCGGTGGAACGTCTCTATGTCGCCAAGCTGCTGTACGGGCTGGTCACCCTGACCGAGGAGGGCGCGTTTCCGCGGGGAACGACCCTTGCCGCGGTGATCACCGGAACCCCTTTCCCCCCTTCCTGACCCTGGGCGTCCCGGTCCTGGGTCACGCGGTCTCGCGATAGGCCGCCGCCTCCTCCAGGTCCAGGCGTCTGAGCAGCGTGCGGAGCATCTCGTCGTCGATGTAGCGGTGGTTGCGAAGCCTGACGAAGACCTCCCGCTCGGTGCCGATCATCTCCCGGGACAGCCGGCGGTAGGTGTCGTCGACCGTTTCGCCGGTCACCGGGTTCACCGAGCCGAGACGTTCCCACACGGCGTTGCGCCGGCGCTCCAGGACCGTGCGGAGACGGTCGGCCAGCGGCGGCGGCAACGCGTTGCGCTCGTCGTCCAGGAGTGCGTCGAGGTGCTGCTCGGCGGCCCGCGACGCCTGCGCCTGGGCGTTCGCCTCGGCGAGGGTCTCCGCCTGGGGGTCGCGTCCCGGCAGTCCGAGCACGCGGATCAGCAGGGGCAGGGTCAGCCCCTGCACCACCAGGGTGCCGATCACCATGGTGAAGGTCAGGAACGTCGCGAAGAGCACGTACCCGACGGACAGCAGCGCCACCGGCCGCATCTGCGCCCGCAGATCCAGATACGAGCTGTCGGCGGCCGCCGTGTACAGCAGCGGCGGCAGCACCAGCGGCAGGACGACGTCCGGGTCGAGCGTGTACTCCGGCACCCCGGGCACATACGACACCGCGAGTCCCGCCGCCACCAGCAGCAGCGGCGCGGGCACAGGGGTGCGGCGCGCGCCTCCGGCCACGGCCGCACTGCCCGCGACCAGCAACAGCAGCGGCAACACGTTCATGTCCTGCGCCCGCCCCTCCCTATTCGCGCGGCTTTCCGCGGACCCGTCGTAACCTGGCAATCATGAAACAGTGCACGCACGCCAACGCGCTGCCGCACCCCGAACCCGAGCCCCGGAGCGAGACCTGCCTGGAGTGCCTCGCCGCGGGCACCGACCCGGTGCAACTGCGGCTGTGCCTGGAGTGCGGACACATCGGCTGCTGCGACTCCTCGCCCCTGCGGCATGCGACGGCGCACCACACGGAGACCGGCCACCCGGTGATGCGCACCTTCGAGCCGGGTGAGGAATGGCGCTGGTGCTTCGTCGACCATGTACTCGTGTGACCCTGGATCCGGACGGTTCGACGGTGTGACGCCTGGGTACGTCAAACCGGCGCGCGCTCTTCCCGATTGGGCCCGCAGACCCCTAGCCACTGTGCGTATACATAGGTTTACTATGAGTGACAGCAAGGGGCCGGGGTCGCGGGGACAGAAAAGCCGGTAGCGCGATAGCGTCACCGCGGAACCACATAGGACGTTACCCCGGGGGGCGACCCTCGGCCCCCGAAAGAGCTTGTACCACCTTGGAGGTGAGGGTGTCCCAGATCGCAGGCGAGCCCGCGACCCAGGACTTCGTGGAAGTCCGGCTGCCGGCAGCTGGTGCCTACCTGTCGGTGCTGCGTACGGCCACCGCCGGTCTCGCGGCCCGTTTGGACTTCACCCTCGACGAGATCGAGGACCTGCGCATCGCGGTCGACGAGGCCTGCGCGATCCTGTTGCAGCAGGCCGTGCCCGGCTCGGTGCTCAGCTGCGTCTTCCGGCTCATCGACGACTCGCTCGAGGTCACGGTCGCGGCTCCGACCACGGACGGTCACGCTCCGTCACGAGACACTTTCGCCTGGACCGTGCTGTCGGCCCTGGCAGGCAAGGTCTCCTCCGCGGTCGCCGACGACAAGACCGTGTCCATCAGCCTCTACAAACAGCGCGGCGCGGGACCCGGGCCGGCGTGAGGAACGGGGACGGGCCGGTGCGGGACGAAGAGCGCGGCACACGAGAACTCTCCGCCGGGAGTGCCGACGGCCCCAACGGGTCGCGGCGGACGGCGGGCGGTGTGGACGGCATCCCGGAGCAGGCCCGTCCGCATCCGGAGGACGACACTTCGGCGGTCGTGGCACCCGCGCAGGCGGGGGCGGCCGGGACCGAGGAGGCGTTCTCCGTACGGGGCGGCACAGGACGGGATCCGGACGGCGCCCCGCGGAGCACGCCCTCTGGAGGAAGTGGGGCCTCCCCGGCTCATGGGGGTCCCCCCGCTCGAGCGCAGTCGAGAGTGGGGGCGGAGCCGAGAGCGCGGGGAAGGGTGACGGGCGGGACGATGAGCGAGCACGAGCGAAACGCCGAGCAGAGCGTGCCGGGCGGCGCCCAGCACGGCCCACTGGACCGCAGCGGGGCGCGGTCCATGTTCGTCGAGCTGCGCAAGCTGAAGGAGGGCAGCCCGGAGTACGCGGAGCTGCGCAACCGGCTGGTCCGTATGCATCTGCCGCTCGTCGAGCACCTCGCGCGCCGCTTCCGCAACCGCGGCGAGCCGCTGGACGATCTGACCCAGGTCGCCACCATCGGCCTGATCAAGTCGGTGGACCGTTTCGACCCGGAGCGCGGCGTCGAGTTCTCGACCTACGCGACCCCGACGGTGGTCGGCGAGATCAAGCGCCACTTCCGCGACAAGGGCTGGGCGGTACGGGTGCCGCGGCGCCTCCAGGAGCTGCGTCTGGCCCTCACGACGGCCACGGCCGAGCTGTCCCAACTGCACGGCCGCTCCCCGACGGTCCATGAGCTGGCCGAGAAGCTGGCCATCTCGGAGGAGGAGGTCCTGGAGGGCCTGGAGTCCGCGAACGCGTACTCGACGCTCTCCCTGGACGTCCCCGACACGGACGACGAGTCCCCGGCGGTCGCGGACACGCTCGGCGCGGAGGACGAGGCGCTGGAGGGCGTGGAGTACCGCGAGTCGCTGAAGCCGCTGCTCGAGGACCTTCCGCCACGAGAGAAGCGGATCCTGCTTCTCCGCTTCTTTGGCAATATGACGCAGTCGCAGATCGCCCAGGAGGTCGGCATCTCCCAGATGCATGTCTCGCGCCTGCTGGCCCGGACCCTGGCCCAGCTACGGGAGAAGCTGCTGGTCGAGGAGTGACGAAGGGCGACCGGATCCCGGTCGCCCTGGAGTGCGCGCCCCGGCGGCCCGTGCCGCCGACGTCCGCTACTCCTTCTGGTCCTGTACGTTCCCGGGCCCCCTGATGCCCAGCGCCCGCGTGGTCGCCGGGTTCACGAGCAGCACCAGGGCCGCCACCGCGACGACCGCGAGCGCGATGCCGCCCGGGATCGCGACACTGTCGGCCTGGAGCAGGTTGTACGCCACCGGCAGCGCCATGATCTGCGTGATGACCGCGGGCCCCCGGCTCCAGCCGCGCCGCAGCAGCAGACCGCGCGCGGCCAGCAGGGGCAGCAGCGCGAGCACGATGAGGGTGACACCGCCGGTGACGGCCTGCCGGCGGTCGTCCGGCGAGCCGGTGAGGCCCAGGACGAGCATCCATGCACCGCCCACGAAGAGGGCGAGACCCTCCAGTCCGGCGAGTGCCGCCGCGACGGTCAGCCGCACGGGACGGGGCCCGGCGTCGGGGGCCGGGGAGGTCGGGTTCTGCTCAGCGCTCACCCCAGAAGGGTAGCCCTCGCGCCGGACCCGGCCGGCGGGGCGGGCACGCACCGACACGGCCGCCGCACCGGGGTCGCTTCCCGGCCCGCTGTGCTCAAGGCCACTCCCCCTCCTCTTACCCGATCCCTACCTCGGCCTGGGACGAGTACCGCCGAGTAGGTAACCTGCAACCCATGCGTGCACTCCTCGTGGTCAATCCGGCGGCAACCACTACAAGCGCACGTACCCGTGACGTTCTGATCCACGCGCTGGCGAGCGAGATGAAGCTCGAGGCGGTCACCACCGAATACCGGGGGCACGCCCGGGACCTCGGCCGCCAGGCCGCGGAGAGCGAGGACATCGAACTGGTCGTGGCGCTCGGCGGTGACGGCACGGTCAACGAGGTCGTCAACGGCCTGCTGCACCACGGCCCCGACCCCGGCCGGCTCCCCCGCCTCGGCGTCGTGCCCGGCGGCTCGACCAATGTCTTCGCCCGCGCCCTCGGCCTGCCCAACGACGCCGTGGAGGCGACCGGTGCGATCCTCGACGCCCTGCGCGAGGGCCGCGAGCGCACGGTCGGCCTCGGTCTGGCCGAGGGCACCCCGGGTACCGAGGACGAGGCGGTGCCCTCCCGCTGGTTCACCTTCAACGCCGGCCTGGGCTTCGACGCGGGCGTGGTGGGCCGGGTCGAACAGCAGCGGGAGCGGGGCAGGCGCTCCACCCATGCGCTGTATCTGCGCCAAGTGCTGCGCCAGTTTCTGGACGAACCGCATCGCAGGCATGGAACGATCACCCTGGAGCGGCCCGGCGAGGAGCCGATCGAGGATCTCGTCCTGTCCATAATCTGCAACACGACCCCGTGGACGTTTCTCGGCAATCGTCCGGTGTACGCGTCCCCTAAGGCCTCGTTCGATACCGGACTCGACGTACTCGGTCTCAGCCGTATGTCGACGACCTCCATTGCCCGGTATGCAACCCAGTTGCTCACTTCGTCCCCCGAGCGCGGCCCCCGTGGCAGGCATGTGGTCTCCCTGCACGACCTGAGCGGCTTCACCTTGCATTCGAAGGTGCCGCTGCCCCTCCAGATGGACGGGGACCACCTCGGACTGCGCACCAGCGTGACGTTCACAGGCGTACGCCGTGCACTGCGTGTGATTGTGTGAGCAGAAGGCGCCAAAGTCCTTTCACTCGAACGTTTAGGCCAGCATCCACCCCTTGGAAGTACGGCTGTGACCTAGTCGACACCAAGGAATCAAAAAAAACTTTTCGGAAGGGGTTGTATCCGCCGCTGAGGTTTGCGAGTCTCTACGTGGCGCTCGGGGCGGCACGCACCATCGGCCCCCACAGAGAGCCCGAACCCCTCCTCAATCCACAGGACCACGTCAGTGAGTCTGACGATCGGCCCTTCACTTGTTGAGGGATTCGTGAAAGCGTTCACATTCACAAGCAATCTGCACGTAATACCAAGAGAGGTAGCAGCCATGGACTGGCGTCACAACGCCGTTTGCCGCGAGGAAGACCCCGAGCTCTTCTTCCCCATCGGCAACACCGGTCCCGCGCTGCTGCAGATCGAGGAAGCCAAGGCCGTCTGCCGTCGCTGCCCGGTTATCGAGCAGTGCCTGCAGTGGGCGCTCGAGTCCGGTCAGGACTCCGGCGTCTGGGGTGGTCTCAGCGAGGACGAGCGCCGCGCCATGAAGCGCCGCGCCGCCCGCAACCGGGCCCGTCAGGCCTCCGCCTGACACACCCACCCCGTACGAGCCTGAGCTTGGCGGCGCGTGCAGCGAGTACGCATCTCCCGCCCCCGAGCCGCAGCGCGCAGTACCCCCGGTGCGCAGCAATAGCTGGCAACTGAGCTTTAGCCCCGGACCACTTGTGGTCCGGGGCTCATTGCTGTGCGGACGGCGGTCCGGGCGGCGGCGCCTCCCGGATCAGCTGGGGGCCCGGACCGGGATGTCCAGGATCACCCGCGTCCCCCGCCCCGGGGCGGGGACCATGTCGAAGGCGCCGCCCAACTCGCCCTCCACCAGCGTCCGGACGATCTGAAGACCGAGGTTGCCCGCCGTGTGCGGGTCGAAGCCCTCGGGCAGGCCCACCCCGTCGTCCTGGACGGTGACGAGGAGCCGGGCCTCCTTCGTCGTACCGCCGCGGACCGCCGAGACTTCGACGGTGCCGGTGTCGCCCTGGCGGAAGCCGTGTTCCAGGGCGTTCTGGAGGACCTCGGTGAGCACCATGGAGAGCGGGGTCGCGACCTCGGCGTCCAGGATGCCGAAGCGGCCGCTGCGCCGGCCGGTGACCGTGCCGGGCGAGATCTCGGCGACCATGGCCAGCACCCGGTCGGCGATCTCGTCGAACTCCACCCGTTCGTCCAGGTTCTGAGACAGCGTCTCATGCACGATGGCGATGGAGCCGACCCGCCGAACCGCCTCCTCCAGCGCCTCCCGTCCCCGCTCGGACTCGATACGGCGGGCCTGGAGACGGAGCAGGGCGGCGACCGTCTGGAGGTTGTTCTTCACCCGGTGGTGGATCTCCCGGATGGTCGCGTCCTTCGTTATCAACTCACGCTCGCGGCGCCGCAGTTCGGTGACGTCTCGAAGCAGCACCAGCGAACCGATCCGGGTGCCCTTGGGCTTGAGCGGAATCGCGCGGAACTGGATCACCCCGTCATGGGCCTCGATCTCGAACTCGCGCGGCGCCCAGCCGCTGGCGACCTTGGCGAGCGCCTCGTCCACGGGGCCCCGGGTGGGGGCGAGTTCGGCGGTGATCTGGCCGAGGTGCTGGCCGACCAGGTCGGAGGCCAGGCCCAGGCGGTGGTAGGCCGACAGGGCGTTGGGCGAGGCGTACTGCACGATGCCGTCCGCATCGAGGCGGATCAGACCGTCGCCGACGCGCGGCGAGGCGTCCATGTCGACCTGCTGGTCGGGGAACGGGAAGGCACCGGCCGCGATCATCTGCGCCAGGTCCGAGGCGCTCTGGAGGTAGGTGAGCTCCAGGCGGCTCGGGGTGCGCACGGTCAGCAGGTTGGTGTTGCGCGCGATGACGCCGAGGACCCGCCCCTCGCGTCGTACGGGGATGGACTCGACCCGGACCGGGACCTCCTCGCGCCACTCGGGATCGCCCTCGCGCACGATCCGGCCCTCGTCCAGGGCGGCGTCCAGCATGGGGCGGCGGCCGCGCGGGACGAGGTGGCCGACCATGTCGTCCTGGTAGGAGGTGGGGCCGGTGTTGGGACGCATCTGCGCCACCGAGACATACCGGGTGCCGTCCCGCGTGGGCACCCACAGGACCAGGTCGGCGAAGGAGAGGTCGGACAGCAGCTGCCACTCCGACACCAGCAGATGGAGCCACTCCAGGTCGGAGTCGCTGAGGGCGGTGTGCTGGCGGACCAGTTCGTTCATGGAGGGCACGTCTGCGAGGGTACCCGGGAGCTGCGGCAACGCTCGAAATCGGCCAGAGCGGCTGAGGCCGTAGTACGGCGAGAGGGGCCCGGAGACACCCGCGGGCCGCGGCGCCTGGGAGGGACCCTCAACCCTCCCGGCACCGCAGCCCGGAGCAGCAACGGCCGCGGGGTGTGCGGTCCCGGCCGGCCGAAGGTCGAGGATCCGGAGCAGTCAGGGCAGAGAGCGCCGGTTCCTCGGTCCGTCCTCCTGTGCGGGGAAGACGGAGGTTCTTGATGCGAGCTGTTCTCGCTGGCGTGCGCGAGAACACTTTACGTCCTGGTACCTGTGCTTGTGGACTAGACCACATGCCAGGGACCATGGTGCTGGGTCGGGACGCGTGTGTCCATGCGTCGGGGGATGTTTGTTGTTGTCTCTTTATCGGACATCCCCCGAGGTCTCCACCGCAGGGTAGCGGCCTTCGGCCCGCCCGGGGGCCGGATTGCCGCCGTACGCCGTCAGTGCGTCTCGGTCACCTCCGCCGGGGCGCGCGGGGTGCCCGGGGGATCCGGGGAGCGGGCGCCCGGCCCGGGCTCCGGCGTGGCGTGCGAGGCGGATTCCGGGAGGGTGTGGTCATGGGGCCTCCTCGCGGGCTGACCGGTCCGGTACGAGGTCGGCTGACTCCATTGCCCTCCCCCGTCCCCGGAGCCGCGCATCCGGAGGACGACCCGCACGGGAAGGCCAGGAAAATCCGGGACGGCGGCCCCTTTCCCGAAGGGCCGATTCTGCTAGATTGGTCTATACCACATGTGTCCTCGCGTGTGTGCCCCTCGGCTTCCCACGCGAGCCCCTCCTCAGATCGGCAGGCCCAGCGTGGAAGTTGTCATCGTCCCGGACGCCAAGGCGGGCGGCGAGCTCATCGCCGAGGCCATGGCACAGCTGCTCAGGCGCAAGCCCGACGCCCTGCTCGGCGTGGCCACCGGATCGACGCCACTGCCCGTCTACGAGGCGCTGGCGACCAAGGTGCGCTCCGGTGCCGTCGATGTCTCGCGGGCACGGATCGCCCAGCTCGACGAGTATGCGGGCCTGCCGGCCGACCACCCGGAGTCCTATCGCTCGGTGCTCGCCCGCGAGGTGCTCCAGCCGCTCGGCATCGGCATGCAGGCGTTCATCGGCCCCGACGGCACTGCCGAGGACGTCCGGGCGGCGTGCGCGGCGTACGAGACGGCGCTGGCCGAGGCCGGCGGGGTGGACCTGCAACTGCTGGGCATCGGCACCGACGGGCACATCGGGTTCAATGAGCCCTGCTCCTCGCTCGCCTCACGCACACGGATCAAGACGCTGACCGAGCAGACCCGGATCGACAACGCGCGATTCTTCGACGGCGACATCGACCAGGTGCCGCATCACGTCATCACCCAGGGCATCGGAACCATCCTGGAGGCGCGGCACCTGGTGCTCCTCGCGACCGGCGAGGGCAAGGCGGACGCGGTGGCCGCGACGGTCGAGGGGCCTGTCGCCGCGGTGTGCCCGGCCTCCGCGCTCCAGCTCCACCCGCACGCGACCGTCGTCGTGGACGAGGCCGCCGCGTCCAAGCTGAGGCTCGCCGGCTACTTCCGGCACACCTACGCCAACAAGCCCGACTGGCAGGGCATCTAGTCACAGGCGGGAAGGCGCCGGGCCCCGGCGCCTTCCCCTCCCGGCCGGGGCGAGGACCATGCTCGCCCCGGCCCGCTGTCACCTGCCGGCGATGACCTCCGCCGCGGCCCGTCCGCAGACCCGTGCCGCCCCGTGTGTGGCGATGTGCAGGGCACCGCGAGGAGCGGCCCCGGGGAGGCCCATCTCGACCACGACGGTGTCGGGACGCTGCGCGAGGATCACGTCCAGGGCCCCCGCCATCCAGGGGTGACGGTGCTCATCGCGGACCACCGCCACGATCCTCCGCGCCCCCGCGGCCTCCAGCACGGCCCGCCCCGCCGTCTCCCCCGCGACGCTGCCCGTCTGTGTGCCCGGAAGCATGCGGACCAGTTCCGCGGCCACGCCCCACGGGGTGTCGTCGCCCACCGCGATGTTCGCGACGGGGGTGAGGGCGGCGACATAGGGCGGCTCGGTGAGCGGGGTGAAGCCCTCCGCGCCGGTGACGGTCAGCGCGCGCCGGGCCGCGAGCAGACCGATGTCGGCGCCGGGCGCGGGCCGCGCGGCGGCGCCCTCCCCTCCCACCGTCGCCGTCCACCGCGCCAGCGCCCGGACCCGCCCGGCCGCCTCGGCCAGCCGCTCCTCGGCCAGCTCGCCCGAGCGCACCGCCGTGACCAGGGCGTCCCGCAGACGTCGTACCGTCTCGTCGTCCGCGAGGCCGCCGCCCACACAGATGGCGTCCGCGCCCGCCGCGATGGCGAGGACGCTGCCGCGCTCGATGCCGTAGGTCCCGGAGATCGCCCGCATCTCCATGCCGTCGGTGACGATCAGGCCGTCGTAGCCGAGGTCGCCGCGCAGCAGCTCGGTCAGGACGCGCCGGGACAGGGTGGCCGGGCGGTCCGGGTCCAGGGCCGGGACCAGGATGTGCGCGCTCATCATCGCGCGCGTGCCGGCCGCGATCGCCGCCCGGAACGGGGCGAGTTCGCGCCTGTGGAGCACCTGCGCCGGCGCGTCGATGCGCGGCAGCGCGTGGTGGGAGTCGACCGCCGTGTCCCCGTGCCCGGGGAAGTGCTTGGTGCAGGCGGCGACGCCCGCGGACTGCAGTCCGGTGACATAGGCGGCGGTGTGGCGGGCCACCAGGTCCGTGTCGGCGCCGAAGGACCGCACGCCGATCACCGGGTTGGCGGGGTTGGAGTTCACATCGGCGGAGGGCGCCCAGTTGAGGTTGACCCCGCACTCCGCGAGCCGGCGTCCCAGCTCGCAGGCCACCGCGCGGGTCAGCTCCGCGTCGTCCACCGCGCCGAGCGCGTGGTTGCCGGGGAAGGAGGATCCCGACCCCACCTCCAGGCGGGTGACATCACCTCCCTCCTCGTCGATCGCCACGAGCACGTCGTCGCGTTCGGCGCGCAACTGGGCGGTCAGGGCGGCGAGCTGCCCGGGGGAGGCGATGTTCCGGCCGAACAGTCCCACGGAGGCCAGCCCCTCGCCGAGGCGGCGCAGCAGCCAGTCGGGGGCCGTGGTGCCGGTGAAGCCGGGCTGGAGGACGGTCAGCGCATCGCGGGTGAGGGTGTCGGTACCGCTGGCGAATGTCGTCATCGGGTGGCGTTATCCCTTCACGGCGCCCGCGGTCAGGCCCGCGGCCATCTTGCGCTGGACGAGGAGGAAGAGCACGACGATCGGCACGGCCATCATCGTGGCCCCGGCCATCATCGGCGCGTATTCGGTGCCGTGCTTGGTGGTGAAGTTGCCGAGCCAGACGGTCGCGGTCTGGTGCTGCTGGCTCATCAGCATGAGGGCGTACAGATACTCGTTCCAGGCCTGGATGAAGCCGTAGACCGAGGTGGCGACCAGGCCGGGGGCGAGCAGCGGGAAGACCACGCGCAGGAAGGCGCCGGTGCGGGAGCAGCCGTCCACCATGGCCGCCTCCTCCAGCTCGCCCGGGATGTTGACGATGAACCCGCGCAGCGTCCACACGGTGAAGGGCAGGATGAAGGTCAGGTACGTGATGATCAGGCCGGTCAGTCTGTCGTACTGCCCGAGGTCGTTGAGCAGCAGGAAAACCGGGATGATCATGGCGACCAGCGGAATCATCTGGACCGCCAGGATGCCCACGATCACGATCTTCCGGCCACGGAAGGCGAAGCGGGAGATGGCGAGCGCCGCCAGCATCCCGACGACGATGCCGATCGCCACCACCGACAGGGACACGACCAGGCTGCGGCCGACCGGGCCCCAGAAGTCCGCTATGTCCAGCGCCCGGCGGAAGTTGGCCAGGGTGAGACCCGTCGGCAGCAGGCTCGGATCGGGGTCGATGGCGTCCTTCGCCGGCTTGAAGGCCGTGTCGACCATCCAGTAGACGGGGAAGCCCGCGGTGACGAAGACGAGCAGGCCGAGGAGGTTCCAGCCGAGCCTCGGCCCCCGGCGGCCGGGAGCTGTGAGGGTACTCATTCGACCTCTCCGATCTTCAGCATCTGGCGCATGTACACGGCGACCACGCCGAGCAGCAGCACCACGGTGAGCAGGGCGATGGCGGAGCCCTGCGCATAGTCGTTGACGACGAACGCCCGGTCGTACGAGTAGGTGGTGAGAAGCTGGAACTCGGCCTCGGGGTGGCCGCCCCGCATCACGAAGACCTGCGGGAAGACACCCATGTCCCAGATCACCGACAGGGTCGTGAGCATCACGATGATCGGCTTGAGGATGGGCAGGGTGACATGGCGGAAGACCCCCCAGGCACCCGCGCCGTCCAGCCGGGCCGCCTCCTGGAGCTCCCTGGGGACCTGGGTGAGGCCCGCGCTGAGCGTGATGACGACGAAGGGCACCGCCCCCCACACCACCAGCAGCATGATCACGGCCAGTCCCTGGGGCCCCGACGCGAACCAGTTGTGGCCGATCATCTCGACCCCGGGCAGCTTGCTCAGCAACGCGTTGAAGACGCCGTAGTCCGAGTCGAAGAGCCACTTGAAGACGGTGGTGGCCACGATGACGGGCATGCCCCAGCCGGCCACCAGCACGATGTTCACCAGCGTCCTCACCCAGCCGGAGACCCGTTGCAGCAGCAGGGCGATCATCATGCCGGCGGCCATCGTGAAGACGACACAGCCGACCGCGAACACGATGGTGCGCAGGACGACGGCCCAGAACTCGCCGTCGCCCAGCACCTCGGCGAAGTTGGCGAACCCGACCGGCTCGGCGGGCTGGAAGCCCCACAGCTGGGACTGTCCGAACTTCTCGAAGGAGAGGGTGACCAGGCGCACCAGCGGATAACCCATCACCAGGACGAGGACCAGCAGACAGGGCGCCAGCAGCAGCCAGGGGGCCGCCGCCCCGCTCGACGTCCGCTTTCTGCGTGGCCGCTCCGGGACGGCGGGTGGCGGCGCCGGCCGCGGCGGCGGCACGGTGGCAGGGGTGGTCGTGTCTGCGGCACTCATCGCGCGCTCCTCAGCGGTCCCTCAGGTCCAACGGGACGCAGGGCCCCGGCCCCGGACTCCCCCGGGCGACGGGGCCCTGCGTTCAGGTCACTTGGTGTTGATGACCTTGTCGATCGCGGTGTCCGCGTCCTTCGCGGCGGCCTCGACCGACTTCTTGCCGGTACCGATGTCCTGCAGCATGGTCTGGAGGATCTGCGCCTTCTCGACCTGGCCCCAGCCCGGTGCCATCGGGACGAACCAGTTGGACTCGGCCGCGGTGGCGGGGACCGCCGTCGCCGGGTCGTTCTTCAGCGTGGCGAGGTCCGTCTTGTTGTTGGGCAGGTTGCCCTTGGCCATCAGGCCCTTCTGACCCTCGGAGCCGGTGAACGCGTTGATCCACTCGCCGGCCAGGTCCTGCGCCTTGGACTTCACCGGGATCGCGAGGTCGGATCCGCCGAGGAACACCGGGATGTTCCTGCCGGACGGGCCGGGCATCACGAAGTTCTCGAGGTTGTCCTTGAGTTTGCCGGTCTTGTCGTTCTTCGGGTCGGCCGCGGTCGCGCCCTCCCAGGCGGCGGCGAAGATCATGGCGGATTTGCCCTGGCCGTAGACGATGTACCGGTCCGACTCGTCCTTGGTCTTGTCGCCGTGCATGTACGAGTCGACGACGTTCTTGAACTCGGTGAGGCCCTTGACGGACTCGGGCGAGGAGAGGTTCGCCTTCCACTGGCCGCCCTGCTCCTTGGCGATGGAGCCGCCCGCGTCGTAGACGAAGGACATGGCCGCGTACCAGTCGCGCGTGGGCTGGTACCAGGCGCTGAACGTGCCGCCCTCCTTCTTCTGGATCTTGTCCAGGTCGGCGGTCAGCTCCTGGTACGTCTTCGGGGGCGTCTTGACGCCCACCGAAGCGGCTATGTCCTTGCGCCAGTTGGCGACCCGGCCGCCGGCGTAGTACGGGACGCCGTAGGTCTTGCCCTCGTAGGTGACGGAGGTCTTCAGGCCGTCCAGCCACTGGCCGGAGTTGTCGAACTTGGCCGGGTCCACCTGGGCGAAGGCACCCTTGACCATGTAGCCGAGCATCTCGCTGTTGCCCATCTCGACCACGTCGGGCACCTTGTCGGTGGCGAGGACCGCGTCGAGCTTGGTGTTCTTGTCCGGCCAGCCGTAGTACTCGTGCTGGATCTTCAGGCCGGGGTGCTTCTTGGTCACGGCGTCGTCCGCGGCCTTCACCAGCGCGGGCCAGTTGTTCTGCGCGTCGACCGTCAGCCAGACGGTGAGTTCCTTGGCGTCCGACCCCCCGGACTTGCCGCCGCCGTCCCCGCACGCCGCGATGGAGATCATCATGCCCGCGATTCCGATCGCGGCTGTCAGCTTGCGCTTCACGCCCACCCTCCTCAGGGATGCCACCAACCCCCCTTGTCCACGCGGCGACTTGATGACGAGTAGCGCCCGTGGGGCCGGGACCTGGACCAATGGTGTAGACCAGTACGGGGGAGCTTGGCCCAGACCAATAGGAGTGTCAAGGGTGTTCGGCGCGGTCCGGACGTCCGTTATGGGACCTACATATGCAAGGACCTTTAAGCAGGAACCCAGCAGAAAGGGCAGGCCAGTGGCGGCCCGCCGACTGGACCACTTCGGTGCGGTGGACTAGACCAGCGGGAGTGCCGACGGTATACAGAAGGGATCCCCGGCCGCGTGACGGGGATCGCGGAGCATGCGGGGCACCCCCCGCATCGAGCCGTGCCACGATGTGAGCCGCGACCGACGGAGTGCCGGTCGCTTCGGCATCCGGAGCCGGGAAGGCAGAGCATGAGCACCGACGTCAGCAGTGCGGAGAGCGAGGGCGGGGCGACCGTCCGCACCGCGCGCGTGCCCAAGTACTACCGTCTGAAGAAGCATCTGCTGGACATGACGGAGACGCTGCCGCCCGGGACGCCGGTACCGCCCGAGCGCACGCTGGCCGCGGAGTTCGACACCTCGCGCACGACCGTGCGCCAGGCCCTGCAGGAGCTGGTCGTCGAGGGCCGGCTCGAGCGCATCCAGGGCAAGGGCACCTTCGTCGCCAAGCCGAAGGTCTCCCAGGCACTCCAGCTCACCTCCTACACGGAGGACATGCGCGCCCAGGGCCTCGAACCGACCTCCCAGCTCCTGGACATCGGCTACATCACCGCCGACGGCACCCTCGCCGGGCTGCTCGACATCACGGCCGGCGGCCGGGTGCTGCGCATCGAGCGTCTGCGGCTGGCGAGCGGCGAGCCCATGGCGATCGAGACGACGCATCTGTCCGCCAAGCGCTTTCCGGCGCTGCGCCGCTCGCTGGTGAAGTACACCTCCCTCTACACGGCGCTCGCGGAGGTCTACGACGTCCATCTCGCGGAGGCCGAGGAGACCATCGAGACCTCGCTGGCCACCCCCCGCGAGGCGGGGCTGCTCGGCACGGATGTCGGCCTGCCGATGCTGATGCTCTCCCGGCACTCGCTGGACCGGCAGGGCAAGCCGGTGGAGTGGGTGCGCTCGGTGTACCGCGGGGACCGGTACAAGTTCGTGGCGCGGCTCAAGCGGCCGCAGGAGTGAGCCGTTCGCCGGCCTTTCCACACAGCCGAGGCCCGATTCCGGACGAGGTCTTCCGCCTTCGGGACACCGTCACCTAGATTGCCTGCGCATTACACAGGTGAACAGTGAGGGGACGGAGCCACCAGATGTCAGATCAGCCGCATGTGACAAGAGCGGCGACGGTGACGCCCGTGCGCGTCGCCATCGCCCTCTGCCTCGTAGCACCCTTCGTCGCGATGCTGTGGGTCGGCTCCTACGCCAAGACCGACCCCACGTTCATCGGCATCCCTTTCTTCTACTGGTACCAGATGCTGTGGGTACTGATCTCCACGGCGCTGACCATGCTCGCCTACCAGCTCTGGCGGCGTGACCAGCGCGCCCGCGCCGGCCGTGAGGGGGGTGCGTCGCAGTGAAGGACGGAGTGAACGGCGTCGCGCTCGGCGTCTTTGTCTTCTTCTTCCTGGCCGTCACGGTGCTGGGCTTCCTCGCGGCACGCTGGCGCAAGGCCGAGAACGAACACAGCCTCGACGAATGGGGCCTCGGCGGGCGGTCGTTCGGCACCTGGATCACCTGGTTCCTCCTCGGCGGGGACCTGTACACGGCGTACACCTTCGTGGCCGTACCGGCGGCGATCTACGCGGCCGGCGCGTCGGGCTTCTTCGCGGTGCCGTACACGATCCTCGTCTACCCGCTGATCTTCACCTTCCTGCCCCGGCTGTGGTCGGTGTCGCACCGGCACGGATACGTCACCACCTCCGACTTCGTCCGCGGCCGGTTCGGCTCCAAGGGGCTGTCGCTGGCGGTGGCGGTCACCGGCATCCTGGCGACGATGCCGTACATCGCGCTCCAGCTGGTGGGCATCCAGGCCGTGCTGGACGTGATGGGCGTGGGCGGCGGCGAGAACACCAACTGGTTCGTGAAGGACCTGCCGCTGCTGATCGCCTTCGGCGTGCTCGCCGCGTACACCTACTCCTCGGGTCTGCGGGCCCCCGCGCTGATCGCGTTCGTCAAGGACGCGCTGATCTACATCGTCATCGCGGTGGCGATCATCTACATCCCGATCAAGCTGGGCGGCTTCGACGACATCTTCGCCAAGGCGGGCCACGCGTTCGCGCAGACAAGTCCGGTGACGGGGAAGCCGCGCGGCGCCCTCGCACCGCCGGAGGCGGGCCAGTGGACCTATGCGACGCTGGCACTGGGCTCCGCGCTCGCGCTGTTCATGTACCCGCACTCGATCACGGCGACGCTGTCCTCGCGCAGCCGTGAGGTGATCCGCCGCAACACCACGATCCTTCCGCTGTACTCGCTGATGCTGGGTCTGCTGGCGCTGCTGGGCTTCATGGCGATCGCGGCGGGTGTGAAGGTGCAGAACGGCCAGCTGGCCATTCCGCAGCTCTTCGAGGACATGTTCCCGGACTGGTTCGCGGGCGTGGCGTTCGCGGCGATCGGCATCGGGGCGCTGGTTCCGGCGGCGATCATGTCCATCGCGGCCGCCAACCTGTTCACCCGCAACATCTACAAGGACTTCATCAAGCCGGATGCCACGGCGAAGGAGGAGACCCGGGTCTCCAAGATCGTATCGCTGCTGGTGAAGGTGGGCGCCCTGGTCTTCGTGCTGACGATGGACAAGACGGTCGCCATCAACTTCCAGCTGCTGGGCGGCATCTGGATCCTCCAGACCTTCCCGGCCCTGGTGGGCGGACTGTTCACCCGCTGGTTCCACCGCTGGGCGCTGCTCGCGGGCTGGGCGGTCGGCATGGTCTACGGCACGCTCGCGGCGTACGGTGTCGCCTCCCCCACGCAAGCGCACTTCGGGGGCTCGGCCAAGGAGATCCCGGGCATCGGTGAGATCGGCTACATCGGTCTGACGGCGTTCGTGATGAACGTCCTGGTGACGGTCGCCCTGACCTTCGTCCTGAAGGCCGTGAAGGCCCCCGAGGGCGTCGACGAGACCAGGCCGGACGACTACACGGCGGACGCGGGCGACCCCGGGGTGCAGGTCGAACTGCCCCCGGCGACGGCCGGTACGTCCCACTAGGGCCCGGGCCGGGACCTGGTGGCCCGGGTCCCGGGCACCGGGTCCCGGGCGAGCGGGCAGGCATGCAGGCGGGCCGCCGGAGAGAATCCGGCGGCCCGTTGTCGTACCCGTCGGGCACACTCGGGCCCATGGACATCACCATCCGGCAGGCACTGCCCGTGGAGTACGCGGTCCTCGGCGAGATCACCGCCCAGGCCTATCTCCGGGACGGGCTGCTCGACTTCGGCGAGAGCGACTCCTACCTCGGCGAGCTGAGAGACGTGGCCAAGCGGGCCGGTGCCGCCGAGGTGCTGGCCGCCGTGGAGGGCGACCGGGTCCTCGGCGGGGTCACCTTCGTGCCGGCGGCCGGGCCCATGGCCGACATCGCCGGTCCCGGCGAGGCCGAGATACGGATGCTGGCCGTCGACCACGCGGCCCGCGGGCGCGGCACCGGTGAGGCCCTGGTGCGCGCGTGCGTCGAGCGTGCCCGCGCGGTCCCCGGCTGCCGGCGGGTGGTGCTGTCCACCCAGCGCACCATGCACACCGCCCACCGTGTCTACGCGCGCCTCGGCTTCCTTCGCACACCAGAGCGGGACTGGAATCCGCTCCCGCACCTCGACGACCTCACGTTGCTCACCTATGCGTTGACACTCTGACACGCTCCGGAGCCAACACGACACAACATCTGGGGGTGGCCTCGCGACCCAGCACAAGATGTATGCTCATGCTCGCTGTCACCGCAGGGGAATCCGGTGTGAATCCGGAACTGTCCCGCAACGGTGTACTTGTGCCTGTCCGTCCCCCCGGGGCGGATCTGCATAAGCGTCAGTCCGAGGACCTGCCGACAGTGCGCCCGGCCGACCGGCCCAGGCGCCTGACGTCCGGGCCTCGTGGAATGGGCCGGTGGACGCGACGCCCGCGTGCGCTCGTGAGCTGCCCCTGCCCTCCGCCAGGCCCCGTGCCGAGCGAGGGAGAGCCCCACGTGACCATCGCGCCAGCCGAACCGGCTTCAGCGACACCGTCTTCGGTGCCGTCCGCGGTGACCGACGGGACCGACGGTCCCGGTGCCGCGCTGCTGCGGACCCTGACCGAGCTGACCGTTGACCTCCCCGACGCCGACCCCGGCCGGGTCGCCGCCGCCGCGCTGCGCGGCCGGTCGGCGCGCGCGGACGAGACGGAACTGCGCGAGCTGGCCACGGAGGCGGCCGCCGGCCTCATCTCCGAGGACCCCGCCTACTCCCGGCTCGCCGCCCGGCTGCTGACGATCTCCATCGGCGCCGAGGCCGCCTCCCAGGGCGTCACGTCGTTCACCGAGTCCGTAGCCGTCGGGCACCGGGAGGGTCTGATCGCCGATCGGACCGCCGCCTTCGTTCGCCTGCACGCTGCCCGCCTCGACGCCCTCGTCGACCCGGACGCCGACGACCGCTTCGGCTACTTCGGGCTCCGCACCCTGCACAGCCGCTACCTGCTGCGGCACCCGGTCACCCGCAAGGTCGTCGAGACGCCCCAGCACTTCCTGCTGCGCGTCGCCTCCGGCCTCGCCGCGGACGACACGCCCCGCGCGGTGGACGAAGTCGCGGCGCTCTACAGGCTCATGAGCCGCCTGGACTACCTCCCCTCCTCTCCCACCCTCTTCAACTCCGGCACCCGCCACCCCCAGATGTCGTCCTGCTACCTCCTCGACTCCCCCAAGGACGAGCTGGACTCCATCTACGACCGCTACCACCAGGTCGCCCGCCTCTCCAAGCACGCCGGAGGCATCGGCATCGCCTACTCCCGCGTCCGTTCCCGCGGTTCGCTGATCCGTGGCACCAACGGGCACTCCAACGGCATCGTCCCCTTCCTGAAGACCCTGGACGCCTCCGTCGCCGCCGTGAACCAGGGCGGCCGGCGCAAGGGCGCGGCCGCCGTCTATCTGGAGACCTGGCACTCCGACATCGAGGAGTTCCTGGAGCTGCGCGACAACACCGGCGAGGACGCCCGGCGCACGCACAACCTCAACCTCGCGCACTGGATCCCGGACGAGTTCATGCGCCGCGTCAACGCCGACGAGCAGTGGTCGCTGTTCTCCCCCGCGGACGTGCCGGAGCT
The DNA here is from genome assembly GCF_044753645.1 of Streptomyces sp. NPDC093261. Taxonomy (NCBI): domain Bacteria; kingdom Bacillati; phylum Actinomycetota; class Actinomycetes; order Kitasatosporales; family Streptomycetaceae; genus Streptomyces; species Streptomyces sp. NPDC093261. The sequence goes on from NZ_JBIVNO010000006.1 coordinate 252,258, forward strand.
GGCCGACCTGTGGGGGGAGGAGTTCGACGCCGCCTACCGCAAGGCCGAGGCGGACGGCCTCGCCAGGAGGACCCTCCCGGCCCGCGATCTGTACGGCCGCATGATGCGCACCCTCGCGCAGACCGGCAACGGCTGGATGACGTTCAAGGACGCCGCCAACCGCACCGCCAACCAGACGGCCGAGCCGGGCCATGTCATCCACTCCTCCAACCTCTGCACGGAGATCCTGGAGGTCACCGACGACGGGGAGACGGCGGTCTGCAACCTGGGGTCCGTCAACCTCGGCGCGTTCGTCACCGACGGGGACATCGCCTGGGAGCGGCTGGACGAAACGGTCCGCACCGCCGTCACCTTCCTGGACCGCGTCGTCGACATCAACTTCTACCCGACCGAGCAGGCCGGCCGGTCCAACGCCAAGTGGCGCCCGGTCGGACTCGGCGCGATGGGTCTCCAGGACGTCTTCTTCAAGCTGCGGCTGCCCTTCGACTCGCCGGAGGCCAGGGCCCTGTCCACGCGGATCGCCGAGCGCATCATGCTCGCCGCGTACGAGGCGTCCGCCGACCTCGCCGAGCGCAGCGGCCCGCTGCCGGCCTGGGACCGGACGCGCACCGCCCGGGGCGTGCTGCACCCCGACCACTTCGACACCGAGCTGACCTGGCCGGAGCGCTGGGCGGCCCTGCGCGAGCGCATCGCCGCGGTCGGCATGCGCAACTCGCTGCTCCTCGCGATCGCGCCGACCGCGACGATCGCCTCGATCGCCGGTGTGTACGAGTGCATCGAGCCGCAGGTGTCCAACCTGTTCAAGCGCGAGACGCTGTCCGGCGAGTTCCTCCAGGTGAACTCGTATCTGGTGCAGGACCTCAAGGAGCTGGGTGTCTGGGACGCCCGCACCCGTGAGGCGCTGCGCGACGCGAACGGCTCGGTGCAGGGCTTCGCGTGGATCCCCGAGGACGTACGGGCGCTGTACCGCACGGCATGGGAGATCCCGCAGCGCGGCCTGATCGACATGGCCGCCGCCCGCACCCCGTTCCTGGACCAGGCCCAGTCCCTGAACCTGTTCATGGAGACGCCGACCATCGGCAAGCTCTCCTCGATGTACGCGTACGCCTGGAAGTCCGGGCTGAAGACGACGTACTACCTGCGCTCCCGCCCGGCGACCCGGATCGCCCGTGCGGCGCAGGCGCAGGCGACCATCCCCACCCAGCAGGCGGCCGACCCCGACGCCGTCGCCTGCTCCCTCGAGAACCCCGAGTCCTGCGAGGCCTGCCAGTGATGCCCACCCGTCGCCCGACCACCACCCCTGGAGGACGGCGCTTCGCGCCGACAGACACATGACCCGTAACGCCAATCTGCTCGACCCGGGCTTCGAACTGACCCTGCGCCCGATGCGCTATCCGGACTTCTACGAGCGCTACCGGGACGCCATCAAGAACACCTGGACGGTGGAGGAGGTCGACCTCCACTCGGACGTCGCCGACCTCGCCAGGCTGACGCCGGCCGAGCAGCACCTCATCGGCCGTCTGGTGGCCTTCTTCGCGACGGGCGACTCGATCGTCGCGAACAACCTGGTGCTGACGCTGTACAAGCACATCAACTCTCCGGAGGCGCGCCTGTATCTGTCGCGCCAGCTGTTCGAGGAGGCCGTCCACGTCCAGTTCTATCTCACGCTGCTGGACACCTACCTCCCCGACCCGAAGGACCGTTCCGCCGCCTTCGCGGCCGTGGAGAACATCCCCTCGATCCGGGAGAAGGCCGAATTCTGCTTCACATGGATGGACTCGGTCGAGAACCTGGACCGGCTTGAGTCCAAGGCCGACCGCCGGCGCTTCCTGCTCAACCTGATCTGCTTCGCCGCGTGCATCGAGGGTCTGTTCTTCTACGGCGCCTTCGCGTACATCTACTGGTTCCGCAGCCGGGGTCTGCTGCACGGCCTCGCGACCGGCACCAACTGGGTGTTCCGGGACGAGACGATGCACATGTCCTTCGCCTTCGACGTGGTCGACACCGTCCGCAAGGAGGAGCCGGACCTGTTCGACGACGGGCTCCGGCAGCAGGTCACCGACATGCTGGAGGAGGCCGTGGCGGCCGAGCTCCAGTTCGCGCGGGACCTGTGCGGTGACGGCCTGCCCGGCATGAACACCGACTCGATGCGGCAGTACCTGGAGTGCGTCGCCGACCAGCGCCTCACGCGCCTCGGCTTCGCCCCGGTGTACGGCTCGGAGAACCCCTTCGCCTTCATGGAGCTTCAGGGTGTTCAGGAGCTGACCAACTTCTTCGAGCGGCGTCCGTCGGCGTACCAGGTGGCGGTGGAGGGCACCGTCGACCTGGACGAGGACTTCTGAGACTCCGCCGCCCTCAGCTGACGGTCGATCCGGCGCTCGTGGACAAGGCCCCCGAGCGCCGGGCCGGCGAGGAGAGCGAAGAGGAGCAGGACGGTCGCGTATGCCGTGAAGGTGTCCATGCGGTAACTGTCGTTCACGGCCGACGCTCCTGACAGTGGCAGGACTGCCCTCCACCCTCGAATTACTGCCACTTCCCGGGCACACTGGCAGCATGCTGAAGAACGTCGCCGTCGTCCTCCTCGACGGCGTGCATCCCTTCGAACTCGGCGTCGCGTGCGAGGTGTTCGGCATCGACCGCAGCGACGAGGGCCTGCCCGTGTACGACTTCGCGGTCGCCTCGGCCGAGAAGTCCACGCTGGGCACCCACTGCGGGTTCACCGTGTCCACGCCCTACGGGCTGGAGCGGCTGGAGGAGGCCGATCTGATCGCCGTACCGGCCGGTGACGCCTATGCGACCCGGGAGTATCCGGCGGACCTGCTGGACGCGCTGCGCCGGGCCGTCGCGCGCGGGACCCGGGTGCTCAGCGTCTGTTCCGGTGTCTTCGTGCTGGGGGCGGCCGGGCTGCTGGACGGGCGGCGGTGCGCGGTGCACTGGCGGCACGCCGACGCCCTCGCGCGGCGCTTCCCGCGTGCGGTCGTCGAGCCGGATGTGCTCTACGTCGACGAGGACCCGGTGATCACCTCCGCGGGCACCGCCGCCGGAATCGACGCCTGCCTGCACATCGTGCGCAAGGAGCAGGGGCCGGAGGTGGCCAACAGGATCGCCCGGCGGATGGTGGTGCCGCCGCACCGCGACGGCGGCCAGGCCCAGTACATCGAGCGGCCGCTGCCGCGGTCGCGGTGCGACACGGTCGCCGGGGTGATGGTCTGGATGGAGCGCCACCTCGACCAGGAGGTGACGGTCGAACAGCTGGCCGCCCGTGCGCATATGTCCCCGCGCACCTTCGCCCGCCGTTTCCAGCAGGAGACCGGCACCACCCCGTACCGCTGGATCCTGCGTCAACGGGTGCTGCTGGCACAGGAGTTGCTGGAGCGGACCGACGACACGACGGAGGCGATCGCCGACCGCACCGGATTCGGCACGGCGGCGGCGCTGCGCCATCAGTTCGTGCGCGCCCTGGGCACGACGCCCGCTGCCTACCGGCGCACGTTCAGGGGTCCCGAGGCCGCCTGAACGTGCGCCCGGAAGGTCACCTCGGCCGCGCCCTCAGCAGCAGCCGGCGCGGGCGGAGCGTGATGCCGATGCGGAGCCTCGGGTCGGAGCCGGGCACCTCCTCGAACCGGTAGGCGGACGCCACCTCCGCCATGATCAACGTGAGTTCGGCCATCGAGAAGTGGTCCCCCGGGCACTTCCGGTTGCCGACCCCGAACGGGGTCATCGCGTACTTCGGGACGTCCTTGGCCCGTTCCGGGAGCCAGCGGTGGGGGTCGAACCGCTCGGGCTGCTCGTAGGAGCGCGGGTCGTGCTGAATCGCGTAGGGGCTGTACACGACGTCCGCCCCGGCCGGAATGCGGTAGCCGCCGAGCTGGGTTTCGGTCACGGCCCGCCGGGTCAGAATCCATACGGCGGGGCGCAGCCGCATTGTCTCGACGATGACATTGGCGGTGTACGTCAGATTCCGGACGTCCTCGAATGCGACCGGCCGGCCACCCGTCACGGTTTTCACTTCATCGCGGATCTTGTCCGCCTGTTCCGGATGATGCGTGAGCACCTGGAGAAGCGACATGACCATGGAGCCCACTGTTTCACTCCCGGCCGTGACGATGGCGACGACCTGGTCGTGGATCTCCTCTTCCCCAATGGGCTCACCATTCTGATCCTTCGCGTCCAGCAAAGCCATGAGCAAATCGTTCGGCTTTTGACCGGATGCCCGGCGGGCGTCGACGATCTCATCGACCACGAGATGCAAATCGGCCAATGCCCGATTGAATGCGCGATTGGCCGGAACCGGCAGCCGGTACAGCGGTCCGAGCGGTATCACCATGCGCTGGTACATGCCGCTGAACAGCGTGGCGAGCGAGGCGCAGATACGGTCGGCGCGCTCGTCCATGTAGGTGCCCCCCATCAGACACCGGGCGGCGATGCGCACGGCCACACGGAACGACTCCGTGGTGACGTCGATGGTCGTGCCGGGCCGCCACCGCTCCACGAGCGCGCGGGCCTCCTCGGCCATGACCGGCCCGTACCCGGGGATGGCCTCCTGCCGGAAGGCGGGCTGGATGGCCCGTCGCTGGCGCCGGTGCAGCGGACCGTTGCTGGTGGCGACGCCCTCCTTGCCGAGCAGGTCCTCCAGGGACTCCCACAGCGGGCCGCCGATCTCGAAGTCGGTGCTGAGCGCGAGGGCTCCGGCGAGCGCGGGGGTGGTCACCGCGTACACCGTCTTGGGTCCGAGCCTCAGCCGGACGACACCGCCGTCGTCCCGCAGCCCGCCCAGAAAGCCGAGCGGGTCACGAAAGAGCCTCCAGCCGTGGCCGAGCAGGGGGACGCCGCCCGCGGCGAGCGGGGGAACGCACGGGGGCGCCGCCGCCTCGGGCGCCTTCGAACCGACCGATTCCAGGGTCATTTCTCACCTGCCGCTTCGTTGTCGACGTACGGGGGTGTCGCGCGGTCGTCCCAGCTGTCGACCCGGTAGCGGCCGGACTCATGGTGGAACCAGTAGACGGCGCTGAACCAGTTCCGCATGTTTGCGACGATCGCCCTCACGACATCCCCCAGTTCCTTTCCCTCCACGGAGACGTCCACGAGGGAATCGGCGAACCGGAGTGCCTCCTTTTCGGCGGCGAGGAAACCGGATATGCATTCCTCGATCCGCCGCCGCATTTCTCCGACGGCTTCCTCGAGTGTCAGGCCCTCGTGCTGGACGAGACTGATTCCCAGATTGTGGACCTCGTCTCCCGCGATTTCCTTGGGGAGTGAGCACAGATCGTTGTACCAGGCGGCGAACTCCTGGCTGAGCAATGCCGCCCGCCGGTATGCGGGGTGTTTCCGCACGGCGTCCGGAAGTTCGTATCCCGCGCTGAGTTCCAGCAGATCGGTCCAGATCCAGTGCGCGAACGTCAGCCGCCTCAGCTCCAGATAGGCCTCGACCGTCGGGACGGTCCCGCGGGTGCGGTTGCGGAACTCACGGTCGTACGCCTCGATCACCGCGTGGAAGTGCCGGGCGAAGCGTGCGTTCCACCGCTCACCCAGGAACGCGTACAGGCGCCCCACGCTGTCCGCCAACCCTGCGACCAGGGGATCGGCCTGGTGCAGATGGTGCCCGGGTGCGTCCAGGGCCGCATGGAGCTGGAACCTCAACTTCCGCCAGGCGGCAGGCCGGCGGTGGACGATGTCGCGGTCGTGGCGGTCGTCCCAGACGAAGAACCACGCACTGTAGTCCGCTATCGCCTGAAGGACCTCGTCGGGGGCTCCGAGGTAGTAGCCCGCCATGAGGTCGGTGTAGCGCAGCCCGTCGGCGTGTTCCTCGACCTTGTCCGCGCGCATGAGCCGCTTTTCCAGCAGCCAGGAACGTGTCTTCTCCTGCAGACGGGGCCAATACGGGTGCAACCGACGGGGAAACGCGGTCTCGATGACCGGCAGACAGAGCGCCGGTGGAACCGCGATCACGGTCGTCGTCGGTGAAGTGCTGTGTGGGAAAGCTGGCACGAACAAACCCCTCTCAGCCGCCGGTTGGCGTCACGCCCCTCCCGCCGTGCCGGGCGCGCGCCGTTGCGTATCCCCGCGCTTTCCATTCAGCACCACAACTGACCGCTGTGGGAACGGATTTGGCCTACTCATCTCCGACCGTGCCGAGAATATCCCTTGTGTGACTGAATATCGGTCGGTTCAGACGTACACAGGATCGAATGTGCGACGCACACATGAACGACGCCTGGCCGGGCGCATGCCCGGCCAGGCGCCGTGGACCATGGGTCTCAGTCGTTGGCCACCACGGGGTAGCGGGGCTCGTTCTCGGCCATCTGACGCAGGGCCTCCTTGCGCTCGCGCTTGGACAGCCGGTCGATGTACAGGTAGCCGTACAGATGGTCCGTCTCGTGCTGCAAACACCGGGCGAAGTAGCCCGTGCCGCGCACCTTGATCGGGTTGCCCTTCTCGTCCTGCCCGGTCACCTCGGCGTAGTCGGGCCGGGCGAGCGGCGCGTACGCGGTCGGGACGGACAGGCAGCCCTCGTTGCTGTCGTCGAGGCGGCGCTGGTCGGCGGGCAGGTCGACGAGCTTGGGGTTGCAGACGACGCCGACGTGCCGCACACCCTCGTCGTCCTGGCAGTCGTAGACGAAGACCTTCAGGTCGACGCCGATCTGGTTGGCGGCCAGGCCCACGCCCTCGGCCGTGCGCTGGCTGGCGAACATGTCCGCGACCAGCTTCTCCAGCTCCGCGCCGAACTCGGTGACGTCCTTGCACTCCTTGTGCAGTACCGGGTTCCCGACGACCGTGATCGGCCGCGAGGAGCCGCGCTCGCGCCAGGCCGCCTCGCGCTCCTCGGTGTTCTCGGTGTCGATGACGAAGCCCTCGTCGTCCACGGGGAGCACGCCCGCGTGCTGCTGATCGGTGTCCTGCTGCGCCATGACCGACGTACGCCTTCCTGCAACCATGGGAAATCCTGCGAGTACAGACTACGGGGCACGCTCGGGTGCCTCCCCGGGATTCACAGGCCGGGCCGCTGGTCAGCAGACCTCTTCGAGGTCCCGCCAGTCCCGGGAGTCCGGGCTGTCCGCGACCCAGCCGTCGAGCAGCCCCCGCACCAGCGAGTCGGGCGCCGCGATCCCGCACTCGCGCTCGGGCACCCAGAGCTGCCCGTGCGTGCGGTGCCCCAGCGGTCCCGGATGCCCGGGCTCGCTGTGGTCGTGCGGATCGAGATGTTCGCCCTCGCCCTCGTCGGAGGGCATCCGGGACTCCGAGCACGCGCGGCACAGCAGCCGCACGGACGAGGACCAGTCCTCGGCGGCGAAACCGGCGTCGGCGGCGAGCTGCTCCAGCGCGTCCCGGTCGTCCTCGGTCGCGGCCTCCAGCAGCACCACCCAGGTGGGCACCGGCGAGGGCGCCCACAGCTCGATCTCGTCGAAGACCGGATAGGCGTGCCCGGCGGCCGTGGTGCGCTCCCCGTGGGGCACCCCGTCGTGCAGCACGACCTCGCCCCAGCGGCGCCCGGAGGACGGCAGCGGGATGGACAGCACCTCGATGCGGGCGGGATCCAGCCGGCGCCCCCACACGACCTCCGCCTCGCCCTCCGGCGACAGCCGTACGGCGGCGCTGCCCAGCTCCATCCCGGTGAGCTCGGTGGAGACGGCGGCCCCGCCGGGCACCCGCAGCCCGTACGCCTGCCAGGCGCGGCGGGCCAGCGGCCAGTCCTGGAGCGCGGTGGCCGCGATGCCCACGTTCCACCAGTCCGGTGCGCCCGTCTCCCGGTCGAGCAGGGCCACGGCGCGCAGTCCGGCCGCGCGGGCCTGCTCCCAGTCGTGGCGGAACTTGTGCAGCAGGGCGAGGTTGAACCAGGACTCCGACAGCCACGGCTCCAGGTCCGCGGCACGGGTCAGCAGCGCACCCGCGTCCTCGTACCGGCCGTCGCCGATCAGCGTGAACGCGCGGTCGGTGGCCTGCCGCCAGGAGGCGGAGGGCCGGTGCCGTCCCTTCCCGAAGATCCTCACGATTCCCGCCTGCCAGTCCCTTGCGATTCCCGCCTGCCGGTTTCCTGCCGTCCGCGGGGTCACGCGCGAGCTGTGCCCCCGAACACCTCTCCTCGCATCCAACCACGTACCGCCGGACGGGCGCTCATTACCCATGGGTTACCCCGCTGTCGGCAAGGTCAGACCGTCTCTCTGCAACACTCTCGCGAGTGACTCCACGACCTCGGGCTCGTACTCGCGGGCGCAGGCGAGGCGCAGCCGCTCCAGCGCGCTGAGGGGTCCCCCCGGCCCCGTCTCCTCCCGCGCCATCTCCTCGTAGGCGTTCACGGCCCGGACGATCCTGGCGCTGACCGGCTGCTCCCGGTACGGGTCCGCCTGCCGCTCCACGACGACCGCGACCTCGGCGTCCACCCCGGTCTGCCGGACGACGGCGCCGCCGAGCAGCGCGATACGCCGCTGTTCCTCGGCCGGCAGCGCGGCGGTGGCGCCCGACGGCACGGGGTCGACGAGGCTGAGCTGCCCGATGTCGTGCATGAGCGCCGCGTACTCCAGCACGGTCAGCTCGGGCTCGCTCAGGCCCAGCTCACGGCCCACGGCCCGGCTGAGCGCGGCTACCCGGCGGGCATGCCCGGCGGGCGTGTACCCGGCGATCTCGGTGGCGCGCGCCAGGGAGGCGATGGTCTGCCGGTAGGTGGTGCGCACGGCGGCGTAGCGCCGGTAGGAGAGCTGGGTGAGCAGCAGCGGCAGCGAGAAGACGGGCAGCGCCCACAGGCCCACCACCGCGACGGCCGGTGACATCACGGCGCCGGTCGCGCAGACGGCGGAGCCGATGCCGAGCCTCGCGCGCAGTTCGTCCCGCAGCAGCGGCCCGAACGGCCAGCGGGTCCGGGAGTGCGCCAGGGCGGCGGCGAGCACCGCGTCGCACAGGGTGGTGAGCACCAGCTGGGCGACGACCAGCAGCGTGTATGCGGGGCCGCCCCAGCCGTGCGGTCCCACCTGGCGGTAGACCGGCTGGAAGCAGACGGCGGCGAAGCCCACGGTCAGCAGGCGGCGGGTGAGGTGGTCGGCGGTGGGGCCGCGCCCCCGGGCCACATGCGGGACACAGCCCGCGAGCGCGGCCGCGAGGACCACGGTGACGACCTGCGGGACGCCGTGGTGGGTGGGGCGCCCGGCGATCTGCCCGAGCAGGGCGTAGGAGAGCGCCCCGGCCGCGCCGAGGGGTGCGGGCTCCCGCTCGTCGCTGCCGCTCCACCGGGCCAGCTCCCCCACGGCGACGAGCACCCCGAAGGCAAGGGCGACGGCGGGTTCCTCCAGGCCGTGCCAGAGGGTCAGGCCGAGGCAGCCCGCGGCGAGCAGCGCGGCGGTCGTGTGGGCGAGGACGAGGGGGCGGCGGCCGGCGGTCACGCGCCGCCCCCGCCGTGCCCCCGCCCGGCCGGCTGACCGGCCAGGGGCAGGACCGGCGGCGGTACGTTTCCGTGCTGCTCGTCGGCGGTCACCGCCGGGTGCCGGCCCCCGCCGTCACCGTCCGGGCCGGGGCACCCCCATCGCTCCAGCGCGCGGATCAGCGCGTCCACCATCGCCGGGTCGAACTGTGTGCCCGCGCACCGCCGCAGTTCCTCCAGCGCGGCCGCGACGGGCCGGGCGCGCCGGTAGGAGCGGGTCGACGTCATGGCGTCGAAGGCGTCGGCGACCGCGACCACCCGCGCGGGCTCCGGGATCTGCCGGCCCCTCAGCCCGTAGGGATATCCGGTGCCGTCGAGCCGCTCGTGGTGGTGGAGGATCGCGGACCGGGCCTCGCCGAGGAACCCGATGCCGCGGACGATCTCGTGGCCGTACTCGGGGTGCAGCTCGATGATCCGGCGCTCCTCCGGGGTGAGCGGACCGTCCTTGCGCAACAAACGGGTGGGCACACCGAGTTTGCCCACGTCGTGCAGGATGCCGGCGAAGCGCAGCACCTCCACCCGGCGGTCGTCCAGGCCCAGCTCGCGCGCGATCATCATGGAGGCCTGTCCGACCCGTTCGCTGTGGCCGCGGGTGTAGCCGTCCTTGAGGTCGACGGCCTGGACGAGCGCGCGGATCGTCGCCTGATGGGCGGCCCGCTCCCGGTGGTACTGGGCGAAGGCCCAGCAGGAGACGTACATGGGCAGCAGCACGAGCAGCGCGGTCACCGGCCCGTAGGGGCTGCGCCACAGCACGGCCATCATCAGCCCGGCCAGCCCGTGCACGGCGACGGGCGCGAGGGAGCGCAGAAACAGCCCGCGCCAGGCGGTGCGCGCGGGTGCCCTCCCCCGCTGCCTCGAGGACGCGGGCGGTGCCCCCGCGCCCAGCGCCAGGATTCCGCCGTCGAGCACGGTGAGCACCAGGCAGAACGCCACGACCGCGGCCCCGGCGGTCAGGAGGGCGTGGGGGAAGTGGGGGCCGACGACCGCGCCGTGCCCACCGAGGGACCAGTGGACCCGGGACGCGGCCCACACGGCGAGGGCGAGGCGTGCGGCCCGCCAGCCGCGGCGCAGCCATGACGGCCGTTCGGCGACATGGGCCAGCAGGGCACCGGGCAGCGGCACGAACGCGGCGGCCGCGGGTGGCAGCAGAAAGGCCCCGGCGAGCAGCACGGGATAGAAAGTGCCCATGCCCTCCAGGGCCCGGTGTCCGCCGGGGGACGTGCGCGTCCGCCCGGCCCGGGTGCGGCCGAGGGCCCGGGGCAGGGGCAGTTGCTCGCAGCCGACGTAGAGCGCGGCGAGCAGGGCGACCGCCCACCAGGAGACCGGGAGATCGGGCAGGCGGGCCACGCACACCAGGGCGGCGAGAAGGGCGCACCCGACGAAAGCGGTTGCCGACGGCCGGACCGGCCCCATGTCGTACCTCCCCCGAACCCGCGCCGTTGTGCCGGACCGGCTGGATCCGGTCATGCCCCGTTCAGGCTCGGGAGCCTAGAGGGGAGCACGGCCCAGGGGGGTGGCTTTGGGGGAATCCGTGGGCCTATGACCCACGGATTAGCACATTCGAGTGACGGGCCCTCTGAGATTGACCACCGTCCTCGAACGGACGTTCAGGACTCCTGTGGTGTCGCCGTCACATCGTGCTCGGGCACCGTCTGGCCCGAGCGGATCAGCTCGATGCGGCCCATGACCTTCGCCCGAAGGTCGCTCGGCACATCGTCATGGCCACAGCACCGCTTGACCAGCTTCTTCACGGCCTGCTCCAGGCCGTACTTCTCGAGGCACGGCGAGCATTCCTCGAAGTGGTGCTGGATCTTCGTGCGGTCTACGTCCGGCATCTCACTGTCGAGGAACTCGTAGAGATGGTCGAGGACCTCACTGCAGTCCGTCTCGTGCGGCTCTCCGCAGCTCATGAGCCCGAGCCTTTCGCTTCGTCCGACTCTCCGGCGCCGGCCGGGACCAGCCCGCGCTCTCGGGCGTAGTCCTCGAGCATGCCGCGCAGTTGACGGCGGCCCCGGTGCAGCCGGGACATCACCGTACCGATGGGTGTCCCCATGATGTCCGCGATCTCCTTGTACGCAAAGCCCTCTACGTCAGCGAGATAGACGGCGATGCGGAATTCCTCGGGGATCGCCTGGAGCGCCTCCTTGACGTCCGAGTCGGGCAGGTGGTCGAGCGCCTGCGACTCGGCGGAGCGCAGACCGGTCGACATGTGCGACTCGGCGCGCGCCAGCTGCCAGTCCTCGATCTCCTCGGCCGCGCTGCGCTGGGGTTCGCGCTGCTTCTTGCGGTACGAGTTGATGAACGTGTTGGTGAGGATCCGGTACAGCCAGGCCTTCAGGTTGGTGCCCTCGCGGAACTGGTGGAAGGACGCGTACGCCTTCGCGTACGTCTCCTGCACCAGGTCCTCGGCGTCCGCCGGGTTGCGCGTCATGCGCAGCGCGGCGGAGTACATCTGGTCGAGGAATTCCAGCGCGTCCCGCTCGAAGCGCGCACTGCGCTCGGCGGACGACTCCGCGCCCGTCCCCCGGCCCTCGGGCTGCTCCGCCTGGCCGTGTTCGGTCCCTGCGTCGGTACCGGTGACCGGACCCACCTCCTCCAGCGACGTGGCAGAACCGAAACCGGTCCCACTGAGATCGGAGGATAGACGAACACCCTTGCCCGCCGCCGCCCGAACAGAAGCGGCCCTGGCCGCGTGCAGCACCGTCCAGTCCAGGTCAGCGCTGCTGCTGCGGCTCGGGCAGATGGTCGAACCCATGCGGCGGACTCCCTCTCGTCGTACGGTGCAGCACGGCCGGTGCTGTCTGACCCGCACAACAGTGGTCCGCCCCGCAACATTCCCGGGCGTCACCCGAACGACGCGAGTGACATGGCCCACTTCGCCACCGCGTGGGTGATGATCCCAAGGACCTGCTCCTGGCCGGGATCCGCGCGCTTGGGCACCGCGAAGCCATGATCGGCGTCCGGCACCTCGACGATCCCGTAGGAGCCCCGCGGGAACTCCTCCGGCCTGCCGAAGGGGTCCCGGCCGCCCTGGACCACAAGAGTGGGCACGCCCGCGCCCAGCAGCTCCCCGGCGCGGGACTTCTCGGGCCGGCCCGGCGGGTGCAGCGGGAAGCTCAGCGCGAGGACCGCGACGGCACCGAGCCCGGCGGCCGTGCGGCAGGCGACCCGGGCCCCGGCGCTGCGCCCGCCGGCGATCACGGGCAGCCCGGGTGCCGCCAGGGCGGGCCACACCCCGTGCCAGCCCGCGTCCAGCGTCTTCGGCGCGGGGGCCACCTTCTTGCCGGCGACACGCCAGGGCTGCTCGACGAGCGCGACGGTCACGCCGTGCGCGGGCAGTACCCCGGCGAGCGCCTGGAGGTCGCGCGCCTCGACGCCGCCCCCGGCGCCGTGGCCGAGGGCGAGCACCAGCGCGGGCTTTCTCGCCCGGTGCCAGGTGACACGGGCCGTACCGGCGTCGGTCTGCACGCTCTGCGTCACATCCGCCACGTCCGCCGCCCTCCGGCCGCCCTGTGCGGCACTGTCCGTCTCGGTCCCGCGCGTCCCCTCGGGGGCACGTCACGCGCCCCCTCGGGGACACGTCAGGGGACACGTCAGAAGAGTGTGCCCTCCTCGGGGGCCTCCAGCTCCTTCAGCAGCTCCGGGCCGTTGTTGCGGACATTGCTGACCGCCGTGGAGACCGGGTAGGCGCGCATCAGGCCGGCGGGCGGCGGCTGAAGCAGGGAGCGCAGGTCGTCCGGGTCGGTGCGGGCGGGGTCGAGCCAGGCGTCCCAGCGGTCGGGGGTGAGCATCAGGGGCATGCGCGGGTGGATGTCGGCCAGGGAGCGCGGGCCCTCGGCCGGGGCGACGGCCAGCGGGGTCGTCTCCGCCTCCGTCGTGATCACCGAGCAGGTCACCCACCAGGCGCGCGGGTGGTCGTCGGGCAGCGTCCGGTCCCGCCAGAACTCGTAGAGCCCGGCCATCGCGAAGACCGAGCCGTCGGCGGGCAGCACGAAGTACGGCTGCTTGCGCGGCCGCTTCTTCCGGCCCTCGACCTCAAGGTCGCGCTCCTGCGCGCCGGTGACCCACTCGTAGTAGCCGTCGGCCGGGACGATGCAGCGCCGGGCGGCGAAGGCACGCCGGTAGGACGGCTTCTCGTGCACCGTCTCCGCGCGTGCGTTGATCATCCGTGCGCCGCCCTCGGGCGACTTGGCCCAGGAGGGGACGAGGCCCCAGGTGAGACTCCGCAGCTGGCGAACCGGCCGTTCGTCGTCGGCGTCCTTCAGGGGACGGTCCAGGACCGCGTAGACCTGCTTGGTCGGGGCCACGTTGTAGTCGGGCGCCAGGGTCTCCTCAGGTTCCCACTTCTCGATGTCAAAGGTTCCTACGAGATCCTCAGGCCTGCGACTCGCTGCATACCGTCCGCACATACGTGCCACCCTGCCAGATCCGCCGACACCCCAGGAGCCACTCACCGCAATGGACAGCCTCGCCTCGACCTCGCTGAGCGCCCTCCCCGACCTGTGGGACCGGATCTTCGGAAGCCAGCCCGATCCCGACCTGTGGGTGGTGATCGCCGCCCTGGTCGCCGCCCTCGCCGTGGTCGTCCCCCGGGGCGCCTGGCGGATCGCGCGCAACGCCATCACCATCGCGCACGAGGGCGGCCACGGACTGATCGCGCTGCTGACCGGCCGTACGCTCACCGGCATCCGGCTCCACTCCGACACCAGCGGCCTCACCGTGAGCCGCGGCAAGCCGTACGGCCTCGGCATGATCCTCACCGCCGCCGCGGGCTACACCGCTCCCCCGCTGCTCGGTCTGGGGGGCGCGGCGCTGCTCGCCACCGGGCACATCACACTGCTGCTGTGGCTGGCCACCGTGCTGCTGCTGGCCATGCTGGTGATGATCCGCAACGCGTACGGGGCGCTGACCGTGGTCCTCACCGGCGGCACCTTCCTGCTGGTGTCCTGGCTGGCCGGTCCCCAGGTCCAGGCGGCGTTCGCGTACGCGGTGGTGTGGTTCCTGCTGGTCGGCGGCGTACGCCCGGCCTTCGAGCTCCAGTCGAAGCGCTCGCGCGGGGGCGCCGGGGACTCGGACGCGGACCAGCTGTCCCGGCTCACCCATGTACCGGCGGCGATGTGGCTCTTCCTGTTCCACGTGGTGTCGCTGTGCTCGCTGATGGGCGGCGCACAGTGGCTGCTGCGGCTCTGACGGGCCACGGCCGCACGTTCCGGGCCACTACCAGACCAGGGTTTCGCTCCGGTTTCGCCGTTATTGATCAAGATCTACGGACTGGACCAACCACTACAGTGGGGCGCATGACCGTTAACCCCGCACACACCGCCCTCTGGACCGCCCCGCACGCGAGCGGAGCCGTCGATGCGACGGTCCACGTGCCCGGGTCCAAGTCGGTCACCAACCGTGCCCTCGTCCTCGCCGCGCTCGCCTCCGAGCCGGGCTGGCTGCGCCGCCCGCTGCGCTCGCGCGACACCCTGCTCATGGCCGGTGCCCTGCGCGCGCTGGGCGTCGGCATCGAGGAGGGGGTGGGCCCCGACGGCTCCGGCGAGACCTGGCGGGTGATCCCGGCCGCACTGCACGGCCCGGCCACGGTCGACGTCGGCAACGCCGGCACCGTGATGCGCTTTCTGCCCCCGGTGGCCGCGCTCGCCGACGGCCCCGTCCGCTTCGACGGCGACCCCCGCTCCTACGAGCGCCCGCTGAACGGCGTGATCGACGCCCTGCGCGTCCTGGGCGCCCGCATCGACGACGACGGCCGCGGCGCCCTGCCGCTGACCGTGCACGGCGGCGGCGCGCTGGACGGCGGCCCGGTGTCCGTCGACGCGTCCTCCTCGTCCCAGTTCGTCAGCGCCCTGCTGCTGTCCGCCCCCCGCTTCAACCAGGGCGTCGAGGTCCGCCACACCGGCGCGACGCTGCCCTCCATGCCGCACATCCGCATGACCGTCGACATGCTGCGCGCGGTGGGCGCACAGGTGGACACCCCCGAGTCGGGCGGCGAGGCCAACGTCTGGCGGGTCACGCCGGGCGCCCTGCTGGGCCGGGACCTGACCGTCGAACCGGATCTCTCCAACGCCCAGCCGTTCCTCGCGGCCGCGCTGGTCACCGGCGGCAAGGTCGTCATCCCGGACTGGCCGGCCCACACGACCCAGCCCGGCGACCGGCTGCGCGAGATCTTCACCGAGATGGGCGGTTCCTGCGAGCTGACCGAGCGCGGCCTCGAATTCATCGGTTCGGGTGCCCTCCACGGGATCGATGTGGACCTGGGCGAGGTCGGCGAGCTGACCCCGGGCATCGCGGCGGTCGCGGCCCTCGCGGACTCCCCGTCCACCCTGCGCGGGGTGGCCCATCTGCGGCTGCACGAGACGGACCGGCTGGCCGCGCTCACCAAGGAGATCAACGAGCTGGGCGGCGACGTCACCGAGACCGCCGACGGCCTGCACATCCGCCCGCGCCCCCTGCACGGCGGCGTCTTCCACACCTACGACGACCACCGGATGGCCACGGCGGGCGCCGTCATCGGCCTGGCGGTCGACGGCGTGCGGATCGAGAACGTGGCGACGACGGCCAAGACGCTGCCGGACTTCCCCGAGCTGTGGGCCGGGATGCTCGGGAACTGACGGGCGGACGAGATCATGCGCCGCTACGGCAAGCACACCGACGAGGACGACATCCGCAGTCGCCCGAACCGCAAGGGCAACCGGCCGCGTACGAGCATCCGGCCCAAGCACGAGGACGCGGCGGAGGGCATGGTCCTCACCGTCGACCGCGGGCGGCTGACCTGTCTCGTCGACGGGCGTGCGGTCGTCGCGATGAAGGCCCGGGAACTGGGGCGCAAGGCGGCGGTGGTCGGTGACCGCGTCGCCCTCGTCGGCGATCTGTCCGGCACGAAGGACACCCTCGCCCGCATCGTGCGCATCGAGGAACGCTCCTCCGTCCTGCGCCGTACGGCGGACGACGACGATCCGTACGAGCGAGTGGTTGTCGCCAACGCCGACCAGCTGGCCATCGTCACCGCCCTCGCCAACCCGGAGCCGCGCCCGCGTCTGATCGACCGCTGTCTGGTCGCCGCGTACGACGGCGGCCTCGAACCGCTCCTGGTGATGACGAAGTCGGATCTGGCCCCACCGGACAAGCTCCTGGAGCTGTACGGGGCGCTGGACATCCCGTACGTCGTCACCAGCCGTGAGGAGCTGGAGAGCGGTGACGCGGCGGACCGGGTGCGCGAGCAGCTGGACGGCAAGATCACGGCGTTCGTCGGGCACTCCGGTGTGGGCAAGACGACGCTGGTCAACGCTCTGGTGCCCAAGGACCGGCGGCGCACCACTGGCCATGTCAACGCGGTCACCGGCCGCGGGCGGCACACCACCACGTCCGCCCTCGCGCTGCCCCTGGCGGGCAGTGGCGACAGCTGGGTGATCGACACCCCGGGCGTGCGGTCCTTCGGCCTCGCGCACATCGACCCCTCCCGTGTCATCCACGCCTTCCCGGACCTGGTGCCCGGCACGGAGGGCTGCCCGCGGGCGTGCAGCCACGACGAGCCGGACTGCGCGCTGGACGCCTGGGTGGCCGGGGGCCACGCGGATCCGGCGCGGCTGTACTCGCTGCGGCGGCTGCTGGCCACGCGCGAGCGGAGGGAAGGGGACTGACCTCCCCGGGACACCCAGCGTTTGGCCTGCTCGGGTTTGCGTCCTCCGCACGCAGGTAATTGCTTAACTCGCACCGGGCCTGACCGACAAACGAGGCAGTCGTCGTGGTGACACGGGAGGACGAGACATGGCGTGGCTGCTGGTCATCGTGGCCGGGCTCCTCGAGACCGGATTCGCCGTCTGCCTCAAGCTCTCGCACGGGTTCACCAGACTCTGGCCCACGGCCGCCTTCTGCTGCTTCGCCCTCGGCAGTTTCGGCCTGCTCACCCTCTCCCTGAGGAAGCTGGACGTGGGTCCGGCGTACGCGGTGTGGACCGGGATCGGCGCGGCGGGAACGGCGATCTACGGCATGGTGTTCCTGGGCGACCTCGTCTCGACCTTGAAGATCGTCTCGATCACGCTGGTGATCGTGGGCGTGATCGGCCTGCAACTGTCCGGTTCGACCCACTGACGAACGCCCCCTTCAGGGGGCGGGGAACCGCGGGGCCGTGGACGCGCCCTCACCGCACCGGCCGCGGCAGGGCCTGACGCACCAGCTCGGTGACCCCGCCCTCCCCCGGCGGAGCCGCGACACAGGACAGGGACAGCCGTACGACCAGTTCGCAGACGCGGGCCAGCTCCACCGCCTCCGCCTTGGTCGCCACCGGTCCGGCCACCGCCGTGACGGCGCGGTCGCGGACCAGGGACACGAAGTCCGCCGGGGACGGCAGCGGCCCGTCGGCCCGGCGCTGCGCGGGCACCGCGGACGTGGACGGCACGGCCGAGAGCGTCGGCGTGGGCAGCCGCTCGCTCCAGCAGCCGGTGAGCATGGCGCGGACGAGCGGATTGCCGCGGGCGGCGGACGTCATCCACTCGGCGATCGCGGCCAGCCGCTCCCGGGGGTCGGTGTGCACGGCGAGCGCCCGGTCGACACCGGCGAGATAGCCGTCCGCCTCCCGCCGCACCAGGGCCCGCGCGAGCCCCTCCTTGCTGCCGAACTCGTTGTAGAGGGTCTGGCGGGAGACACCGGCCGCCACGGCCACGTCCACCATCCGCACGGCGGACCACGGGCGACGCGCGAGCGACGTGTAGGCGGCGTCCAGTAGGGATTCCCGCGCAGCAGGCATCATCGCCTCCCTCGGGCCGGCGGCTCTGACGCACAGATTTGACGTGCGCACCAGCACTGTCAAGGGTTCGCGACGGCGTCGGGGAGCGCCTTCCGGCCGCGCACGCCGTGATCGCGCCACCGGGCCGGGTCACCGCGGCGGGCGGCCGTCGGCGCCCAGACGGCCGGGACATCGGGGATCCCGGAAGATCCCTGGGTCGTGTGGCCCTTCCCGGGAAGGGGCGGATACGGTTCGCTCATGCCCGACTATCTCGACGACCTGCGGCTCGCCCATGTACTTGCGGACGCGGCGGACGCCGCGACCATGGCCCGCTTCAAGGCCCTCGACCTCAAGGTCGAGACCAAGCCGGACATGACGCCGGTGAGCGAGGCCGACAAGGCCGCCGAGGAACTCATCCGTGGCCAGTTGCAGCGCGCCCGGCCGCGGGACGCGATCCTCGGCGAGGAGTACGGCATCGAGGGCACGGGGCCGCGCCGCTGGGTCGTCGATCCGATCGACGGCACCAAGAACTACGTCCGCGGAGTGCCCGTCTGGGCGACCCTGATCTCCCTGATGGAGGCGGGCGAGGGGGGCTACCAGCCGGTCGTCGGCGTCGTCTCCGCGCCCGCACTGGGCCGCCGCTGGTGGGCCGCCAAGGGCCACGGCGCGTTCACCGGCCGCAGCCTGTCCTCGGCGTCCCGGCTGCATGTCTCACGCGTCGCGACGCTGTCCGATGCCTCCTTCGCCTACTCCTCCCTGTCGGGCTGGGAGGAGCAGGGACGGCTGAACGGCTTCCTGGACCTGACGCGCGCGGTGTGGCGCACCCGCGGCTACGGCGACTTCTGGCCGTACATGATGGTCGCCGAGGGCTCGGTGGACATCTGTGCCGAGCCGGAGCTGTCCCTGTGGGACATGGCGGCGAACGCGATCGTCGTGACCGAGGCCGGCGGCTCCTTCACGGGTCTCGACGGCCGGCCGGGCCCGCACAGCGGGAATGCGGCGGCCTCGAACGGGCTGCTCCACGACACCCTGCTCGACTACCTGAACGACCGCTACTAGGACACCATCGGTGCTGTTGTGCACCGCGAGCGCCCCTGAACTCACGACGTGCGCCCCCTTGTTGACCCGCGCTTTGCCTGCGAACCTGGGAATCCCCCACTTGTGAAATTGTGAAGCGCGGAACAGGCGCCTCCGGCGGGCGGCATCCATCGGATCCGGGGCCCTGAGCCAGTGCATTCCGGCACACCCAGGAGGTGGCTCCGCCCATGCTCGTCCGCGACGCCATGAGCACGATGGTCCTCACCATCGGCCCCGCGCACACCCTGCGCCAGGCAGCAACCCTGATGTCCGCCCGCCGCGTCGGCGCGGCCGTGGTCCTCGATCCCGACGCCGGCGGTCCCGGCATCCTCACCGAACGTGACGTCCTGAACTCGGTCGGCCTCGGCCAGAACCCGGACACCGAGCGGGCCGATGCCCACACCACCACGGACGTGGTCTTCGCCACGCCCACATGGACCCTCGAGGAGGCCGCCGCCGCCATGGCCCACGGCGGCTTCCGGCATCTGATCGTGCTCGACCGCGACGAACCGGTCGGGGTCGTCTCGGTCCGCGACATCATCCGCTGCTGGGCCCCGGCCCGGCACCGGGTCCCCGCCACGGCCCCCTAGCCGGCCCGCGCGCCCGGCGCCGGCGGCGAACGCGCGAACGGGCCGGAACCCCCTCGGGGATGCCGGCCCGCTCCCTACGACAAGCGGTCCAACCCGGGTCAGCCGCGCAGGGCCTGGACCGCGGCCTCCAGGCGCTTGCCGAAGTCTCCGTCGGCCTGACGGAAGTTGTTGATCGCGCGCTCGGCGATGTCGTCGCGCGAGACCTTCGAGATGGCGCCCGCGAGGTTGGCGATCAGGCGCTCCTTCTCACCCTCCGACATCAGGCGGTAGAGGTTGCCCGCCTGCACGAAGTCGTTGTCCTCGGCGTGGACCGGGGCCTCGTGGTTGCCGGTGGCGGCAGAGAAGCCGTTGAACGACTGCCACAGCGGACGGTCCGCCTGGAACGGGCCGCCGAAGCTGTTCGGCTCGTAGTTCTTCGCACCCTTGTGGCGGCCGTCGTACAGGTAGCCGTCACGCGAGTTGGTGCGCGCCTCGGTGGCGTGCGGGCGGTTCACCGGCAGGTGGTCGGCGTTGATGCCGACGCGGTAGCGGTGGGCGTCGCCGTACGCGAAGAGGCGGCCCTGGAGCATCTTGTCCGGGGAGGGACCGATGCCCGGCACGAAGTGGGCGGGGCTGAAGATCGACTGCTCGACCTCGGCGAAGATGTTCTCCGGGTTGCGGTTGAGCTCCAGCTTGCCGATCTCGATCGGCGGGTAGTCCGCGTGCGGCCACACCTTGGTGAGGTCGAACGGGTTGAAGCGGTAGGTCGCCGCGTCCGCCGCCGGCATGATCTGGACCTGCACGGTCCAGCTCGGGAACTCGCCGCGCTCGATGGCCTCACGCAGGTCGCGCTGGTGGGAGTCGGGGTCCTCACCGGCGAGCTTGTTGGCCTCGTCGGTGGTGAGGGTCTTGATCCCCTGGTCGGTCTTGAAGTGGTACTTGACCCAGAAGACCTCGCCCGCCTCGTTGTTCCACTGGTAGGTGTGCGAGCCGTAGCCGTTCATATGGCGGTACGACGCCGGGATGCCGCGGTCGCCGTGCAGCCACGTCACCTGGTGGGTGGACTCCGGCGACAGGCCCCAGAAGTCCCAGACGTTGTCCGGCTCCTGCGAACCGGTGTAGGGGTCGCGCTTCTGGGTGTGGATGAAGTCGGGGAACTTGATGGCGTCCTTGACGAAGAACACCGGGGTGTTGTTGCCGACGAGGTCGTAGTTGCCCTCTTCGGTGTAGAACTTCAGCGCGAAGCCACGGGGGTCACGCACGGCGTCCGCGGCACCCAGGTTGCCCGCCACGGTCGAGAAGCGCAGGAAGACCTCGGTCTGCTTGCCGACCTCGGAGAGGAACTTGGCGCGCGTGTACGGGGTGACATCGGCGGTGACCGTGAAGGTGCCGTACGCACCCGCGCCACGGGCGTGCACGACGCGCTCCGGGATGCGCTCCCGGTTGAAGTGGGCCAGCTTCTCCAGAAGGTGCTGGTCCTGAACGAGAACGGGGCCGCCGACGCCCGCGGTCTCGCTGTTCTGGTTGTCGGCTACCGGAGCACCGGCTTCCGTCGTGAGCGGTCCCTGCGTCACTGCGCCTCCTGCGTCGTTTCTGACCAACCCGGTCGCTTGGCCAAAGCCGATCTCGATCCTACAATGGACAATGTCTAAGTCAAGCAAAGTTCCAAAGTCACACCCATTCGGGACCTGGTCCCCTTGCTGTTAGGCTGGTCTGTATGAGTGACCTGTTGGAACGGCTGCGCGGACGCGGATGGCGAATGACCGCGCAGCGGCGCGTCGTAGCCGAGGTCCTCGACGGTGAACACGTCCACCTGACGGCCGACGAGGTACATGCGAGGGCTGTCGCCAGGCTGCCCGAGATCTCCCGGGCGACCGTGTACAACACGCTGGGTGAGCTGGTCTCCCTCGGCGAGGTGCTCGAGGTCTCCACGGACAGGCGCGCCAAGCGGTACGACCCCAACGCCCACCGGCCGCACCACCACCTGGTCTGCGCCCGCTGCGGCGCGATCCGTGACGTCCACCCGACGGGCGACCCGATGGCCGACCTCCCGGCCGCGGAGCGCTTCGGTTTCACGGTCTCGGACGTCGAGGTGACGTATCGCGGGCTGTGCCCGGACTGCGCGAGGGCGTAACGCAGGCTCTCCCGGGGGCCCCGGCACCGCACAGGTGCCGGGGCTGTTCGCTGTGTGGGGCGCGTCCATGGCGGGTGATCTTCCCCAGGGGCCGCTTGCGTACGCTTCGCCGGGGGCAGGAAACCGGTCTGTTCACGGACGGGCAAGAGCCGTGCTCTGGCGGGCAGGAATCGTTCTCCGACGGCCGGGAGCCGGTGACCGAGAACCGCCGCGACCGAGAACCGCCGCGACCGGGAGCCACCGGGGAGGGTGGGCGATCACCGGCCGTATACGCGCCAGGGCCGGAACCCTTTCGGATTCCGGCCCTGGACTTCAGTAGCGGGGACAGGATTTGAACCTGCGACCTCTGGGTTATGAGCCCAGCGAGCTACCGAGCTGCTCCACCCCGCGTCGGTGAACGCAACATTACGTCAACAGTGTGGACCGAGGCAAATCACTTCCGCGGGCCGCCCGCGAGTGGTCCTCTGCCTGGCCGGTCGCCCGGGGTCGGTCGCCCGGGGCCAGTGAGCCCGGGGTCGGCCGACGGGTCCGGGCCGGGGCCCAGGGCTCCGGGGGTTCCCGCCGGGTTCCCGCCGTGTCCCGCCGCGACGGTCCGTCACGCCGAAAGCTCCTGCCGCAGCGCATCCCGCAGCCGCGCGGCCCGCTCGGCGACCTCGGCGGGCCCCAGCGACACGGCCCGGTCGGCCCACCGCTGCCCTTCCGCCAGCTCCCCGCGCCGCGCGTACACAAGGGCCAGCCGCAGCGCCGCCCGGCCGTGGCCCGCGTCGGCCGCCCGTGTCCACCACAGCGCGGCCTCCGGCTCGCTCCCCTCCCGGGCGAGCAGCAGCCCCAGGTTGAACGCCCCGTTGCGTGATCCGCCCTCGGCCGCCTCGCGGTACCACCGGGCCGCCTCCACGACATCGCCCCGTGCCGCGGCCAGCATGCCGACCCGCACCTGCGCCCGCCGG
Organism: Streptomyces sp. NPDC093261; assembly: GCF_044753645.1. Lineage (NCBI taxonomy): Bacteria > Bacillati > Actinomycetota > Actinomycetes > Kitasatosporales > Streptomycetaceae > Streptomyces > Streptomyces sp. NPDC093261. Next base: position 275,122 of record NZ_JBIVNO010000006.1, read on the forward strand.
TGTCCCTGCGTCGCCGCCCGCTCGTACCACTCCTCGCATTCGCTCTTCTCCTGCGACGACTCTCCCAGCTCGTGCGCGGGCGGGGGCGGCCGGCGCGCGTCCAGCACGGTGGCCAGCCGGTAGGCGGCCTCGGCGCTGCCGCCCCCGGCGGCGCACCGCAGATGCCGCTCGGCCGTCTGCTCGTCCCCCTCCCGCAGCCGCGCGATGCCGACCTGGAGGGCCGCCTCGGTGTGCCCGGCGGCCGCCGCCCGCTCGTACCACGCCAGCGCCGTCTCCTCGTCGCCGCGTCCGGCGTGCAGAATCCCGAGGTTGAAGGCGGCGTCGACGCTTCCCGCCTCCGCGGCCTTGGAGAACCACGGTTCGGCGCCCGTCGTGTCCCCGCCCTGGAGCAGCAGGATGGCGAGCGCGTTCGCCGCCTCACGGTGGCCGGTGTAGGCCGCCCGCCGGTACCACTGCTCGGCCTGCGCGGTGCGTCCCTGCTCCGCGCAGAGCAACGCCAGGTTGTAGGCGCCGTTGACGTCACCCGCGTCCATCGCCGCCCGGTACCAGCGCTCGGCGGTCTGCGTCTCGCCCCGCTCGGCGTGCAGCGCGCCCAGCGCGTTCGCCGCGTTGCCGTCGCCCTCCTGCGCGGCCCGCAGCCACCACACGGCGGCACTCTCGGTGTCCCCCGCGTCCCGCAGCAGGAAGCCGAGCGCGCACGCGGCCCGCGCCTCGCCGTCCTTGGCGCTCGTCAGATACCAGCGCCCGGCTTCCTTGAGCTCGCCCCGCTTCTCCAGGATCGCCCCGAGGTGCAGCGCGGCCCGGCGGTGTCCGCGCGCGGCAGCCTGCCGGTACCACTGCTCGGCCTCCTCCAGGGCGGACGCGCCGACACCGTTGTCATCCCCGGTCTCCTGAGCCTCGAAGGCCATGTGGTCCAGCGCCCGCGCCAGCCGGTAGGCGGCCTCGCGGTGCCCGCGCTCGGCGGCGGCCCGCATCCACCGCTGGGCACCCTCGTCGCCACGGTGCTCCAGCAGATCCGCGAGCGCGTACGCGCCGAGGGTGTGGCCCTGTTCCGCCGACTGGCGCAGCCAGTACTCCGCTGCGGGCTCGTCGCCGCGCTCGCGGTGATGCCGTCCGAGCGCGTGCGCCGCCGCGGCGGACCCGGCGACGGCGGCGACCCGCCACCAGCCCGCGGCCTCGTCGGCGTATCCCCGCTGGTGCAGAAGGACACCCAGATTGTTGGCCGCGGCACGGTCACCCGCGGCGGTGGCGGCGCGCAGCTGGGGCTCGGCGCCGTCCAGATCGCCACGGCGCAGCAGCATGGCGCCGAGGACGCTCATCGCCTCGACGTCGCCGGCCTCCGCGGCAAGCCGGTGGCGCAGTTCCTCGACGGCCTCACCGGTCTCGACGGCGTCACCTTTTTCGCCCACCTCGTCCCGCTCGGCGGGCCTCACAATTCGCCCTGATTCGAACAGAGTTGCCTTGTCCCCCATAACGTCCATCGTCGCACCACCTGCAACCTGGGTACACCTGGTATACCGCAGCCAGTGAGGTCACTTCAGCGTTTTGTCGACATGCCCACAGAGAGACAAGTCAAACACAGAGTGGCCTAACTGCCCTCGCATTCGGCTCCACTTCACACGAGTCGCCAGGTCACGCCGTACGTCCCCTCGTGTCGTCGCACGCCCCCCGCCCCACCGCACGCCCCCGTCGTCCGTCGTACGCTCCGTCGCGCGTCGTACGCTCCGTCGCGCGTCGTCCGTCGTACGCCTCCATCGCCCGTCGCGCGCCCCGTCATCCGCCGTCCGTCACACCCCCCGGCGTCTCACCGCACGCCCCGTCGTGGCATCCGCACACGTCGAGGGCCCGGATCCTGATCAGGATCCGGGCCCTCGACTTCAGTAGCGGGGACAGGATTTGAACCTGCGACCTCTGGGTTATGAGCCCAGCGAGCTACCGAGCTGCTCCACCCCGCGCCGTTGTGGTGCAACCGTATCACGGCGCGGGAGTGCTCTCGCCTCAGCCGCCGCCGGAAGCGCTCGGCGGACCGCTCGGTGAACCACTCGGGCTGCCGCTCGGCGAACCACTCGGGCCGGCGGAGGGATGTGCGCCGCCCTTTCCGCCGCTGCTGCCGCCTGTGGGCTTGCCGGCCTTGGACTGCGCCTCCTCGGCCCGCTTCAGCGCGTCCTGAAGGTTCTTCTGCGCCTGTCCGTACGCGCCCCAGTCGCCCTTTCTGAGGGCCTCCTGGCCGGCGTCGAACGCCTTCTGGGCGTCCTGGAGCGCCTGTTGGACCGTCGGGTTGCCGGACGACGGCGGGTTGGTCGTCCCGGTCTCCGGCGGGGAGGTCGAAGTCTCCGCCCCGAAGACCTTGTTGAGCGCCTGGTCGAGGGTGTCCTCGAACGCCGTGTTGCCGCCGTAGGTCACCAGCACCTTGCGCAGCAGCGGGTACTTGAGGCCGCCGCCGCGCACGTAGACGGGTTCGACGTACAGCAGGCCGCCGTCGATCGGGACGGTGAGCAGGTTGCCGTACTCGATGTCCGAGTCACCGCCCTTGAGGAGCCTGATCGATTCGGCGATGTCCTGTTCGGAGTTGAACTGGCTCTGGACCTGCTTGGGCCCGTCGACCGTCTTGCTCGTCGGCAGTTTCAGGATTCTGATCTTGCCGTAGTCGGGGCTGCCCGCCTCGGCGTTGACCGTCATGAAGGCGCTGAGGTTGTCGCGGCCGTTCGGTGTGAACGTCGTCGTCAGCGAGAACGCCTGCGCGGACTGGTCGGGCATCCTCATGCTCAGGTAGTACGGCGGCACGGCGCTGCCCGACCTGTTGGTGGGGTCGTCCGGAACCTGCCACACCTCGCTGCCGCTGAGGAACGTCTGGGCGTCCTTGACGTGGTAGCGGGTGAGCAGTTCGCGCTGGACCTTGAACAGGTCCTGCGGATACCGCAGATGGGCCATCAGCGAGGGCGGGATGTCGCTCCGCGGTTTCACGGTGCCCGGGAACGCCTTCATCCAGGTCTTCAGGACGGGGTCCTCGGTGTCCCACTGGTAGAGCTTGACCTCGCCCGTGTACGCGTCGACGGTCGCCTTCACCGAGTTGCGGATGTAGTTGACCTGGTTCTGCTGGGCCATCACCGCGCGCTGGGTGTTGCCCGCGGTGAGCGAGTCGGCCGTCGTGTCGCCGAGCGTCGTACGGGAGGCGTACGGATAGCCGTTCGTGGTCGTGTAGGCGTCGACGATCCACTGGATCCGGCCGTCGACGACCGCCGGGTAGGCGTCGCCGTCGATGGTCAGCCAGGGCGCGACCGCCTCCACGCGCTGCTTGGGGGTGCGGTTGTACAGGATCCGCGAGCCGTCGCCGATGGCGCCGGAGTAGAGGATCTGCGGCTCCCCGAACGCGACCGCGTACGCGGCCCGGTTGATCGGGTTGGAGAGGCTGACGCCGCTCTTCTCCCGGTAGGAGGTGGTCTTCTCACCGCTGTCGTCGGAGTAGTCGATCTCCTTCTGGGGGCCTCCGACGATCGAGTACTCGGTGGTCTTCTCGCCGTAGTAGATCCGTTGCTGGTAGGTGCCGAGGTCACCGGAGGACGGCAGGTCGGACTCGGTGAAGACGGGCTGGCCGTTGCTGTCGGCGGTGGTGCCCTTGGCGGCGACCACACCGTAGCCGTGGGTGTAACGGAAGTGGTCGTTGATCCAGTTCTGCTTCGGGATGCCCGCCAGGTTCAGCTCGCGCAGGCCGATGACCGTGTCCTGGTCCTTGCCGTCCTTGCTGTAGCGGTCGACGTCCAGGTTGGTCGGGAAGGCGTAGTAGTTCTTCATCTGCTGCAACTGCTGGAACGTCGGCGAGACGACGTTCGGGTCCAGCAGGCGGATGCTCGCCGTGGCGTCGGCGTCCGCGCGCAGCTTGTTCTTGTCCTTGGTGCCGCTCGTGCCGTCGTACTCGGTGACCTGGGCGTCGTCGATGCCGTAGGCCTCGCGGGTCGCCTTGAGGTTCTTCGCGACGTACGGCGCTTCCTTGGCCTGCTCGTTCGGCTGGACCTGGAACTTCTGCACGATCGCCGGGTACAGCCCTCCGATGAGGATCGCCGACAGGACCATCAGGCCGAAGCCGATGACGGGCAGTTGCCAGGTGCGCCGCCACAGGGTGGCGAAGAAGAGCAGCGCGCAGATGACCGCGATGCAGAACAGGATGGTCTTGGCGGGGAGATAGGCGTTCGCGTCGACGTACCTCAGGCCTGTCCAGTCGCCGGTCGCCTTGAAGTCGCTGGACTTCACGGCGAGTCCGTACCGGTCGAGCCAGTAGGCGACCGCCTTCAGGGCGACGAAGACGCCGAGCAGCACCGACAGATGTCCGGTCGCGGCGGCCGTGGCGCGCGCTCCCGGGGAGGTGAGCCGCAGCCCGCCGTAGAGGTAGTGCGTGAGCGCGGCGGCGATCAGCGACAGCACCGTGGCGGCGAAGCCGAAGGCGAGCAGGAAGCGGTACCAGGGCAGGTCGAAGGCGTAGAAGGCGACGTCCAGGTGGAACTGGGGGTCCTTCTGGTGGAAGGGCACGCCGTTGACCCACATCAGCCAGGTCTGCCACTGACCGGCCGCGGAGGCGCCCGCGATCAGGCCCACCAGGGCGGTGATCGCGAGGAGCAGCCATCGCTTGTAGGGCGCGATCCCCATCCGGTAACGGTCGAGGCTCTGCTGTTCCATGGACATGGCGCTCAGCGGCGGACGCATGCGGTGCGCGAGCCAGATGTTGAAGCCGACCGCGGCCGCCATCAGCAGGCCGAAGACGAAGAAGAGCCCGATCTTGGTCCACAGCGTGGTCGTGAAGACGGACGAATACTTCACCGACCGGTACCAGAGCCAGTCCGTCCAGAAGCCGGCGAACATGACGAACGCCATGCCGAGGACGGCGAGGACCCCCAGTGTCATGAGCAGGGTCCGGGCGCGCCCGGACGGGCGGCCCACTCTGATCCGCGGCCCCGTCGGGCCTCCGCCGCGGTCCGGCATCTGGAAAGCCAAGGTGCGCACCTCGAAGTTCGCTGTTGATCCGAGTTGATCCGTCAGGCCCCCGTGAACGCGGACCATGGATGAGGCTCCACGATCGCGGAGCCCCACCTATGCAACTTACTGGCGCTTTACTCGGTTCCCGATTCCGGGTCGGAAGGAGGCAGGATTGTGACCATGTCCAACACTCCCATGGCAGCGAGTCCCCTCACCCGGGCCGTGCTCGAGATCGACGAGTACGTCTCCGGTCTCGGGTGGGACCAGCCCGCTCGCCTCTTCGCCCTCGTCGACACCGCGCGGCTGCGGGCCCAGGAACCCTCGCTCGCGGCCCAGCTCGGCCTGGAGGACGACTCCGAGGCCGCGGGCCTCACCCCGATCGAGCAGGACGAGATCCCTGCCGACAGTCCGCTGGACGAGTTCCTCGCCACCATCGCCTGGCCCGACGCGGTGGCCGGCTGCGCGCTCACGGTGGAGCGGCTGATGCTGCCGCCGTCCGCGGAGGCCTCGGTCCCGCAGGGTCTGAGCGGGAAGAAGCTCGCCCGGTGGGTCGCCGAGCACCCGGAACGCCAGGAGGTGCGGATGACGGTGGCGGTGCTGCGGGACGGCACGCGCGAATCGGCGCTGCGGCTGCGCGAGAAGGACTCGCCGACGGAGGTGCTGACGGGCCCGGACCTGGTGCCGGGGCTCGCGGAGGCGCTGTCGGCGACGTTCGAGGACTGAGGCCCGCACGTTCTACGACGACGGGGGCGCTCCTGGATTCCAGGAGCGCCCCCGTCGTCGTACGCGCCCCAAGGCGTGCCCTACGCGCCCGCGCGCCCGGCGCGCGTCTCGGCGCCGCTGCTCGGCAGTGCGCCTCAGCCCTTGGTGGTGCACTTCGGCAGGTCGGCGGTCTTCCCGGTGCGGATGTCCTTGAGGGCGTTCAGGGCGTCGCCGATGGTGTTGACCCGGACCAGGGTGAGGCCCCCGGGGGCGTCCTTGGCGGCGGCCGCGCAGTTGTCCTTGGGCGTGAGGAAGTACTGGGCGCCCTTGTCCCGCGCGCCGACGGTCTTCATCTCGACCCCGCCGATCGGGCCGACATGCCCGTCGTCGTCGATGGTGCCGGTGCCGGCCACGAACTTTCCGCCGGTGAGATCGCCCGGGGTGAGCTTGTCGACGATGCCGAGGGCGAACATCAGCCCCGCGCTCGGACCACCGACGTCGGCCAGCTTGACGTCGATCGTGAACGGGAACGTGTGGTCGGTCCCGGCGGAGATCCCGACGATGGCCCGCTGCCGGCCGCTGTCGTGGGACTTCGTCGTGGTGATCGTCACATTCTGGGTCCGGGTGGCCGTCTTCTGCGTCTTCTCGGCGGCGGCCTGCTCCCTGGCGGGCACGATCGTGAACACGACGTCCTGTCCCGGCTTGTGCCTGGTGACCAGCTTGGCGACGTCGTCGGGCCCCTTCACGGCCGCCCCGTCGACGGCCTTGATGACGTCACCGGCGTGCAGCCGGCCCTCGGCGGGCGAGTCCTTGAGGACGGTGGCGACGATCACCCAGGACTTCACGGGAACGCCCAGCTCCTTCAGGGCGGCGACCTTGGCGCTCTCCTGGGACTGGGTGAACTCCTCGGCGTTCTCCTGGGTGGACTGCTGCTCGGTCTTGCCGTCCGGGTAGAGCGTGTCGTGCGGGACGACCTTGCTGTCGTGCGCAAGCCATCCGTAGAGCGCCTCGACCAGGTTCATGTTGTAGTCGGCGCTGGTGACCCGGACCGTGGTCATGTTCAGATGGCCGGTCGTCGGATAGGTCTTGCGCCCCGAGATCTGCAGCACCGGCTCGCCGTCGTGCTCGGCGAGGGTGTTCACCGTCGGACCCGGGGACATCTCCGAGTACGGCACTTTGATGAACACTCCCGCGCACAGGAGCGCGATCAGCATCAGGGTGGAGGCGAGCATCGTCGCGGTGCGGCGTGGCATGGAACGACAGTACGGGACGGTCCTGTCAGTACACCCCCGGGGCCGTCCCATAGGTGTGGGCGGCCCCCCGGGCGGCGGGATCTCAGGTGCCGGAGTGGGACTTCTCCATGGCCTCGCGGAAACGCGCGTATCCGGCCAGTTCCGAGCCGTCACCCGCGGCGTTGCGGTGACGGCCGGCCCAGCCGCCCCACAGTCCGGCACCGATCGCAGCCAAAAGCGGAATCAGCAACCAGGCGAGCGCCGCCATGCCGACCTCCCAACCCCATGAGCGACCGCAACTGACTGATCAGCAGATTAACCATCCGCCATGTCAACGCTCGCGTCAGGGGTGCGGTTACGCAACCGGAGGCCGGTGAGAGCTTGGTTAACCCTATGAGAGGAGTGCGCCGGGGGCGGGCGGCGCCGTCGGGCGGCGCCCGGAGGTCAGCAGGCGCCCACCCATTCCTCCGTCCCGTCGGAGAACGTCTGGTGCTTCCAGATGGGCACGTCGTGCTTGAGGTCGTCGATCAGCCTGCGGCACGCCTCGAAGGCCTCGCCCCGGTGGGGACAGGCCACGGCGACCACCACAGCGAGATCGCCGACCCTCAGATTCCCGACGCGGTGCACGGCCGCGAGGGCCCGGACGGGGAAATCGGCGGCGACCTTCTCGGCGATCCGCCGCATCTCCGCCTCGGCACTGGGGTGGCACGAGTACTCCAGCTCGTCGACGTCCGCCCCGGCGTCGTGGTTGCGCACGGTCCCGACGAACAGTGCCGTTCCCCCGGCCGCGTCGTCCCCGACGGCCCGGAAGACCTCGTCGACGGAGAGCGGGGTGTCACGGATCGCCAGCAACTTGATGGGATCGTCCGCCGCGCGCTCACCGGGGTGGTTGCTGTGGGGTGCCATGCCCCCATCGTGCCGTACGCCTCCGGGAGCGAGGAAGGGAAGATCCGCCTGGTACGCGCGCGTGCTTGTCCTGTGCCTGTCCGCAGGGACCGGGAAGCGGTGCGCCGGGACCGGGGGACTCTCGGCTCCGCCGCCGGCCTCAGATGCGCCGCCGCGCCTTGCGCGCCCGCCGTACCACCGCGGCCGCGCCGAGCAGGGCCACCGTGGCGCCCGCGGCACCCGCCGCCGTCGCGTCCTTGCGTCCGAGCCGCCGCCCGACCACGGTGTGCCGCCCGGACACCTCCTCCAGCAGCTCCGCGAGGACCTCCTCGTTCGTCCACCGGGGCCGCCACCCGGCGTCGTGCAGTCGGCTGCCGCTCACCACCCACGGGTACATCGTGTAGGCGAGGTCCCCGGCAGGCGAGGGCGTCAGTCCGATCCGGTGCAGCCGGGCCGCCGCCCCCAGGGCGACCGCCGAGGGCAGCTCCATCCGCCGGATCCCGCTCAGCTCCTCGACCTCCTCCTGCTCCAGCCATCCGTCGCACCCGACGGCCAGCTCCCCCTCCACCTTCTCCAGGACGGCGTACTCCAGGGCACTGCACAGGTCCTCGACATGGCAGAACTGCCAGGCCGGCCGCGACCCCGCCACCACCAGCAGCCGCGGCGACTCGAAATACCGGGTCAGCGCGGTGTCCGTGCCGCCGACCAGCACGGACGGCCGGACCACGGTGACATTGAGTCCCGGGTGCGCGCGCGGTGCCCGCCGCGCCAGCCGCTCGATCTCCAGCAGGTCCCCGACCCCGGTCGCCTCGGCCGTGGCCCGCAGCTCGGCGTCCTCCGAGAGCGGCAGCTCGTTGTCCGGCAGCGCTCCGTAGACCATCGCCGAGGTGCACAGCACCACCCGGTGAACCCCGGCGGCCGCGGCGGCGGTCAGCACGGTCTGCGTCCCCCGTACGTTGTACGCCGTGCGCGCCGCGGGGTCCGTCTCCAGATCGAGGTCGAGGGCCAGGTGCACCACGACGTCCGCACCCCGCAGCTTGTCCGCGATCGCCGGGTCCCGCACGTCCAGGATGTGCCACTGCGCCGCCGCGCACTCCCCGCGCCGCTCGTCGATGGCGATGACCTGCTTGATCGCCTCGGACGCGGCGAGCCGCTCGGTCAGCAGCGCGCCGACGCCGGACGCGGCGCCGGTGACCGCGACGACGGGCCCGCGGAGGGCGGGCGTCTGGTCGGCGCGCTGCGCCGCCGGCCGGGGGCGGTCGTCGGGCGACGGGCGGGCGGAGGGGTTTCGCGCTGCGCGAACCTGTGGATCTGGGGAACTCACCGGGCGTCTCCAGCGGTTGTCTTCAGTACGGGCGTGAGACACGCGGCCGTACCAGGTGGCATCCATCCTGCCGCAGGCCAGGTGTCGGTGAAGCACCCAGGCCCGATCGCGCCGGGGTGTCTACGCTGGGTGTGTTGTCGGGCAGCCAGCCGCCGGAGAAAGCCGGTGGCCTTACCAGCCGAGGAATCCCGTGAGTGACACCCCATTCGGATTCGGCCTTCCGCCGGAGGAGCCGGAGAACGGCGACGAGGGCAAGAAGAAGGACCAGGAGAGCGGTGGTGGTCAGGGACCGGCCAACCCGTTCGGTTTCGGGCTGCCCGGAGCCGGCGGAGCCGGCGCCGACAACCCGCTCGCCGCGATGTTCGGTTCCCTGAACCCCACCGACCTGGGCGCCGCGTTCCAGCAGCTCGGCCAGATGCTCTCCTACGAGGGCGGACCGGTTAACTGGGACATGGCCAAGCAGATCGCCCGCCAGACGGTCTCCCAGGGCACCCCGGACGGCACGAAGGACGCGAGCGTGAGCCCCGGCGAGCGCTCCGCGGTCGAGGAGGCCGTCCGCCTTGCCGACCTGTGGCTCGACGATGTGACGTCGCTGCCGTCCGGCGCGGGCTCCGCCGTGGCCTGGAGCCGCGCGGAGTGGGTCGAGGCGACCCTGCCGGTGTGGAAGGAACTCGTCGACCCGGTCGCCGAGCGCGTCGGCGCGGCCATGGGCGACGTCCTGCCGGAGGAGATGCAGGCCATGGCAGGCCCGCTGATCGGCATGATGCGCTCCATGGGCGGCGCCATGTTCGGCACGCAGATCGGGCAGGCCGTCGGCGTGCTCGCCGGCGAGGTCGTCGGGTCCACCGACATCGGCCTGCCGCTCGGCCCGGCCGGCAAGGCCGCGCTGCTGCCGCTGAACATCGAGGCGCTCGGCAGGGACCTGGGCGTGCCCCAGGAGGAGGTGCGGCTGTATCTCGCCCTGCGGGAGGCCGCCCATCAGCGCCTGTTCGCCCATGTCCCGTGGCTGCGCTCGCACCTGTTCGGCGCGGTCGAGGGCTACGCGCGCGGCATCAAGGTCGACACGGCCAAGCTGGAGGACGTGGTCGGCCAGTTCGACCCGCAGAACCCGGAGGAGCTCCAGCAGGCACTCCAGCAGGGCATGTTCCAGCCGGAGGACACCCCGGAGCAGAAGGCGGCCCTGGCCCGTCTGGAGACGGCGCTGGCGCTGGTAGAGGGCTGGGTGGACGCGGTGGTGCACGCCGCGGCGAAGCCGCGCCTGGGCTCCGCGGACGCGCTGCGGGAGACCCTGCGCCGCCGCCGCGCCTCGGGCGGCCCGGCCGAGCAGACGTTCGCCACGCTCATCGGTCTGGAGCTGCGTCCGCGCCGGCTCCGGGACGCCTCCCGCCTGTGGGCCTCGCTCACGGACGCGCGCGGCGTGGACGGCCGGGACGGCCTGTGGGCGCACCCGGACATGCTGCCCACGGCGTCCGACCTGGACGACCCGGACGGCTTTGTGCACCGGGAGCAGCTCGACTTCTCCGAGCTGGACAAGATGCTCGGCGAGGCGGCCGGCGGCTCCACCGGGAAGACCGACCTGACCAAGAAGGACGACGGGGACGCCGAGGGCGACGACGCCGAGTGAGCCTCCACGACGACGCGGTCCTCGTCCTGAAGGGTTACGAGGACCAGGAAGAGCTGTGCCAGGTCTACCTCGACCACTTGGCGACCCATCCGGACGGCATGTGGAAGGCCTGCCGTGACGGGCATGTCACGGCGAGCGCCCTGGTGATCGACCCAGAGCACGACCGGGTGCTGCTGACCCTGCACGGGAAGTTGCGGATATGGCTCCAGATGGGCGGCCACTGCGAGCCGTCCGACAGGACGCTGGCGGCTGCCGCCCTGCGGGAGGCCACGGAGGAGTCGGGCATCGAGGGACTGACCCTGCTGCCCGGCGGCCCGGTGCGCCTGGACCGTCACCACACGCCGTGCGCCTGGCATCTCGACGTGCAGTACGCGGCGCTCGCACCGGCCGGTGCCGTCGAGGAGATCAGCGACGAGTCACTGGACCTGCGCTGGTTCGCCTACGACGAGGTGGCGGCCGTGGCGGACGACTCGGTCGTACGTCTGCTGGAGACGACGCGCGCCAGGCTGTGACGGCAGGCACGGATACGAGTAAAGGGCGATCGCCATTGCGGTCGCCCTTTACACGATCACGGGCGGTCAGCTCCAGACGTTGCCCTGGTTCTGCCCCCGCGCCCCGTACTGGCCCATGCCGTACTGGGCGCGCAGCCCCTGCCCGATCACCGCGTTCTGTGGCGGCAGCAGCTCACTGGGCTGCACCAGCGCGAAACCGCTGCCCATGAAGCTCAGCTCCCAGCCCTCACCGGTGTTGCCGCGCCGGCGCCACAACCCCGAGGAGTGCGTCTGGGCCTGCATCTGAACCCGCAGACCGGTGGACCAGGCGACGATCGCGTCCGCGTCACAGTTGACGTACTTGTCGGGTGTGACCTGCATCAGCAGGGGCGCACCCGACGTCATCAGCGCGACCTTGCCGTGCCCGGTGATGTTGAGCTGGTACTTGCCGGAGCCGGAGATGCCGTACTGGCTGTCCACGGCGATGACCTCGTGGTGCAGCGAGGAGTCCATCGCCAGCACATAGCCGCTGTCGACGGTGAGCCCGTCCCGCTCGACATCCATGATGTGGACGTGCTGGGCGAGGTTGGCGAAGTAGACGGTGCCCTGCCCGTGACAGCGCATCAGGTCGAGTCCCTCGCCGGTGTGCGCCCGCGCACGGCGCTGGCCCCCGCTCTGGTACTCGGCGTCGAACTCGATGAGCCCCTGGTAGGCGACCATGGTGCCCTTGCGCGCCAGGACGTCGTCGTGGCCCTCCAGCAGGACACGCAGGAGCTGCGGGTTCTGCAGGCTGTAGCGCTCCTGGGTCTGCTGCTCGTTGTAGCCGAAAAGCGTGCTCTGCATGGTGTGCGGTTCCCCCTCAGCCCCGGATCCGGAGGCGGTCGGTGCTGTCCTCGCTGGGCTGGACGACGACGATGCCCTGCCCGGAGAACGCCATCTGGTACGCCTCGCCGCTGCCGCGCCCGATGAGCGACTGCGCCTTGAAGCTGCGCTTGCCCTTCACCTTCAGGTTCGGGGACCAGGCGACCAGGGCGTCCGGGTCGACGTACGTCTCGTCCTCGCCGCCTCCGCAGTCGACGACGATCGGCGTGCCCCGGGAGGTCAGGGCGACCCAGCCCTGACCGGAGATCTTCGTGTTCCACAGGCCCTGCCCGGCGAACTTGGCGAGCCCCTTGACCCGTTCGACACCCCACTGGAGGTGCGCGTCGAACGCGAGCAGGTTGGTGGCGTTGACGGAGATCGCGTCCCCGCCCAGGTTGATGACGACGACGTTCGCCCCGTAGTCGGCGAGGTAGAGCAGGCCGTCCCCGGAGCACTTCATCAGGGGCGCGCCCTCACCGGTGATCCAGTCCCGCGCGATCTGACGCACGGCCGGCGGGTTGGGCTCGTAGGTGACGAACCCTTCGTAGGCGACCATCGACCCCACGCGCGCGTAGAGGTCGTTCCCCGTCTGCATGGCGACCTTCAGCATGTGGCTGCCGTGGTTCTCCATACGGGCGGTGACGGGTGCGGGGGCGAAGCCCGCGAGCGGCTGGTTCATGACGGGCTCCCTCTAGACCTCGTAGGGCTGGACGACGACGAAGTTGCCGGGCGCGGCACGGAATTGGAGGTTGATGCCCTCCCCGGTGGCCCCCGGGTAGGCGTTGCGGCGCATCCGCACCTGGCTGGAGACGATGACCTGGGCGGCCGCCGACCATGCGACGACGGCGTTGGAGTCCACGAACGTCGTCGGCGTGACGGGCAGCACCACCGGCGCGCCGTGCGTCTTCACGACGATCGTGCCGGTCCCCTGGAACTGCATCGTGAACAGCGCGCCGCCGGGGATGCCGTGCCCCTCGATGCGCCGGACCTCGTACTGGAGGGACTCGTCGAAGGCGAGGACGTTCTCCGCGGAGACGCAGATCGCGTCCCCCTGGAGTTCGATCGGGTGCAGATGGGTGGCGTTCTCGGCGAGGAACACCTGACCCTGTCCCGTGCAGCGCATCAACTGCATCTCCTGGCCGGTCGCGTTGCCCACGATGCGTCCGACGAAGCCGGCGCCCTTGTAGCCGAAGTCGACCTTGCCCTGGTAGAGCACCATGCTGCCCTGCCGGGCCAGCACGGGCTGGCCGCCGATGCCGAGGTCGACACGGACGAGCTTCTTGTTCTGCTGGGTCCACCGCTGGCCGGTGGGCGTCTCCTTGAAGGCCTGGAGCGCGGCTGCCACACCGGCGGCGCCCTGCGGGGCGCCCTGGGGAGCGCCGTACGGGGCGGGAGCACCTGCCTGGCCGGGGACCTGGCCGTAGGGCGGCTGCTGCCCGTACCCGGGGGGCGCCGGGGGCTGCTGACCGTATCCGGGCGGCATGGTGGCGGGCGGCTGTCCGCCGTAGCCCGGCGGCGGGCCCGGCTCCCCGGGCGGCTGGGCGTAGGGCGCGGGGCCCGGAGGCGGCGGCACGGTGCCGCCGGGCGGTGTGGTCAGGGGCGCGACGATGGTGGGCGCGGCATGCACGGAAGGCGCGGGCGGCGCGGGGGCGGGCGCGGGCGGGGCAGGCGCGGGCGGGGCGGGCGCGGGGGGCGGTGCGAAGCCCTGCGGGGCGGCCTGCGGCTGCCGCGGCACCGGGGCCGCGGTCGGGGCCGGAGCGGCGAACGAGGGCGGGGCGGATGCCTGGGCGGGCGGCGCGAAACCGGGAACCGCGCCGGTCGCCGGCTGCTGCGGCTGCTGCGGCGCGGCGGGCTGCTCCTCCTCGAGGACCTCACCGCCGAAGTTCTTCAGCAGCGCCTCGAGTCCGCCGTCGAAGCCCTGGCCGACCGCGGCGAACCGCCAGACGTCCTTCAGATAGAAGTCGCCCAGCATGACCGCACGCTCGGTGGTGAACTCCGCGCCGGTGAACGGGTAACGGGCCACTTCCTCGCCGCCCGCCACAATGCGCAGATATCCGGGGCCGATCTGCGACATCTGCCCGGCGCCGTCGAGCGTCGCCGTGAAGGACAGCTTCTGGATCTGCGGAGGGATCCTGTCGAGCGTGATCCGGAAGGACTCCGTGTCGCCCGCCTGCGGCCCCAGGAGCTGAATGGCCTCCTCCGGCGACTTCGGCTGGTTGAAGAAGACGAAGTACCGGTCGTCCGAGAGCCGTTCGTCGCCGTCCAGGCCGAAGCAGCTGATGTCGAAGGTCAGTCCGGGCCCGGCGATCTGCACGCCTACGTACAGATCCGTGCCCGCGGTGAGGTCACTGATCCTGGCCTTGTGGCCGCGCTGGAATTCCCTGGCCATGCGTAACGACCGTCCCCCGTTCCGAGTGTGAGTGCGTCGCGCCAGGCTAACGGCAATCGCCCACAGCGGACGCAGCCGGTACAGACCCGGTACACAACCGCTTCCCGGACGGGACCCGGCAAGAGGGACGCCGGCGCCCCGGCTACTCGGCGGGAGGCACCGGCTGGTGCGGCAGCCGGCCGGCCGCGACGACCCCTTCCAGATACCCACGGGCGCGTTCGGTGCGCGGATACGCCTCCAGCAGCCGCCAGAACCGCGGCCCGTGCCCGGGCACCAGCAGATGCGCCAGTTCGTGCAGCAGGACATAGTCCACGACGTACTCCGGCATCCCCTGCAACCGGTGCGACAGCCGAATGCTGCCCTCGGACGGGGTGCACGAGCCCCAGCGCGTGTTCTGGTTCGTGACCCAGCGCACCGACGCGGGCCGCGCCCGCCCGTCGAAGTACTGCGCCGACAGCCGCTCCGCACGCTCGGCCAGCTCCACATCGCCGATCACCCGCTTGCTCTCCTGAGCGGCGAGCTTGTCGAGCATGACGGTCACCCAGCGCTGCTCCTCCGCCTCGGACATCCGGGCGGGGATCAGCACGACGGTGCGATCGCCCTCGCGGTACGCGGAGACCGTTCTACGGCGACGCGCGCTCCTGCGAACCTCGATCGCGCTCGCCCCCGAGCCGCTCGGCGGCTGGCTGGTCGTGCTGCGCTGTGGCTTTCCGGCGCGGTGCAGTGGATCGGCGGGCACGTCCCGACGTTACCCGCTGCGCACACGGGAAGTCCCCCCTCCGGAACGGTTCCGCGCCGATCCACACCCCGTGCGCTTGATTAGTACGACTGAATTAGTACGACGAACACCCCCGCCTGTGGACAACCTCACGCACGCCCCCGTCCTCGCCAGGCATCCTGACCCCGTCGGCACACCAGACCACCCGCCGACGAACAGGGATCCACGACCACTACGGGGGCCGCTCATGCATCCGACGGTGAAGCCCGCGCTGCGGCGCGGCTGGCGCGATCTGAACACCGTGCAGTTCGGGATGGCACCCGCGCACGCCATGGTGCTGGGGCCGGTGGACACCGCGACGGGCAGCTTCCTCACGCTGCTCGACGGCACCCGAGGCCTGCCTCTGCTGCGCGAGGAAGCCCACCGCATGGGCCTGCCCGACGGCCATGTGGACGCGCTGGTCGACAGCCTGTCCGGCTCGGGCCTGCTTGACGACGCCACCGGCGGCGGCCCCCAGGCCGACGCCCTGCGTGCGAAAGCCTCGGTCCTGGACCGCCTCCGGCCCGACCTGGCATCCCTGTCGCTCGTCGCCCGCCCACCGGGCGAGCCCGCCCGACGCCTCGCCGCCCGCCGCAACCATCGCGTCCAGGTCCGCGGCGCGGGCCGCGTGGGAGCCGTCCTCGCCTCGCTGCTCGCGGGCGCGGGCGTCGGCGAGGTCGACGTCCGCGACACCGGCTGCGTCGAGCCGTGGGACGTCGCACCGGGCGGCCTGCCGGCCGAATCGATCGGCGCACGCCGCGAGGAAGCGGCCCGCCGCGCCGTGCGAGCGGCCGCCCCGGACCGGCCGCCGCGCCGGGAGCGCACCTCCCGGCGCTCATCCCACGACCACCGGGGCCCGGGCCTCTCGCTGGTGATCCTCGCCCCACGCGACGGTCTGGACGTCCACGCTCCCGACCCGTTCACCGCCGAACCGCTGATCGCCTCCGGCACGCCCCATCTGTACGCCGGGGTCGTGGAGGGTACGGGAGTGGTCGGCCCGTTCGTCCTGCCGGGGGAGACGGGCTGTGCGGGCTGCCTCGACCGGGGCCGCACCGACCGGGACGAGACCTGGCCCCGGCTGGTGGCCCAGTGGCGCTCCGGACGCCCACGGCAGGTCCAGGCCTGCGACCTCGCCCTGGCCGCCGCCGTCGCCGGAGTCGCCGCGGGACACGCGCTCGCCTTCCTCGACGGCGGTACGCCGTCCAGCGCCGGCGCACGCTGGGAGGCGTCCGTGCCCCGGCTCCACTGGCACACCAGACCGGTGTGGCCGCACCCGGCATGCGGGTGCGGCGCGGCGGAGAAAAGTAACCAGGAACACACCTCAAAGGACGGGGAGCCGCACGAGACAATGGCGGAGCAACGACCGTCGAGGAAACCGTCCCGCAGAGCACACGCGGCACGCCTGTCTGGGACTTGGAGGGCGCATGTCTGATCTTCCCCGGAAGGCGGTCACCCGTACCGCCAAGCTCGCCGCGCTCCCGATCGGCTTCGCCGGGCGGGCCACGTGGGGGCTGGGCAAACGCATCGTCGGGGAATCAGCCGAGATCGTCGGCCGCGAACTCCAGCAGCGCACCGCCGAGCAGCTGTTCAAGGTCCTCGGTGAGTTGAAGGGGGGTGCCATGAAGTTCGGCCAAGCCCTGTCGGTGTTCGAGTCCGCGCTCCCCGAGGAGGTCGCCGGACCCTACCGGGCCGCCCTGACCAAGCTTCAGGAGGCGGCCCCGCCGATGCCGACGCGGACGGTCCACAGCGTGCTCGAAGAGCATCTCGGCCAGAACTGGCACGAGCTGTTCCAGGAATTCGAGAACAAGCCGTCGGCGGCCGCGTCGATCGGCCAGGTGCACCGCGGGGTGTGGCACGACGGCCGCGAGGTCGCGGTCAAGGTGCAGTACCCGGGCGCCGGCGAGGCACTGCTCTCCGACCTCAACCAGCTCAGCCGGTTCGCGCGCCTGCTCGGCCCACTGATCCCGGGCATGGACATCAAACCGCTGATCACCGAGCTACGGGACCGGGTCTCCGAGGAACTGGACTACGGCCTGGAGGCACAGGCGCAACGGGCGCACGCGGAAGAGTTCGCCAACGACCCGGACGTCAGGGTGCCGGACGTGGTGCACCAGTGCGAGCAGATCCTGGTGACCGAGTGGATCGACGGCGTACCGCTGTCGGAGGTGATCGCGGACGGCACCCAGGAGCAGCGCGACCGCGCCGGCCAGCTGCTGGCCCGCTTCCTCTTCTCCGGCCCGGCCCGCACAGGCCTGCTCCACGCCGACCCGCACCCCGGCAACTTCCGTCTCCTGCCCGGCTCCGCCCAGAAGGACGACTGGCGTCTGGGCGTCCTCGACTTCGGCACCGTCGACCGCCTCCCCGGCGGCCTCCCGGCCCCCATCGGCCCGTCCCTGCGCATGGCGATCGAGGGTGACGCCCAGTCGGTCTACGAACTCCTCTGCGAGGAGGGCTTCGTCAAGGATTCCATCGACCTCGACCCCGATGCGGTCCTCGACTACCTTCTCCCGATCATCGAGCCCGCCCAGGTGGACGAGTTCACCTTCACCCGCGGCTGGATGCGCAGCCAGGCGGCTCGCATCGCCGACCCGCGCTCCCCCGCCTATCAGCTGGGCAAGCAGCTCAATCTGCCCCCGGCGTACCTGCTCATACACCGGGTGACACTCAGCACGATCGGCGTGCTGTGCCAGTTGGGAGCGACGGTCCGGCTGCGCGACGAACTGGAGGAGTGGCTCCCGGGCTTCCTGCCGGAGGAGGAACCGGCAGCCGAGGCGTGACCGGGCCGGACCAACGCACCGCGGGGGCCGGTCCGTTCGGACCGGCCCCCGCTGGGTTTTCCCACCGTCGACGGTGGGCGGCTACTGCATCACGGCGATGGCCAGCGCACGCCGGGCGCGCAGCGAGGCACGCTCGGCCTTGCGCTGCATCCGGCGGGCCATCACCAGCCGCACGGCCCGGCGTTCCCACTCGGCCTCGCGCAGCCGCTCGCGCATATGCGCGCGAGCCAAGGCTTCTGGGATGAGTTGCATCTCTCGGGTCCTGTTCTGGCGCGAGGCGTTCGCGCCTGTGGTGGTGACGTCTGAGATCGCGGAGCCTGCGGGCTCGCTGGTGGACGGCTTCATCGGGGCCTGCTTCTTGGGGTCGTGCGTGAGGGGGCGGTCGATCGTTCCTGCGATGTTCATGCCGTGACCGGGTTCTTGCGCGGGCGGCCACGAGGCCGCTTCCGGGCGACGACGACACCCTGGACGAAGAGCTCGCCACCCCAGACGCCCCAGGGCTCACGCCGCTCCTTGGCGCCGGCGAGGCAGGCCTCGATCAGCGGGCAGGTGCGGCAGAGGGACTTGGCGTACTCGACGTCGGCCGGCGACTCGGCGAAGAAGACCTCGGGGTCGTAGGAGCGGCAGGGGACGGGTACGCCGAGGTTCTCGATGGCGTCGTCGAGCGCGGTGAGCGCGGTGAGCGGGGTGAGCGGGGTCAAGGTGGAGTCCTCCGTGAGGCCGGGCGGGGGGATCGTTTCGGAAGGCGGTACGGACGGGGCGTGCGCTTCGAGTTGCACGGGTCGTCTTCCTCGTCTGGTCGTTCCGGCCCTGTTGGGCCGGGTGGCGGCTTGGTACCGGGTTCTTTTCTTGTCCCGAGGCCCCTTCGGTCCGCTGTCCCCGTTCGGGGAAAACAGAAGGGCCGCGGATCCCGGGTGGGGTTCCGCGGCCCTGAAGGCGCCGGCCTGATCGGCGATCAGGCTGGATCACTCCAGGGTTCTGGCCCACGGAAGGCCCACATCAGGTGGTGCTGCGTCGTCTGCTTCCGGAATCCGGCACCGGCCGCTGCAAAGGCATAGGCCCGCGCCTGTGCCACTACTGCTTCCAGTGCCTTGCTCGGTCGCTCACTGCGCTCACGGATGGGAAGACCCGCGAGAGACAGGGAGGACGCCGGGCGGTCGGCACGGATGCCGGACAGACCGGTGCCCAGGACGGAGGCGCCGCGCATGCACGCGGAGACGACGGAGGGATCGGTCAGTTTGACGGTGCGGGTGGAGCTGGTCTTGATGCTGATCACTTCAATCGCCTCCTCTCGGCGTCTCGGAGGACTGGGGGTGAGCCAGTCCGGCGGATACGTAAGTACAACACGGAATAGGGGCCTTCGAGAAGGCCGCCGTCCCCGTGGCTAAGAACCTATGGGGATTGCCGGGGCGTGCGCAAACTATTTTTTCGACGAGTTGGCATCAGTCGCCGTTGTTCTCTTCGCCTCTGTCTCCACCTGCGCAGATGGCCAGAACCTCGGCGCCGTAGCGGTTGAGCTTGCGGACTCCGACTCCGGGGATGCGTGCCAGTTCGCCCTCGTCGTCGGGGACCGCTTCGGCGATGGCGATCAGGGTTCGGTCGGTGAAGACACAGAACGCGGGCTGGCCGCTGCGCTGAGCCTGCCGCGCCCGCCACTCGCGCAGCCGTTCGTAGAGGCCCTCGTCCATGTCGGAGGGGCAGTCGTCACAGCGCATCAGTTTCATCTCGCCGGCGTCGGACAGCGTGCACCCGCAGACCCGGCAGCGGGCCGGGGTTCTGCCGGCGCGCCGAGGGGTGCTGCTCGTCGCGGAGTTGCCGAAGCCGCGTTCGACACCGCCGCTCCCGCCGGTGCCGCCGAACGGAGGGCGGCCGACGGTGGCGGACGAGCCGGGGCGCAGTCCGTCGAGGAAGCGGCTGGGGCGCCGGCCTGGGCGGCCGCCCGGTGCGCGGGACAGGGACCAGGAGACGTGGAGGTGCTCTCTCGCCCGGGTGACGCCGACGTAGAGCAGACGGCGCTCCTCTTCGATCTGCTCGTCGGTCCGGGCGTAGGTGATCGGCATCATGCCCTCGGCGACACCCACGAGGAAGACGGCGTCCCACTCCAGGCCCTTGGCGGAGTGCAGAGAGGCGAGGGTGACGCCCTGGACGGTCGGGGCGTGCTGGGCATTGGCCCGCTCGTCGAGTTCCGCGACGAGGTCGGCGAGGGTGGCGCGGGGATGCGCCGCGGCGAAGTCCTGGGCCAGATTCACGAGTGCGGCCAGGGACTCCCATCGTTCCCTGACGGCGCCGGAGCCCGCCGGGGGTGTGGGCGTCCAGCCTTCGCCGGACAGGACGGCGCGGACCTGGGAGGGCAGGTCGACGGCGTCGT
Source organism: Streptomyces sp. NPDC093261 (assembly GCF_044753645.1). Classification (NCBI taxonomy): domain Bacteria; kingdom Bacillati; phylum Actinomycetota; class Actinomycetes; order Kitasatosporales; family Streptomycetaceae; genus Streptomyces; species Streptomyces sp. NPDC093261. The sequence continues at coordinate 295,500 of NZ_JBIVNO010000006.1, forward strand.
CGAGGAGGGAGTCGTTGGCTCCGAAGCGGGCGGCGCCGCGCAGGGCGATGCCGGCCTTGCGGACCTCGGGGCGGTCGAAGAACCGTTCGGCGCCACGGAGCTGGTAGGGGATTCCGGCGTCGGCGAGGGCCTGTTCGTAGGTCTCGGACTGGGAGTTGGTGCGGAACAGGATGGCGATGTCCGCGGCGGGTATGCCGGTGGCGAGGAGGTCGCGGATGCGCCGGGCGGCACCTTCGGCCTCGGCGGGTTCGTCGGTGTATTCGGTGTAGACGGGGTGGGGTCCTGGGTCGCGCTGGGAGACGAGTTCGAGGCGGTGGTCGGCTGCACGGCCGCGGGCCTGGGCGAGGAGGCCGTTGGCGAGATGGACGATCTGGGGGGTGGAGCGGTAGTCGCGGACGAGTTTGACGACGGTGGCTCCGGGGTGGCGGAGGCGGAAGTCGAGGAGGTGGTCGGGGGTGGCGCCGGTGAAGGAGTAGATGGTCTGGCTGGCGTCGCCCACGACGCACAGGCTGTCGCGGTCGCCGAGCCACAGCTCGAGCAGGCGCTGCTGGAGGGGGCTGACGTCCTGGTATTCGTCGACGACGAAGTGCTGATACTGGGCACGGACCGCTTCGGCGATGTCGTGCCGGTCCTGGAGGATGCCCACGGTGAGGAGGAGGACGTCCTCGAAGTCGATGACGGCGCGTTCGCGTTTGAGGTCTTCGTAGGCCGCGTAGAGCTGGGCGATCTCGGCGGGGTCGCGGGGAGCCTCGCGGCCGGCTTTGACGGACGCGGCCGCGTAGTCGGCGGGGACGGTCTGGGTGACCTTGGACCATTCGATCTCGGCGGTCGCGTCCCGCAGCTCGTTGCGGTCGAGGCGGAGGCGGCAGGCGGCGGCCGCGTCCGCGACGAGCTGGATCTTCCGGTCGATGATGCGGGGCAGGCTGCCGCCGACTGCTTTCGGCCAGAAGTACTGGAGCTGACGGAGGGCGGCGGAGTGGAAGGTGCGGGCCTGGACACCGGCGGCGCCGAGCTGGCGGAGGCGGCCGCGCATCTCGCCCGCGGCGCGGTTGGTGAAGGTGACGGCGAGCACGCTGGACGGCTGGAGGATGCCTGCTCGGACTCCGTAGGCGATGCGGTGGGTGATGGCTCGTGTCTTGCCGGTGCCGGCTCCCGCCAGCACGCACACCGGGCCGTGCAGGGCGGTCGCCACGGCGCGCTGCTCGGGGTCGAGCCCTTCGAGCACCGCGTCGGCCGAGTCCGGAACCTGCGGGAAGAGGGTGGAGTGCGTTGCTGCTGTCACCCCGCCATGCTGCCAGGTCCCCGGAGGCGGGTGCGGTGGTTGTCCACAGGGGGACGACTGCGGTCGTACGAATGCCGAGGTGACTCTCGAGACAGTGGGTTCCGAGACGGCGTGTGGCGGGCTGCGGGCGGTGTCGGGAGCCCGGAAGGGGTGGCGGGAATCGTGGAACATTCACGTACGTTCCCTTCTGAGCGAGCAAGCAGAGCACGCATCCCTAGCCGTGAAGGAGCGCGACCGACATGCCGGGCACTGTGACGATGTACAGCACCACGTGGTGTGGCTACTGCCGTCGGCTGAAGAGCCAGCTGGACCGTGAGGGCATCGCGTACAACGAGATCAACATCGAGCAGGACCCGCAGTCCGCGGCGTTCGTGGAGAAGGCGAATGGCGGAAACCAGACGGTTCCGACCGTCCAGGTGATTCCCTCCAACGGTGGCTCTGAGATCGTGATGACGAACCCGAGCCTTGCCCAGGTGAAGCAGGCGCTCGGCGTCTGATTTCGTCTCTCGGAAGCAGCCCTCGCCCCTGTCTTCAGCGCGGGGGCTGCTTCGTTCGCCGAGTCTTCCACCACCGCTTCACGTCATGACGGCCAAGAGCGCCACATGACGGCCAAGAGCGCCACGAAGGCCGGCCATACGTACGGCCCGGAAATGGCCGGCTCCTGCGTGACGGCCCGGAGAAGACCGACGCGCGACGAACGCGCGGTCGCGCGAGGGTGTGAGGCGGTCCCAGAGTTCTCGGGGACCGCCTCCTCATTTTGTGTGTCCGATTGTGCGCTGTGTGACGGATCACACGCTCCGCGTCGGGAGGGGCTTTCCGTACCAGCGTTCGATCAGGCGGGCGGCGATGGAGATGCCGTAGGGAGGCAGCACCTCTCCGGACTCGAAGGCGGCGCGCAGTTCCTCGCGGGAGAACCAGCGGGCCTCGTGGATCTCGTCGCCGTCGACGTTGATGTCGGTGCTGGTGGCGTGGGCGAGGAAGCCCAGCATCAGGCTGGAGGGGAAGGGCCAGGGCTGGCTGGCGATGTACTCGACCTCGCCGACGGCGATCCCCGCCTCTTCGAAGACCTCGCGGCGGACGGACTGCTCGATGGACTCGCCTGGTTCGACGAAGCCGGCGAGGGTGGAGAAGCGGCCCTCGGGCCAGTGCACTTGGCGGCCGAGGAGGATGCGGTCCTCGTCGTTGATGACGGCCATGATCACCGCGGGGTCGGTGCGCGGATAGTGTTCGGCGCCGCAGGCCGGGCAGCGGCGGATGTGCCCGGCGGCCGCGATGACGGTGCGTTCGCCGCAGCGTGAGCAGAAGCGGTGCATGCGCTGCCAGTTCTCCAGGGCGACCGCGTGCACCATCAGGCCGGCGTCGCGGGGCGACAGCAGCAGTCCGGCCTCGCGCAGGCCGGCCGGGCGCGCCGACTGGTCCATGCGGCCGGGAAGGGCGTCCTTCTGGAGCGCGAAGTAGCTGACGCCGTCCTCGTCGGTGCCGAGGAAGTAGCGGTGGGCCTCGGTGAGGGGCGCCTCGAAGGAGGGGGTCATGACGAGTTCGGTGCGGCCGTCGGACGTCTCGTCGATGAGGACCTGGCCGCCGGAGACCACGAAGCAGCGGGTGGTGGGGTGGCTCCACGCCGCGGCGAGCCAGGCCTCGTCGAGCCGGTGGTGAGCGGCCCGGTCGATGCCGCTCGGGGCGGTGAGCGAGATGGGCCGGTCGGCGCTGTGGTCGGTCCAGGTGGTCACGGTTGTTTCCAACTCCCCCGGTGGAACGGTTGTTTCGGCGGGCGGTTCGGCGGGACGTTCGGCTGGGGTGGGACCGGGTCCGGCGGGTCTTGGGCGCGCGGGGCGGCCCTTCCAGTGTGCCGTGCCCCGCGGCCCGTGCGGCCGGCCGTCCGGCGCGCGAGATCGTCAGTGGGCATCGCGCCAGTTCTCCCCCAGGTCGCCCCATAGATATGCGGCGGTTTCGACTCCTTTGAGGAGCAGATCGAGTTCGACCTTCTCGTTGGGGGCGTGCCAGCCGTCGGAGGGGATGGAGATGCCGAGGAACAGGACGGGTGCCCCGAGGACGTCCTGGAGGTCGGCTGCGGGTCCGGAGCCGCCTTCGCGGGTGAAGCGGATCGGCTGCTGGAAGGCGCGGCCCATGGCGCGTACGACGGATTGCAGGGCGGGGTGGTCGAGGGGGGTGAGGCAGGGGCGGGTGGCCGCGCCGAAGGTGATCTCGTACCGGATTCCGTTGGGCAGTCGGTCGGCTGCCCAGGCGCGGACGGCCTTCTCGATGTGGTCGGGGTCCTGTCCGGCGACGAGCCGGAAGGAGAGCTTGACCATGGCAGAGGACGGGATGATCGTCTTGCTGCCGGGGCCCTGGTAGCCGCCGCCGATGCCGTTGACCTCGGCGGTGGGGCGGGCCCAGATGCGCTCCAGGGTGGTGTAGCCCCGCTCGCCATGGGTACCGGCGGACTTGGCGGTGCGCAGCCACTCTTCCTCGTCGAAGGGCAGTTCGGCGAAGAGGGCGCGTTCGCGGTCGGTGAGGTCGGTGATGCCGTCGTAGAAGCCGGGTATCGCCACGCGCGCGTGCTGGTCGTGGAGGGCGGCGACCAGGCGGGCGGCCTCTGTGGCGGGATTGGGGACGGCGCCGCCGAAGGAACCCGAGTGGATGTCCTGGTCGGGGCCGTGCAGGAGGATCTCGCATTCGGCGAGGCCGCGCATGCCCGTGCACACCGTGGGGGTGTTCGCGGACCACATGCCGGTGTCGGAGACGATCACGGCGTCGGCGGCCAGCCGGTCCGCGTGCTGTTCGACCAGGGCGCGGAAGTGCGGGGAGCCGGACTCCTCCTCGCCCTCGACGAGCAGCTTGAGGTGGACGGCGGGGGCGGTGCGGCCGGTGGCGGCGAGGTGGGCGCGGATACCGAGTGTGTGGAAGAACACCTGGCCCTTGTCGTCGGCGGCCCCGCGCGCGTAGAGGCGGCCCTCGCGGATCACCGGTTCGAAGGGGTCGCTGTCCCAGCCGTCCTCGCGGGCGGCGGGCTGTACGTCGTGGTGGCCGTAGACCAGGACGGTGGGCGCCTGCGGGTCGTCGGCGGGCCACTCGGCGAAGACGGCGGGGGCGCCGTCGGTGGGCCAGACCTCGGTGGTGGGGAAGCCGGTGTCGCGGAGCTTGGCGGCGAGCCACTCGGCGCTGCGGCGTACGTCCGCCGCGTGCTCGGGCTGGGCGGACACCGACGGGATGCGCAGCCACTCGGCGAGGTCGTCGAGGAAGGCGGCGCGGTGGCTGCCGATGTACGTGCGGACGGCACTGTCCGGGGTCTCGCTCATGCTCCCGAGCCTATCGGCCCGCGTCGGCATCCTGGTCGGCCGGTTCCTCGCGGGCGGACTCCCCGAGCAGCAGCCGCTCCAGCGCGGCCCGGTCCGGCAGGCCCTCGGGGCGCACGACCTCGCCGCTGCGGACGTAGAGGAACGCGGCCTTGACGCTCTCCACGGGTACGTTCTGCCGTTCGGCCCAGGCCAGCCGGTACAGGGCGAGCTGGAGCGGGTCACCGCTGCGGGTCCGGCTGGTCTTCCAGTCGACGATCTCGTACGAGGTCCCGTCCGCGTCGTCCACGCGGTACACGGCGTCGATGCGGCCGCGGACGACGCGTCCGGCGATGGCGAGCTGGAAGGGCGCTTCGACGCGGTAGGGGGTGCGGTGCGCGTAGGGCGTGCGTTCGAAGGCGTCCTTGAGGGCCTCCAGGTCGCGTTCGTCGGCGATCTCGGCCTCGGTGCCCGGCAGTTCCTCGGGCTCCAGCATGGGCAGGCGCAGTTCCTCGAAGCGTGCCTCGACCCACGCGTGGAACCGGGTGCCTCGGCGCGCGGCGGGTTGCGGGGGGCGGGGCATGGGGCGTGCGAGTTCCTGCGCGAGCCCGTCGGGGTCGGCGGCCAGCCGCAGTACCTGGGAGGCGGTCAGGGACGGTGGCAGGGGCACGTCGGTGACGGCCGTACGGGCGCGCAGCAGTTCCCCGGTGAGGGCGTCCAGGTCGCGGTCCCAGGAGGCGATGGTGCGGGCGTCTTCGGGGGTGAGCACGGGGGTGTCCTCGGCGGGGCGCCGACGGGCGTGGGGGACGGTAGGGGTGGGGGCGGCCGCCGGCGTGGGGGCGTCCACATGTGAGGGAGCGTGCAGGGGCACGCGCGCGTGAGGTGCTGATGGCGGCGGGTCCGACGGGCGGTGGCTCGGCCGGTCGCCCGGTCCGTACGGGTCTTCGTCGCCCGGTCCGTACGGGTCGTAGGGTGCCTCGTCGCCCGGTCCGTACGGGTCGTACGGTGTCGCGTCGCCCGGTCCGTACGGGTCGTAGGGTGCCGCGTCGCCCGTTCCGTACGGGTCGTAGAGTGCCTCGCCGTCCGGCACGTAACGGTCGTCGTCATCCGGCCCGTAGCCGTCGCCGTCCGGCCCGTATTCGTCCTCGTCCTCCTCTGGTGGTGGCGGCCACTCCGGGTCGCCGTATGCGGACGGCTCGTCGTGCGCGGACGTGGTCCGCGAGGCGATCCGCTCCAGATGGGTCAGGACCGTCTGGGCGGCCGCCCTTCGGCGTGTGAGGGCCTCCTCGTCCAGCGGCAGCGGCCAGGCCTGGTCGGCGGCGGCCGCGTGCAGCGCCGGGTTCTCCTCGTCCTCGGCGGGCTCGTCGGCCCACGCCTCGATCTCGCCGTGCCCGGCGGCGCAGTGGTCGTGGAGAGCCTGGAGGAAGGCGGAAGGGCCGCGAGGGCGCTTCTGGGCGGGGCCCCACCAGTGGCCGGAGCCGAGCAGCAGGGAACGGGGGCGGGTGAAGGTGACGTAGCCGAGGCGGAGTTCCTCGGTGTGCTGGTGATCCTTCATGGCCTCGTGGAAGGCCTTGAGGCCCCGCGAGTCCCAGGACTCGACGTCGGGCAGGGTGTCGGCGTCGCCGCGGAGGGCGTGGGGCAGCACCTTGCCCTGCGCGGTCCACTTCTCGCGGCCCTGGCTGCTGGGGAAGGTGCCGGTGACCAGTCCGGGGACGGCGACGACGTCCCACTCCAGGCCCTTGGACTTGTGGGCGGTGAGGACCTTGACGGTGTTCTCGCCGCCGGGCAGGGCGTTGTCGAGGCCCTTTTCGTACTGCGCGGCGGTGCGCAGGAAGCCGAGGAAGGCCAGCAGGGAGGCGTCCGGGTCGTTGGCGGCGAACGACGCGGCGACGTCCAGGAAGTTCGACAGGGTCTCGCGGCGGCGGGCGGCCAGTGCGTGCGGAGAGGCGGACAGCTCGACCTCCAGGCCGGTGACGGCGAGCACCCGGTGCAGGACGTCCATCAGGGGGTCGGCGAGGGAGCGGCGCAGTTCGCGCAGTTCGGTGGCGAGGCGGGCGAACCGCACGCGCGCGTCGGGCGAGAACGGCAGCCCGTCGTCCTCACGGCCGGCCTCCATGGGCAGTTCCAGGAAGGTGTCGAGGGCGTCCGCGAGCGAGATCACCTCGGCGGGGTCGACACCCTCGACGGCCGCGGCGAGCCGACGGTCCGGGTCGTCGTCGGCGGCCACGCGCGCGTGGGACACGAGCAGCCGGGCACGCCGGCCCAGCAGGGCGAGGTCGCGGGGGCCGATGCGCCAGCGCGGGCCGGTGAGGAGGCGGACCAGGGAGGCGTTGGCGCCGGGGTCCTGGAGGACTTCGCAGACCGCGACGAGGTCGGCGACCTCGGGCAGATGCAGCAGCCCGGACAGGCCCACGACCTCGACCGGGATGTCACGGGCGACGAGCGCGCCCTGGATACGGGCGAAGTCGGTCGCCGTGCGGCACAGGACCGCGATCTCCCCGGGCGCGGTGCCGGTACGCACGAGGTGGGCGAGGGAGTCGGCTATCCAGTCGATCTCCTCGTCGTGGGTGCGCAGCAGCGCGCAGCGGACCTGTCCGTCTCGCTCGGCGCCCGGTGCGGGGCGGAGGGCTTCCACGCCCGCGTGCATCGCGCGCAGCGGCTCGGCGAGGCCGTTGGCGAGGTCGAGGAGGCGACCGCCGCTGCGGCGGTTCTCGCTGAGTGCCTGGCGGGTGGCGGGGCGGCCGTCGGCGTGCGGGAAGTGCTCGGGGAAGTCGTCGAGGTTGGCGACGGACGCGCCGCGCCAGCCGTAGATCGCCTGACAGGGGTCGCCGACGGCGGTCACGGGGTGGCCGGTGCCGCCGCCGAAGAGCCCTGCGAGCAGGACGCGCTGAGCCACCGAGGTGTCCTGGTACTCGTCGAGCAGGACGACGCGGTACTCGTCGCGCAGGATGCGGCCCACCTCGGGAAGGCGGGCCAGGGCCGCCGAGAGGGCGATCTGGTCGCCGAAGTCGAGGAGGTCGCGCTCTCGTTTGGCCGCGCGGTAGCGGCCGACCAGCTCGGCCAGGTCCCGGCGGGCGGCGGCCGTCTCGGGGACCTTGCGCAGGTCGGCGTTGGTGAGCCGGACGCCCTCCAGGGTGTGCAGCAGTTCGGCGTCGTAGGCGCGCAGGTCCTCCGGCCGTACGAGGTGCTCGGACAGCTCGGAGTCGAGGGTGAGGAGGTCGCTGACGAGGTCGGGGAAGGAGCGGGTGAGTGCCGGATAGGGCCCCGGGGCCTCGCGCAGTACGCGCGCGGCGAGTTGGTAGCGGGTGGCGTCGGCCAGCAGCCGGGAGGCCGGTTCGAGCCCGATGCGCAGACCGTGGTCGGTCAGCAGGCGGCCCGCGAAGGCGTGATAGGTGGAGATCACGGGTTCGCCGGGCGGGTTGTCGGGATCGATGACGTCCGGGTCGGTGACGCCCGCCTTGACCAGTGCCGTGCGGACGCGCTCGGCGAGTTCACCGGCCGCCTTGTTGGTGAACGTCAGGCCGAGCACCTGTTCGGGTGCGACCTGTCCGGTTCCCACCAGCCACACCACGCGGGCCGCCATCACCGTGGTCTTGCCCGATCCGGCTCCGGCCACGATCACCTGCGGGGCGGGCGGCGCGGTGATGCAGGCCGTCTGCTCCGGGGTGAACGGGATGCCCAGGAGCTCCTTGAGCTGCTCGGGGTCACTGATACGGGCGGGCACGTCGGAGAGGCTAGCGGTGGCCACTGACAGCGGACGCCGGATCGGCCGCCCGGGCGGGAGAAGCGCTGGTCGGCGCGCCTGGTGCCGTCTGTCACACCGGTGCACCGGGGGCTCGCTCACCGGCGTTCCCTCACCGGCTCGCCCGGTGTCCCGCTCGACGTGCTTCCGATGTGCTGGCTCCCCGTCCTCACTCCACGACGGTGCGGCCCTCCGGTCGTGCGCTGCATGAGGCGCGGAAGGCGCAGTGCGTGCAGTGCTGCCCGGTGGTCGGGGAGAACCGTTCGTCGAGGACCTTGCCCGCGGCGGTGGCCAGCAGGTCGCCGATCCACTGTCCGTCGAGGGGCTCCTGAGCCTGCACCCTCGGCAGGGTCTCGCCGCCGTCCTTCTTGGAGGCGCCCTGCCTCAGCTGGACGAGTTCGGCGCCGCCCGGTTCGGGCCGCACGCCGTCGAAGGCGTCGTCGACGGCGCCCTCGCGCACGGCCAGCTGGTAGACGGCGAGCTGAGGGTGGCGGGCCACCTCGGCGGCGCTGGGCGCCTGCTTGCCGGTCTTGAAGTCGACGACATAGGCGCGGCCCTCGCCGTCCGTCTCGACACGGTCCATGGAGCCGCGGATGCGCACTTGGTAGTCGCCCGCCGCGAGCGTGACGTCGAAGTCGTGCTCGCTGGCCACCGGGGTGCGCCCGGCGCGGCTGCCGTTCGAGTCGACGTGCCACCTCAGGAAGCGTTCGAGCGCCACGCGCGCGTTGTGCTTCTCCTGCGCGGACTTCCAGGGCGCGTCGAAGGCGAGGGCGTTCCACACCGAGTCAAGGCGCTCCATGAGGACGTCGAGATCGGCGGGGGTGCGTCCGGAGGCGACCTCGTCGGCGAGGACGTGCACCACGTTGCCGAAGCCCTGGGCGGCGGTCGCGGGCGCGTCGGCCTTCACCTCGCGTCCGAGGAACCACTGCAGGGCGCAGGTGTTGGCGAGCTGGTCGAGCGCGCTGCCGGAGAGGACCACGGGCTGGTCGCGGTCGCGCAGCGGCACCTTGCTCTCGGTCTGGTCCCACATGCCCCACCAGCGGTAGGGGTGCGCGGAGGGCACGAGGGGGCGGCCGTCGTCGTCGGCGAGCGCGGCGAGCCGGGCCAGCCGGCGGGCGGCGGCCTCCCTGAGGACGTCGGAGACACGCGGGTCGACGGTCGTGGCGCGCAGTTCGGCGACGAGCGCGGCGACGGACAGGGGGCGGCGCGGGCGGCCGGTGACGTCTCTGGGTTCGACGCCGAGTTCGGTGAGGAAGCGGGAGGGCTGGTCCCCGTCGTCGGCGGGAGCCTTCACGGCGGTGACGACGAGACGTTCACGCGCGCGTGTGCAGGCGACGTAGAACAGGCGGCGTTCCTCCGCGAGCAGCGCGCCGGGAGTGAGGGGCTCGGCGAGCCCGTCGCGGCCGATGCGGTCGGCCTCCAGCAGGGAGCCGCGGCGGCGCAGGTCGGGCCACAAACCCTCCTGGACGCCGGCGACGACGACCAGGCGCCACTGGAGGCCCTTGGAGCGGTGGGCGGTCATCAGGCGTACGGCGTCGGGGCGCACGGCGCGGCGGGTCGGCGTGTCGGCGGCGATGTCCTGGGCTTCGATCTCCTCCAGGAAGTTGAGTGCGCCCCGGCCGCCGGTGCGCTCCTCGGCGCGCGCCGCGGTCGCGAACAGGGCACACACGGCGTCGAGGTCACGGTCGGCATTGCGGCCCCCGGCGCCGCCGCGCCGGGAGGCGCTCTCCAGGCGCTTGGGCCAGGGCGTGCCGTCCCACAGCTCCCACAGGGCCTCCTCGGCCGTGCCGCCGCCCGCGAGCCGTTCCCGTGCCTTTCTGAGCAGTGCGCCGAGGCGTTGGGCTCCGCGTGCGTACGCGGGGTCGTGCGCGACCAGGCGCTCCGGTTCCGCCAGGGCCCGCGCGAGGAGCTGGTCGGAGGGCGGCGGTACGGGGTTGCCTGCGGCCCGCTCTTCCTCGCGCAGGGCGCGGCCCAGGCGGCGCAGATCGGCGGCGTCCATGCCGGCGAGGGGGGAGGTGAGGAGAGCGAGCGCGGTCTCGGTGTCGAGCCAGACTCGGGCGTGCCCGGGGTCCTGCGTGGCATCCCCGGAGTCGACGCCCTCTTCGGTGTCGGTATGTGCCTCGCCCTGCGGCGTCTCTTCCGGGTGAGTCCGCCCGTCTTCCTCGGGACGGATGGGCGCGGCCTCCTCGGGACGGATGGGCGCGGCCTCCGCGCGGGCCACCGCGCGCAGCGCCGTCAGCAGTGGTGTCACCGCCGGCTCATGGCGCAGCGGCAGGTCGTCTCCGTCGATGTCGAGGGGAACCCCGGCGGCCGTGAGGGCACGGCGGACCGTCGGGATGGCGCGGGCTCCGGCGCGTACGAGGACGGCCATCTCGCTCCAGGGGACGCCCTCCTCCAGATGGGCCCGGCGCAGGATGTCCGCGATGTTGTCCAGTTCGGCGCCGGGCGTGGGGTACGTGTGGACCTCGACGCGGCCCCCGTCCCGTACCGGCGCGAGTTCCCGGTGGGCGCGGACCTTGTCCGCCGGGAGGCGGGTCAGCGGCATGCGCTGGGTGATCAGCCGGGTGGCGGCGAGAAGGGCGGCGCCGGAGCGGCGGGACGTCCTGAGGACGTGCACGGGCGCCGGGGCGCCGTCCGGGCGGGGGAATGTGTGCGGGAAGTCCAGGATGCCGCCCACATCGGCACCCCGGAATGTGTAGATCGACTGGTCGGGGTCGCCGAAGGCCACCAGGGTCCTCCCGTCGCCCGCGAGCGCCCGCAACAGCCGCACCTGCGCCGGGTCGGTGTCCTGGTACTCGTCCACGTAGACCGCGTCGTACCGGTCGGCCAGTTGCCCGGCGACCTCGGGGCGGCGGGCCAGCAGCACCGCGCGGTGGACCAGCTCCGCGTAGTCGATCACTCCCTGGAGGTCGAGGACGTCCAGGTACTCGGCGAGGAACGCGGAGGCGGCCTCCCAGTCGGGACGGCCTATGCGTCGGGCGAACCGGCGCAGGGCCTGCGGGCCGAGGCCCAGCTCCCGGCTGCGGGCCAGCACGGCGCGCACCTCGTCGGCGAAGCCGCGCGTGGTGAGGCAGGCGCGCAGTTCGTCGGGCCAGCGCACATGCGCGAGGCCGAGGCGCTCCAGGTCGGGCTGCCCGGCGAGCAGCTCCCGCACGGCGACGTCCTGTTCGGGGCCGGACAGCAGCCGTAGCGGCTCGACGAAGAGGTCGCTGCCCTGGTGCGCGCGGACCAGGGCGTAGCAGAACGAGTGGAACGTGGTGGCCTGCGGGGCGTGCGCCGCGCCGGTGCGCAGCGCCATGCGGTCGCGCAGGTCGACGGCGGCCCTGCGGCTGAAGGTCAACACCAGGATGCGTTCCGGGTCGCCGCCGCGGGCGATCCGGGCGGCCACGGATTCCACGAGTGTGGTGGTCTTGCCGGTGCCCGGGCCCGCCAGGACGAGCAGGGGGCCGGCCCGGTGGTCAACCACCGCACGCTGCGTTGCGTCAAGTCGAGGGGGATCCACCCGGACGGGCGGGGTACGCACCAGTCGGTAAGCGCCGCGGCTCCCCTGCCGCACCTTGGGGTGCGGCAGGCGCCTGGTGGAGGAAGAGGAGCTCACGTGGTTCGCCGGTCCTGGTGGTCGTGCTCGGGCTTGTCGCTGTCGGTGCGGGGCGCCGTCGTCGGGCGGTGGGGGTCGGGCCGCGGGTGGGGGTGTCGCCGCGTGGGGCGGGCGGTGGCCGCGGGATGAGGGGGACGCGCGCCGTTGACGCTACGCCCGGGAGGGTCCCGGAAGCAGGGCTTCCGCTTGTTCCCAGGAGTCCCTCCGGTCACGCCCGTCCCTCACCGCACGAACGTACGGCATGTCACGGACGTGCCGCGTTTCCCCCGAACGGGCCACGGCTTCCCGTCCGGCGCGTCCGATGCCGGAAGCTGTCAGGTGTGACCTTTCACGCATCCGCCGCCGTCCCATCGCGCGCGCTTCATGTCCAGGCGCGGCAGGTGGCCCTCGGACGCGCGGCCGGCCTCCCGCAGCGGGGTGCTCTCCTCCCGGTAGTGGCCGAGGGCGTCCAGTTCGTGCCCCGGCAGGAGTACTCCGTCGGCGCGGACCACTCGCCACCAGGGGACCGCTCCCCCGTAGAGGGCCATCACACGGCCCACCTGGCGCGGGCCGCCCTCCTCCAGCCACTCGGCGACGTCCCCGTACGTCATGACGCGCCCCGGCGGGATGCGTTCGGCCAGGTCAAGGACCCGCTCCGCGTAGTCCGGCAGGGCGTCCACCGGAAGGCTCTGCTCGCTCATCCGGCCCATCCTGCCCCACGCCACCGACAATGTGAGAAGAGAGAGCGGCCCGGCGCAGCCCTCGCCCCGGCCCGGCGCTTCGGGCAGACTGTGCGCCCCCGCATTTGCACCCTGATGCCCCCGTGTGTCGGGTGGGCATGCCACCATCGTGCGGGCGGTGATCGGTGATACGAGACCAAGAAGAGACGATGAAGCAGCAGGGAGTGCACCCCGACGGAGCGGAGGGCACCTCTGAGGGTTCGTCGCGCCCGGACACCACCGCAGCGGGCCCCAGCGCAGGCGAGGATGCGGGGAAGGCGCAGGACAAGGAGACTCCTCAGGTCCCACAGGTCTCGCTGGAGAAGGCGCCCGGGCACGACGGGCCGCGGAAGGACGCACAGCGGCGCGCGGACGACGCGCAGCGGCCGCCCGACCCGGAGGCGGGCTGCGCGGACGCCCCCAACGACGAGGTGGAGGGCGACGAACCGCTGCTCCCCGCGCGCGTGCACCGTCCTTCCGATCTGATGCGCCTCCTGGTGGGCATCCTCGCGATCGGGGTGCTGCTCGCCATCGCCGCGTTCGCGCACGGCACCACCTCGGGTCTCGAACAGGACATCAACAAGGGCACGGGCCAGGCGCCCGATCTCCTGATCAACATCGCGGGTCTGGCGTCCAGCATCGCGATCCTGCTGGTGCCGGTCGCCTTCGCGATCGAACGGCTGATCAAGCGGGACGGTCTGCGCATCGCCGACGGTGTCCTCGCGGCGGTCCTCGCCCACGGGGTGACACTCGCCACGGACCTGTGGGTCGCCAGGGCCGCGCCGCCCTCGATCCAGGACGCGCTCACCCAGCCCTCCCCCGGCGACATCCATGCCCTGACCGACCCGGTGCACGGCTATCTCGCGCCCGTCATCGCCTATATGACGGCGGTTGGCATGTCACGCAGACCGCGCTGGCGCGCCGTGCTGTGGGTGGTGCTGCTGCTCGACGCGTTCTCCATGCTGGTCACCGGCTACACGACACCGTTCTCGATCATTCTGACGGTGCTGATCGGCTGGAGCGTCGCGGCCGGGACGCTGTACGCGGTCGGCTCGCCGAACGTACAGCCCACCGGGCGGACTCTGATGGCGGGTCTGCGCACCGTGGGCTTCCGGCCCGTGAGCGCGGCGCGGGAGGAGATGCCCGACACAGCCGAGAACGGCGACCGCGGCCGGCGCTACTTCGTCACTCTGGAGGACGGGCCTCCCCTGGACGTCACGGTCGTCGACCGCGAGCAGCAGGCACAGGGCTTCTTCTACCGGGTGTGGCGCCGGCTGACGCTACGGGGGATCACCACCCGCAGCAGCCTGCAGTCACTGCGCCAGGCCCTGGAGCAGGAGGCACTCCTCGCGTACGCGGCGATCGCGGCCGGCGCCAACGCGCCCAGGCTGATCGCGACCTCCGAGCTGGGCCCCGACGCGGTGATGCTCGTCTACGAGCACACCGGCGGCCGCACGCTGGACCAACTGTCCGACGAGGAGATCACCGACGGGCTGCTGCACGACACCTGGCACCAGGTGCGGGCTCTCCAGTCGAGGCGCATCGCGCACCGCCGGCTCGCGGGTGACGCCATCGTGGTGGATCGTTCCGGCATCGTCATCCTGACCGACCTGCGCAGCGGCGAGATCGCGGCCGGCGATCTGGTGCTGCGCATGGACATCGCGCAGCTGCTGACCACGCTCGGACTGCGAGTCGGCGCCGAACGGGCGGTGGCCTCCGCTGTCTCCGTGCTCGGCCCGGACGCGGTCGCCGACTGCCTGCCCATGCTGCAGCCGATCGCACTGACGCGCACCACGCGCGCGACGCTGCGGAAACTGGCCCGGGAGCGGGCCCAGCGCGAACGCGAGGCGGTCCTGGAGGCCTCCCGGCAGGCGAAGCTGGCCCGCGCGGCGGAGGCGGGCGACGCCACCGGGGCGGTCCCCGACAAGCCCGACAAGAAGGCCGCACGCGCCGAGCAGCGGGCCGAGAAGCGCGCGATCGGCGAGGCGCTGGAGGAGGCACGCGAGGAGGACCTCCTCACCCAGATCCGCCACCAGGTGCTGCGGATCAGGCCCCAGGCGCCGGTCGAGCCGGCCCGCCTGGAGCGGGTGCGGCCGCGCACGCTGATCAGTTTCATCGCCGGTGCCATCGGCGCGTACTTCCTGCTGACGCAGCTCACCCACATCGAGTTCGGCACGCTCTTCGCCAACGCCGAGTGGGGCTGGGTGGCGGCGGCCGTGTTCTTCTCCGCGCTGAGCTATGTCGCGGCGGCGATGGCGCTGCTCGGCTTCGTGCCCGAACGGGTGCCGTTCTGGCGCGCCGTGGCGGCACAGGTCGCCGGGTCGTTCGTGAAGATCGTGGCCCCCGCCGCGGTCGGTGGTGTCGCGCTCAACACACGCTTCCTCCAGCGGGCGGGCGTACGGCCGGGGCTCGCGGTGGCCAGCGTCGGCGCCTCGCAGCTGTTCGGGCTCGGCTGCCATGTGCTGATGCTGCTGTCGTTCGGCTACCTCACCGGCACCGAGAAGACCCCGTCCCTGTCGCCGTCCCGCACGGTCATCGCCGGTCTGCTGACGGTCGCGGTGCTCGTCCTGGTGGTGACGTCCGTGCCGTTCATGCGGAAATTCGTCGTCACACGCGTGAGGTCGCTGTTCGCCGGTGTGGTGCCGCGCATGCTCGACGTACTCCAGCGGCCGCAGAAACTGATCACCGGCATCGGCGGCATGCTGCTGCTGACCGCCTGCTTCGTGATGTGCCTGGACGCCTCGATCCGGGCGTTCGGTCACGAGGAGCACACCACGCTGAGCCTGGCCAGTGTGGCGGTCGTGTTCCTGGCGGGCAACGCGCTCGGTTCGGCCGCCCCGACCCCCGGCGGCGTGGGCGCGGTGGAGGCCACCCTCACGGTGGGCCTCATCGCGGTCGGCCTGCCCAAGGAGGTCGCGGCGCCGGCGGTGCTGCTCTACCGGCTGCTGACGCTGTGGCTGCCGGTGCTGCCGGGGTGGCTGTTCTTCAACCACCTGTCGCGCAAGGAAGCGCTCTAGACACGCGAGGAAGCGCTCGGAAGGAAGCGCCCCAAGTGAGTGCTTTCCTGTGCGAACTGCCGGCCCCGAAGTGCGAGCTGCCGACCCGGAAGTGCGAGCTGCCGCTCCGGGAAGCGCAGGATCGGCGCCTCACCCGCACGGACCACGCCCCGAGCGCTCCGCAGCGGACGGGCCCAGGATGGGAACATGCCCAACCGACTCCGCATCCGCGCCGCCGCCCTCATCGCCACCGCCGCCGTCCTGCCCTCGCTGATGGCGGGCTGCGCCGGCGGCTTCGTGGACGGAGAGCTGTCGAGCCAGAAGCTGATCTGGAAGGACTGCCCCGCGCCGTCCGAGGCGGAGGGCGGCGGCAGTGCCCCCGCTCCCCTGCCGAGCGGCACACGGTGGCAGTGCGCGACCATGAAGGCGCCCCTCAACTGGAACGACCCCACCGGCGGCACCATCGGGATCGCGCTGATCCGGGCGAAGACCAGCGGTCCCCCGAACAAGCGAATCGGGTCGCTCGTCTTCAACTTCGGCGGCCCGGGCGGCTCCGGGGTCACCGCGCTGCCCGCCTTCGCACAGGACTACGAGACCCTGCGCACCCGTTACGACCTGGTGAGCTTCGACCCACGCGGCGTCGGCCGCAGCGCGGGCGTCAAGTGTGAGGACGACCCGCAGCTCGACGCGTACTTCCAGCAGGACATGACGCCCGACACCGCGGTCGAGCAGACGACCTTCCTGAACAACACCAAGCAGTTCAACAAGGCCTGTCAGCAGCACTCGGGGCGCGTCCTGCCGTATGTGCGCACCCCCGACGCCGCCCGCGACATGGACCTGATGCGCAAGGTGCTCGGCGACGCCAAGCTGTACTACTTCGGCATCTCGTACGGCACCGAACTCGGCGCCGTCTACGCGCACCTGTTCCCCAAGAACGTGGGACGGGCCGTCCTCGACGCGGTCATCGACCCGACGGAGGACCCGGTGCAGGCCTCGCTGGGACAGGCCAAGGGGTTCCAGCTCGCGCTGGACAACTACGCCCGGGACTGCGCCTCCAAGAGCACCGGCTGCCCGGTCGGCCGCACCCCGCAGGATGTCGAGAACCGGATCGCCAAGCTGCTGAAGGACCTCGAGACGAAGCCGCTCCCCGGCATCTTCCCGCGACGCCTGACCCAGACGGCCGCCACGAACGGCATCGCGCAGGCCCTGTACTCCAAGGACTTCTGGGGATACCTCACCGATGGCCTGAAGCAGGCGTACGCGGGTGACGGCAAGCTGCTGATGGCGCTGTCGGACGCGATGAACGGGCGCAACGAGAACGGCCAGTACAGCAATCTCGTCCCCGCGAACGTCGCGATCAACTGCGCGGACGAGAAGCCGCGTTACACCCCCGCCGATGTGAAGGCGAGACTGCCGCAGTTCCGGGCCGCCTCCCCGCTGTTCGGCGACTATCTGGCCTGGGGCCTGATCAGCTGCACGAACTGGCCGGTGGCCGGAGCCGCCAGCCACCCGGACGTGAGCGCCCCCGGCGCCCCGCCGATCCTCGTGGTCGGCAACACCGGTGACCCGGCGACGCCGTACGAGGGGGCGAAGAGGATGGTGCAGGCGCTCGGGCCGGGCATCGGCGTCGAGCTGACGTACCGGGGCCAGGGACACGGTTCGTACGACAGCAGGAACAACTGCGTGCAGAGCGCCGTCAACAACTACCTGCTGAACGGCAAGGTCCCCGCGACCGGCACCGTCTGCTCCTGATCCCCGGGCGGCTCCCGCCACGGCGATCCCCGCTTCCAACGGGTCCCGCGCTGCGGGCACCTGGCCCCCGACCCCACGGCGTTCGGAGGAAAAGTGCAGGTCAGACCGTTTTCCACAGGCAGCCATGGGCTCCGCTCGATCCGCCTACCATGGCCTGACTGCTCTCCGCTGCTCCGTGCGGGGAGCCGGTGAGGGGGGTGCACATGTCACGTGTCGTACGGTGGTCGGCCGCGGTCGCGGCCGCCATGCTGATCACCGGCTGCGGAAGCGGCTCGTCCGAGTCGAGCGCGGACGACGGCAAGGGCAACTCCGGCACGTCGGCGTCGGCGCCGGCACCGCGGCAGGCCGCCTCTCCGGGGCTGCCCGCCTCGCTCACTGCCCAGAAGCTCGCCTGGAGCCGCTGCAAGGGCGTCTCGGTCCCGAGCGGCGACTGGCAGTGCGCGATGATGAAGGCGCCCCTGGACTGGTCGAAGCCCGACGGTGAGACGATCGGCATCGCGCTGATCCGGTCCGGGGCGACCGGAGGCGACCGCATAGGCTCGCTCCTGTTCAACTTCGGTGGCCCGGGCGGCTCCGGCATCTCCACGATGCCGTCGTACGCGAGCACGGCCTCCCAACTCCACGAGCGATACGACCTGGTGAGCTGGGACCCGCGCGGAGTCGGCGCGAGCGAGGGCATCCGCTGCCGCAGCGACAAGGCGATCCAGGCGGCCGAGTCCATCGACGCCACACCCGACGACCCGGCCGAGTTGAAGGCGTACCTCGACGACGCCACCGACTTCGGCAGGGGATGCGCGAAGGCGGCCGGCAAACTGATCACGCATGTGTCGACGGCCGACACCGCGCGCGACATGGACCTGATGCGCCAGGTCCTCGGCGACCGCTCGATGCACTACTTCGGCATCTCCTACGGCACCGAACTGGGCGGTGTGTACGCCCACCTGTTCCCGCAGAACGTGGGGCGCCTGGTGCTGGACGCCGTGGTCGACCCGACCGCCGACAGCCTGGGCCATGCGAAGAACCAGACCCTTGGTTTCCAGCGGGCGCTCGACGACTACCTGAAGTCGACGGGCCAGGACCCCCGGCAGGGCTCCCAGAAGATCGCGGCCCTGCTCAAGCGGATCGACGCCAAGCCGCTGCCGACGGCGTCCGGGCGCAGGCTCACCCAGACCCTGGCCCTCACCGGCATCGTGCTGCCGCTCTACAGCAAGGAGACCTGGCCTGTCCTCACCAGCGCCCTCACCTCGGCGCGGAACGGCAACGGCTCGGAGCTGCTGCGTCTGGCCGACGAGTACAACGACCGCGACGCCCTGGGGCACTACGGCACGACGACGCACTCACAGCGGGTCATATCGTGCCTGGACGACAGACAGCGGCCGACGGCCCAGCAGGTGAAGGCGCTGCTGCCGGAGTTCGAGAGGATCTCGCCCGTCTTCGGCGACTTCCTGGGCTGGGACACGGCCGGCTGGTGCCACGACTGGCCGGCGGCCGGACAGTTCGACCACCCGGAGGTCAGCGCCCCGGGAGCCGCGCCGGTGCTGGTGGTGGGCAACACCGGGGACCCGGCGACCCCCTACGAGGGTGCCCGCAGGATGGCCGACGGGCTGGGCAAGGGCGTCGGCGTCGAACTGACCTGGAAGGGCGAGGGCCACGGTGCGTACGGCAGCGGAAGCGAGTGCGTGGACGCGATCGTGAACGCGTACCTCCTGAACGGCACGGTCCCGAGGGACGGCAAGGTCTGCTCCTGACGACAGGAAGGCCCACAGCGCCTGAACTCGTCAGGGCCGTGGGCCTCTTCGGTCCCGCTGGTCAGCGGAGGGGCCGGTCAGTACACCGGCTTGTGCGGTTCGATCTGGTTGACCCAGCCGATGACGCCGCCGCCGACGTGGACCGCGTCCGCGAAGCCGGCCGACTTCAGGACCGCGAGGACTTCCGCACTGCGGACACCCGTCTTGCAGTGCAGGACGATCTTCTTGTCCTGGGGGAGGCCCACCAGGGCGGTGCCCAGGAGGAACTCGTTCTTGGGGATCAGCCGGGCGCCCGGGATGGAGACGATCTCGTACTCGTTCGGCTCCCGGACGTCGATGATCTCGATGTTCTCGCCGTCGTCGATCCACTCCTTGAGCTGCTTGGGAGTGATCGTCGAGTCGAGGGCCGCCGCCTGGGCCTCCTCGGAGACGACGCCGCAGAAGGCCTCGTAGTCGATGAGCTCCGTGACCGTCGGGTTCTCACCGCAGACCGCGCAGTTGGGGTCCTTGCGGACCTTGACCTGGCGGTACTGCATCTCCAGGGCGTCGTAGATCATCAGCCGGCCGACCAGCGGCTCGCCGGTGCCGGTGAGGACCTTGATCGCCTCGGTGACCTGGATGGAGCCGATGGACGCGCACAGCACGCCGAGGACGCCGCCCTCGGCGCAGGAGGGGACCATGCCCGGCGGCGGGGGCTCCGGGTACAGGCAGCGGTAGCAGGGGCCGTACTCGGACCAGAAGACGGAGGCCTGGCCGTCGAAGCGGTAGATCGAGCCCCACACATACGGCTTGTTCAGCAGCACGCACGCGTCGTTGACCAGGTATCGGGTCGCGAAGTTGTCCGTGCCGTCGACGATCAGGTCGTACTGGCTGAAGATGTCCATCACGTTGTCGGCCTCGAGCCGCTCCTCGTGAAGGATCACGTTCACATAGGGGTTGATGCCCTTGACCGTGTCGCGCGCGGACTCGGCCTTGGAGCGGCCGATGTCGGCCTGGCTGTGGATGATCTGCCGCTGGAGGTTCGACTCGTCCACCTCGTCGAACTCCACGATGCCGAGCGTTCCCACGCCCGCCGCGGCCAGGTACATCAGCGCCGGCGAGCCCAGGCCGCCCGCGCCCACACAGAGCACCTTGGCGTTCTTCAGCCGCTTCTGCCCGTCCATCCCGACATCGGGGATGATCAGGTGGCGGGAGTACCTGCGGACCTCGTCTACGGTGAGCTCGTCAGCCGGCTCGACCAGGGGTGGCAGCGACACGGGGACTCCGTTGGTCGGTCGATCACTACGGTTGTTCTCCTCGTAACACTGCCACGCCCTTCTTCATTCCGAGACACCCGTTCCGAGACGCGAGACGATGTCGTCCCAGTAGCCGGGCATGGTCTCCCAGGGAGCGGTGCGGCCGCCGCGGAGGGTGCGGTCGGTGAACCAGATGGTGCCGGCGCCCTGCCAGCGGGCGATGCGCAGCGCCTCCTCGAGATGGCCGCGCGGCACCCCGTGCACAAAGTGGCAGAACCGCTCGGGCGGGTAGTCGGCGGTCCACTCGGCCACCTGCGACCAGCGGTAGTCGTTCCAAGTGCCGGAGAAGGTGACCAGTTGGTCGGCGTTCTCGGCGTATCCGGGATGGGGATGGGTGCCATGGCCCAGGACGATGTGCCCGTGGTCGAGAAGGACCCGGAGCGTGGTGGTCAGTCGGCGGATCTCGGGGAGCGCGGCGCGTTCGGTCGGGCACCGGTCCAGGAGGAAGCCGTCGACCTCGTACCAGTCGAGATACCGGTGCGCCTCGGAGATCAGCTCGCCGAAGGACCGCGTGCCCTGGATGAGGTCGAGGTGACCGAGAACACGGACGCCCGCGGTGCGCAGACGTCCGGTGGCCTCCAGGCAGTGCGGGTCGAGGCGGGCGCCGGGGCCGCCGCTCACATTCAGGGCGGCCCAGTGCACCGGGGCGCCCGGGCGGGTGAGCGCGTTCCACTCCAGGGGGGCGACCAGGGGGTGCGCATACCCGGGGATACCGAGGCCCACGCCCAGACCGGTGCTCGCGGTGCCCGCGGCGGTGCTGGTCAGATGCGGCATGCCGCCTCCATCCAGATGTCGGCGAGGGACTCCTCGAGGTTGATCCGGGGCCGCCAGCCGAGCCGGTCGCGGGCCGTGCGCACATCGGCCTGCTGCCAGCTGCCGCAGCCGTCGGGGTAGGGGTAGGCCGTCGGCGCCGGGTGTTCGGGGTCGGTGCGGGGGTGGCCGATGGACGGCCGCATCGGCCCGGGGGGACCGTCGAGCTCATGCAGGGACCCGCTGTAGCCGGCGACCCGGGCGAGGACGGCCGCCGCGTCCCGCAGGCGCACCGCGCGGCCCGAGCCGATGTTGATCACGCCCTGGGCGGCGGAGAGGGACGCGGCGTGGACGGCACGGGCGACATCGCGGACGTCGATGAAGTCGCGTTGCACGCCGAGGCCGCCGAGCTTGAGTTCGCCGTCGCCGGCCTGCATCGCGCGACGCAGCGCCTCTGCCAGGCGGCCGAGCGGGGATCCGGCGGGCGTGCCGGGCCCGGCGGGCGAGAACACGCGGAGCACGACGGCGTCCAGCCCGGAGCCGAGGACGAGTTCGGTGGCGGCGAGCTTGCTGACGCCGTACGGCCCGCCCGGACGCGGGACGGCGTCCTCGGCCGTGGAGGAGCCCGGCTGGCTGGGCCCGTACTCGGCGCCGCAGCCGATCTGCACCAGGCGGGCCCCACAACCGCTGCGGCGCAGGGCCTCGCAGATGGTGGCGACGGCGACGGTGTTGTGCCGGGTGAGTTCCCGGGCGCCGCCGCGGATGGCTCCGGCGCAGTTGATGACGACCCCGGGGTGCACGGCGTCCAGGAAGCGGGTGAGGGCGCCGGGGCTGCCGGACGCGAGGTCGAACCGTACATCGGCGTCGTCGCCGCGGCCGAGCGCGGTGAGCTGCACGGCCGGGTCGGCGAGCAGGCGGTCGGCGACGAAGCGGCCGAGGTATCCGTTGGCTCCGATCAGCAGGACCCTCATCGGGCGGCTCCCGGGGCGGATTCTCCGGTTCGGGAGGTGATCATCTGGCGTTCTCCTTCAGGGGTGGTGCCGTGGGATGAGAGGGGCCCGCGGTGTCGGCCCCGCGGGAGCAAGGAGGCGGGACCGGGTCCCGCGCAGTGGCTGTGGCTCATGACGCCGGGGAGGCCGGTGGGCCGGAGCCTCAGGGTGGTGGGGATGCCATGGGCCGGCTCAGGGTGATCCCGGGGGCCCGGCATGGGCCGAGGCCCGGGTCAGTGTGCGGATCGCGTGGACGAGCAGGGCCAGGGCGACCGGGGCGCAGGCGAGGGCCGGGACGGCGCCGGTGCCCAGGGCCTCGGTCAGGGTGCGCACCGGGGCGGCCAGGAATCCGCAGCCGGGGAGCCGGCCGGCGAAGACCGTGGCCAGGGCGGTCGCCTCGGCGGCGGTCGCGGTGCCGAGGGCGGCGGCCTGGGCACGGCCGAAGCCATGGGCGGTGAGCAGCCGGGCGAGCAGCAGGAGCGCGCCCAGGGCGCCGGCCCCGGCGTAGGCGGCGGGCTCGTGGAGGAGGGCCGCGCACAGCGTGAGCAGAGCGGTCAGTGCGCACAGGAAGAGAGCGACGGTGCCGAGGAGGAGCGGTGTGACCGACGTGGTGAAGTCCTCCAGGCCCCGGCTGTCGGCGAGCCGGCGGCGGGCGCGCAGCGCGAAGAGGCGGGCGCACCAGACGGCCGGCCCGCAGGCCAGGGCGAGGGCGAGGACCGGGGCGATGGCCGCGGGGACGGCACCGTCGGGGCCGCCGTCCAGCGCGGCGCGGAGCAGACCGTCGCCGAGCAGTGCGTAGGCGAGGAGCCAGCATGTCCACGCGCGCGTGGCGATGCGGGCCCGGTGGGCGGGTGCGCTCAGGGGGCCCCGGCCGAGGGCCGCGCGCAGCCCGAACGTGACGGCGAGGGCACCGAGTGCGGCGACGCCGAGGCGGAGCCTGCCGTCGGTGAGCCGGAGCCCGATGACGGTGGCCGTGGCCAGGGCGCCCGGAAGCAGCCCCGCGGCCGCGGCCCACGCACGGGACTGGCGGGGGGCGTCCGCCGGGGCGGCCGGCGGTGAGGGCCGGTCGCCGTCGCGGGGTACGCGCGCGTACATCTCCTCGGCGAGCGAGAACACATCCCGGTGGTGGAAGCGCGCGGCGGCCCGGTCGGTGAGGCCGTGGGCCTCCAGACCGGCCACGATCTCCAGCGGGTCGACGGCCCGTTCGCACAGGTCGCGGTGGCGGTGCATCAGGGCCTTGACGGGATCGACGGTGCCACGGCGGGCGGGGGGCCTGCGGGCGGGGTCAGCGTCGCCGGCGGACGGGGGGCCGGCGGTGCCGGCCGCCTGGGGAGCGGGTTCCGGGGCGGCCTGTTGCCCGGGGGCGCGGTCGGCCCGCGGCCGCTCCTGGGGGGTCAGGGCTTCCCAGGACACCGCGTCCCAGGGGCCCTCCGGGGTACCGGGGCGGCGGTCCAGTTCTCCTACGTCGCTCATCGCGCGCCCTCCGCCGCCGGGACGGGTGTCGGAAGGCCGGTGGCGCGTACGGGTACCGTCGTCTCGCCCGGTGTCCACGCCCAGCGCGGTCGGCCGCGCGGCAGTCGCGGCGCGGTCCAGTGGCCGGGCAGATGGGCCTCCGCCGGCACTCCGAAAGGCAGCGGTTCCCCGCTGCCGTCCACGAGCACGCGCCGGACGGGCGAGTGCGAGACGACCTCCAGATAGAGGTCGTGGAAGGCCGTGACGTTCTGCTCGACGGTGAACAGTTCGAGGGCCCGGGCGCGGGCGGCCGCGCCGAGGCGCTCACGGCGCTCGGGATCGCGCAGGAGCGCCACGCACGCCTCCGCGAGCGCGCGCGGGTTGCGCGGCGGGACGACGAGACCCGTGCCGCCGATGACCTCCACCACGGCGCCCACGTCCGTGGAGACCGTCGCCCGGCCGCAGAACATGGCCTCCACCAGGCTGATCGGAAAGCCTTCGACGACGCTCGACAGGACGACGACCGCCCCTGCCGCGTAGGCCTCCGCGAGCCCGGGCATCTCCGGGCCGCCGATGTCCTCGAACGACACCGGGTTGTCACCGACGTCGTGCACGCCGTCGGCCTCGTCGGGGAAGAGCTGCGCGGCCAGCGCCCGGCAGTGCCCCAGGTAGGCCGTGCCCTCGCCACCCGCCGGGGCACCGACGATCCGCAGCCGGGCCCGCGGCTCCTCCTTGCGGATCTCGGCGAAGGCGTGGAGCAGGGAGATGAGGTCCTTCGCCGGTTCGACACGGCCGACCCAGACCAGGGTGCGGGGGTCCGCGTGGTCGGCCGACTCGCCCACCTCGGTGAAGCGGGCCGCCTCCATGCCGGGGTAGACGGTGCGCAGCTTTTCCCGGTCGGCGCCGCAGCGCTCCTGCCAGCGGCGGGCGTGGGTGTTGCCGGGCGTGATGCACGCGGCCCGGCGGTAGACCTCGGCGGCCAGCAGGCGGTGGAAGGAGGCGAGCACGGCGCGCACAGCGGGGGGTGTCTCGCGCGAGGTCCCCAGGTAGTGCGCCCGTAGGTGCACGCCGTACTCGGTGACGAGCAGCGGGATGCCGGCGAAGTGCCGGGCAAGCAGTCCTGGCAGGGCCGCGGTACCGCCGGCGGTGGCGTGGCAGAGGTCGACCGAGCCGAGCGCGTCGTCGTCGTACCAGTCGAGCGAGAGAGGGCGCAGGGCGCGTTCGAGATGTGCGGCCGTCCGGAGCAGTTCGGGAACGCGCGCCGTGCGCGCCGCCCGCAGGGCGTGGGGCGCGCGGCAGGCCTGTTCCAGGGCGCGTACGGCGGCCTCGGAGCGCAGGGCCCCGGTCAGTCCGCCCTCGTCGCGGGCGAGTTCGGCGAGCGCGTGCAGGGCATTGCCGAAACGGTCCGCCTCGGGACCTGCCGTTCCCGGGGGGTCCTGCGGCGACCCTGGTTCCGGGGCGGTGCAGAGAGCGGCGGCCAGTTCGGCGTAGGCCTCGGCGAACCGGCGGCGCGCCCGGCGCCCGTGCGTGGCCCCGTCGTCCCGCGCGGTCCACAGGGGGGCCGTCCGTACCCGGCCGACGTGCGGCGGCAGCGGCAGCCGGCCCTCGGCCTCCTGCCGCTCGGTGCGGCTGAGCGCGTAGATGTCGAACTCGTGCTGCCCGAGTCCGCGTACGAGGCGGTCGCACCAGAGCCTGGCGTCACCGCACACATATGGATAGCCACCCTCCGTAAGCAGTCCGATGCGCACGAGTGCACCCCCGATCTCCCGTATGGGGAGCCGCCGTTGTGCCGGCGGCTCGCAGCGGGACGAACGTAAGCGGACAAGGCGGTGGCGCGACGGACGGTTGTCCATCGCACCACCAAAAGGGGTGAACGGTCGTAACTTTCGCGCGCGGACGGCGTTCACTCGTGTCAAGGAGTCGCTCGGCCGTGCTGCTTCGTGCTGCTCCGTGCGGCGGCCGGCCCGGGGCCGGACCGCCGCACGGCGGGGCTCACGCCGTCGCGAGCACCTTCCGGGCGGCGCGCCGCTCGGCCGCGACCGCGGGGTCGAGCGCCGGTACGGCCGCCAGCAGCCGCCGCGTGTACGGGTCCCGGGGCGCGTCGTAGACCTCGTCGGCGGCCCCGTACTCGACGATCCGCCCGCGCCGCATCACCGCGACCCGGTCGCTGACCTGGCGCACCACGGCGAGGTCATGGGCCACGAAGACGAGCGCGAGCCCGAGTTCGCGTTGCAGTTCGCCCAGCAGGGCCGCGATCTGCGCCTGGGTGGTGACGTCGAGCGCCGAGACCGGCTC
The DNA here is from genome assembly GCF_044753645.1 of Streptomyces sp. NPDC093261. NCBI lineage: Bacteria > Bacillati > Actinomycetota > Actinomycetes > Kitasatosporales > Streptomycetaceae > Streptomyces > Streptomyces sp. NPDC093261. The sequence continues at coordinate 321,372 of NZ_JBIVNO010000006.1, forward strand.
GTCGCAGACGATGACGCGCGGGTCGGCGGCGAGGGCCCGCGCGATGCCCACGCGCTGGCGCTGCCCGCCGCTGAACTCATGCGGATAACGGTCGTAGTGCGCCTCGTCCAGCCCCACGCGCCGCAGCAGTTCGCGTACGCGCGCCCGGATGCGCCCCTCCTCCTTCCCCCACTCCCGGCCTCGCCCGAGCGGCGGGACCCCCATCCCGCGTGCCCGCAGCGGGTCGGCGATCGACTCGCCCACGCTGCGGCGGGGGTTGAGGGAGGAGACGGGGTCCTGGAAGATCATCTGGACGGCCGGGTCGACCCCGGAGCGCACCGCGCCTCCATGGCGGACCTCGCCGGCCGTGGGCTCCAGCAGCCCGACCAGCATCCGGCCCAGGGTGGTCTTCCCGCTGCCGCTCTCCCCGACGATGCCGAGTGTCTCGCCGCGCCGCACCGTGAGCGACACGTCGTCCACGGCGGCGAATCTCCGCCTGCCGCGCCCGAATTCGCGCCGCAGGCCCGATGCCTCGATGACGACCTCGTCGGAGGGGGCGCTCGCGCGCACGCGGGGCGCGTCCACGCGCGGCACCGCGCCCAGCAGGTCGCGTGTGTACTCCTCGCGGGGCTCCCCCAGCACGCCGTCGACCGGGCCGTGTTCGACGGCCCTGCCGTGGCGCATCACCAGCACCTCGTCGACGCTCTCGGCGGCGACTCCCACGTCATGGGTGACCAGCAGCAGCCCCATCCCGGTCTCCTGCCGCAGGGTGTGCAGCAGGTCGAGGATCTGGGCCTGGACGGTCACGTCCAGCGCGGTGGTCGGCTCGTCGGCGATCAGCAGCTCGGGCTCACACGCGAGCGCCATGGCGATCAGGGCGCGCTGGCGCATGCCGCCGCTGAACTCGTGGGGCCGCGAGCGGGAGCGCCGTGCCGCGTCCGGAATGCCGACCCGGTCCAGCACCTCGACGGCACGCGCGCGTGCGGCGCGCCGGGAGGCGCGGGTGCGCACCCGGTAGACCTCGGCGATCTGGTCGCCGATCGCGTAGTAGGGATCCAGGGAGGACAGCGGGTCCTGGAAGACCATGGCGGCCTTCCCGCCGCGCAGCCGGCGCAGTTCCTCCTCGGACGCCTGCCGCACGTCGGTGCCGGCGACGAGGATCGAGCCACCGACGCGGGCGCCCGTGCCGCGGTGCAGCCCCAGCAGGGCCGCCGCCACGGTGGACTTGCCGGAGCCGGACTCGCCGACCAGGCCCAGGGCGGCGCCCTTCTCCAGCCGGAAGGAGAGTCCGTCGACGGCGCTCAGGTCACCGAACCGGACGGTCAGATCCGTCACTTCCACGAGGCTCATACGAGTACCACCCGTCGGTCGGCCACCGCGTAGAGCACGTCCGCGACGGCGTTGGCGACGACCACGAAGAAGCCGATGACCAGGACCATGCCGACGACCACCGGCAGGTCGACGACCTTCACCGCCTGGACCAGTTCCTGTCCGATGCCGGGCAGTCCGAAGAGCGTCTCGGTGAGCACGGCGCCGCCGACGGCCGAGCCGAAGTTGTTGGCGTTCAGCGCGATGACGGGCGCGAGCGCGCCGCGCAGCGCGTGCCGTCCGATGACCGAGCGCTCGCCGACGCCGTAGGCCCGGAAGGTCCGTATGTGGTCCTCGGCGAGCGTCTCCAGCATCGACGCCCTGGTCAGACGGGCGAAGGTGGCGGCCTCGACCAGGGCGAGGGAGAGCCACGGCAGCAGCAGGTTCCACGCCCACTGCTCGGGGTCGTCGGTGAAGGCGACGTACTGCGGGAAGGGCAGCAGACGCAGCTCGCCGCAGACGACGATCATGAGGACCAGGCCGATGACGAAGACGGGTGTGGCGGTGCCCACCAGGGTGATGCCGGTCAGCACCCGCTCGGTGGGCCGGCCGCGTCGCCACGCGGAGAGCATGCCGGTGCCCACGCCGAGGAGGAGCCACAGCACCATCGCGCCGAGCACGAGCGACAGGCTGACCGGGAGCTTGGCCAGGATGAGGCCCGTGACCTGCTGGTCGCTCTGGTAGGAGAGGCCGAGGCAGGGCGCCGTGCAGTGCTCCACCGATGTGCCGGTGGAGTAGTCCTGGCCCACCAGGAGCCCCTGGAGGAAGTGTTCGTAGCGCACATACAGCGGCTCGTCGAGCCTCAGCTGCTGAGCGACCTGGTGCACCTGTTCCGGTGAGCAGCGCGGGCCGCAGGTGATCTGGGCGACGTTGCCGGGGGTGACGTAGAAGACGACGTAGACGATCAGCGAGATGGCGAACAGGGTGATGAGGGCGCCGACGGCGCGCCTGACGAGAAAACCGCCGAAGCCGCTCATGCCTCCGCTCCCTTCCCGGTCTTCTTCTCGCCCGTCCGGTCCTCGCGTTTGCGGCCGGTGCCGACGCGCAGGCGGGAGGCGGCGCGCGGGTCGAGGGCCGTGCGGACGCCGTCGCCGAGGACGGTCAGGGCGAGGACGGTGACGAAGAGGGCGCCCGCCGGGAACAGCAGGTACTGCGGCGCCGCCTGGTACCAGACGTCGGCGGCGGTGAGCATCTGTCCCCAGGACGGTGTCGGCGGTTTCACGCCGACACCGAGGAAGGACAGGGCTGCCTCGACTGTGATGTTGATGGGGACGAGCAGGGCCGCGTAGGTGATGACGGGCGCCGCCAGGCCGGGCAGCAGCTCGCGGCGGGCGATCCGCCAGGTGCCCCAGCCGCTGAGCCGGGCGGCGGAGACATAGTCGAGGCCCTTCAAGGTGAGCGTCTGCGCGCGCACGATCTTCGCGACGTTGCCCCAGGCGATCAGGCCGATGACCAGGGTGACGAGGACGGGCCTCGGGAAGCTCGCCGGCACGATGGCGAGCAGCGCCAGTGACATGATCATCAGCGGCATGCCCACGATGATGTCGGTGGCCCGGCTCAGCAGCTGATCGACCCAGCGGTTGCCGAGTGCGGAGGCGACACCGACCGCGACCCCGATGAGCACCTGGACGGCGGTGGCCGCCAGCGCGACGCCGAGGGAGACCCGGGCGCCGTACACCAGACGCGCGAACAGGTCGCGTCCGGTCTGCGGCTCGACGCCGAGCCAGTGGTCGGCGCTCATACCTCCGAACGACCCTACGGGGACGCCGCCGCGTGCGGAGTCGACGAGCCCGGGGTGGTACGTGGTCGGGTCCTGGCCCTCGATCGCGGTGAGCAGCGGCGCGGCGAGCGCGACCAGGACGAGCAGCGCGACGACGGCCGCCGCGACGAGGGCGGCGCGCTGCGCCCGCAGCCGCCGCCGGAACAGAAGAGCCCCCGAGGCTCCCGGGACGGGGGTGTCCGTCCCGGGAGCCTGGGCGGCGACAAGTGCCTCGCTCACGGCGCTACTTCACCGCGACCTGCGAGATGTCCAGCACACCGGTCCAGTCGCTGATCACGATGTTCTTGACGTCCTTGCCGTACAGGCGCTTGTAGACGGGGTGGAACAGGGGCACGACGAGGGCCTGCTCACCGATCTTGCGGTCCAGTGCGCCCCAGCGCCTGGCGGCCGCGTCGAGGTCGGTCAGCTTGTTGATCGCGTCGATCTCGTCGTTGACCGACTTCTCGTTCAGCAGGCCGGTGTTGAAGTTCGCGCCGTCCTTGACGATCTGCCGGCCGTCGAAGATCGGGGCGAGGAAGGGACCGCCGGACGGCCAGTCGGCGCCCCAGTGGGCGAGAAAGAGACCGGGCTCCGTCCTGACGCTGTGGATCCTGTCCTTGTAGTCGTTCTCCTCCAGGCCCTGGAGCCTGACGGTGATGCCGGCCTTCTTCAGCGCGTCCTGGACCGCGGTCGCGATCTCCGGGCTGGTCTCGAAGTCCTTGCTGTTGGAGTGGGTCAGGGTGATGGTGAGGCCGCCCGGGTAACCGGCCTGCTTCAGCAGCGCCCCGGCCTTGTCCGGGTTGCCGGTCTTCCCCGCCGGAAAGAGGTCGTACGGCGTGTAGCCGAAGGACTTCTGGTCGGGCAGGAAGGTGGTCGCGGGCTCGGCCAGCGAGGAGCCGCCCGCCGCGTTGACGACCGAGGACCGGTCGATGGCGTACGAGATGGCCTGCCGCACCCGAACGTCGTTGAACGGCTTGACCGTGGGGTTGAAGGCCAGGTAGTTCGTGTAGCCGAAGTGGCCGGTGCCCACGCGCGAGGCGAGTTCGCTGTCGCCGGTCACCTTGGCCAGCTCGGCCGGGCCGAGGTTGGTGTCCGTGGTGACCGCGGCGGCGTCCGCTCCCTGGGACGCGGACAGCCGCTGGTTGATCACCGAGGAGTCCAGTCCGGACCGTACGTCGATCCGGTCCGGGTAGGCCTTGCGCTCGGCGTCCGTCGCCGCCGACCAGTGCGGGTTGCGCTCCAGGATGAGCCGCTCGCCGTCGTTCTCGTTCGAGACGACCTTGTACGGGCCGGACGAGACGGGGTGCTCCTCGTACTTGGTGCCGGTGTCCTTGGCCTTCGGCACCGGCGTGAACTGCGTCTGCGTCGCCAGGTACGGGAACTCGCCCTCGGGCTTGTTCAGATGGAAGACGACGGTGCGGCTGTCCGGCGTCCCGATGGCGTCGAGACCCTTCTTGTCCTTGTAGGGGCCCTGGTAGTCGGCCGCGCCGACCAGCCAGTCCCGTAGATAGGGCGCGCCGCCGGAGAGCTCGGGGGCGAAGGAGCGCTCGATGCCGTACTTGATGTCGGCCGAGGTGATCGGGGTGCCGTCCTCGAAGGTGAGGCCCTTCTTCAGGGTGTACGTCCACACGGTCGCGTCCTTGTTCGGGCGACCGGTGTCGGTGGCGAGGTCCGGGACGACCTTGGCGCCGGCCGCACCGTTCTCGCGGTTGCGCGTGGTGAGGGTGCGGAAGACCAGGGAGGGCACATTGCCGCCGCCGGAGGTGTACAGGCGGGCCGGGTCGAAGTCCTGCTGCGGCTCGGAGTTCAGGACGGTCAGCGTGCCGCCCTTGTGCGGGGTGGAGTCGCCACCGGCGCCCTTGCCATCGTTGTCCTTCGGCCCGCAGGCGACGGCGCCCGCTGCCACGACCAGGCCTACGGATGCCGCTGCCACGCGGCGCGCTATGACGGACGATTGACGCATCGGAATGACGACCTCTCGGGAACTGTCTCGCCATGCGAGACAGATTGAGGAAAAATGAGACACAGCTGGGCAGACGTCTGTCCCGGCGTCAGGTCGTCGAAAACCGTGCAGCCGTGCGGTCACGCGGTCCGCAGGAGGGCACGGGGGATTCACAGAGTGGTGAGAACGCGACGCTCACGCCGGAGGCGGGGCGTCAGCGACAGTGGATGTCGGCCACGCACAGGGAGGTCACGCCGATGAGCGCCAGCTCGATGGCGGCGCGAACGGAGGCGTGACGGTGCGACATGCGAAGAAATATGAACGAACTTTCCCCGCGTGTCAATGTGACGAAAGCGGCTTCTGTCAACTCCTGGGATAGGGCCAGGGGTTGGGCAGACAGTGGATTCCGTCGTGGTCGAGGAACTTGGTCTGCTGCTGCATGACCGGGGCCAGCTCGCCGTCCTTGTGGCAGGTGACATGGCCGTGGCCGAGGCGATGGCCGACCTCGTGATTGATCAGCATCTGTCGGTAGGCGTGGATCTTGTCACCGTATGTGGTCGAGCCCTGCGCCCAGCGGTAGGCATTGATCATCACGCGCTCGGTGGAGGCGGAGTCGCAGGAGACGTTGTCCTCCGTCGTGTCCAGACCGGACTTCGCGCACCAGGCGGCCGTGGTGCCCGGGCTGGCGAGCGTGATCACGAAGTCGGGCTTGCCGGAGGAGACGCGTTCGAAGGTGCGGGCGCCGTGGTGGGCCCAGCTGCGGTCGTCGTTGAGGGTCTTCTGGACGGCCTCGGCGAAGAGCCGGCCGTCGAGGCCGAGGCCCTTCTCCACATCCACGCGGTAGGTGTACTTGTGCCCCTTGCCGGGCGCCTTGTCAAAGCCGGGGACCGCGGAGAAGGTGCCGGACCCCTTCAGCGTGGCGCCGAGCGGGTAGGTCCGGTCCATGGCCTGCTCGTAGGTCAGCGGCGTCGCGCTGGGTGAGGCGGACGGCGTCGGGACGCCGTTGCCGCCGGGGCCGGAGCCGTGTGCGTCGCGGGCCTGTCCGGTGGCGGACGACCGCACGGCGGTGCCGCCCCGCCCGCCGGCGAACTGGCCGGCGACGACGACGGCGAGCGCGGTGACGACGGCGGCGGCGGCGACACCGGCGAACGTGCGCCCCTTGCGGGATCCGCCGCGGGACTCCGTGCCGTCCTCGGCCGTCGAGGGGGCGCCGTCCGGCGCCTCCGTCCCCGGGACGCGGTCGCGGGCGTGCGGCGTACGGGCGGCCGGGCCCTTGCGGCGGCGCGCGAAGACGTCGTCGTCCCCGCCGGGGGCGTCCTGGTCGAAGGCGTCGAGGTACTCCTTGCGGGGGCCGGGCCCCGTCCGCTGGCGCGGGACCCGGGGCGCGGGGCGCCCGCCAGGTGCGGCCTGGGACCCTGCCCCGCTCCCCAACTCACCCCAGCCGCCCCCGCCTTCATGCTGCTGGGGGTGGCCGCCGCGGACGGCACGGGTGCCGTGCGCGGGCGTGCCGTCGGCCGGGAGGCGGGGTATGCCGTGGGCCGGGGCGCCCTCCGTGAACCGCGGGACGCCCTGCGCCGGAATGCCCCCGGGCGCGGGGCGCGCACCGCGCTGAGCAGCCGGGTCCGCGGGCGCCCGGCCGTGAGTCATCGCGTCCCGGGGGCCGGGCGCGCCGGGCGCCGGCCGGGGGCCGGGAGGCGTGCTGCCGGCCGGCCGGGGGCCGGGAGATGTGCTGCCGGCCGTCGTCGGTGCCGTGTCGCAGGCCGACGGGGCCGGCGCCGGTATGCCCGGCACCGCGCCCGTGTCCGTGTTCCCCTTGTCGCCCCGCCCCTTGCGGCTGTGCCGTCCCACGCCGCGCCTCAGCTCCCCGCCCCGGCGGCGCCGGACTCGAATCCACCCCGCCCCGCGTCACCGTCGCGGACGCTCGCACCCTCGGGCAACTCGCCCGAATCCGCGAGGAGTTCACGGAAGGCCCTGGCCACCAGGTCCGGGTATTCCATCATGGCCACGTGTCCCGCCTCCGGCAGCGTCAGCAGCCGGGAGTCGCGGAAGGCGCGCGCCGCGCGCCGGGCCATGCGGAAGGCCACGAGCTGGTCCCGGCCGCCGTACACCAGCAGGGTCGGTGCGAGGACCCGCTCCGCCTGGCGCCACAGGCCGTGCTGCCCGCCCAGCGTGTACGCGTTCACGATGCCGCGCGCCGAGCGGGCCATGGCGTCCCAGAAGTACGGCAGCCGCAGCCGCCGCTCCATCTCCTCGACCGCGTTGCGGAAGCCCTCCGGGGTGACGCGCCCGGGGTCGCCGTAGCACAGCGCCGTGACCCCGCGGACGCGCTGCTCGGCCGTCCATCCCTTGGTGTACCTGGTGAACAGGTTCACGACCCCGGGCAGCGCCAGCAGCCCCGTGGGGACCGCTCCGCGCTGCACGAAGATCTCCGGGAGCGCGGGCGAGACCAGGGTGAGCGTACGGACGAGATCGGGCCGTACGGCCGCCACGCGTGTGGCGACGGCCCCGCCCAGCGAGTTGCCGAACAGGTGCACGGACCCGCGTCCGGCCGCGTCGAGATAACGGATGACCGCGCGCGCGTGCCCGGTGATCGAGTAGTCGCCGTCGTCGGGCGGCGGGGAGTCGCCGAAGCCCGGCAGATCGAGGGCCTCACCGTCGACCAGCCCGTCGACCAGCGCCATCAGAGCCGACCAGTTCTGGGAGGAGCCGCCGAGCCCGTGGACGTACAGCGCGGGCGGCAGCCCCTCGCGCCGCGGCGGTCTCGACCGTACCGTCAGGGTGATTCCGGGCAGTCCCACCGACCTGACCTGCTCGCCCTCCGCGACCCGGACAGGCGCCACCTTCGGGAGTACATTGGCGGCCGGAACGGACGGCAACTCGGTCGAAGACATGCGGCAATGTTACGAGACGATCACACAGTGGTTCCTGTGTTCGCCGTCACAGACGGAGGGTCGGGTCGTCCTCAGAGACGGAAGGGCCCGGCTCGCCCTCGCAGGCGGAAGGGCCCGGCACGTCGGCCACCGCAACACGTCGGCCAACCCGAGCCCCTTCACCACACATAGCGTCCGAATCGGGTGTCTCCTAGGCTCATAACAGGGCACCCGCATGTGGACCCTGCCTCTTCAGGAACGTTCCAGGAGTTCTGGGAAGGGAGCCCACCATGGCCGTAGACCCCACCGATCCCGAGACGTTCGAGGACGACGAGACCGACCTCGACGAACTCGACGTGGAGGCCCCGGAGAACGATGCCGCCGAACAGCACCAGGAGCTGACCCCGGAGCGGGACGAGCCGCTGACCGAGGAGGAAATCCTGCGTGCCAACGAGGCGGACCTCGTGGAGCAGAAACGCGTCATCTCCCTCGACGAGGACGACTATCGGTGAGCACCGGTGGAACACACGATCGATATCGGTATCTGTGAGGCGAGAAGACGATCACGTGGGACCGGAGGGGCATCCGGACGGGGCCGTCGCGCGAGGCAGGACGCGAGGGAACGCGAGGGAAGAGGAGCGGTGCGCGAGGCCTGCGGACGGGTGCGCGAGGGGCGGGACCGCCCTTCACCGGCCGGCGCCGGGGTGACGATCCGCCCGGCCCGCCCCCGTTCCGGACGCTCCGCACGGGTATCGCCGACGTCCGGTCCGTGAAATTCTGCGCTCGCACCGCGCACAGCACGGTTACCGAAAAGTACGATGGCGGCGCGGCGCACACCGCATGTGGACAATCTTGGGAGGCGGCGTGACAGCCATCGAGCAGACAGAGGCGGCGCGCCCGCGGGGCACTCGCCTGCCGCGCCGTGCCCGACGGAACCAGCTGCTGGGCGCCGCGCAGGAGGTCTTCGTGGCGCAGGGCTACCACGCGGCCGCGATGGACGACATCGCCGAGCGCGCGGGCGTCAGCAAGCCGGTGCTCTACCAGCACTTCCCGGGCAAGCTCGACCTCTATCTGGCCCTGCTGGACCAGCACTGCGAGGCCCTGCTGCAGGCCGTACGGACCGCGCTCGCGTCGACGACGGACAACAAGCAGCGGGTCCGGGCCACCATGGACGCCTACTTCGCGTACGTGGAGGACGACGGCGGGGCGTTCCGCCTGGTGTTCGAGTCGGACCTGACGAACGAGCCCGCCGTGCGCGAGCGCGTCGACAAGGTCACGATCGAGTGCGCGGAGGCGATCTGCGACGTCATCGCCGAGGACACCGGCCTGTCGCGGGCCGAGTCGATGCTGCTGGCCTCCGGGCTGGGCGGCCTCGCCCAGGTCGTGGCGCGCTCCTGGCTGCACAGCGACCGCAGCGTGCCGCGCGACCAGGCGGTGCAGTTGCTGACGTCCCTGGCCTGGCGGGGCATCGCGGGCTTCCCGCTGCACGGCAACGAGCAGCACCACTGAGCGGAGCCGCCCGGCACCACTGAGCGGAGCCGCCCGGCACCGCTGAGCGGAGTCGACCCGGCGCCGGCGAGCCGGACCGTGCGGTGCCTCCTCGTGGGCCGCACGGTCGTTTGTTCCCGTCGGCTGTTCGCTCCTGGCGTTCCGGGGCGGAGCGTGTACGTCCCCTCACCGGGCTAATGTGTGCTGGTACGGCGCGGACGGCCGCGCACATCACTGACCGTCGGAGGGACAAAGCCGTGGAGGTCAAGATCGGCGTGCAGCACGCGCCCCGCGAGATCGTTCTGGAGAGCGGTCAGAGTGCCGAGGAGGTGGAGCACGTCGTGGCGGAGGCACTGTCCGGCAAGTCGGCTCTGCTGAGCCTCGTGGACGAGCACGGCCGCAAGCTCCTGGTCCCGGCCGACCGTCTCGCGTATGTGGAGATCGGCGAGCCCGCCCCCCGCAAGGTGGGCTTCGGCACGCTGTAGATCCGAACGGAGCAGTGAAGGGGCCCGTTGGCGCACGCCGCCGGGCCCCTTCCCCGTCCTTGCGCCCCAGGGCACGGCGGCCCGTGAGCCCGTATGCGAGGCGCACGGACGGAGCACATCCCGCACACAGTCGATGATTGTGTTCCGGGCGCCGCGGGTAGGACCGGCTACGACCGATTTGCCCTGGCAGCAGCCGTGCGGGAGGAAATCACTCATGGTCTTGGAAGCGCTCGGCTCCGCCGTCCTCGGGCTCGCCATGGCCTGGGCCGCCGCGCACCGGCTGCCCCACCGGCTGCCGGCCCGCGCCCTGGTGCTGTCGACCGGCGTGGCGGGTGCCCTCTTCGGTGCCTTCCTGACCCACAGCGCCCTGGGCGCCGTAGGCCTCCTGGTGATCCTCATGGGCGCCCTGGTCGTCTCGGCGGCCTCGCTGTCGCTGCTGCTGCGACCCGCGGAGCGGTTTCGGCGCAGGTCGGCCACCGCCTGAGACCGGACCGTCTGGGACACCGTCCGAAACCGGACTGTCCGAGACCGGACCGTCTGGGACACCGCCAGAGACCGGATACCGGGGACACCGGCGGCCCCGCCGCCTTCGCTTCCGGGGCCGGCCACGCCCCCGCCTCCGCCTCCGCCTCCGGTGACACGCTCGGGCGGCCCGGTGAGCGTGACCGTGACCGCCGCCGCGTCGGTCCGGGCCCCGAGGCCCGGGGCAGACCGAGGTCAGGCCGCGAGGCCCAGGGCCGCCATCCGCTTGGTGTGCGCCTCGGTGATGCGCGAGAACATCCGTCCGACCTCGGCGAGATCGAAGCCGTCCGCGACGCCGCCGACCAGCATGGTCGACAGGGCGTCCCGCTCCGCGACCACGCGCTGGGACTGCGACAGCGCCTCGCCCATGAGCCGCCGCGCCCACAGCGCGAGCCGGCCGCCCACCCTCGGGTCGGCGTCGATGGCGGCGCGCACCTTCTCGACGGCGAAGCTGGCGTGCCCGGTGTCGTCCAGCACTGCGAGCACGAGCCCGCGCGTGTCGGCGTCGAGCCGCGCCGCGACCTCGCGGTAGAAGTCGCTGGCGATCGAATCGCCCACGTACGCCTTGACGAGCCCCTCCAGCCAGTCCGAGGGCGCCGTCTGCTTGTGGAAGCTGTCGTACGCCGCGACGAACGGCTCCATCGCCTCGGTGGGCCCGACGCCGATCTCGGTCAGCCGGTCCCGGATCTGCTCGAAGTGGTGGAACTCGGCGGACGCCATCTTGGCCAGTTCCGCCTTGTCCGCGAGCGTCGGCGCGAGCTTCGCGTCCTCCGCGAGCCGTTCGAACGCCGCCAGCTCCCCGTACGCCAGGGCGCCGAGCAGGTCCACGACCGCGGCACGGTAGTGGGGGTCTACGGAGGCGGTCGCCCAGTCCTGGGCGGCGACTCCGGTGGGTTCGGCGGATGCCTCGCGGGCGTTGTCAGGCGTCGTCATGAAGCGCACAATAGCCCGCTCACCGGTCCTCGGAAGGCCCTGGTCAATCAGTGTGACGACGACTACGTGACCGAATCGGCCATCGCCTGTGCGTGATTCCGGGGTATGGTGGTAATGCGCCTGCTGAGTACGTTGACGTATCTCGACGGGCCGCATGTATGAGGATGCCCGGTCGGTGGCCCGATCGGCTCCGACCCGACAGCCCTCCTCGTCCGTACGACAGCGTGCGTACGGCATCCGGAGGGACCCTCAGCGGTACGAGCGCTGGAGCGTCGGCGTGGTCCCGTGCCACAGGCCCGTCCCCCAAGCGGCCGACGTCATCCGGCACGGTCACGACCCCCGCGCTCGCCTCGCACCGCACTCACAGAAGAGGCAGCACCCTGACTACGACTTTTCGAGAACTCGGAATCCTTCCCGAGACGGCCGAGGCCCTGGAAGCCGTCGGCATCATCCATCCCTTCCCCATCCAGGAGATGACGCTCCCCGTAGCCCTCTCGGGCACGGACGTCATCGGCCAGGCCAAGACCGGCACCGGCAAGACGCTGGGCTTCGGCCTCCCTCTCCTCGAGCGCGTGACCGTCCCCGCGGACGTCGAGGCGGGCCGCGCGAAGCCCGAGGCCCTCACCGACGCCCCCCAGGCGCTCGTCGTCGTCCCCACCCGCGAGCTGTGCACGCAGGTCACCAACGATCTGCTCACCGCGGGCAAGGTGCGTAACGTGCGCGTCACGGCGATCTACGGCGGCCGGGCGTACGAGCCCCAGGTCGAGGCCCTGAAGAAGGGCGTCGACGTGATCGTCGGCACCCCGGGCCGGCTGCTGGACCTGGCCGGCCAGAAGAAGCTGAATCTGAAGCACGTGAAGTGCCTGGTGCTCGACGAGGCCGACGAGATGCTCGACCTGGGCTTCCTGCCCGACGTCGAGAAGATCATCGACATGCTGCCGCCGAAGCGCCAGACCATGCTGTTCTCGGCCACCATGCCGGGCGCGGTCATCGGTCTCGCCCGCCGCTACATGTCCCAGCCGACGCACATCCGTGCCACGGCGCCGGACGACGAGGGCGCGACGGTCGCGAACATCGCGCAGCACGTCTACCGCGCGCACTCCATGGACAAGCCGGAGATGGTCGCCCGCATCCTGCAGGCCGAGAGCCGCGGACTGGCGATGATCTTCTGCCGTACGAAGCGGACGGCGGCCGACATCGCCGAGCAGCTCCAGCGGCGCGGCTTCGCGTCGGGCGCGGTCCACGGCGACCTGGGCCAGGGCGCGCGCGAGCAGGCGCTGCGGGCCTTCCGCAACGGCAAGGTGGACGTCCTCGTGTGCACCGACGTGGCCGCGCGCGGCATCGACGTCGAGGGCGTCACGCACGTCGTGAACTACCAGACCCCCGAGGACGAGAAGACCTATCTGCACCGCATCGGCCGTACGGGCCGCGCGGGCGCGTCGGGTACGGCGATCACACTCGTCGACTGGGACGACATCCCGCGCTGGCAGCTGATCAACAAGGCGCTGGAGCTGGACTTCAACGACCCGGTGGAGACCTATTCCACCTCCCCGCACTTCTTCTCCGACCTCGGTATCCCCGAGGGAACGAAGGGTGTGCTGCCGCGCTCGGAGCGCACGCGCGCCGGGCTCGCGGCAGAGGAGCTGGAGGACCTGGGCGAGACCGGCGGCCGGGGGTCGCGCGGCCGCCGTGGCCCGGGCCCGGGCCCGTCCGCGGAACGCGAGGGTCCGGCGCGTACGCCGCGCCGCCGCCGTCGTACGCGGGGCGGAGCGCCACTGGAGACGCCGGCCACCACCGAGGCCCCGGCCGCCACGGACGCGCCGGTGGTCACGAGCGGGCCGGACGCCACGACCGAGGCCGTGGAGCCGCGCACGCCGCGCCGCCGTCGCCGCACGCGCGGTGGGGTGGCGGCGGAGCAGGCCCTCGCGGTGACGGAGACGGCGGAGCCGACGGTGCCGGAGGCGGCCGAGGCAGTGGTGGACACCGCCGAGCCGGTGCAGCCGCGCCGGCGCCGCACCCGCAAGACCGCGGAGACGGCTTCGGCCGAGGCCGCCGTCGACACGACGGAGACCGCGCCCGCTGCCGCGGAGGCCGCCGTGGACACGGTGGAGGCCGCCGAGACCAAGCCGCGCCGCCGCACCCGCAAGACCGCGGAAGCCGCACCCGAGACGGCCGCCGTGGACACCGCGGAAGCCGCCGAGACCAAGCCGCGCCGCCGCACCCGCAAGACCGCCGAGGCCGCACCCGAGACGGCCGCCGTGGACACCGCCGAGGCCGCCGAGACCAAGCCGCGCCGCCGCACCCGCAAGGCCGCCGAGGCCGCCGTCGACACGGTCGAGGGCGAGGCTCCGGCCAAGCCGCGGCGTACACGCAAGGCCGCGGAGGTCGCAGAGGCCGTCGTCGAGACGGCGGAGGCCGCCGAGCCCAAGCCGCGGCGTACGCGCAAGAATGCCGAGGCCGCCGAGGCCGCCGTGGACACCGCCGAGGCGACGGAGACCGCGGAGACCAAGCCGCGCCGCCGCACCCGCAAGACCGCGGAAGCCGCACCCGAGACGGCCGCCGTGGACACCGCCGAGGCCGCCGAGACCAAGCCGCGCCGCCGCACCCGCAAGGCCGCCGAGGCCGAGGCGGCGATTCCCGCGCAGGCGGCCGAGGAGGCCGAGGCCAAGCCCCGGCGCCGGACCCGCAAGGCGGCCGCCGTGGAGGCGGCGATCCCGGCGCAGACGGAGGACGCGGAGACGAAGCCGCGCCGCCGTACGCGCAAGGCCGCGCCGTCCGCCGAGGGCTGAGACAGCGAGAACGCCGATGGCCCGTCCCCACTCCGGGGGCGGGCCATCGGCGTTCCCGGCGTTCCGTACACCCGGACGTCATCCGCCCCCGCCTCCGCCGGCCCCCAACCGCCCGGTAACCTCCCCCCATGAGTCGTCCCCCCAGCTTTGTTCCGCCCCCCGGTGTCCGGGCGCACATGCTCACCACGGAGCGCGGGAACTTCGCCGTACTCACGGCGGACGCGGCGACATCGCGGGTGAAGGGGACCGCCCTGCTGCTCCCGGGCTTCACCGGGAGCAAGGAGGACTTCATCGTCGTGCAGCCCCTGCTCGCGGCGGCCGGATACCGGACGGTCGCCGTCGACGGGCGGGGCCAGTACGAGTCCCCCGGCCCCCGGGACGACGAGGCGCCGTACGCACAGAGGGAGCTGGCCCGGGACGTGCTCGCGCAGGCGCGCGCCCTCGGTGCGCCCGTGCATCTCCTCGGGCACTCCCTCGGCGGTCAGATCGCCAGGGCCGCCGTCCTCCTGGACGCCTCCCCCTTCGTCTCGCTCACCCTCATGGCATCCGGGCCGGCGGAGATCTCCGTCCCTCAGCAGCAGCGGGTGAAGCAGCTGCGGGAGGCCCTCGGCATCCTGGACATGGCAGAGGTCTGGGATGCCATCCAGGCCATGGAGCCGCCGCCCGAGGAGGCCGACGCCGCGGACATCGACGAGAGCCTCGCCGACGGGGAGGACCTGCGCCGCCGCTGGCTCCGCAACAGTCCCGCCCAGCTCCTGGCGACGGGACGGCAGCTGTGCGAGGAGCCCGACCGCGTGGCCGAGCTGGCCGCCGTCGGCCTGCCCGTGCACGTTCTGTCCGGCGACCGCGACGACACCTGGCCGATCCCGCTGCTGGACGACATGGCGGCCCGGCTGGGCGCCCACCGCACGGTCGTGGCGCACGCGGAGCACTCCCCCAACACGGACCGGCCCGAGCCTACGGCCGAGGCCCTCGCGGCCTTCTGGGACCGGCACTCCTAGCCGCCGGTTCCCGCTCGGGGACCCGCGGACGCTCCCGGAGACCGTCCGCCGGTCTCCCGCGGGCCGTGTCCGTCAGTACTGCCCCTGCAAGTGCTCCCAGAAGCCGTCCCGTAGCGCGCGCCGCAGGTCCGACTGTCCGCGCAGGGAGTACTGCAACAGGCCCTCCGCCTCCACCAGCAGGTCCTGGTCGACGGAGCCGGGCAGATAGGGATGCCCGGGCAGCAGGTCCGCCAGTGTCTCGCGGCCCCGCGCAACAAGCCATTTCGCCGCGATCTGCGCCCCCACGAAGCGGACGTCGTCGCGCGTGGGACGGGCCGCGGAGGACGGCTCGTACGCCGCGACCGTTCGCCGGGTCACATACGGCTTGAAGAACTCGAGTTCCAGGGTGCGCTGGCTGTCGACCTCCCACAGCAGCGGCTCCGCCTGGTTGCGGCCCTCGGGGGCCTCTATCCCCCACAGATGCACCCGTGCCCCGTAACCCTGCGCCGCCTCGACCGCCGATACCAGGTCCTCGTCGCCGCCGATGAGCGCCGCGTCGCTGATGGCCCGGTGCCGGGCCAGTGACTCGAGGTCGCTCCGGATCAGGGAGTCCACGCCCTTCTGCTGGTTGTTGGCGTTGAGGTTGCCGAGCCGCACCTTGACATCGGGGAGTTCGGCGATGGACTGCTGTTCCGCCGTGTGGATACGGCGTCGCGCGCCGTCGTACCAGTACACGCGCAGCAACCGGCTGTCCGCGAAGATCGAGCGTGCCTTGTCGATGAGTGCTTCGATCAGCCCTTCGGCGTCGAGGTCGAAGGCCCGGCGGTCCTCGGTCCCGGCGACGAGCCGTCCCGCCGCCGCGTACAGATAGCCGGCGTCGACGAAGATCGCATGGGTCGAGGGCGTCTTCGCCACCTCGGCGAGCATGCGCTGGAGCAGCTCGTTGGTGCGGTCGATACGGGCGCCGAGCGCCGCCAGGTCGTCGTTCATATGCCTCCATTGTCCGGGCGGTCACGCTGCGGACACAACCGGTCCCGATCGGTGCCACCTGAAGCCGAGCGCGCCGCCGCCTTCGATGACTCCTCACCGACTTACCGGTCGGTAATTAGCGACTCGAAAAATTTCCTTAGCGTAGGGAATGTTTGTAACAAGCATCCCGTTGACTACTACAGACGGCGGCCCCCGCCGCCCCGCACACCAGTAGTTCTCCTCAGGAGGATGACCAGACGAAGGGAGAAGCCTCATGCGCTTCGAAATCATGCGACTCGACGACGTCGACGGTACGCCCGTGGACACCACCGTCGTGGACGCCGCCTCCGTCAAGCAGATCGTTCAGCAAGCCGCCGCCGTCGGGCAGCGACTCTGGATCCGCCCGGCCGAGCCGACTGCCTCATAAGCCATCTCACCACCGGTCAGACTTCGAAGCCCCGTACGGCACGTCCGTACGGGGCTTCGCGTGTTCCGGGGGGCCGCCCGGCAGCTCAGCTCGCGTGGACGACCTGGGTGATCCCGTTGATGATCTGCTGCACGGCGATCGCGGAGAGCATCATGCCCGCGAGCCGGGTCACCAGGACCACGCCACCGTCCTTGATCACGCGGATGATCAGCAGCGAGTAGCGCATGACCAGCCACAGCACGACATGGATCGCGAGGATCGCCGACCACACGGACACCTGGGTGCCCACGCTGTCGGCCTTCTGGACCGCCAGGATCACCGAGACGATCGCTCCCGGGCCGGCCAGCAGCGGCATGCCGAGCGGCACGAGGGCGACGTTGACGTCCTTGGTCTGCTTCGGCTCGTCCGTCTTGCCGGTGAGCAGATCGAGGGCGATGAGCAGAAGCAGCAGCCCGCCCGCGATCATCAGCGCGGGCACGGAGACATGGAGGTAGTCCAGGATCTGGTGGCCGAGCACTCCGAAGACGGCGATGACACCGGCGGCCACGCACACGGCCTGGAAGGCCATCCGCTTCTGCACCTTGGCCGGGCGGCCCGCGGTGAGCGCGAGGAAGATCGGGGTGATCCCGGGGGGATCCATGATCACGAAGAGGGTGAGGAAGAGGGAACCGAAGACGGCGACGTCGAACATGGGGGCCTTGCGCAGAGGTACGGAGCGGACGCACGGCAAAGGGCGGGCCGTGGCCGCGAGGGGCGGTCGCCGCGCCAAGGGCGCGGCGGGGCGGGGCGGGGGCACGGCGGCGGATGCCGGGTGCCTCCGAGACAGTGGGTGGGGGAAGTTACAGAGAGCCGCGGAAGGGCTGG
>NZ_JBIVNO010000007.1:0-5547 GCF_044753645.1 Streptomyces sp. NPDC093261
TGGCACGCTGTTGAGTTCTCAAGGAACGGACGCTTCCTTCGTACTCACCCGAGAGACTCTCTCAGGCTTTCCTCCGGGCGCTTCCCTTCGGTGTTCCGACTCTATCAGATCTTTTCTCGACCCGATTTCCTCGGCGCTTTCCAGGTTCCCGCTCCCGCGTTTCCCTTTCCGGCTTTCCCGACTTTATCAGAAGTTTCGGAGCCGATTGACCGGCGTCCATTTCTGAATCATCGGGTGGAGCTCCGCGGAACGATGTTCCTGGAGCGGATAGATGTTCTCGGTTGGTCCCGGGGTGGAGGTCCACCTCCAGGCAACTGTTCGAATCTACCTCCTCGCTCAACCCGTGTCAACGGGTCTTGCGCGGCGAAGAGGAGACTAGCAGGTCAACGGAGTGCGACGCACATCCGACGGGCCGCCTCGGCGTCACGCGGCCGTGGGCACGGTCGCGCTGCGCTCGTGCGCTTCCAGGTCGCCCGTGTCACCGGCCCGTGCCGCGCGCCCGCCGAGGATGAAGACATACGCGAGAAAGGCCAGCTCAGCAAGGACGCCGATGCCTATCCGCGCCCATGTGGGAAGGCCGGAAGGGGTCACGAAGCCCTCGATGGCACCCGACACGAAGAGGACGAGGTCGAGGCCGATCGCCATGCCCAGGGCCCCCCGGCCCTCCTCCGCGAGAGCGCTGCGGCGGGTACGGGGGCCCGGGTCGACGAGGGTCCAGCCGAGTCGTAGGCCCGTGCCGGCGGCCACGAAGACGGCCGTCAGCTCCAGGAGGCCATGCGGGAGGACCAGGCCCAGGAAGGTGTCGAGACGGCCCGCCGAGGACATCAGGCCGATGCCCACGCCCAGGTTCAGCATGTTCTCGAGAAGGATCCAGAGTACGGGAAGCCCTAGGAAGACGCCGAGGACCAGGCACATCGCGGCGGCCTGCGCGTTGTTCGTCCACACCTGCGCGGCGAAGGCGGCAGCGGGATGGCTCGAGTAGTACGTCTCGTACTCGCCGCCCGGGCGAGTGAGGTTGCGCAGCTCGCCGGGGGCCGCGATGGAGGACTGGACCTCCGGGTGGGTGCCGATCCACCACCCCAGGAGCGCGGCGATCACCGTGGAGAGCACCGCGGTGGGCACCCACCAGCGACGCGAGCGGTAGACCGCGGCGGGAAAGCCCTGGGTGAGGAAGCGTGTGACATCGCGCCACGAGGCGTGGCGCGTGCCCGTCACGGCACTGCGCGCGCGTGCCACGAGCTGGCTGAGCCGGCCCATGAGCTGAGGGTCCGGGGCGCTGGAGCGGATCAGCGAGAGATGGGTCGCGGTGCGCTGGTAGAGGGCGACGAGTTCGTCCGCCTCGGCTCCCGTGAGGCGGCGCCGGCGGCGCAGCAGAGCCTCGAGGCGGTCCCACTCGGCGCGGTGGGCGGACACGAACACGTCGAGGTCCATGGGTCGGGCTGCTCCTCGTCCTCTCGTACTGCGTGTCAGCTTGTCGCACTGGAGCGCGATGCGTCCTCAGCTTGGCAGACTGTCGTATCCCGGAGTGGGGCAGGGGAAGGACGCTGGGCATGAGTGAACTGGTGACGGGCGAGGCAGTGGCGCTGGAGCTGCGCCCGGCGAAACTGCCGAGCCGGGTGCTCGCGGTGGTGCTGGACCTGGTGGTGGCCCTGACCGCCTATGTCATCGTGATGATCGCTCTCGTGGCGTCGACGTCCGGCCTGGACGAGGCCGCGCAGATGGCGGTGTCGATCGCGGTCTTCGTTCTCGTTCCGGTGGGCGGGCCGATCGCGGTGGAGACCCTGACCCAGGGTCGTTCGCTGGGGAAGCTGGCCTGTGGACTGCGTGTGGTGCGGGACGACGGAGGACCGATCCGGTTCCGTCACGCGCTGGTCCGGGGCGCGGTGGGTGTGGTCGAGGTCCTGATGACGTTCGGGGTCGTCGCGTGCATCGCCTCGCTGGTGTCGGCTCGGGGCAGGCGCCTCGGTGATGTGTTCGCGGGCACGCTGGTCGTGCGGGAGCGGGTGCCGGCCGGGCGTACGGCCTTTGTGCCCCCGCCGCCCCCCTGGCTTGCCGGGCGGTTCTCCGAGCTGGATCTCTCGGCGGTTCCGGACGGGCTGTGGCTGGCGATCCGGCAGTACCTGACGCGGATGCAGTATCTGGATCCGCAGGTGGGCTGGGCGATGGCGGAACGTCTCGCCTCGGATCTCGCGGCTCGTACGGGGACGCCGGCGCCACACGGGGTCCCGCCGAGCGCGTATCTGGCGGCGGTGGTGCAGGAACGCCAGGCCAGGGAGGCGCGGCGGACGCTCGGCGGCCGGGAGCCCGAGGCGACCGCCGAGGCCGGCCCGAGGGCGCCGGAGACGCTGGGCGAGCCCGCTCACGCGCCCGGGCGGGCTCCTGCCCCGCGGGGCGGGGGGAGTCCGTGGTCGGCTCCTGGGGCGAACGAGGGGAAGGGCGTGACCGGACCGGCCGGCGTGGACGACTGGTCCGGTATGCCCGCTCAGCCGGGGACATATGGCCTGCCTCAGGCCTCGGCCGACGGCCCACTGGAAGACCGGGGCCCGGCGGCGTCGCGGGCGGCAGCGCCGTCGGACCGCCCGGCCACGGGGTTCGTGCCCCCCGCGTAGCCCTCGGGCGCGGCCCCCGTCAGCTGAACACCGACGGCGGTGACTCGAGGTGTTCCAGCTCGACGCCGGGTGCCGCGAGCACCACGTCACCGGTGATGTGAACGGTCTGCCGCTCCCCCGTGTCCAGGGCTGTGACCTGGTATTCGTCCACGATCAGCGGGTCGTTGTCAGTGGGGTGTGCTTCTCTTGCGATCAGGGCCCAGGACTGGTCCACGGTGCGGGGGGCGAGGACCGGATCGGTGAAGGCGACGAGACGTACGCGCGTCGCGGCGGAGGAGGGGGTGAGGCGCAGCAGCCGGGCGGTGGCGACGAGGAACGCGGGGGAGGTGCCGGTGAAGGCGTGGGCGGCGACGTTGCCTTCGGTGGCGTGGGTGGCGGTGGGGTCGGTGCGGACCCAGGTGACGCCGTCCAGGGCAGCGCCCCGCACCTGCCAGCTCGCGGCGTGCAGTTCGAGGCGGATGGGACGGCCGAGGTCGTCGAGGGCGAGGTCGACGGAACCGGCGTGGTCGCCGGAGGGGGTGGTCACTTGCGACACATAGCGCCAGCCCGAGGGGCCGGGTGCGCACTGGAAGTGTTCTTCGGCGAGGAGGGTGCCGTCGTGCGGATCATGAAGCGAATATCGGCCGCGGGGCATGGGGGTCCTGGGGTGTGACGGGCTGGTCCGGCCGGTCGGACCCCAAAGGGGCAGGCCCCCGGCACGGGGGTGCGGGGGCCTGCCTCGGGGCCTGGTCGGTACCGGTCTCGGTTGTCGGTACCGGAGGAGGTCCGGTCAGTACCGGTAGTGGTCCGGCTTGTACGGGCCCTCGACGTCGACGCCGATGTACGCGGCCTGCTCGGGGCGGAGCTGGGTCAGCTTCACGCCGAGCGCGTCCAGGTGGAGGCGGGCGACCTTCTCGTCGAGGTGCTTGGGCAGCGTGTACACACCGGTCGGGTACTCGTCGGGCTTGGTGAACAGCTCGATCTGGGCCAGCGTCTGGTCCGCGAAGGAGTTGGACATCACGAACGACGGGTGGCCGGTGGCGTTGCCCAGGTTCAGCAGGCGGCCCTCGGAGAGGACGATGATCTTCTTGCCGTCGGGGAAGGTCCAGGTGTGGACCTGCGGCTTGACCTCGTCCTTGACGATGCCGGGGACCTTGGCGAGGCCGGCCATGTCGATCTCGTTGTCGAAGTGGCCGATGTTGCCGACGATTGCCTGGTGCTTCATCTTGGCCATGTCCGCGGCCATGATGATGTCCTTGTTGCCCGTCGTGGTGATGAAGATGTCGGCCTTGTCGACGACCTCGTCGAGGGTCGTGACCTGGTAGCCGTCCATGGCGGCCTGAAGTGCGCAGATCGGGTCGATCTCGGTGACGATCACGCGGGCGCCCTGTCCGCGCAGGGACTCCGCGCAGCCCTTGCCCACGTCGCCGTAGCCGCAGACCACGGCGGTCTTGCCGCCGATGAGGACGTCGGTGGCGCGGTTGATGCCGTCGATCAGGGAGTGGCGGCAGCCGTACTTGTTGTCGAACTTCGACTTGGTGACAGCGTCGTTGACGTTGATCGCCGGGAACAGGAGGACGCCGTCGCGCTGCATCTCGTACAGGCGGTGGACGCCGGTCGTGGTCTCCTCGGTGACGCCGCGGATCTCCGACGCCAGCTGGGTCCACTTCTGGGGGTTCTCGCCCAGGGTGCGGGTCAGCAACTGGAGGATGACGCGGTGTTCCTCGGACTCGGCGGTCTCGACGGACGGGACCTTGCCGTCCTTCTCGTACTCGACGCCCTTGTGGACGAGGAGGGTGGCGTCACCACCGTCGTCGAGGATCATGTTCGGGCCGCCGGTGGGGGTGTCCGGCCAGGTCAGCGCCTGCTCCGTGCACCACCAGTACTCCTCCAGCGTCTCGCCCTTCCAGGCGAAGACCGGGATGCCCTGCGGGTTGTCGGACGTGCCGTTCGGGCCGACGGCGACGGCGGCGGCCGCGTGGTCCTGGGTGGAGAAGATGTTGCAGGAGGCCCAGCGGACCTGCGCGCCGAGCGCCACCAGCGTCTCGATGAGCACGGCGGTCTGGACGGTCATGTGCAGGGAACCGGTGATGCGGGCGCCGGCCAGAGGCTGCGCCTCGGCGTACTCCTTGCGGATCGCCATCAGACCGGGCATCTCGTGCTCGGCGAGGGTGATCTCCTTGCGGCCGAACTCGGCCAGGGAGAGGTCGGCGACCTTGAAGTCCTGTCGGTTGTCGACAGTCGTCATTGCGAGGTGCTCCTCGGAGTCGGGTCGAGGTGGGTAGGGCTGGTCTGCGCGGCGGCGGACACAGGGGTGCCCGAAGAGGACACAGGCATGCCCGCGTGCGCGCAGCACAGTCCGTCGGAGGCCCTCTCTCCCTCGGCCGGCCCTCGCAGGGCCGCCCGACCGCCATCAGCAGCGACGTCTGGCTCTGTCCCAAGCTACACCGCGGGACCCGGCCGTCCCCAGTCCGCCTCCGGACACATCGCGAGCGCCGCGGAGCGGACCACGCGATGTCCCGGGAGGTCCGACGGACGCCGGGAGAGCCGCATGAGCAGGGTGTCTCCGTGCCTCTGGGCGCGGAGAGCGAGAGAGGCACCCGGCAGTCGGGGGCGCTGGCTCGGGCGTCCGGGGCGGCCGTCCCGTGTGAGGAAGGTGTCAGTCGGGCGTCGAGCCCGGCTCAGGCGACGCACAGGCGGTCGCCGACGGTATGCATCGGCCGTACGGCGTGAAGGTGCCCGGGTGCCGGCTGTTCGTGCTGGGTGACCACCGGATCGACTCCGTGGACTCACGGTTCGTCGCGACCGACGGCCACCGGGGAACGGTGGCCGTCGGCGATGTGAAGGGGCGCGTCGTCGGGGGCCCGGGCCGGCTGGTGGGCCGGCGGCTGTGCGGGCTGCTCGGACCGGTCCTGGCCGCCACGGGGCTCGGCCTGGGAATCGCCGCCGTGGCGGTGCG
>NZ_JBIVNO010000007.1:5641-228159 GCF_044753645.1 Streptomyces sp. NPDC093261
GGTGCGCAAGAGGCGCGCCGCCGTGGCGGTGCGCAAGAGGCGCGCCGCCGTGGCGGTGCGCAAGAGGCGCGCCGCCGTGGCGGTGCGCAAGAGGCGCGCCGCCGTGGCGGTGCGCAAGAGGCGGGTCGTCCCGCCCGCACCGCCGTGGCCCTTCCACGGGTGAGGGTCAGTGGCCGGCGGTCCGGGTCGGGCCCCCGGGCGTCGCCTCGGGGTCCGGGCCCTTGGCCGCCTCGGCCGCGCTGTAGATGTCCGGCTCCAGGTAGATGACCCGCGCTATCGGGACAGCGGCACGGATACGGGCCTCGGCGGCGTCGATCGCGGCGGCGACCTGGGCGGCGGTGTCGTCGTGCCGGACTGCGATCTTGGCGGCGACCAGCAGCTCCTCGGGGCCGAGGTGGAGCGTGCGCATATGGATGATGCCGGTGACCGTCTCGCCGTCGACGGTCACCGACTCGATCTTCCTGACCACGTCCGGACCGGCGGCCTCGCCAAGGAGCAGGGACTTGGTCTCGGCGGCGAGGACGAGGGCGATCAGGACGAGCAGGACACCGATGCAGACGGTGCCGATGCCGTCCCAGATGCCGTCGCCGGTGAGCAGTGCGAGGCCGACACCCCCGAGGGCGAGGACCAGACCGATCAGCGCGCCGAAGTCCTCCAGCAGGACGACGGGCAGCTCGGGCGCCTTGGCGCGGCGGATGAACTGCGCCCAGGACAGCGTTCCGCGCAGCTCGTTGGACTCCTTTATGGCGGTGCGGAAGGAGAAGCCCTCGGCGAGCAGCGCGAAGACGAGGACGCCCACCGGCCAGTACCAGTGCTTCAGTTCGTGCGGGTGCTCGATCTTGTCGAAGCCCTCGTAGATGGCGAACATGCCGCCGATCGAGAAGAGGACGATCGAGACCAGGAAGGCGTAGATGAAGCGCTCGCGGCCATAGCCGAACGGATGCTGCGGAGTCGCCTCGCGCTGGGCCCGCTTGCCGCCGATCAGCAGCAGGAACTGGTTCCCGGAGTCGGCGAGCGAGTGGACGCCCTCGGCGAGCATCGAGGACGAGCCGCTGAAGGCGAACGCCACGAATTTCGATGCCGCGATCGCGAGGTTGGCGCCGAGTGCCGCCACGATCGCCTTGGTGCCGCCTGACGCGCTCATGTGTTCGCGTTGTCCCTTCGTTGCCGTCCCGCCCTGGCTGGTCGCACTCGCGTACCCCGCTCCAGGGCCTTTGCCCGTCCTTTGCCGGTGGGTCATTGTTGCAGCCGGGTCCGGCGGTGCTGCGCCGGACCGGCGTCGGACGGCATGCGGCTGTGGCTCAGGCGACGACCGTGGCCCGGAAGAGCGTGCCGCCTCCAAAGACCACGGTGGGTTCACCCGCCGGTACGAAGACCGACTCGCCCGGGGCGAGCGGATGTTCGCCGACGCGTACGGTTCCGGCCGTGCACAGCAGGATCTGCGGGGCCGGGCGGGTGAGGTCGTGCGTGGTGTCCTCGGGGAGCACGTAGCGGGACAGGCGGAACTCGTCGATGGGGGTCTCGTAGACCTCCTCGCCGTCGGGGGACGCCTCCGGGCGCAGCACGCCGGGGTCGCCCGCCTCGAAGCGGACGATGCGCAGCAGTTCGGGGACGTCGACGTGCTTGGGGGTCAGTCCGCAGCGCAGGACGTTGTCGGAGTTGGCCATGATCTCGACGCCGAGGCCGCTCAGATAGGCGTGCGGAACGCCGGCACCGAGGAAGAGGGCCTCGCCGGGCTGGAGCCGCACATGGTTGAGCAGCATGGCCGCGATCACGCCGGGGTCGCCCGGGTAGTGGTGGGCGAGGTCCGCGTACGGGGCGTAGGCGCCGCCGAGGCGGGCGCAGGCGGCCGCGGTCTCGGCGACCGTGTGGGCCATCTCCTCGGGGTCGGCGGTCAGAACGGCGGTGAGGACCTCGCGCAGGGCGGCCTCTTCGGGGTGCGCGTGCAGTAGGTCGACGTAGGGCTTGAGGGAGTCGACGTCGAGGCCGGCGAGCAGTTCGGCGGCGTCGTCGGGGACGCGGAAGCCGCACAGTCCGTCGAACTCGGTGAGGGCGCAGATGAGTTCGGGCTTGTGGTTGGCGTCCTTGTAGTTGCGATGGGGCGCGTCGAGGGGGAGGCCGCGGCGCTCCTCGTCCTCGAAGCCCTCCTTCGCCTGCTCCAGGTCGGGGTGCACCTGGAGGGAAAGGGGGGCGCCGGCGGCGAGGATCTTCAGCAGGAAGGGCAGCCGCGGGCCGAACCTGGCGAACGTGCGGGCGCCGAGCTCCTGCTCGGGGGACTTGTCGATCACCTCGTTGAGCGGCCCGCGCGGGGTGCGCGAGGGTGCGCCCGGGTGGGCGCCCATCCACATCTCCGCCTGGGGTTCACCGGTCGGCTCCACGCCGAGGAGGCGGGGGATGGCGGTGGTCGAGCCCCAGGCGTAGGGGCGGATGGTGTTGTCGAGGCGATCCATGGGTGTTCTTTTCTCCGTAGTCACGCGGGGCACGAGCGCCGTCGGGCGGCGACGGCGTGAGCCAAGGTCAGGCCCTCGAAGCGAGCGCCACGTAAACAGCGGCGAAATCCGTGATGGCGATCAGTTCCGCGAGGGTCTCCAGCTCGCTGCCGTCCTCCGGTTCCAGCTCGCTGATCGCCGTGTCATGGCTGAGGGCCAGCTCGCGTGCGGTGGGGGCCGCGCTCAGGCCCCCGATGGGCCGGTCGCGCAGCAGCACCACGCGTGCGTGGAGGGCCTGGGCCTCCTCGACGCGGTCGCGGAAGAAGTCCTCGGGGTCGGCGCCGGCGGCGAGCGCACCGGAGAGCAGGACGTTGTGCGAGGCGAGTGCCTCGGGCAGCTGCGCGGTGAGCGCGGGACGGCCGGCCAGTTCGGCGAGCGCGGCGGCGAAGCGACGGCCGGCGGGTGCAGCGGAGACGCCCTCCGTCCAGATGACCGGCAGGGATTCGGCCAGTTCGGCGGCGAGGGTCTTGGCTGGGTTGGAGTAGGTGGCGATGGCGGGGCCGCAGCGCTCGGCGACCTGGTCGAGGCGGTCGGCGACCTTCTCCAGGGCATCAGCCGGGGCGGAGAGCAGCCCGGTGCGGTCCAGCAGGGCGAGCAGCGGGGTGAGCAGGGCCCATAGGACGCCGGGCGCGGACGCCGCGAGCGGTTCCTCCTGCTCGTAGGGGGCGGTCGCCATCGGGACGAACAGGCCGTGCGCGCCGTTCACCGCCTCCGTGACCGGGGCTCCGGCGGGGGCCACGGCGACGACCGCGCAGCCTCGTCGGTAGGCCTGCTCGACGAGGATCCCGAGGCCCGGTTCGGTGCCGTCGGGCGTGGCGATCAACAGGAGGTCGACGGGGCCCGCCCAGCCGGGCAGGTCCCAGCGCAGGGCACCGGCGGCCGGGGCGACACCGGTCGGGTGGATGCGGGTGACCGGGCAGGAGGCGCCCGCGAGCGTTCCGAGCAGCTCGGCCACGCCCACGGAGGCGGTGCCGGGGCCCGCGATGAGGACGGCACGGGGGCGGCCGTCGGGCTTCAGTTCGGTGATCCCCGCCTCGGCGGCGTGCCGTACGGCGGTGCGGACCCGGGCGCCGGCCTCGGCGGCGCCGCGCAGCAGGGCGCGGCGGTCGGCCAGCGCCAACGCGTCGGGGTCGTCCAGCAGGGATTCGTCGAGCATGAGCGGCAGTCTCCGATCGCCGGTTCCGTCAGGCGGGGCGGCGGGCCTCGTCCACGAGCAGGACCGGGATGCCGTCCCGGACGGGGTAGGCGAGGCCGCAGTCCTGACCGGTGCAGATCAGCTCGCTGTCCTCCTCCTTGAGGGGGGCGTGGCACGCCGGGCAGGCGAGGATCTCCAGGAGGCCGGCTTCGAGCGGCATGAGGGGTCCCTTCGGAGCGAGTGCGCTTGACCTGGTCAGATTACCGCCGCGGGGGCGACGGGGTGGGGGTTGGGCGTGGCGGCGCGGTCCCGGGCGCCCCGCTCGGAAGGGGCGCCCGCCGCGGCCGTGCCGCCTGGCGCGGGGGTCAGCCGCGGATGATGGCCAGGGCCTCGTCCCGGATCTTCGCCATGGTCGCCTCGTCCTTCGCCTCCGCGTTCAGGCGCAGCAGCGGTTCGGTGTTGGAGGGGCGGACGTTGAACCACCAGTCGGCGGACGAGACGGTCAGGCCGTCCAGCTCGTCGAGGGTGACGCCCTCGCGGCCCTCGTACGCCGCCCTGATCGCGGCCAGGCGGCCCTGCTGGTCGTCCACCGTGGAGTTGATCTCTCCGGAGCCCGCGTAGCGGTCGTACTCGGCGACCAGCTGTGACAGCGGGCCGTCCTGCCCGCCGAGGGCCGCCAGGACGTGGAGCGCGGCCAGCATGCCCGTGTCGGCGTTCCAGAAGTCCTTGAAGTAGTAGTGGGCCGAGTGCTCCCCGCCGAAGATCGCGCCGGTGCGCGCCATCTCGGCCTTGATGAAGGAGTGACCCACGCGCGTGCGCACGGGCGTGCCGCCGTGCTCCCGGACGACCTCGGGCACGGACCAGGACGTGATCAGGTTGTGGATGACCGTGCCCTTGCCGCCGTGCTTGGCCAGTTCGCGCGCGGCCACCAGCGCCGTGACCGCGGACGGCGAGACGGGGTCGCCGTGCTCGTCGACGACGAAGCACCGGTCGGCGTCCCCGTCGAAGGCGATGCCGATGTCGGCGTGCTCCTCGCGGACGCGCTTCTGGAGGTCGACGATGTTCCTGGGGTCGAGCGGGTTGGCCTCGTGGTTGGGGAAGGTGCCGTCCAGCTCGAAGTACATCGGGACCAGGTCGATCGGCAGCCCGGCGAAGACGGTGGGCACGGTGTGGCCGCCCATGCCGTTGCCGGCGTCGACGACGACCTTCAAATGAGAGGGCGAAGCGCCCTCCTTGGAAGGGCGGTGGCCGGATACGGGCGGGCGGATGGAGGTCAGGTCGACCAGGGAGCGCAGGTGCGCCGCGTAGTCCTCCAGCGTGTCCCGCTCGGTGACCGTGCCGGGCGTCTGTGCGGGCTCCGGCGCGCCCTCGTCCACCCAGCGCTCGACCAGCGCGCGGATCTCGGCGAGACCCGTGTCCTGGCCGACCGGGGCGGCGCCCGCGCGGCACATCTTGATGCCGTTGTACTGCGCCGGGTTGTGCGAGGCGGTGAACATGGCGCCCGGCAGGTTCAGCGCGCCCGACGCGTAGTACAGCTGGTCCGTCGAGCACAGGCCGATCTCGGTGACGTCGACGCCGCGGGCGGCGGCCCCGCGGGCGAAGGCGCGCGAGAGTCCCGGGGAGGAAGGCCGCATGTCATGGCCGATCACGATCGCGTCCGCGCCGGTCACCTCGGCGAAGGCCGCCCCGAAGAGTTCGGCCAGCGGCTCGTCCCACTGGTCGGGGACGACGCCGCGCACGTCGTACGCCTTCACGATCTGCGACAGATCAGCAGCCACTGCCAACCCTCCTGAGGTCTTGACGATGACCCCAAACTACCTGTTGGAAGTGGCTCCCGGTGGTGGGTCCGGCGGGCCGGGCGGGCAGTTCCAACGGAGTTCATACCGGGGTTCACACCCGGACTTCACGAAGGCCGCCCGGCGCTCAGTTGTCCGGCGAGCGGAGGACCCGCAGATGGCCCCGGCGCGCGACCTCCATCGGGTCCGCCGTACGCGCGCTGCCGCCGCCCGCCTCCGCCGCGCGCTGCTGCGGGCGGGCCGCCTCGCGGACCGCGTTGGCGAGCGCCTCCAGGTCGTCGCCGCTGGGACGCGCGGGGGCCGAGCCGTCCAGGAGCCGGACGACCTCCCAGCCGCGCGGGGCGGTCAGGCGCTCGGAGTGCTCGGCGCACAGGTCGTAGCAGTGGGGTTCGGCGTAGGTGGCGAGCGGGCCCAGGACCGCGGTCGAGTCGGCGTAGACGTACGTCAGCGTCGCTACGGCGGGTCGGCCGCAAGCGGTGCGCGAACAACGACGTACAGGGCTCACGACGTTGGACGGTACCGCACTCTTGAGCGGGCCGCGACGACTCTCCCCCAGGTCACTCCACCGTGTCGTGCTGTGAAACACCCCACAGGCCCCTCCCGACGGGCCCCGGTGACCTGCGCGGAGGCCGCGGGATCCGGCCTCGAGCCGCCTTGAAACCGGTCACCACTTGCTACAAACCTTGCCAATTCTCATGAGCCCGACGGTCCGGGAGGGATATGGAATCGAGCCCAACCTTGGCTGGAATGGTCATCCTGCGACATTGCTCTACGGGCTCGACGGCATCCGGCGGCCGGCCCCGGCGAGCCGGGTGGACAACGCGGTGCGGAGGGGAGTGTGGGGCCGGGCGCCGGGCCCCGGCGGGGATTACGCTTCGTCAGTGATGGACAACGCCGTACCGCCCCGCTCCGCCGCACCCGGCCCCCGCCGCCGTGATCGTCACGGCAGAGGCATGCGCGGGCCCATCGCGCCGCCGCAGGTGCCGCTCGCCGCGAGCCGTGCCGAGGTGTTCGCGGATCTGGTGCAGGACTCCGTGGAGCGCCTGGAGCGGCGCTGGCCGCAGCTCGCCGACATCGACTTCCTCGTCCTGGAGGTGCCGCGCCTCGACGGCCCCGGGCAGACATGGAACGACGAGGCGGTGCCGCTGGGGGGCACGGTCCCGGCCGGCGACGGGCGCCGGGCGCGTGTCGTCGTCTACCGCCGCCCCGTCGAGATCCGCACCAAGGGCCGCGACGAGCGTGCCGCTCTGGTCCACGAGGTGGTCGTGGAGCAGGTGGCGGAGCTGCTGGGGCTGACTCCGGAGACGGTGGATCCGCGCTACGGCGAGGACTGACCTCCGGGGGTCCCTCGGCCCTTCGGGCCGTCACCTCATGGACAACCCGGGGCGTCACCTCCTCGGCGGCCCCGGGCCGTCACTTTCGAACAGCGCGAGCCGCCACTTCCCGAACAGCCGCGGGACGTCACCTCCTCGGCGCCCCGGGCCGTCACTTCTTCAGCAGGACGGAGAGGTCCTGGTCCGCCTCCGGCACCGCGACCGTGCCCCGGTCGTCGGGAAGGGTCTGCACGGTGAACGCCGGTACGCCCTCGATGGTCCTCTGGAGCGTACGGGCGGCGTAGACGGGTCCTCCGGAGACCGGCTCGACGGTGAGCGCGTACGTGCCCTTCAGACCGCTTGGCACGGGCGCGTCCACGTTCTGCGTCGTACCGCCCTTGATCGTGTACTCCTTGGTCGCCGCCGTGCCGCCGTCGCTGCCCGCGGACGCGGTGACCTTGACGGTGGCCGTGGCGCCCGGCGCGGTCAGCGCGAGCGTGCTGCCCTTGGCGCTGTTGTCGGCGACCGACGCGCGGGTGCCGACCGGCGCGGTGGCCGGGATGAACGCGGACTCCTGCTTGTCGCCCTTGCCGCGCACCACCCGCAGGGCGGCGACCACCGGGACCGGGGTGTCGCCGGGCGTCAGCACCAGGGAACCCGCCTCCCCACGGGTGACGTCGCCGAGGTCGACGGCGGTGGTCATGCCGGCCTTCAGATGCACCGTCTCGTTCCCGGCCGGGGTGATCTCCCCGGAGGGCGAGGCGAGGCGCACCTTGAGGTCGGCGTCGCCGTCGCCGGGCACGAAGGCGACCAGACGGACGTCCGTGGCGTCCTTGGGGATGCCGGGCAGCACCAGGGATCCCGCGGGGTCCGTCGAGGCGGCCAGCCAGTCGCCGCCCAGCTTGTCGTCGAGGGCCTGGACGGCGGCGGCGACGCGGCCGCTGCGGACGCTCACATGGACCGTGAGGTCGGGCTCCTTCGCGTCGGTGAGCGTGGACAGCAGGATCGGCTCGCTGGCGTGCGGCTGGACGGTGATGCCCTCGCCGACCGTCGACTTGAGGTTGCCGTCCTTGCCGTACAGCTCGATGTCGACGACGGCGGCGGAGCCGTCGGGGTTGGTCAGGTGCACATAGTCGGTGCGGGAGCCGGCGGTGCTGGCGCCCGGGAACCAGAACTCGGTGTCCGGGGCGGAGCAGCCGGTGCCGAGCAGCCCGCGGCCGGCCCCCGCGGCGACCTGGGTGGTCTCCTGGACCGTCCAGCCGGGCGCGAACCGTCCCGTGGCGGTGCCGATGAGCGCGGGCGTGTCGGCGCCCGAGCTGTCCGCGGTGACCGGGGTGCCGGGCTCCTTGGGGGCGACGGTCGGCGCGTCGGACTGCTTCTTGTCCTTCCCGCCCTTGCCGCCCTTGCCGGTGTCCGTGCCGTCCGCCGACTGTGCGTCGGCCACGATGAGTTGGGCCTTGCCGCTGCCGCTCGTGCCCTTCGAGACAGGCGTGAACGACGTGTACGTGGTCTCGGCGATGTCGGAGCTGCTCGGCTCGGGGCACAGCAGCCGGGTCTGCTCCACGGGCAGCCGGGCGGCCGTCGTCGCGGTGCTGCTGCCGGACGCGTCAGGCGTGTCGAGCGCGGCGAATCCGGTGACGGCGGCGAGCGCGGTCACGCCGGCGATCAGGGACAGGGTCGTGCGCTTCACTGCTGGCTCCCGTCGGGGCGCTCACTGTCGGTGCCGTGCGCCGGGTCGTAGGGCGCGGCGTAGCCCTGGTGGTACGTCGGGTCGTACGGCGCCGTGTTGCCGTAGGCGTACGGGTCGTACGGGGCGCCCTGGTAGGGGTCGGCCTGGTACGGCTGCTGCTCGTACGCGCCCTGCGCGTACTCCTGGGCGCCCTGGTACTGCTCGCCGCCGTAGGTGCCGTACTCGGTGCCGTACCCGGTGCCCGCGTAGCCCGTCGTGTCCCACTCCCCGTACGCCTGCTGCCGCGGGATCGCGACAGGCTCGAAGGCCTCGTCCTCCTCCTCGGCCGGGGCCGGGGCGCCGGTGTCCTGTCCCGCCTCCTCGGCCTCGGCCTGGGCACGCAGCCTGCGGGCCCGGCGGCCCTCGCCGCCGGCGTCCTGGGCGGGCACGACCGGCTCCTCGGGGAGGTCGTCGTCGACGTCCCGGCGGCGGCCGGGCAGGGCGAGCACCACGAGGACGACCGCGAGCGCGCCCTGCGCCCACAGCCACCCGGTGTGGCCGAACGGGGTGTCGTAGGTGACGTCCAACGTGCCGCCGGACGCGGGCAGTTCGAAGCCCTGGGCCCAGCCGTCGACCGTGGTGCGGGTGAGCGGCTTGCCGTCGAGGGTGGCTGTCCAGCCCGCGTCGGCGGTGTCGGCGATCCGCAGGATCCGGCCACCGGTGCCGGACGGGATCCGGGTGTGGATCAGGACGGGTCCGGCCGCCACGGGCTGCGGTGCGGCGGAGCCGCTGACGATCGCCGCGCGGGAGACCTCCCGGTCCACCCGCCACAGGGCGCTGCCGTCCTGCTGACTGAGCCGGCTCAGGCCGGGGGTGGCGTCCAGGACCCGGCTGACCTCCCGGGGGGCGCCCTTGCGGACGAGGACGTAGCGCACGGCGAAGCCGCCGAGTTCGTCGGCCTGGTCGGCGCCGGAGCCCGCCACGAGGTTGGCGACGACCTTGTCGAGCTGCTTGTTCTCGCCGTCCTCGGCGGCTAGTTCGGCGTCGCCGAGGCGGGCGCCGGAGCCGCGGACGAGGGTGTAGCGCACGAGCGCGGTGGACTCGCCGTCCAGGACGAGGGTGCGGGCCTGGTCGCTCGTGCCGCCCTCCTCGGCGACGAACGCGGGCACCTGCACGGGATCGCGCCGCTCCACGGGCCCGTCCGCGCCGCGGATCATCCACCCGGCGGCGATGAGCAGGGGACCCGCCACGGACGCGAAGGCGATGAGCGCGGCCACGGGCTGACGCCAGCCGAAGCTCTGCTCGGCCACCCGGTCACGGGCGCCCTCCGCGCCGATCACGGCGGCGGACAGCAGCGCGAGGCCGTAGACGAGGGTCGCGGGTCCGGCCCAGGTCGAGGCGTTGGAGAGGACCGCGAACACGAGCCCCACCAGGGCGGCCGCCCATGCCGTCCAGGCGGCTCTCCGGCGCTCGCCGCGCAGGAGGGCCGCGAGCGCGGCGAGGACGATGCCGATGAGCATCAGCCCGCTGACCGTGCCGGGGCCGCCGGGGCTCGCGCCCAGCAGATCGGAGGCGGAGGCCGCGCCCTTGCCGTAGGCGAGACCGGCCTCCCGGAAGAAGCCGTAGGGCAGCAGCGTGAGCGACCAGGGGGCGAGCACCAGCAGCGGGGTGCCCAACTGGGCGAGAACGCGCGAACCGTAGGCGAGGATCTCGTTTCTGCGCACGGCGAGCAGGGCGATGCCCAGGACCGCCGCGATGGGCCACACGATCGGGGTGAACGCGGTGGTGATCGTCAGCAGGAGCGCATACGCCCAGGTGGCGCGCCAACTGCCGCGCGCGCCGGAGGCGTGGGCGAGTCCGGACGCCGCGATGCCCGCGCGCGCGAGAAGCGGCAGCAGGACCGCGAGGACCGCGGTGCCGATGCGGCCGCCGGCGAGGGCGCCGGTGGCGGCGGGCAGGAAGGCGTACGCGATGGACGCCCAGGCGCGCAGCAGCCGGGACTCGACGAGCGGACGCGAGGCGAAGTAGGCGGTGAATCCGGCCAGCGGCACCGAGAAGACGAGCAGCACCGTCACCGCGAGTCCGGTGGAGCCGAAGAGGAGGCTCGCGAGCAGGGCGACGAGCGCGAGATAGGGCGGCGCGGAGTGGGTGCCGCCGGCGCCCAGCGGATGCCAGGCGTCGAGATAGCGCGACCACAGCTCGGAGGAGTCGGTGGGCGCGGGCAGCAGCGCGCCGCCGGCGAGCGCCCCGCCGCCGAGCAGGGCGCGGCAGGCGACCAGCGAGACAAGCAGGAGGACGGCGAAGAGCAGCGGGCCCGGTTTGCGGGCGATGCGCTTGAGCCGGGCGAACTGCTCGAGCTCGAGAAAGTCGGCGTCGTCGCCGCCCGGTCCGGACTCCAGGCCGCCGCCGTGCCGGCCGGCCGAGGAGACCTCGGGGTCGGAGCGGCCCACGAGGTTGCTCGCGACCTGTTCGAAGGTGGCCCGGACCGTCGCTCCGGGCGGCGGGAACAGCGGACGCAGCTCGCCCTTGTCGACCTGCGGACGGCCGCGCCGGCGGCGCCCGGCGATGATCCGCTCGGGCCGCAGCAGGGTGCCCAGCAGACCGCGGATCTCGTCGACGGCCTGCCCGGGCACCTTGCCGACGAGGTACGCGACCGTGCGCAGCAGGGTGCCGAGGATCAGGCGGAGCAGGATCCAGGGCAGCTGTCCCGTGCGGGCGTTGACGAGGAGGGTGTAGATGGCTCCCGCCTTGTCCACCTTGTGCGGGGAGGCCGCGGTGCGGCCCGCGCAGTCGACGGTGCGGCGCTCGCGGGAGGCCGCCTCCGCGTGTCGTACGACCGCGTCGGGGGCGACCAGGACGCGGTGGCCGGCGGCCTGGGCGCGCCAGCACAGGTCGACGTCGTCCCGCATCAGGGGCAGGTGCCGGTCGAAGCCGCCGAGCTCCTCGAAGACATCGCGCCGGATCAGCATGCCGGCCGTGGACACGGACAGCACCGGGCGGACGTGGTCGTGCTGCCCCTGGTCCTGTTCGCGGCGGTCCAGACCGGTCCAGCGACGGCCGGAGTTGGCGATGGTGACGCCGACCTCCAGGAGCTGCCGGCGGTCGTACCAGCCGCGGAGCTTGGGGCCGACGACGGCCACGTCGTCGCGGCCCAGCTCCAGTTCGTTCTCCACGACCCGCAGGAGCTGGGCCAGGGCGTCGGGTTCGGGGGCGCAGTCGTCGTGCAGCAGCCACAGCCACTGCACCGGCTCCCCGTACGGCAGCTCGGGCAGGTCGTAGGCCTCGTCCCGCCAGGTGCGGGTGACCGGGTCCCAGCCGCTGGGGCGCTTGAGGTAGGGCAGGTCGTCCGGGGTCAGCACGGCCGCGCCGCGATTCGCCTCCTCGACGGCCTGGCCGAAGCCGGTGCGCCGGGCGAGGTGCAGGACCCGGTCGCCGCCGAGGGCCTCGGTGAGCAACCGGGAGGAGTCGTCGGCGCTGCCGGTGTCGGCCGCCACGGCGTTCTGCACCGGGCGCTCCTGGCCGAGCAGCCCGGCGAGCGCGTCGGGCAGCCAGCGGGCTCCGTCGTGGGCGACGAGCACCGCGGTGACCACATGACGCGGGAACTCGGGTGTGGCAGCGGCGTCTTGATGGGTTGCCGTATGGCTGTACACGGACATCGAGGTGCGGGCCCCGGTTCGATGGACTGCGGTGGACGCCTGTGCCCTGGAGGACAGCGGGGCGTCTCGGACGAGCGACCACACTATCGGCTGGGCAGCACAGCGGCCCGCCGCCTGTGGATAACCCACCTGCGACGGGCCGCAGTGACGTCTGGGCACAAGGCCGTACGCCGTTGTCCGGGCAAGGGCGCCGGAGGTCTCCGGCGGGAGGAACGGGTCAGACCGCGGCCTTCTTGAGGCGACGGCGCTCACGCTCGGACAGACCGCCCCAGATGCCGAACCGCTCGTCGTTGGCGAGCGCGTATTCGAGGCACTCCGAGCGGACCTCACAGGCGAGGCAGACCTTCTTGGCCTCGCGGGTGGAGCCGCCCTTCTCGGGAAAAAAGGACTCGGGGTCGGTCTGGGCGCACAGCGCGCGCTCCTGCCAGCCGAGTTCCTCGTCCGCGTCGTCGACCAGCAGTTGCTGCACCAGCTCGGTCATGTGCGCCCCTCGTCAGTCTTTCGCGTCCCCGTGATGTAGCCGTTACCGATTTCGGCTGAACGACACGAGTGAAATTACAAGTGTGCCGATCCGGGCCAGTCAAGCCGAGATCTGCTATTGAGCCCCTTATTCACTCTGCGGAACCAAGGCTATGCGGAAAGTGTTCAAATCGGCATAAACCCAGACACTCAACAGGGGCCCGGATGGGCGCCCACCCCGTCACAGGGGAGGACGTCCGGACGTTCGATCTCGTTCCGACCCGAACCGCGAAGCGAACCGGATCACAGTCGGATCACGAGATCGCAACGGGGTCCGTGCGCCCGGCGGTGCGCTCCATGTGTCCCGGGTGGCCGGTGAACAAACCTTTCATCTGGCAGATGAACCGGATGAGGTGAAACACCTCCCACATTCCGGACCTCAAGTTGACAGGGGAAGTGTGAACCGATGTCCTAGTGGGCATGCTCGCGAACTCGGCACTCGCCCAGACCCGCTCCGCCGGGTCCCACGGTGCTGCCCGCGCTCGCTGTAGCTGTTGCCGTCTCGGCTGTTGAGCCTCTTCCACCGCTCCGGCCGCCCCTGAGTCCACCCGACTCGGCTGTTGTTCCCCGCCCGTATCAGGGCTTCCGCCACGCCCGTGACCCGGGCGGACGACTCGCGACATCCAGCCACCCCCGCACTCTCGCCGAGGAATGACCGCACCCCTATGAACAGCGACAGCGACCTGCAGATCGCCGGCGACATCCTGGAAGTGCCGCATCTGCTCCAGCCGCCGCGCGAGCACCCGGCCACCGTGGCCGAGTTCGCCGGTCTCGCCCGCTCCATCGCCGCCGACCGCTCCCAGTGGGAGCACCTTGTGCGGTACGACGCGACCTCCCGCTGGTACCACCGGCTGCGCACCGTTCCCCAGGCTCTCGGCTCCGTTCGAGCAGGGGAGACCCCAATCGGCTACGAGGTGTGGCTGCTGTCATGGGTCCCCGGACAGGGCAGCGGGCTGCACGGCCACGGGCGCTCGTCCGGCGTACTGACCGTCCTGCACGGCGCACTGACCGAGCGCACGGAGCGCGGCACCCGCGCGTGGGGTGCGGGGGCGCAGAGGGTCTTCGCACCGGGGTACGTGCACGAGGTGGTCAATGACACGCTGGAGCCGGCGGTGAGCCTGCACATCTACTTCCCGGGCCTGACCGAGATGCCCATGCTTCCCCCGTCCCGGCTCCGTTCGGCCGGCGGGGCCCCCGTCTCGGCGTGCACGGCGGAGCGGGGCCCGGTGGACACGGTCACCGGCTGAGCCCGGCGGCTTCCACCGCCCGCTCACGCGTCGTCACCGCCGTCCGCACGACCGTCCCACCCGTCGTCGGCCGGCGGCCACCGACCACCGGCCACCCACCACCGGCCACCGGCCACCGGCCACCGGCCACCGGCCACCGGCCACCGGCCACCGGCCACCGGCCACCGGCCACCGGCCACCGGCCACCGGCCACCGGCGCTCAACGCGCGGCCCCGCGGCTGACACACTGTTCCAATGCGCATTGTGGTTCTGGCAGGCGGCATCGGCGGTGCCCGGTTTCTGCGTGGCCTGAAGCGGGCCTCGCCCGACGCGGACATCACGGTCATCGGCAACACCGGCGACGACATCCACCTCTTCGGGCTGAAGGTCTGCCCGGACCTCGACACGGTGATGTACACACTCGGCGGCGGCATCAACGAGGAACAGGGCTGGGGCCGGGCCGACGAGACCTTCCACCTCAAGGAGGAGCTCGCGGCGTACGGCGTGGGACCGGAGTGGTTCGGCCTCGGCGACCGCGACTTCGCCACGCACATCGTGCGGACGCAGATGCTGGGCGCCGGCTATCCGCTCAGCGCGGTCACCGAGGCGCTGTGCGATCGCTGGAAGCCGGGGGTCCGGCTCCTTCCCATGTCGGACGACCGCGTGGAGACGCATGTCGCCGTCGAGCTGGACGGCGAGCGCAGGGCGATCCACTTCCAGGAGTACTGGGTGCGGCTGCGGGCCTCCGTCCCGGCCGAGGCGATCGTGCCGGTCGGGGCCGACCAGGCCAAGCCGGCCCCCGGCGTCCTGGAGGCCATCGCCGAGGCGGACGTGGTGCTCTTCCCGCCCTCCAACCCGGTGGTGTCCATCGGCACGATCCTCGCGGTGCCCGGCATCCGGGAGGCCATCGCCAACGCCGGGGTGCCGGTGGTGGGTCTCTCCCCCATCGTCGGTGACGCGCCCGTGCGCGGCATGGCCGACAAGGTGCTCGCGGCGGTCGGTGTCGAATCGACGGCCGCGGCGGTCGCCGAGCACTACGGTTCCGGGCTGCTGGACGGCTGGCTCGTCGACACGGTGGACGCGGCCGCCGTGGAGCACGTCGAGGCCGCGGGCATCCGCTGCCGCGCGGTGCCGCTGATGATGACCGACCCGGAGGCGACGGCCCGGATGGCCCACGAGGCGCTGGCGCTGGCCGAGGAGGTGCGAGGCGCTTGAGCGGCGGGCTCATCGGGGACGAGGGCGGCAGGGCCATGGGCGGCCCCGCGGCCGGCGGGGCCGAGGGGTACCGCGTCTGGGCCGTGCCCGGGCTGCCCGAGATCCGTGAGGGCGACGACCTGGCCAAGGTCATCGCCACGGCGGAGCCCGGGCTCGCCGACGGGGATGTGCTCCTCGTCACCTCCAAGATCGTGTCCAAGGCCGAGGGCCGCGTGGTCCGGGCGGACGACCGGGAGGCCGCCATCGACGCCGAGACCGTGCGGGTCGTCGCCCGGCGCGGGCCGCTCAGAATCGTCGAGAACCGGCAGGGTCTGGTGATGGCCGCCGCCGGGGTCGACGCCTCCAACACCCCGGAGGGAACCGTGCTGTTGCTGCCGGAGGACCCCGACGCGTCCGCGCGGGCCGTCCGGGACGGGCTGCGGGACGCCCTCGGCGTCGAGGTCGGCGTGATCGTCACGGACACCTTCGGGCGGCCGTGGCGCACCGGACTCACCGATGTCGCCATCGGGGCCGCGGGCGTACGGGTCCTGGACGACCTGCGCGGCGGCACGGACGCCCACGGCAATCCGCTGAGCGCGACCGTCGTCGCCACCGCCGACGAGCTGGCCGCGGCCGGCGACCTGGTCAAGGGCAAGGCCGCCGGTCTGCCCGTCGCCGTCGTGCGCGGGCTGCCGCACCTGGTGGCCGGGGACGACGGCGAGGGCGCGCGGGCGATGGTGCGCGGCGCGCGGGACGACATGTTCCGGCTGGGCACCTCAGAGGCGGTACGGGAGGCGGTGACCCAGCGGCGCACGGTGCGGACGTTCACCGACGAGCCCGTCGACCCCGGTGCCGTACGGCGCGCGGTGGCCGCCGCCGTGACCGCGCCGGCCCCGCACCACACCACGCCGTGGCGGTTCGTGCTCCTGGAGTCCGGGGAGTCGCGGACCCGGCTGCTGGACGCGATGCGAGAGGCGTGGATCGCCGACCTGCGGCGGGACGGGAAGGCCGAGGAGTCGATCGCGAAGCGGGTCCGGCGCGGAGACGTGCTGCGCAACGCGCCGTATCTCGTCGTCCCCTGCATGGTCATGGACGGCTCCCACACCTACGGCGACACGCGGCGGGACGCGGCCGAGCGGGAGATGTTCGTGGTCGCCACCGGCGCGGGCGTGCAGAACCTGCTGGTCGCGCTCGCCGGGGAGCGACTGGGCTCCGCCTGGGTGTCGTCGACGATGTTCTGCCGTGACGTCGTACGCGAGGCGCTGGGGCTGCCGGAGAACTGGGAGCCGATGGGCGCCGTGGCGGTCGGGCATCCGGCCGAGGAGCCCAGGCCCCGGCCCGAGCGGGATCCGGGGGCGTTCATCGAGGTGCGGTGAGCGCGCGGAGCGCCGGGCGCGGGTCGCCGTGCCCGGCGGGCGGGACGCGTGGGGCGCGAGTCGTCCCTGCGCGGCCCTCGCCCGCTCTACTCTCTTAGGAAACCGCACTCCTCTCCGGAAGAACGTCACTCCCGCAAGACCCGCCCGTCTCCCTAGGACCCCTCCGTGGCCGGACGCTTCCCTCCCCGCCCCACCCCCACGACACTGCGTGGTGGGGATGTCGTCGTACCCACCGGGGTGCCGCGGCAGGCCACTGCCCCGGGGCGACGGCGGACGTGGGCCCCGCCCGGCCCGCTCGACCTCGGTCTGGTGCTCGGGCCGCTGCGGCGCGGGCCCGCCGACCCCACCTTCCGGGCGACCCCCGACGGCTCGGTGTGGCGGGCCAGTCACACACCCCAGGGGCCGGGCACCCTGCGGGTCGCGCTGCGGCACGGGGTCGCCGAGGCGGAGGCCTGGGGGCCCGGGGCGGAGTGGCTGCTGGAGCAACTGCCCGAGATGCTCGGCGCGTCGGACGACCCGGAGGCCTTCGAGCCGCGGCACCGGCTGCTCGCGCTGGCGTGGAAACGGCGTCCCGGACTGCGGCTGACGCGGACGGGCCTGGTCCTGGAGTCGCTGATCCCGTCGGTCCTGGAGCAGAAGGTCACCACGGACGAGGCGTACCGGGCATGGCGGCTGCTGGTGCGGAAGTTCGGGGAAGCGGCGCCGGGTCCCGCGCCGGGGCGGATGCATGTGATGCCGGCCCCGCGCACCTGGGCGCTGATCCCGTCGTGGGAATGGCACCGCGCCGGTGTCGACGACAAGCGGGCGTCGACGATCCTGCGGGCGGTACGGGTCGCCGCGCGGCTGGAGCAGGCGACGGGGATGGAGCCGGCCGAGGCGCAGGCGCGGCTCGAGGTGGTGCCGGGGATCGGGCCGTGGACCTCCGCGGAGACCGTGCAGCGCAGTCATGGGGCGGCGGACTCGGTGACCGTCGGGGACCTGCATCTGCCGGGGATCGTCGGATACGCCCTCGCGGGAGACCGGTACGCGGACGACGAGATGATGCTGTCACTGCTGGAGCCGTACGCGGGGCAGCGGCACCGTGCGGCGCGGCTGATCCTGCTGAGCGGCTCCGTGCCGCCGCGCCGGGCCCCGCGGATGCGGCGGGGGGACATCGGGCGGCTGTAGGGAGTGGAAGGCAAGGCATCGTGGAGAGCAAGGAGTGAGGGCCGGGGAGGGCTGATGCTCCCAGCCCTCCCCGACCCTCACCCGAACCTTGCCAGGTTCTTACCTCCGGTGCCCGGCCGCGCTCCGCTCGCCGGTCCTCACTGGTCCGAGGAGAAGCGCACCGCGCCCGCGGGGATCCGCGCGTCGCACCAGACCCGTACCCCGTCCCGGAGTTCGTTGTCCGCGCCGACCACCGCGCCGTCACCGATGACCGCGCCCGTGAGGACCGAGCGTTCGCCGATCCGGGAGCGCGCGCCGATCAGGGAGTCGGTGATGACCGCACCCGGTTCCACCACCGCGCCGGAGAGCAGCGTGCTGCCCGAGATCCGGGCGCCCTCCCCGACGAACGCGCCCTCGCCCACCACGGTGCCGCCCGTCAGCTTCGCGCCCGTGGCGACCGACGCCGTCGGCAGGATCAGGCGGTCGCCACAGCGGCCGGGCACCGCGGGGGACGGGGCACGACCGAGGACCAGATCCGCCGAGCCGCGCACGAAGGCGGCCGGGGTGCCCAGGTCGAGCCAGTACGTCGAATCCACCATGCCCTGGAGATGGGCTCCGGCGGCCAGAAGGTCGGGGAAGGTCTCCCGCTCCACCGAGACCGGGCGGCCCACCGGGATGGTGTCGATCACCGAGCGGCGGAAGACGTACGCCCCGGCGTTGATCTGGTCGGTGACGATCTCCTCGGGTGTCTGCGGCTTCTCCAGGAACGCCGTGACCCGGCCCGTCTCGTCCGTGGGGACCAGGCCGTACGCCCTCGGGTCCGTCACCTTGGTGAGGTGCAGGGAGACATCCGCGCCCGTCGACTCGTGGGTCCGCACCAGGGCGCGGATGTCCAGGCCCGTGAGGATGTCACCGTTGAAGATGAGCACCGGGTCGTCGGGGCCCGAGTGGAGGCGGCTGGCCACGTTGCGGATGGCGCCGCCCGTGCCGAGCGGCTCCTCCTCCGTCACGTACTCCAGCCGGAGGCCGAGATCCGACCCGTCGCCGAAGTACGGCTCGAACACCTCGGCGAGATAGGACGTGGCGAGCACGATGTGCTCGACTCCCGCCGCCCTGGCCCGCGCCAGCTGGTGCGTGAGGAACGGGACCCCGGCCGCCGGAACCATGGGCTTGGGCGTGTGCACCGTGAGCGGGCGTAGCCGGGTGCCTTTGCCGCCGACCAGGAGGATCGCTTCTGTCACCTGTCGTCTCTGCTTCCTGCCGGGACCGGCCGAACTGTCCATCGGCCGGCCAGTCTATGCAGACCGTGTTATGAGGACCGCTAAAGGCGTTATGAGGACCGTTAGAGGCGCCTTCGATGACAGTGGGGTGTCCCTCGACGGCTGTGTGGGGAGACGTCCCCGCACACCCTCGTGCGGATGTACTCGTACGGCGTGTGCGGGACGTCTTCGGTGTCGTGCGGTGTGCGGTGTCGTGCGGTGTCGTGCGGTCACCGTACGACGTCGCGCGGGCGGTCCCGTACGACCTCCCACGACCGCCCCTGTCCTCAGCGGCCCTGGTAGCGGGCCGCCTCGGTGCGGACCAGGCCGAGTTCGCCGTAGAGCAGCCTTCCGGGGCACTCCGTGGCGAATCCGTCCCGATGGCCGGAGATCACGTTCAGTCGTACGTTCTCGCCCTTTGGGTAGAGATTGCCACCCGCGGACTCCAGATATGTCTTGGCGCGCGGATCCACGCCGAAGAGGCCGAGTTTCCACGCGGTGAGCTGGGCGAGGGCGTCGAGCGCGGCGGCCGACGGGGCGGTGGACGTATAGGTGCCGATGACAGCGATCCCCGTGGTGTCGCTGTTGAAACCGAGGGTGTGGGCGCCCATCACGGGCTTGTCCACGCCCCCCGCACGGCCTTCGTAGATGTTTCCGCACTTGTCGACGAGGAAGTTGTAGCCGATGTCCCGCCAGCCGCTGCTCACCACGTGGTAGCGGTAGATACTGCGGATGACGGAAGGGGCCTGGGAGCAGCTGTAGTTGTTGCCCGTGGCGGTGTGGTGCACGAAGGCCGCCTTCACGGTGTCCGTGTAGAGGAAGTCCGGCTCGCGCAGACTCTCGTCGGCGCCCCAGCCCGCCCGCGAGACGATGCGCGGGCGCGGTCCGACGTACGGCTGCTTCGCGCGCTCCTCCGACGCGTCTCCCGCGGCAGCCTTCCCCACCTTCTCCACCTTCGCCGTCGGCTCCTTCGCCCGCATCGACTGCATCGCCCCCGCCGCCCCCGCCGAGTCCTCCGATCCCTCCGGCTCCCCCGATGCCTCAGGCCGCTTCCAAGGCCCG
Source organism: Streptomyces sp. NPDC093261 (assembly GCF_044753645.1). Lineage (NCBI taxonomy): Bacteria > Bacillati > Actinomycetota > Actinomycetes > Kitasatosporales > Streptomycetaceae > Streptomyces > Streptomyces sp. NPDC093261. The sequence goes on from NZ_JBIVNO010000007.1 coordinate 25,482, forward strand.
GGAACCCCCAGGGCGTTGAGGGGAGCGAGACCGCCTTCGACGACGGACCCGATGGCTTCCGTGCCCGCCGCCGGGTACGGCGCGTCCATGCCCGGGTGGTCCGGCTCCTCGGCGGGGTCCGAGGACCCCGCGGGGGCGCCCTCCGCCGGCGCCTGCCCCGGGTCGACCAGTTCGACGCGCAGGCCGTCGGGGAGCTTCGGGGCGCGGGTCGCCCCGGACCCGGCCTCCTCGGCGCGCACCCACACCTGCACACCGTCCGAGGCGCCCACCCACAACGGCGCCGTCGATCCGCGCATCCGGCGCGAACGGCCCTCCCCGGTGCCCGGGTCGGGGCCGTGGTCCTGGTTCTGCGCCTCCAGCTCCTGCCAGCCGGACCACCGGCCCGTGGCGTGGGCCCGGGTACGGACCCGGACGTGGCCGCGGAGTTGGGCGGCGGGGTCGTCCCAGACGACACCGACCAGCGAGAAGGAACGCACGGTCTGCGGAGCGAGCCCCCGCTCGCTCGCGGCGCCGGGGGCGCGAGAGCCGCCGAGGGGCGCGAGAGGGAGCGACTGGGTACTGCCGGGGACGCCCGGCCCGGCGACCGCCCCGGCCGCGGTGGCCGGGGACGCGAGGGGCAGGGTGAGGACGGCGCAGCTGACACCGATCGAGAAAGCAAGGAATCCACGCATGAGTACGATCTTGGACATAGTCAGACATATATGTCCATCAAGGAACTGACGGGTCGTCGGATTCGCTCGGCCGAACCGGTGGCCCACCGCCCAGCCGCCGCGCCGCCCCGGCCACCGCCCCCGCGTACGCTTGCGCGCGTGAACCCCACCGACCGCACCCCTGCCGACCTGCTGCGTTCCGCGCTCGCCGCGGATCCCTCCCGCCCCCTGGTGACCTTCTACGACGACGCCACGGGCGAACGTGTCGAGCTCTCCGTGACGACCTTCGCCAATTGGGTGGCCAAGACCGCCAACCTCCTCCAGGGCGACCTCGCCGCCGAACCCGGCGACCGGGTCGCGCTGCTGCTGCCCGCTCACTGGCAGACGGCGGTGTGGCTGCTCGCATGCGCGTCCGTGGGCGTCGTCGCGGACATGGGCGGCGACGCGGCGGCCGCGGATCTCGTCGTCAGCGGGCCCGACACACTGGACGCGGCGCGCGCCTGCTCCGGGGAGCGCGTCGCCCTCGCCCTGCGCCCCCTCGGCGGGCGCTTTCCGCAGCCGCCGGACGGCTTCCTCGACTACGCCGCCGAGGTGCCGGGCCAGGGCGACCGCTTCCAGCCGTACGCGCCCGTCGACCCACAGGCACCGGCGCTCATCGTCGCCGGGGCGGAGTACACGGGCGCGGAGGTCGTGGAGCGGGCCCGCGCCGACGCTCCCGCCCTCGGCCTGACCGGGCCCGGCTCACGACTGCTGTCCGGTCTGCCGTACGACACCTGGGAGGGGCTGAGCGCCGGGTTGTACGCGGCCCTGGCCACGGGGGGCTCGGTGGTGCTCTGCCGGCATCTGGACCGGCTCGGCGAGGGCGCGCTCGCCCAGCGGATCGAGAGCGAACGCGTGTCGGCCACCGCCACCACCACCGCTCACTGAGCGGTCCGCCCCGGTCCGCCCCGGTCCGCCCCGCCCCGCGAGCGCCCGCGCAGGACCCGCCGTCCGCGCGGGTGGACGCCCCTCCCGCGCCCGCACGGACGAGCCGCCCCCTCCCGCGCGGGCGCGCGCCGCATTCCCCCGTTCGGACCAGCATCAGCCGCCCCCCGGCCCTGCCCCGGGCCATGGTCGTAAGAGCCCGACACGCTCGTACGCCGCAAGGGGGTGCACCCGGCAGTGACGATCCACGGCACCGCGTGGCAGCCACCCCGCCGGCGCCGGCGCTGGGTGCGCCGCTCCGCGCTCGGCCTCGCCGTGCTCGTGCTCGGGGCCAGCGGGCTCGGGTGGGCCGCGTACGAGAAGCTGAACTCGAACATCACCGCGGACAACGACGCCGCCTCCGAGCTGGCCCGGTACGAGAAGGAGCGGCCCACCGCGCTCGTGCACGGCGCGCAGAACATCCTCATCATCGGATCCGACCGGCGGTCGGGCGCCGGCAACGGCCAGTACGGGCGGGACTCCGGGACCGAGCGGTCCGACACCGCGATCCTGCTGCACCTCGCCTCGAACCGGCGCACCGCCACCTCCGTGTCCCTGCCCCGGGACCTCATGGTGGACATGCCGAGCTGCCGGCGGCCGGACGGCAGCCGCACCGAGCCGGTGTTCACGATGTTCAACCACGCCTTCGCCACGGGCGGTTCCGCCTGCACCGTGCGCACCGTCGAGAAGCTTACGAACATCCGGATCGACCACTTCATGGTCGTCGACTTCAACGGCTTCAAGGAGATGGTCGACGCCCTCCACGGTGTCACGGTGTGCCTGAAGGAGCCGATCGACGACAAGGCCGCCCGGCTGAGGCTGCCCGCGGGCAGGGTGACCCTCAACGGCGAACAGGCACTCGGCTATGTGCGCGCCCGCAAGAGTCTCGGCAACGGCAGCGACACCGAGCGGATGGAACGCCAGCAGCTCTTTCTCGGCGCGCTGGTCGGCAAGGTGCGCGGCAACGACGTCCTGCTGAATCCGGTGACGCTGTATCCCGTGCTGGACGCGGCCACCTCGGCCCTGACCACGGACCCGGCCCTGGCCAGTCTGCGCGGGCTCTACCAGCTTGTGACGGGTCTGCGAAACCTCGGCGCCGAGCACGTACAGTTCCTGACCGTGCCGCGCGCCCCGTACCCGGGCGACGCCAATCGCGACCAACTCGTGGAGCCCGCGGCACGGGATCTCTTCGCGCGGCTGCGCGCGGACCAGCCTGTCGAGGTCACCAGGGAAGTGCCGGCCGATCCGCCCGGAAGAACGAGCGAGGAGCCCGGCAGCTCCGGTGACCGCGCGGAGTCGTACGACAACGCGATGTCCGGCGGAAAGCCGCCGGTCGGCCCCGGTGTTCCGCTGCGGAGTCCCGAACCCCCGCCCACTTTCCACGGGAACACGGCCGCACAGGACGCCTGCGGGTAAAGTGCGCCCCAAGGCGGGAACGCGTGAGCTGAGAACTCTCTGAGAAATAGGGCGGATTGCCCGGTTGTAGGGGAGTGGATTTTGTCACCGCCGTCGCTGGACGCTGAACTGGGCGGATAGTGTGAGCGATCTGGTGCCATACCCGTGAGGTCCGTCCTGGGTCACGCACCGGCTGAAGAGACCCGAGCGCCTCGAGGGGAAGGCGCCGCGTGGCCCCGACGGAGGATCGGACAACCGTGGACGCGCAAGGCCGTGGGCGGGCGGACAACATCGACCCCGCAGACCAGTGGGTGCTCAACCCGAACACCGGTGAATACGAACTGCGACTGACCCCTTCCGCACCGCAGTCGGGCGTGCCGAGACCCCGCCGGGGTGCTCCCGCACCGGGTGCCCCCGGAGGCACCCGCACAGCGTCCGGTTCCCGGAGGGCGGCCCCGGACACAGCACCACCGGACGCCCTCCCCGGGCAGCGACGGCGCCGGGGGGCTCCCGAGGAGCCGCCGCCGGGGCGGCGCCGTGGGCGGACCAAGCCCAAGAAGGGCAAGGCGAAGAAGGTCCTGCTGTGGACCGGCGGCAGCATGGCCTTCGTGCTGGTCGCGGTGTCCGCGGCGGGTTATCTCTACATCAAGCACCTCAACGACAACATCACGTCCGTGTCGGACGACGGTGCGAGCACCGGCGGCTTCCAGAAGGACAAGGCGATCAACATCCTGCTGATCGGCACCGACAAGCGCACCGGCAAGGGCAACACGGGATACGGCGACGCCGGCAGCGTCGGGCACGCCGACACCAACATCCTTCTGCACGTCTCCAAGGACCGCTCGAACGCGACCGCCCTGAGCATTCCCCGTGATCTGATCGTCGACGTCCCGGACTGCCCGACGAAGCAGGCCGACGGCACCACGAAGGTCATCCCCGGCACGAAGGGCGCGCGCTTCAACACGAGCCTCGGCCAGGACGACCGCACGCCGAGCTGCACCATGCGCACGGTCACCGAGCTGACCGGCATCACCCCGGACGACTTCATGGTCGCCGACTTCAACGCGGTCAAGACGCTGACGACGGCCGTCGGCGGCGTCGACGTGTGTCTGGGCAAGGACATACACGACCGGGACTCGCACCTCAATCTCCAGAAGGGCATGCGCCATATCGAGGGCGAGACGGCACTGGCCTTCGTGCGCACCCGGCACGCCGTGGGCTTCGGCGGTGACCTGAGCCGGATCCAGTTGCAGCAGCAGTTCCTCAGCGCGTTGATGCGCAAGCTGAAGTCGAACTCCACGCTCAGCGATCCGACCAAGATGCTGGACGTGGCGGAGGCGGCCACCAAGGCGCTGACCGTCGACTCGAAGATCGACAGCATCGGCAAGCTCAAGGACCTGGGTCTGGAGCTGGGCAAGCTCAACCCCAAGAACCTGACGTTCACGACGGTGCCGGTCCTCGACAACCCCGCGGACGGGGCGGTCAAGAAGACGGTCATCCTCAACCCCAGCAAGGCGCCTCAGGTCTTCGAGGCGATCAGGGCGGACGTCTCCTTCACCGCGGTCAAGAAGCAGCAGAAGGCCACCGAGGACGCCCGGCTGAAGGGCTCCCGTTCGGCCGCCTCCGACATCCGCGTCGACGTCTACAACGGCGGCGCTCCCGGCGGCAGCGCCCAGGAAACGCTCAACTGGCTGCAGAACACCGAGGGCGTGACCAAGTCCAGCCAGCTCGGCAACGCGGGTGTCACCCTCGACAAGACGACCCTCGAGTACGCCCCCGACCAGGCCGACCAGGCACGCAAGCTGGCGGACCTCATGGGCCTGCCCGCGTCGGCGTTGAAGCCGGGCAAGAGCGAGAAGAACGCGCAGGGACTGCCCGCGATCGTGCTGACCCTCGGCAAGGACTTCAAGGGCGCCGGGGTGCCGCTGACGGCCCCCACCAAGGCGCCGGCCGTCGACTCCAAGTCCACGGCGGACAAGGTTCAGTGCGCCAAGTGACCTGAGCGGCCCGCCACGCGTCTTACACGGCGCAAGACCCGCCCCGAACAGGAGTACATCCTGTCGGGCGGGCCAAGCGTCCAACTGGACGCGGGAGACATCGGCGGGGCGCGACGGGCACCCCGCCCACGACGAAGGTCCCGGGAGCGGCGCGATCGGGCGGCTCCCGGACCGCGGGACGGACCCGCTTGCCGGGCGCAGGGTGGGGAGGCAGGGACTTGGTGCAGAGCAAGGTGCAGGGGAAGGGGGCGCGACCACGTGTCCGGGACGCCGGCGAACTGGGCTGGGACGAGAGCCTGTACGAAGCGAAGAGCGACGGCGCGCGGGACGGCGAGGGCGGCCCGCCGGCCGAACCTCGCGGCCAGGGACCGGCCGACGGCTCCGGCGGGTCCGGGAGCGGCGCGGGACGCCCGCGCCGCAGACGCCGCGTGCTGCGCTGGTCGGCGACGGTCCTCTCCGTCGTCATACTCGGCACCGCCGGGGCGGGATACCTCTACTACCAGCACCTGAACGCCAACCTCAGGAAGGACGACCTGAACATCGGCGACGCCAAGGACCGGGCGGCCGCGTCAAAACCGAACGCGGCGGGCCAGACCCCGCTGAACATCCTTCTTCTCGGGTCGGACGCCCGGGACACCAAGGAGAACCAGCAGCTCGGCGGCGCCAAGGACACCTTCGGGACGGCGCCGCGTGCGGACGTCCAGATCCTGCTGCACGTCTCCGCCGACCGCACCAACATGTCGGTGGTCAGCATGCCGCGCGACACCCTGCTGGCCATCCCCAAGTGCACCGACTCCAAGGGGCATGTCTACCCGGCGTCCGCGCAGTGGATCACGAACGACTCACTGGGCCGCGGCGGACCCGGCTGCTCGGTCGCCACCTGGGAGAAGCTCACCGGCATCCACATCGACCACTTCATCATGGTCGACTTCTCGGGTGTGGTCTCGATGGCCGACGCGATCGGCGGCGTCCCGGTCTGCGTCGACAAGAACATCTACTCGCACACCTCCTCCGGCCACGGCTCGGGCCTGAAGCTGAGGGCGGGCACCACCTACGTCAAGGGCACGCAGGCCCTGCAGTGGCTGCGCACACGCTACGGCTTCGAGGACGGCAGCGACATCGCGCGCACCAAGGCCCAGCACCAGTACATGAGCGCGATGGTCCGGGAGCTGCGCGCCAACGCCACACTGAGCAACCCCGACAAACTGCGCAAGCTCGCCGAGACGGCCACCCAGGCCCTCACCGTCGACAAGGGCCTCGGCACGGTCGCCAAGCTCTACGACCTGAGCACCGAGCTGAAGAAGGTGCCCACCGACCGCATCACCATGACCACGATGCCGTACGTGTACGCCGGGGAGCGCGTGGTGCCCAAGCCGGGGGACGCGGACCAGCTCTTCCGCCTGGTGCGCGAGGACATCGCGCTGGACGGCAAGGACACCGGGAAGAAGCCCACGGCCAAGGCGACGGCGACGGCGGCCCCGACGGACAGCGACGACAAGATCGCGGTCCAGGTGCAGAACGGCACCAGCACCTCCACGCTGGCCCCGGTCGGCGGAAGGGCGAGCACGGTGGCCCAACTGCTCGCGGGCATGGGCTTCACCGAGGCCAGGGCGGACGCCTCGACGGTGCTCTCCGAGGACAAGACGGTGATCCGCTATCCGAGCGCGGATCTCAAGGGCGACGCCGAGCGGGTCGCCAAGGTCCTCGGCATCCCGGCGAGTTCGGTGGTGAAGTCCACGGACGTCTCCGGTGTCACCCTGGTCGTGGGCGCCGACTGGCGGTCGGGCACCGCGTACAAGGCGCCGAAGGCGGACGACAAGACCCCGGAGTCGGCGAACATCCTCAACGGCGCGACGAAGCAGTGCATGACGGTGGACCCCCACTACACCTGGTGACGGCGGCCCGCGCCCCCCAGCGACGCGTCGGGCCTCTCTCCGTGCGGAGAGGCGCCCGGCGCCGTTGCCGATGCGCTCAGCGGGCGGTGAGGACCGCCGGCCGCCGGGAGGCGATGACCTTCTTCGCCAGCGACTTGGGGCTCGTCAGAAAGCCCCAGCCCCACGACATGTGCATGGTCGCGAGGGCGACGGGGATCCGCAGCCGCGCCGGCAGCGGCAGGCCCTTGCCGGCGGGGACGGAACCCAGGACGATCGCCGCGAGATAGCCGCCGGGGATCAGGAAGGCCCAGGGGGTCAGCGCGGCGCCCGCCACCAGACCGGCCGCGATCGCGCAGACCGCGGTCGGCGGGGCGAGATAGCGCAGGTTGATGGAGCCCTCGTGGTAGCGGGCGACGACATGGCGCCAACGCCCGTAGTCCTTGTACTGCTTGGCCAGCGCCCGCACGCTCGGCCGGGGCCGGTAGGACACCTTGAGCTCCGGCGAGAACCAGATGAGGCCGCCCGCCTCGCGGATGCGGAAGTTGAGCTCCCAGTCCTGGGCGCGGATGAACTCCTCGTTGTAGCCGCCCTGCTGCTCCAGGGCCTCGCGCCGGAAGACACCGAGGTAGACCGTCTCCGCCGGACCGGCCTCGCCACCGGTGTGGAAGGCGGCGTTGCCGACACCTATCCTCGAGGTCATGGCCGCGGCGACGGCGTGCTCCCAGTCGTTCTCGCCTTCGGCGTGCATGATGCCGCCGACGTTCTGCGCCCCGGTCTCCTCCAGGAGACGGACGGCGGTGGCGATGTAGTTCGCCGAGAGCATGCCGTGACCGTCCACGCGCACCACGATCGGGTGGCGTGAGGCCTTGATCGCGGCGTTCAGCGCGGCCGGCGTCCGGCCGGTCGGGTTCGGGACCGTGTGCACGCGCGGGTCTTCCCGGACCAGCTCGGCCGCGATCTCGTCCGTGCGGTCCGCCGAGGGACCGAGGGCGATCACGACCTCCATCTCGCCCGCGTACTCCTGGGCGAGGATCGCTTGGACGGCTCCGCGCAGATGCCGCTCCTCGTTGAGCACGGGCATGATCACGGAAACGGCGGGGAGTCGCACGTCGGGATTGGCGTTCATAGGAGGCTCACGTTACCGCGAACGGGGGACACCGGTGCGCGCCGCCCGGGCGCCGCCCGGGGCCCCGGATCCTGTCGGCCTACGGTGCCCAGGGATGCCCCATCCAGCTCCGCGGAGGTCTCCCCCGTGCCCACCCCGACCCGCTCGCCCGCGCGCCCTCGGCCGGTTCGCCGCTCCCCCGCACCGCGGCCGCCGGTACGGCGCAGGAAGACCGGCTGGACCATGCGGGCGGTCACCACGCTCTCCATGGTGGTGCTCGCCTCGGCCGGCATCGGGCACGCGGTGCTCACCGGCCTCGACGAGGGCATCGGCCGGATCGACCCCTTCAAGGACATGAAGGGCCGCCCCGAGGCGGGCCACGGCATGAACGTCCTGCTCGTGGGCACCGACGGCCGCGACAAGATCACGGAGAAGGAGCGGCGCAGATTCCGCCTCGGGGGCGCGCCCTGTCACTGCACCGACACGATCATGATCGTGCACCTCTCGGCGGACCGGGACCGGGCGACCGTGGTCAGCCTGCCGCGCGACTCCTACGCGGAGGTGCCGACGCACACCGGGCACCCGACCGGGCGGCGGCAGGACACCCACCCGATCCGGCTGAACGCGGCGTACGCGGAGGGCGGCCCGAACCTGACCGTGCGCACGATCGAGAACATGACACACCTGAAGATCGACCACTATCTGGAGGTCGACTTCATCAGCTTCATGAAGACCGTGGACGCGCTCGGCGGAGTCCGGGTGTGCACCCCCCAGCCGCTGAAGGACCCCTACACCGGACTGAACCTGCCGGCCGGCACCCATCTCCTGGGTGGCGGTCAGGCACTCCAGTACGTGCGCGCGCGGCATGTCGACGGCGCGTCCGACCTGGGCCGGATGCAGCGGCAGCAGAGGTTCCTGGCGGCGCTGATCGACCGGGCGACCTCCTCCGGCATCCTGCTGAACCCGCTGAGATTCCGGGAGGCGGCCCGGGCCGTGCTCGGCTCGGTGCGGGCGGATCCGGGCTTCGGCACGGACCAGTTGCTCGACCTGGGCCGGGTGATGCGGAACTTCTCGCCGCGCTCCTCGGAGTTCACGACCGTGCCGATCGGGCAGATGTCGTACGAGGTCAAGGGCCTCGGCTCGACGGTGAAGTGGGACGACGCGAAGGCGCGGGCGCTGTTCGCGTCCCTGCGCGACGACAAGCCGCTCGCCCCGCCCCGGCCGCCGCGGAAGAAGGGCCCCGCCCCGGTCCAGGTGGAGGTGGACCCGCAGCAGATCCGGGTGCAGGTGGAGAACGGGGCGGCCGTGGAGGGACTCGGCAAGCGGGTGGACGACGGCCTCGCGGCCACCGGGTTCCGCACCACGCGCCGGCCGGTGAACGCGGCGGGCCAGGCGGCGCGGCGCACGGTCATCGTCTACGACCCGCGCTGGGACCGCTCGGCGAAGTCCCTCGCGGCGGCCCTGCCGGGCAGTGAGCTGCGCGCCACCGTGGGGCAGGGGCCGACGCTGAAGGTGATCGCGGGGACCGACTTCAAGGAGGTGCAGCCGGTGCGGACGGCTCCGCCCCCGGCGGCGCCGGGCCCCGATCCGACGGTGGTGACCGGGGACGAGGTGGTGTGCCCGTAGGGGCCGGGCCGAAGCCTCACACCGCGGTCCCGGCCGTCACTCCTCGTAGCCCTGCGCGGCCCTCTCCTCCCGCAGTTCCTTGATCGCGCGGCGGCGGGCCAGCCGGTGGGTGCGGCGGATCTGGGCCTCCTGGTAGCGGCGCCGGTCCCGGTCCGTCTCCGGGAGCACCGGCGGCACCGGCCTCGGCTTGCCGTCGGCGTCGACCGCGGCGAAGACCAGGTACGCGGATCCGACCCGGGTGGGCGGCGTGGACTCGTTCCAGCGCTCGGCCAGCACCCGCACGCCGACTTCCATGGAGGTGCGGCCGGTCCAGTTGACCTGGGCCTTCACATGAACCAGGTCACCGACTCTGACCGGCTCCAGGAACACCATCTCGTCCATCGACGCGGTGACGGCCGGGCCGCCGGAGTGCCGGCCGGCCACGGCGCCCGCCGCGTCGTCGACGAGTTTCATGATCACGCCGCCGTGCACCGTGCCCAGCAGGTTGGTGTCGTTGTGGGTCATGATGTGGCTGAGGGTGGTGCGGGACGCGGAGGTGGGCTTCCCGGGTATGTCACCCGCGTTTTCGCCCGGAATTCCTGATTCCGGGGCGGGGGCCAGGTCTGTCATGTGGTCCACCCTATGCCGGGCGGCCGCCGCGGAGACTTTGTGTCAGCTTCGCAACAGCCCTGACCCCGTTTTCCGCCGCCCCTTGTCGGGCCCATACCGGGACCCTGCACACTGGGGCGCATGAACGATTGGCCCGAGGGATGGTCCGACAACAGCCGCGGCAACCGCTACGGACGCGGCAGCAGCAGCGCGCAGCCTGAGGGCGCGCGCGTGATGCGCCAGGTCCGGCGCCAGCCGGGCGGCCCTCAGGGCGCGCCGCCGTACGGCGGGGTTCCGCAGCAGCCGACGTACGACCAGGGATACGGCGGCTACGACAGCGACTACAACACCGGCCAGGTCTACGGCGCACCGGCCGGCCGTCCCCAGGGACCTGGCGGCTATGGCCCGGGGGCCACGCGCCCGGCACCGAACTGGGGCCGCCGGATCAAGTGGACCGCGATCACGCTGGTCACCCTGCTGGTGGTGACGTCGGTGGCCACGTACTTCTGGGCCGACTCCAAGCTCCACCGGGATGTCGACTTCTCCAAGGTCATCGACCGGCCGGCCGCCGGCAAGGGCACGAACTACCTGATCGTCGGCTCCGACAGCCGCGCGGGCATGTCCTCCGAGGAGAAGAAGAAGCTGCACACCGGGTCCGCCGAGGGCAAGCGGACGGACTCGATGATGATCCTGCACGTCGGCGACAACGGCGACTCGCTGATATCGCTGCCCCGTGACTCGGACGTGGAGATACCCACATACAAGGGGTCGACGTCCGGGAAGGTGTACCAGGGCAGGGGCCGTCATGTGAAGCTGAACGCGGCGTACGCGGAGGACGGCCCCGAGCTGCTGGTCCGCACGGTCGAGTACAACACCGGCCTGCACATCGACCACTACGTGGAGATCGGCTTCGCCGGCTTCGCGAACATCGTGGACGCGGTCGGCGGTGTCGAGATCACCATCGACAAGGGCTTCAAGGACAAGTACTCGGGCGCCGACTTCCAGGCGGGCAAGCAGACGCTGAACGGCGAGCAGGCCCTCGCCTTCGTCCGTACCCGGCACGCCTTCGCCGCCAGCGACCTGCAGCGCACGAAGAACCAGCAGAAGTTCCTCTCCGCGCTGGCCCATCAGGTCGCCACCCCGTCCACGGTCCTCAACCCCTTCACGCTCTACCCGACGATGAGCGCGGGCCTGGACTCCCTGACGGTCGACAAGGACATGAGCCTGTGGGACCTGGGGTCCATGTTCTGGGCGATGAAGGGGGTCAGCGGTGGCGACGGTACCTCGATGAACATGCCGGTCTCCGGCTCCACCGGCGGCAATCTGGTGTGGGACAAGGCCAAGGTCAAGACGCTGGTGGACGAACTGAAGAACGACGAGAAGGTGACGGTCTCCGGCAACTGAGCCGTCCACCGAGCAGGGGCCCCGCCGAGCGGTTCGGCGGGGCCCTTCGCGTTCCGGCGGATCCGCCGGTCACCGGGCCCCGGTCAGCAGGCGCAGAGGCAGAACGGGTGCCCTGCGGGGTCCGCGTACACCCGGAAGGTACGCGAGCGGTTCTCCGCGTCCAGCGGCCGCGCGCCCAGCGCGAGCACGCCCCGCTCCGCGGCGTCCAGGTCGTCGACCACGAGGTCGAGATGGAACTGCTGCGACTCGTCGGGGGCCGGCCACTTCGGCGGTACATGCCCGGGCGCGGCCTGGAACGCCAGCGACGGGCCACCGGGGAGTTTGAGGTCCACCCAGTCGCCCTCGTCCTGCACCGTGCCGCCCAGCACCTCGGCGTAGAAACCGGCGAGGGCACGCGGGTCGGGACAGTCCAGGACGACGACGTCCAGCTTGGCGAGCGCCATGACTTCCTCCTCGGAGACCTGATCGTCTGTGTTACCTGTAAATCCAGCCAACCGGTAACGACGCGGGTTACCCCATGCTGGCGGATAAGGGGTAACGTCGCAAGCGAAATGCGGAGAGACAACGTCGCGGGCATGAGGTCGCAGAGATGACGGACAGAGCCCCCGCTCCCGGCACCCTCGCCCTGGTGGAGGCCCTGGTCAACACCGTGGACCTGGAGTCGGGCGAGGACCGCCTGGACACTCCGGAAGGGCGCGCCGAGTTCGGCGTCACGGAGGCGGACCTGGCGGACGCACGAGAACTGCGGGAGTCACTGCGCGCCGTCTGTCTGGCGCATGCGGGGCATCCCCCGCACCGCGAGGTGACGCCCCTGGGCGTGCTGCTGGCGCGGGCACCACTGCTGGTGGCCGTCGACGAGCGGGACGGCTCGGCCTTCCTCGGCCCCGCGGACACGGGTGACCTGGCGTCCCGGGTGGCGGCCGCCGTCGCGCAGGCGCTCACCGTGGGCACCTGGCTGCGCCTCAAGGCCTGCGAACTGCCCGACTGCCACTGGGCGTACTACGACCGCAGCCCGGCCGGCAGGGGCCGCTGGTGCTCGATGTCGGTGTGCGGGGCGCGTGCGAAGATGCGGCGATACCGGGCGAAATAGGCGCACGATTCACAGGGTTGGGCACTCACCGCTCCTGCGCCCGGACCGTGGTGCAGAATGCAACAGGACGCCGGTCCGGCCGACTGAGCCTCGGCCGGACCGGCGTCACCCTTCTTGCTCTTCCCGCCTTGCTCTTTCCCGCCCCGCCCTTTCCGCCCCGCCCTTTCCGCCCTGCCCTTCCTACGCGGTCGGACGGCCCATCGCTCGGTACGTCCACCCGGCCCGGCGCCACAGCTCGGGATCGAGTGCGTTACGGCCGTCGAGGATCATCCGGGAGGTCGCCACCGTCCCCAGCTCGGCCGGATCCAGCTCGCGGAACTCGCGCCACTCCGTCAGGTGCAGCACGACGTCGGCGCCCCGGACCGCCGCCAGGGCGGAGTCCGCGTACCCGAGCGTGGGGAAGATCCGGCGGGCGTTGGCCATGCCCTTGGGGTCGTAGACCGTGACCTGGCCGCCCTGAAGGTGTATCTGCCCGGCGACGTTCAGCGCCGGCGAGTCGCGTACGTCGTCGGAGTCCGGCTTGAAGGTGGCACCCAGCACGGCGACCCGCCTGCCGAGGAACGAGCCGCCGCCCAGTGCCTCACGCGCCATCTCGACCATCTGGCCACGGCGGCGCATATTGATGGAGTCGATCTCGCGCAGGAAGGTCAACGCCTGGTCGGCGCCCAGCTCGCCCGCGCGCGCCATGAACGCCCGGATGTCCTTCGGCAGACAGCCGCCGCCGAAGCCGATGCCGGCCCGCAGGAACTTCCTGCCGATCCGGTCGTCGTGCCCGATGGCCTCCGCGAGCTTGGCCACATCGCCGCCCGCGGCCTCGCACACCTCCGCCATCGCGTTGATGAAGGAGATCTTGGTGGCGAGGAAGGAGTTCGCGGACGTCTTCACCAGCTCCGCGGTCGGGAAGTCGGTCACCACGAAGGGCGAGCCCTCCGCGACCGGCGTCGCGTACACCTCACGCAGCAGCTTCTCCGCCCGCTCGCTGCGCACGCCGACCACGATCCGGTCGGGGTGCAGCGTGTCCTGGACGGCGAAGCCCTCCCGCAGGAACTCCGGGTTCCAGGCCAGCTCGGCGTCCTGGCCCGCGGGCGCGTGCTCGGCGAGATAGGCGGCCAGGCGGTCCGCGGAGCCGACCGGCACGGTCGACTTGCCGACGACGAGGGCGGGGGCCTTCAGATGCGGCGCGAGAGAGGCGATCGCGGCGTCGACGTACGACATGTCGCAGGCGTACTCGCCGTGCTTCTGCGGGGTGTTCACGCAGACGAAGTGGATGTCGCCGAACTCGGCCACCTCGGCCCAGTCCAGGGTGAACCGCAGCCGCCCGGTGGCGCCCTCGATCCCCGCGACATGCTTGCGGAGCAGCTCCTCCAGGCCCGGCTCGTACATGGGGACCTCGCCCCGCTGAAGCATCTCGATCTTCTCGGGAACGACATCGAGACCGAGCACCTCGAAGCCCAGCTCGGCCATGGCCGCGGCGTGTGTGGCGCCGAGATAGCCGGTGCCGATCACGGTGATCTTCAGGCTCATGGGTGCTCCAGGAAACGCGGCGGTGAATCGGTGCCCGAGCATAGCCGGGCATCTCGGCGGGCAGGTTTCCCGCTGTCGCCAAGCTCACGTATCACTCGGGTGGGCGTACCCCTAAAATTTGGGTTACTTAACGGTAATTAGCGTCAGCACAGCCTCTTTGGAGCGTGAGAGACCTTGGCCGGATCGGCTGACTTCGACCTGTACCGCCCGTCCGAGGAGCACGACATGCTCCGCGACGCCATCCGCTCGCTGGCCGAGGCGAAGATCGCGCCGTACGCCGCCGCCGTGGACGAGGAGGCCCGCTTCCCTCAGGAGGCACTGGAAGCCCTCGTCGCCAACGACCTGCACGCGGTGCACGTCCCCGAGGAGTACGGCGGCGCGGGCGCGGACGCGCTCGCCACGGTCATCGTGATCGAGGAGGTGGCCCGCGCATGCGTGTCCTCCTCCCTCATCCCGGCCGTGAACAAGCTCGGTTCGCTGCCCGTGATCCTCTCCGGCTCCGAGGAGCTGAAGAAGAAGTACCTGGGCCCGCTGGCCAAGGGCGACGCGATGTTCTCGTACTGCCTGTCCGAGCCCGAGGCGGGCTCCGACGCGGCCGGCATGAAGACGCGGGCCGTGCGCGACGGTGACCACTGGGTGCTCAACGGCGTCAAGCGCTGGATCACCAACGCGGGCGTCTCCGAGTACTACACGGTCATGGCGGTGACCGACCCCGAGAAGCGCTCCAGGGGAATATCCGCGTTCGTCGTCGAGAAGTCGGACGAGGGCGTCTCCTTCGGTGCCCCGGAGAAGAAGCTCGGCATCAAGGGCTCCCCCACCCGCGAGGTCTACTTCGACAACGTCCGCATCCCGGCGGACCGCATGATCGGCGAGGAGGGCACGGGCTTCGCCACGGCGATGCGCACGCTCGACCACACCCGCATCACCATCGCCGCCCAGGCCCTCGGTGTCGCCCAGGGCGCCTTCGACTACGCCAAGGGCTATGTCAAGGAGCGCAAGCAGTTCGGCAAGCCGATCGCCGACTTCCAGGGCATCCAGTTCATGCTCGCGGACATGGCGATGAAGATCGAGGCGGCCCGCCAGCTCACCTACGCGGCGGCGGCCAAGTCCGAGCGCGGCGACAGCGACCTCACCTTCCAGGGCGCCGCCGCCAAGTGCTTCGCCTCGGACGTGGCGATGGAGGTCACCACGGACGCCGTCCAGCTCCTCGGCGGGTACGGCTACACCCGTGACTACCCGGTCGAGCGCATGATGCGCGACGCCAAGATCACCCAGATTTACGAGGGCACGAACCAAGTTCAGCGGATCGTGATGGCAAGGAACCTTCCCTAGCAGGGTTTTTGCAGGTCAGGAGCTGTTTCGGCGGTCCGGCGGGACGCCCCTGGCTTTCTGTCCGTTGCGGGCCGATCAGGGCCGTTCCTGGGCGTCGTGCTGGGGGAATCCTGGGCGGATGCCGGGCTGAAAACAGCCACTGACCTGTACAGACAACACAGCCCCCGGCATGACGCCGGGGGCTGGTGTCGTACGCGGATCAGGCGACCTCTGACGCCTCGGTGTGGTCGTCGGTGCCGGGCGCGGCCCGACCGCGCCGCTCGGCCCCTTCGAAGATGTAGTGGTAGTGCTCCCTCAGCACGTACGCACTGCTGTGGCCCATCCATTGGAATCGACCCCGACACGGACCGGGACCACTGCCCCACCGTGTGGGCCGACGCCGAAGCTCAGGAGATCTTGTTGCAGGGATGGAAACCGAGCACTGAGACTCAGGCGGACTGCGAGGCAGGTAGCCCCGCGAACGGTCCGGTGCCCGAGAGCGAAGCCATCGTGAGGATTCCGGCCCGGATGATCCCGATGATCAGGGAGGCGTGTGATGCCGTCGAGCGTGCCCAGCTTCGCTGAGCTGCTTGGCCAGTGCGAGCGGTCCGCTGTCCACCTGGAGCTGCGTGACTCCTACGCGCCAACGGATCGGTTCGAGGCATGGAAGCGGGGCGAGCGGATCAACTGGGAGGACCGCGATTCCTGGTGGCACCCCTACGACCAGTTGATCACGGACACCGTGGCCAGGGGCGTGACGATTCGCCGAGCCCGGGTGGTCTCTGAGCCGGTATCGGATTACATCCGGTGGGAGCACTACGTCACCCGCGCCAACGTCACGGCCGGTGGGGAAATGCTGGGGGAGTACCTCCTGAAGGGTATGTTCGTGCAGGTCAACGCCATATGACCTGTAAAGTACCCAGATTTACGAGGGCACCGACCAGGTCCAGCGGATCGTGATGGCGCGCAACCTGCCGTAGCGCGCGGCCCGTTGCGGCAATGCGCGGTGGTTTTCGGGGCACCCCGCGGGGTGCCCCTTTCCCTTGTACGGCAGGGTGGGGACATGAGTGATCCGGCGACGGCTCAGCTGCCGTCCTTTCCGTACCATCCGGACCCCCTGGCCACCGGTTCGGTGGTCGCCGGGGACACGGAGTGCCT
Organism: Streptomyces sp. NPDC093261; assembly: GCF_044753645.1. NCBI lineage: Bacteria > Bacillati > Actinomycetota > Actinomycetes > Kitasatosporales > Streptomycetaceae > Streptomyces > Streptomyces sp. NPDC093261. The sequence continues at coordinate 42,167 of NZ_JBIVNO010000007.1, forward strand.
GTGCTGCGGGCTGCGGCGCGGATATGTGTACGTGGGGCCCGTGTACGCGGTGGCGGACATCCGCGCCGAGCTGTGCCCCTGGTGCATCGCGGACGGCAGCGCGGCGGAGCGCTTCGGGGCACAGTTCACGGAGGTGACGGGCGAGGCGCCGAAGTCGGTGGTGCGGACCGTGGAACGGCGCACGCCGGGCTTCGCCGGCTGGCAGCAGGAGCGCTGGCTGACGCACTGCGGGGACGCGGCGGCGTATCTGGGGCGCGCGGGCGCCAAGGAGCTGGCGGACCATCCGGAGGCCGCGCAGAGCCTCCGCGAGACGCTGGGAGAGTCGTTCTACGCGTCGCTGGACGCCGACGGCCAGCCCACCGCGTATCTCTTCCGCTGCCGCGGCTGCGCGCAGCACCTGGCCTACGCCGACTTCACCTGACGGACGAGCAGGGGCGCCGACGGCAGCGGCGTCCCCTCCTGTCAGCCGTCCAGCTGCTCCAGCGTCGCGTTCGACGGGCCCCGGCGCCCCTTCAGGTCACGGGCCACGTCCTCGGCCGCGCCCAGCACCCGCACCGCGTTCTGCCAGGTCAGCTTGGCCAGGTCGGTGGCCGACCAGCCTCGGTCCAGCAGCTCCGCGATCAGGTTCGGGTAGCCGGAGACATCGCTGAGGCCGTCCGGCGTGAACGCGGTGCCGTCGTAGTCGCCGCCGATGCCGAGGTGGTCGATGCCCGCCACCTCGCGCATGTGGTCCAGGTGGTCGGCGACCGTCGCGACAGTGGCGATCGGGCGGGGGTTGCGCTCCTCGAAGGCGTGGTGCACCTTCATCGCCTCGGCGGTGGTGTCGAGGTGGTGGAAGCCGTGCGCGCGCATGTTGTCGTCCGCCGCGGCCGTCCAGTCGACGGCCGCCTGGAGCACGAACTTCGGCACGAACGTCACCATCGCCATACCACCGTTGGCGGGGAGGCGTTCGAGGACGTCGTCGGGGATGTTGCGCGGGTGGTCGCACACCGCCCGGGCGGAGGAGTGGGAGAAGATCACCGGGGCGTCCGTCGCGTCCAGCGCGTCCCGCATGGTCGTCGCGGCGACGTGCGAGAGGTCGACGAGCATGCCGAGGCGGTTCATCTCCCGGACGACCTCGCGGCCGAAGCGCGTGAGACCGCCTGCCACCGGCTCGTCGGTCGCCGAGTCCGCCCAGGCGACGTTGTCGTTGTGCGTGAGCGTCATATAGCGCACGCCCAGTTCGTACAGCCCGCGCAGGGTGCCGAGGGAGTTCGCGATGGAGTGGCCGCCCTCCGCGCCCATGAGGGAGGCGATACGGCCCTCCGCGCGCGCCGCCTCCATGTCGGCGGCGGTCAGCGCCTGCCGCAGATCCGCCGGGTGACGGGCGATCAACTGGCGTACGCAGTCGATCTGTTCGAGGGTCGCCGGCACCGCGTCGGGGAGATCGGCGCGGACGTACACCGACCAGTACTGCGCGCCGACGCCGCCCTCGCGCAGCCGCGGGATGTCCGTGTGCAGATGGGCGTCCTGGCGGTCGGCTATGTCACGGGCGTCGAGGTCGTAGCGGACCTGTTCGCGCAGGGCCCAGGGCAGGTCGTTGTGCCCGTCGACGACCGGGAAAGCGCGCAGGAGGTCCCGGGCCGCATCGAGTGAGCTGCTCACCGCGGTCACTTCCCCGTTCCGAAGCCGAATCCGCCGGCCGCGCCGTCGACCTTGGCGCGCAGCCGCTTGCCCTTCTCGGTGGCCTGGTCGTTGAGGTCGTGCTGGAAGTCCCGCATCCTGCCGAGGAGTTCCTCGTCGTGTGCGGCGAGGATGCGGGCCGCGAGCAGACCGGCGTTGCGGGCGCCGCCCACCGAGACCGTGGCGACCGGCACGCCGGCCGGCATCTGCACGATCGACAGCAGCGAGTCCATGCCGTCGAGGTACTTCAGCGGGACGGGGACGCCGATGACGGGGAGCGGGGTGACGGAGGCGAGCATGCCGGGCAGATGGGCGGCACCGCCGGCACCGGCGATGATCACCTTCAGGCCCCGGTCCGCGGCGTGCTCGCCATAGGTGATCATCTCGCGCGGCATGCGGTGCGCGGAGACGACGTCGACCTCGTAGCCGATCTCGAACTCGTCGAGGGCCTTGGCGGCGGCCTCCATGACGGGCCAGTCGGAGTCCGACCCCATGACAATGCCTACGACCGGGCTCATTCCGTGATCGTCCCTCTCAGATAGCCGGCAGCGTGACGGGCGCGCCCCAGCACGTCGTCGAGGTCGTCGCCGTAGGTGTTGACGTGACCGACCTTACGGCCGGGCTTCACGTCCTTGCCGTACATATGGATCTTCAGCTGGGGGTCACGGGCCATGCAGTGCAGGTAGGCGGAGTACATGTCGGGGTAGTCGCCGCCGAGGACGTTGACCATGACGGTCCACCTGGCGCGGGGACGGGGGTCGCCGAGGGGGAGGTCGAGGACCGCCCGGACATGGTTGGCGAACTGCGAGGTGATCGCGCCGTCCTGGCTCCAGTGGCCGGAGTTGTGCGGGCGCATCGCCAGCTCGTTGACGAGGATGCGGCCGTCGCGGGTCTGGAACAGCTCGACGGCGAGGTGGCCGACGACACCGAGTTCCTTGGCGATCGTCAGGGCCAGCTCCTCGGCCTTGAGCGCCAGCTCCTCCTCGAGGCCGGGGGCCGGGGCGATCACGGTGTCACAGACCCCGTTGACCTGCTGCGACTCGACGACGGGGTAGGCCACGGCCTGGCCGTGCGGCGACCGTACGACGTTGGCGGCCAGCTCCCGGACGAAGTCGACCTTCTCCTCGGCGAGGACGGGCACACCGGCGCGGAACGGCGCGGCGGCCTCCTCGGCCGACCCTACGACCCACACGCCCTTGCCGTCGTAGCCGCCGCGGACCGTCTTCAGGACGACCGGGAAGCCGTCGCCCTCCGCGGCGAACGCGGCCACGTCCGCCGGGTCGCTCACGATGCGGTGCCGTGGGCAGGGCACCCCGATCGCGTCGAGCTTGGCCCGCATCACCCCCTTGTCCTGGGCGTGCACGAGCGCGTCCGGGCCGGGGCGCACGGGGATGCCGTCCGCCTCCAGGGCCCGCAGGTGCTCGGTGGGCACATGCTCGTGATCGAACGTGATCACGTCGCAGCCCCGCGCGAAGGCACGCAGCGTGTCCAGGTCGCGGTAGTCGCCGATGACCACGTCATGGACGACCTGCGCCGCGGAGTCCTGGGGGGTGTCACTGAGAAGCTTGAACCTGATGCCGAGCGGGATGCCTGCCTCGTGTGTCATACGAGCGAGCTGGCCCCCGCCGACCATGCCGACTACCGGAAACGTCACGCCCCTAGGGTATCGGCCTCGCCATGGAGGCCGGATTCCGTCCTTCCCCGGGGGTTTCTTTCCGTCCTCATGTACTCGTCCACGGGCGTCGCCCACGGCCGCTGGTTAGCATGGCGGGGTTGACGGAACCGCTCGGCGCGCCGTGCCGACCGGCCGATGCGACGGATCAATGCGTCCGATCGGGGCATCCGATCGATGTATCCGACCGCTACCAACGACCGATACGACCGACCCGACGGGGGCAGGCGACACCATGGGCAGTGGTTCCACGGGCCTACAGGACCAACCCCGCGGCGCGGTGCGCCGGCAGGTCGAGCGGCTGGTGCGCGAGATCGCCAAGTTCGGGGCGGTCGGCGGGGCCGGGCTGCTGGTCAATCTCCTGGTCTTCAACCTGGTGCGCAACGTCACCCATCTCCAGGTGGTCCGGGCGAGTGTCATCGCCACGGTCGTCGCGATCGTCTTCAACTACATCGGCTTCCGCTACTTCACCTACCGGGACCGGGACAAGGGCGGGCGTACCCGTGAGATGGCGCTGTTCCTGCTGTTCAGCGCCGCGGGTCTGCTGATCGAGAACGGCGTGCTGTACGCGGCGACGTACGGGTTCCACTGGGACAGTCCGCTGCAGAGCAACATCTTCAAGTTCCTCGGCATCGGCCTCGGCACGCTGTTCCGCTTCTGGTCGTACCGCACCTGGGTCTTCCGGGCACTGCCGGCCGGGGAGGCGGTGGCGGGCGCGGAGTCGATACTCGAGCAGGCCGAACAGGGCCAGCGCATCAACCGCTGATCCCGCCCGAAGGCCCCTCGCCTCCCCCGCGGCGCTTCCCCGGGGTCTTGCGGCTCACCTGACCGTGGGCTCCGGTTCGTCGCTCGGCGGGGGCATCCTGAGCGGGGTGCGGGACAGGAACAGGCCGAAGACCGGGGGCTTGGCCTGGAGCATCTCCAGACGGCCGCCGTCGGCCTCCGCGAGGTCCCGGGCGACCGCCAGGCCGATGCCCGTGGAGTTGCGGCCGCTGATCGTGCGCTCGAAGATGCGGGAGCCCAGCTCCGGCGGGACGCCGGGCCCCTCGTCGGTGACCTCCACGACCGCCTGGTTGCCGGTGACGCGGGTGCGCAGCGCCACGGTGCCGCCGCCGTGCATGAGGGAGTTCTCGATCAGGGCGGCCAGCACCTGGGCGACCGCGCCCGGTGTGCCCACGGCCCGCAGATGCCGCTTGCCCGAGCTGACGATCGCCCGTCCCGCGCTGCGGTAGGCGGGGCGCCACTCGGCGAGCTGCTGGTGGATGACCTCGTCGAGGTCGAAGGAGACGGCGGAGCCGGTGCGGGGGTCGCGGGCGTTCGTCAGCAGCCGCTCCACCACGTCCGTGAGCCGCTCCACCTGCGTCAGCGCGATGGTCGCCTCCTCCTTCACGGTGTCGGGGTCATCCGTGAGGGTGATCTCCTCCAGCCGCATCGACAGGGCGGTGAGCGGCGTGCGCAACTGGTGGGAGGCGTCGGCGGCGAGCCGGCGCTCGGCCGTCAGCATGCGCCCGATCCGCTCGGCGGAGGCGTCCAGGACATCGGCGACCCGGTCCAGCTCGGGAACGCCGTAGCGCTTGTGGCGCGGCCGTGGGTCGCCGGAGCCGAGGCGCTCCGCGGTCTCCGCGAGATCGGTGAGCGGGGAGGCGAGGCGGTTGGCCTGGCGCACGGCGAGCAGGACCGCGGCGATGATCGCGAGCAGTGCGACAAGGGCGATGATCAGCAGCGTGCGGCCGACTTCGCGGGTCACGGAGGAGCGGGGCTCCTCGACCCGTACGGTCTCGCCCTGCTCGCCCTTGGCGGTGGAGTGGATGACGTCACCGGCCGGTTTGACGCCCACCTGGATGGGCCCCTGGCCGGGGATGTCGATGACCGCGTACCGCTCCCCGGTGACCTGCGCCTTGAAGATCTCGCGGTTGACCTTCTCGTGGCCGAGGAGCCGGCTGTCCACGATGCTCGCGAGCCGCAGCGCCTCGGAGTCGACGCGTTCCTGGGCGCTGTTGCTGATCGTCCGGGTCTCGACGATCACGAGGGAGACGCCGAAGACGGCGATGACGACGAGGACGACGGCGAGGGTGGACTGGATGAGACGACGACGCACGAGGCCCTCCGGGCGGTGGCTTTACGACGACCAGTGTGCCCCGGACACGCCGGCACCCCGCGAGGGGCGGCGGTCCCCGGCGGACCCGGAGCCGCCGTCGTACGGCTCAGCCGGCGTGGACGCGGCCAGGGCGGCGCTACGCGCATAGCCACGCGCGTCGCGTCCCGCCCTCCCGGCCGTGCCCGGCGGCAGCACCTAGTTCTTCTCGAAGCGGAAGCCCACTCCCCGCACCGTGGCGATGTACCGCGGGTTCGCCGCGTCGTCGCCCAGCTTCTTGCGCAGCCAGGAGATGTGCATGTCGAGGGTCTTGGTGGACGACCACCACGTGGTGTCCCAGACCTCCCGCATCAGCTGGTCGCGCGTGACGACCCGGCCCGCGTCCCGGACCAGGACCCGCAGCAGGTCGAACTCCTTCGCCGTGAGCTGGAGCTCCTCGTCGCCCATCCACGCGCGATGGGACTCGACGTCGATGCGCACCCCGTGCGTGGCGGGCGGCTGCGCGGGCTCGGTGGCGCCGCGCCGCAGCAGGGCCCGCACGCGGGCCAGCAGTTCGGCGAGCCGGAAGGGCTTGGTGACATAGTCGTCGGCGCCCGCGTCGAGACCGACGACGGTGTCCACCTCGTCGGCCCGTGCGGTCAGGATGAGGATGGGGACGCTGTGACCCTCCGCGCGCAGCCGGCGGGCCACCTCCAGGCCGTCCATACCGGGCAGCCCGAGGTCCAGCACGACCAGGTCGACGCCGCCCTGCATTCCGGCGTCGAGCGCGGTGGGTCCGTCCTCGCGCACTTCGACCTCGTATCCCTCCCGGCGGAGGGCACGGGCCAGCGGCTCCGAGATGGACGCGTCGTCCTCGGCGAGCAGTACACGGGTCATGGGGTGATGGTAGTCCGCCCGCGACCTGAGCAAAGGTGTGATCGTGGGTGTGACCGCGCGCGGTCGTTCTTACTTTCGGCCGCGATCACCCGGTGGTCCGCCCCTTGGTCACGGAGCGCGTTCGCGCCTGCGCCCGTGCGATGAGATCCTGACATGGGCCTTCGAAAGAACGTCCGGGTTCCACTCTCGCCTGTGATCCCTGTCTCAAGTCCTTCCTTATCCGGCACTGTCATGCCGTAAGGTGACGGAAACGCCTGTAGCACGACCATGGACCTTTGGCGGGTACTCGTCGCTGAAGGTCTCTTTTGCGTGCGGGCTGGCTCCCACCAGCCTTGAAAGGAAAGACCTAGGGCCGGGCCCCGGGCGCATCGACGCGCTCGAAGGCGTGGATCCCGGTGACCGCCGTCCGCCGTTCCGTGACCCGGAGCGGGCACCCCGTGGGCGTGGGGGTGGACGGCCGGCCCGCCGGTGCCGGCCGCCCCATACCGGGTGCGCATGCCCCTTGAGCTCTCGACTCCGCCGAGCAGAGGGACCCCCACGGCAGCGCGCCCCGACCAGCAAGGAACGACCATGGCGTCCAGCCTGACGAAGGACTCGGTCCACCCGGGCACACCCGGATCCGAGAAGACCTTCTTCGGCCACCCCCGCGGACTGGCCACCCTCTTCATGACCGAGATGTGGGAGCGCTTCAGCTTCTACGGCATGAGGGCTCTGCTCGTCGTCTATCTGCTCTCCGGCGGCCCGGACGCCAAGAAGGGCAGCATGGGCGGTGGCCTCGGCATGGACCTGGCCACGACGACCGCGATCTACTCCGTCTACCTGTCGATGGTGTACCTGCTCGCCCTGCCCGGCGGCTGGCTCGGCGACCGCCTCTGGGGTCCGCGCAAGACGGTGGCGATCGCCGCCGTCACGATCATGTCCGGCCATGTGGTGCTGGCGCTGCCCGGCGGACAGGGACCCTTCTTCGCCGGTCTGGCCCTGGTCGCGCTCGGCTCCGGTCTGCTGAAGGCCAACATCTCCACCATGGTCGGTCACCTCTACAAGGGCCCGGACGACCCGCGCCGCGACGGTGGCTTCACGATCTTCTACATGGGCATCAACGCGGGTGCCTTCTTCGCGCCGCTGATCATCGGTACCGTCGGCCAGCAGGTGAGCTGGCACCTGGGCTTCGGTCTGGCCGCCGTGGGTATGGCGATCGGCCTCGTGGCCTTCCTCGTCGGCACCCGCACCCTGAGCCCGCAGAGCAGTGTCGTCCCCAAGCCGCTGGACGCCGCGGAGCGCGCCTCCTGGCTGCGCAAGGGCCTGCTCTGGCTGATCGTCGCGGCCGTCTTCTACGGCATCGTCGGCGGCACCGGCCACTTCACCCTGAACTGGGCGATGATCCCGCTCACCGTCATCGGCCTGATCATCCCGGCCGGTGTGCTGCTGCGCATCAAGCGGGACAAGGAGCTGTCGACCGTCGAGCAGTCGAAGATGACCGGCTACATCTGGTTCTTCATCGCGGCCGCCGTCTTCTGGATGATCTACGACCAGGGCGGCTCCACGGTCCAGGCCTTCGGTGAGACCAAGGCCTCCGGCTCGCTGCTGGGCTTCGACTTCCCGTCCTCCTGGTACCAGTCGCTGAACCCGGTGTTCATCATGGCCCTGGCCCCGGTCTTCGCCTGGTTCTGGGTGTGGCTGAACCGGAAGGGCAAGGAGCCGAGCACGGTCACGAAGTTCGCGGTCGGCCTGTTCTTCATCGGCGTCTCGTTCTTCTTCTTCCTGCTGCCCCTGGGCATGGCCACCAACGGCACCCTGGTCAGCCCGATGTGGCTGGTCGGCATCTACCTGATCCAGACCGTCGGTGAGCTGTGCATCTCCCCGGTCGGCCTGTCGGTGACGACGAAGATGGCGCCGGCCAAGTACGCCAGCCAGATGATGGGCGTCTGGTTCCTCGCGGTCACCGCGGGCGACTCGGTGACCAGCCTGCTGTCCAACCCGGCCGTGGCCGGCGTGGACCTCAGCGGCACGGGAGCGGTGGCCGTTGAGGCCGTGCTCGCCGCCCTCGCGGGCATCGCGGTCTACATGTACCGCCGGAAGGTCAAGTCCCTGATGGGCGACGTCCACTGACGTCCCCCGGGCATACGGACAAGGGCCGCCGCACCCCACGGTGCGGCGGCCCTTTTCCGTCCGCCTCGGCCCGGTCAGGCCTTCGTCCCGACCTTCCACGACCGGGTGAAGCTGCTGAAGCCGCACACCACGCTCGGCTTCTCACCCGGCTTCTCCCACGGGCCGAACACGGTCCACGGGATATCGTGCGGGGTGCCCCGGCCCCGGATGACGTCGCAGACGAGGACGAGGGGTGCCGGCCGGCCTTCCTGCCCGATCCCGACTTCGCGCACGTCGACATCGCCTTGGGGCGGCCGAGGTCCGGACGGACCTCGGCCGAGCACTTGTACGTCGTCCCAGCCTCCTAGGCCGGTGCCGCCGCGTGCGGACCCGTCCCCGTTGATCATGAAAGCAGACCAGACGCCGTCTTCTGAGCGCCGCCGTTTGAGGGGCTACAGGCCGCTCTCCCCCGATGTCGAAGAGACGGATCCCGGTCACCCGCGCTACGGGTCGTCCGCCTCCGTCGCACTGCCCGGGTCCGTGTCGGGGGTGAACCAGGGCAGCGCCGCGGCGGGGCTCGGTGCGGGGGCGGGCCGGGAGGTGCGCGGCCTCGGCGGGCGCCGGGCGAGCCCCGGCAGCCGCAGACCACGGTGGCGTGCCGCCCGCGCCTCCGGTGTGCGGGGCCGTACCCGGTCCACGACGGCCATGCCGAGCCGGAACACGGCGGTCGGCACGACCACGCAGGCCAGGATCCAGAAGACGGTGACGCCCCAGGGGCGGCCCACGCCCCACGGCTGCTCGGTGAGGACCCTCCCGCCGTACTCCAGGGAGACCGTGTAGTCGCCGTGGGCGCCCGCCGGCAGATCCACCGGCAGTGCGATGCGTGCCCTGCCGCCGGGCGCGAGGGTGCCGTGCCACTGCCGCTCGTCCCACTGTGGGGCGAACACCCCGCGGGAGGTGCCGACCCGGAAAACCGGGTCCTTCACCGGCGAGGGCCCGGTGTTTGCGACGGTGCACACGAGCGTGCGGGACGCGGGCGCGCCGAACCAGGTCAGCAGCCCGTCGCCACCGTCGAGCCGGGTGCCCGTCAGCACCGACAGGCGTCCGGAGGCGGACCCGGCGGGCAGGGGCTCCACCGCGTGCCCGGCGACCTGGAAGGCGGCGTCGGCGTCCGCCTCGGCCCCGGTGACCGTGGCGGCATGCACCACACAGGGGCACGGTACGGGCGGCTCGGCGACCGGAAGCGTCCGGCGGAACCTCCCCCGTGCGTCGGCGGTGACGGCCCGCCCGTCGGCATTGGCACAGGAACCGGTGCCGCCGGTCACCCCCCGGGACGGCGTGGACTGACCGCAGATCAGGAGCGTGAGCAGGGCCTCGGGCCGCCAGCCGGTGCCGGTCACGGTGATCGAACCGCCCGCTCCGGCCTGGGAGGCGGACACGGCGACGGTCGGGCCGGCGGTGGGCCGGGCGGGCGCCGCGAGGGCCACCGCAGCGAGCGCGAGCACCGCCGCCAGCGCCACCACAGCGAGCGCGAGCACCGCCGCCAGCACCACCGGAGCGAGCATGAGCACCGCTGCCGGGATACACCGCTTCATGTCAACGCTCCCGTCAACCGGGCCTCGCCGCACGGCCCATGCACCGCTCCGGCCGCGGCGGGCGGCGCCCGTGACGTCGTAGGACCGCACCATGGAGCGCTGCGCTCAGTGGCGTGCCGTCTGGCTGCGGCGGGTCAGCCACAGCACCCCGGCCGCGCCGGCCAGCAGGACCGTGCCGCCGAGGGTGCCGAGGGCGATGACGGAGTCGTCGGGGCCGGTCCGCGGAAGCTGTCCGCCCCCGTCCGCGCCGCTCCCGGCGGAGCCGGAGGAGTCGCCGCCCGCGGCGGTGACGTCCAGGCGCAGGGACGGACCCGGGTGGTTGGTGGGCGAGCAGGTGGTCGTCGTGCCGAGCGCCTTGATGGTCAGCACCCCCGCGGTGAAGGTGACCTTGCCGGCCTTCTTCGGGGTGTAGGTGCCACTCAGGTCGTTGACCTTGATGGGGGTGTTCGCGGGGATCGCGGTCTGGTTGGCCGGGCCGGTGACCGTCAGGGTGCCGCTGTCGGCGCCGCCCAGCTCGATGGTGGCGCTCGGGTTCATCGCGCCCTTGCCCAGTTCGACCGGGCTGGAGGAGACGCCCTTCTGCCAGGACATGGTGATCCTGTAGCCGTCACCGCTGCTCACGCCCTTGATGTCGATGGGCGACACGGCGGTCTTGACACCGATCGGCGTCTGGCAGCGGTAGTTGACGTCGACGACATCGGCCCGGGCCGCGGGCGCGGCCAGAAGCACCGCCGAGCCGGCGAGGGCCGCGGCGGACGCGAGGGCGGCGGTTCGCTTGTGGTACGGCACGGTCCCTCATTCCTGACGGCACATCAGATGGGCCGTCAAGGTACGCCCGGGGCCTTGCGGAGGGAAGACACAGAGCACGCCGGATCTGTGGTGATCCGGCGCGTGTGGAGTGAGGCGTTCGTGCCGTAGGGAGAGAGGTTCGAACCGGGGGCGCCCCGTAGCCGGGTCAGGCGGGGGCGCCCAGCTCCGCCCATACGGTCTTGCCCGCCACACCGGTCGTGCGCACGACCCCCCAGTCCAGACAGAGCCGCTGCACGATGAACATGCCATGGCCGCCGGGGCGCCCGGCTCGGTGCGGGGTGCGCGGGGCGGGCTGGCCCGGGCCACGGTCGGCGACCTCGATGCGCAGCACCTTGTTGTCACAGGCGATCCGCAGCTCCTGCGGGCCCTCGGCGTGCAGGCACGCGTTGGTGACGAGTTCGGAGACCACGAGCAGCACATCCTCGGCGGCGGCCCGCTGGTCGGCGGTGGCGGCGGGCAGCCAGCCCCATGCATGGAGCGCCTGGCGCGTGAAGTCGCGCGCAAGCGGGACGACGCCGCTCTGGTCCTCGAAGCTCAGCGTGCGGACCTCCCGGGCCCGGGCCGGCGCCTCCTCGCCGGGTACGCCGGACGGGGCGCCCTCGGCGGGCTCCCGCGCGGACGTTCCGGAAGCGCCGCCGGCCTCGGGTCCGCGGTCGCCCGGCGAGCAGGGCCGGGTGGTGCTCATCAGCGCTTCACCTCACCGATTCACCAGTTCACGATGGAAGTATCAGTACGGGGACGGACGGCGTTCTTGCCGGTTGTTGCTCGTGCTGCGCGCGGGGGCTCTCCTTCTGCGGCCCGCCGGCGGGCCGCCGACATGTTCAGCATGTCTCCTGCCCGACCGGACCGATGGAACACCCATGGATTCGGCCCGAACCTGTGACACCCGTAACGCACCGGTCACAGAGGGGAACCCCGGGTGCGCGCGCCCGCACACCGCGCTACTCGGCCAGGGCCGCGTCCAATGTGTCATGGACTGTGAAGACGGCGTCGGCCCCGGTGATCTCGAACACACGGGCCACCACCGACTGCATCCCGACCAGATGGATACCACCGCCCGCAGCCTCGGCCTTCAGCCGGGCGGCGAGCAGCACATTCAGCCCGGTGGAGTCACAGAACTCCAGCCGTGAGCAATCCACGACCAGGCGCGCGAAGCCCTTGCCGAGGCAGTCCTCGAGCGGCTCACGCAACAAATCGGCGGTGTGGTGATCCAGCTCACCCGCCGGGGTCACGACGGCACTCGTGCCCTCTTGTCGCACCTCGACCAGAAGCCGGCCCGACTGTGCGCTGCCGACCGTCCCGCGGTCCATGCCGTGTCTCTCCCGACGTCGTCGCTGTTGATGGACGCCCTCGAACACTACGCCTTCCTCACGCTTCCCGACACCCGAACAACCCCCTCAAAACGGACATTTCCTAATGAAATGCACTTGCGGGGGGCTACCGAAAGCGGGTAGGGCTAGTAGGGACACCCGTACGACACGGCCGGCTTTGGAGGCGCCGCACACCGCAGTGCACGTACAGGCATCGGCGGCCATATGCCGAGAACGATGGAGGACATTCATGTCACCCCGGCTCGACGCATCGCAGACCCAGAGGGCGACGTCGGCACCCTCTCCGGTACGACCGGACGCATACCCCACAGCCGGCCCCGCACACCACGACGGCGTTCCCGCGCCGCGCGGCCCGGTCGATCTCGGCGGTCTTCCGGAGATCCCCCCGTACGACGAGGTGGGGGCCGTGGACGCACGGGCCCTGTCCAAGACGCTCTTCGAACGGCTGGAGTCGCTCGAGGAGGGCACGCACGAATACGCGTACGTCCGCAACACCCTGGTCGAACTCAACCTGGCCCTGGTGAAGTTCGCCGCCTCCCGCTTCCGCTCCCGCAGCGAGCCGATGGAGGACATCATCCAGGTCGGCACCATCGGCCTGATCAAGGCCATCGACCGATTCGAGCTCAGTCGTGGAGTGGAGTTCCCCACCTTCGCGATGCCGACGATCATCGGCGAGGTCAAGCGGTTCTTCCGTGACACATCGTGGTCCGTGCGCGTTCCGCGACGGCTCCAGGAACTCCGCCTCGATCTGGCGAAGGCCGGCGACGAACTCGCCCAGCAGCTCGACCGCGCGCCCACCGTCACGGAACTGGCGGAGCGCCTCGGCCTGTCCAGAGACGAGGTCGTCGAGGGCATGGCGGCGTCGAACGCCTATACGGCCAGTTCCCTGGACGCACAGCCGGAGGAGGACGACTCCGAGGGCGCGCTCGCCGACCGCATCGGGTACGAGGACCACGAGCTCGAAGGCATCGAGTACGTGGAGTCGTTGAAGCCGCTGATCGCCGAACTGCCGCCCCGCGACCGGCAGATCCTGTCGCTGCGCTTCGTGGCCAACATGACGCAGTCGGAGATCGGCGAGGAGCTGGGCATCTCGCAGATGCATGTGTCGCGCCTGCTGTCCCGGACGCTGGTGCGGCTGCGCAAGGGACTCACGGTCGAGGAGTGAGCGAGGCCGCCCGCGGCACACCCAACCCGGCCTGCCCGGCCGGGGGTTGCCGCGGGGCGGTCCCGGCAGCACACCTTGGGTTACCCGGGGACACCCCTTTCCTCAGGAGTGCTCTTCCACCACTATGGTCACCCACCCAAACTGGCTGGTCCGTCAGGAACACGGCGGACGGCCGTCGGGGCGCGAGGAGGCAGGTGGATGGGCCGGGCCGACGGGACCGACAACGACGTCGAGGCCGCAGGCGGGATGCACGCGGACGCGTCCGATGTGCGGCTCGCCGAATTGCTTCAGGCCGGCACGCCCGACGTCTATCCGGCGTTGCAGGAGGTGCGCGCGCGGCACCGGCCGTCCGTGCTCCGGTACGCCCGGCTGTGCACGACGAGCGAGACGGCGGCACGGCAGCTCGCCGCCCTGGCGTTCACCCTCGCGGCCAGGGAGACGGCACGCGGCAGCGACCCCGGTGTCCCGCTGCGGCACCAACTCCTGCTGCAGACCGCGCGGCTGGCCGCCGCCTGGGCCCGCGACGAGCGGGCGGGCGGCCTCGACCCCGCCTTCCTGGTGGCCCTGGGACCGGCGGGACCCGGCGGCCCCGTCCCGCCGATGCTCGCCGCGTACCAGTCCCTGCCGTCCCGCTCCCAGGGCCTCGTCTGGCACGGGATCGTGGAGGGGGAACCCGAGGACCGCACGGCGGTCTTCCTCGGCCTCACCCGCGAAGACGTCGCCTACGGCACCCGGCAGGCGCTGGCGGCCCTCGGCCGGGCGTCCCTCAGATCCCGCCTGGCCGCCTCCTTCGATCCGCGTTGCGCGGACTTCCGCCGGCTGATCGAGGAGTCCGTACGGCCGGACAACCCGCGCTACAGCAGCGACCTGCACACCCATATGGCGCGCTGCCCGCACTGCACGGCCGCGTTCGAGGAGCTGTCCGCGCTGCGCGACCAGCCGCGCACCACGCTCGCGGAAGGACTGCTGCCGTGGGGCGGCACGGCCTATGTCACCCGCCGCGAGACCGAGCCCCCGGCCGAGCCTCCCGCCGGCCCCCGTGCCGGGACCGCCGGCTGGTCGCACTCCCGCCGGCTGGCCCTGGCCTCGGCGGGCCTCGGCGTGGCCCTCGTCCCCCTGCTCCTCTTCCTGGTCTCCTCGGGCAACTCCGCGGAGCGGCACTCCGTCCAGACCGCCGCGACCGCGGCACCCCCGAGCCCCCCGCCGGTGACGGTGACGGCGACCGTCTCGGCCACCCCGCCGAAGCCGAAGCCCTCCCGGACCTCCGCCTCCCCGTCCCCCTCCACGAGCCCCACGCCGTCGAGGACGGCACATCCGAAACCGTTCCCGAAGCCGACCCCGCGCCCCGCCCCGGCCCACGCGCCGAACGGCACCTTCGCGCAGGTGGTGAACGTCGCCACGGGCCTGTGCCTGGAGGTCGCCGGGGACTTCGACGACGGCACGGACGTGGTCATCGTGCCCTGCACGTCCTCCCCCAGCCAGCGCTGGCGCGTCGACTCCGACCGCGAAGTCCTGCAGTCGTCCGCCGACCCCGACTACTGCCTGGACAGCCGCGGCTCCGTGGACAACGGCCTCGGGATCTGGGAGTGCGACTCGGTCTACGGCCGCAACGGCCGGAACCTCAAGTTCAGCGTGGACGACAACGGTGTGATCAGCCCGGCCATCGACTACGACACCGCGCTCACCGCCGACGACTACGGCCTGTCGCTGTCGCCGCTGACCGGGGACGCGGACCAGCGGTGGCGGGCGGGCGCGACCTGACGGTCAGGCCATCCGGACGCCTCGCCGCCACACACCGGTGACGAGCGGTACGCCCGGCCGGTAGGCCAGGTGGACATGGCTCGGGGCGTCGAGGAGGGCCAGGTCCGCGTACGCGCCCGGGGTGAGGCGGCCGATGTCCGTGCGGCGCAGGGCCTGCGCCCCGCCCGCCGTGGCCGACCAGAGGGCCTCGTCCGGAGTCATCCCCATGTCCCGCACGGCCAGCGCGACACAGAACGGTACGGAGGACGTGAAGGACGAGCCCGGGTTGCAGTCCGTGGACAGGGCCACGGTGACGCCCGCGTCGAGCAGCCGGCGGGCGTCGGGCCATGTCGCGCGGGTGGAGAACTCCGCGCCCGGCAGGAGCGTGGCGACGGTGGTGCTGTTGGCCAGCGCGTCCACGTCGGCGTCCGTGAGATGGGTGCAGTGGTCGGCGCTGGCCGCGTCGAGTTCGACGGCGAGCTGCACGCCGGGGCCGTAGGACAGCTGGTTGGCGTGGATGCGCGGGTGCAGGCCCTTCGCCTTGCCCGCGGTGAGGATCGCGCGGGCCTGGTCGCCGTCGAAGGCGCCCTTCTCGCAGAAGACGTCGATCCACCGGGCGTACGGGGCGCAGGCGTCGAGCATCTCACCGGTGACCAGGGCCACGTAGGCGGCGGGGTCGTCGGCGTAGTCCGGGGAGACGATGTGCGCGCCGAGATAGGTGACCTCCTCCGTGTGCGCGGACGCGATGCGCAGGGCCCGCGCCTCGTCCTGCACGGTCAGGCCGTAGCCGGACTTCGTCTCGAAGGTGGTGGTGCCCTGGCGGAGGGCCTCGGTGAGGTAGCGCACGAGGCCGGCCTCCAGCTCCGCGTCCGTCGCGGCGCGGGTCGCCGCCACGGTCGTGCGGATGCCGCCCGCCGAGTAGCCGCGGCCCGACATACGGGCGTTGAACTCCTCGGTGCGGTCGCCCGCGAAGAGGAGGTGCGAGTGGGAGTCCACGAAGCCGGGGATCACCGCCCGGCCGCCGGCGTCGACCCGGTTGTCAGTGGGGGGTGCTTTGCTGGACTCACCGATCCACGCGACGCGGTCGCCGTCGATGGCGACGGCCGCGTCCCGGATCAGTCCGAGGGGGGACGAGTCACCGAGGGAGGGGTCGTTGGTGACCAGGCTGGCGATGTTGGTGATGACCGTGCTGCTGCTCATGGGTTCCTCGTGGGTGGCCGGGCCGGTGGGGGGCGTCAGGCGCGCAGGGCTTCGACGGCGTCCGCCAGCGCCCGCGGCACATCCGGTACGCGGGTGTGCGCCCCGTCGCGGACGACATGGCGTCCGCCCACGACCGTATGGCGCACATCGGCCGCCGTCGCGGCGAATACGGCCGTCTCGGCGCCCAGCCGCGGCAGCGGTCCGGCGGTCCTGACCGAGTCGAGCGCGATCGTCGTGAAGTCGGCGGGCGCGCCGGCCTCCAGGACGCCCGCGTCCTGCCAGCCGAGCGCCGCGTGCCCGTCGGCGGAGGCGGCCCGCAGCAGCGCCGCCGCCGTCCAGTGGCCGCGGGTGCGGGTGCGCAGCCGCTCGTTCAGCTCCATGGCGCGCGCCTCCTCGAACAGGTCGATGACCGCGTGGCTGTCGGAGCCCAGCGAGAGCGGGGAGCCGGCCTCCTGGAGGGCCACGGCCGGGCCGATGCCGTCCGCGAGGTCCCGCTCGGTGGTCGGGCACATGCAGGTGCCGGTGGAGGTGGAGCCGATCAGCCGGATGTCCTCGTCCGTGAGATGGGTGTTGTGGACGCCGGTGGTGCGCGGCCCGAGGACGCCGTGGTCGGCGAGGAGGCGGGTCGGGGTGCGGCCGTGGGCCTGCCGGCAGGCGTCGTTCTCCGCCGTCTGCTCGGACAGATGGACATGCAGCGGGGCCCGCCGCTCCTCGGCCCACCGCGCCACGGTCGCCAGCTGGTCGGCGGGCACGGCCCGTACGGAGTGGATGGCCGCGCCGATCCGGGCGTGCTCCCGTTCCTTGAGAACTGAACAGCGTTCGGCCCAGGCCTCGGCGGTGCCGTCGGAGAAGCGGCGCTGGTGGGTGTCGGGCGGCTGTCCGAAGCCGGAGGACAGATAGGCGGTGTCGAGGAGGGTGATGCGGATACCGGCCTCGGCGGCGGCGTCGATGAGGGCCTCGCCCATGGCGTTGGGGTCGGCGTACGGGGTGCCGTCCGGGGCGTGGTGGACGTAGTGGAACTCGCCGACGGCGGTGATGCCGGCCAGCGCCATCTCCGCGTACACGGCGCGGGCGAGCGCGTGGTACGTCTCGGGGGTGAGCCGGTCGGCGTATGCGTACATGACCTCGCGCCAGGTCCAGAAGGTGCCGGAGCCGACCTGGACGGTGGAGCGCAGCGCGCGGTGGAAGGCGTGCGAGTGGGCGTTGGCGAGCCCGGGCAGGGTGAGCCCGCGCAGAATCTCGGCGTCGGGCGGCGGGGTGCCGGCACCGGTGCGGACCGAGGCGATACGGCCGTCGGCGACCTCCAGGGCGACGCCCGGCTCGACGACGGGGTCGAGCCAGGCGTGCTCCAGCCAGTACGTCTGCGTCACCTGCGGACCAGCCCTTCGAGTACGTCGGCGAGTGCGGTCACCCCGGCCAGGCAGTCGTCCTCGGTGGCGTACTCGGCCGGGGAGTGGGAGACGCCCGTGGGGTTGCGCACGAACAGCATGGCGGTCGGGATGCTGCCGGAGAGGATTCCGGCGTCGTGTCCGGCACCGGTACCCAGGACGGGGACGGCCAGTCCCGGGTCCCGGTCCCGGCCGAGGATGCGGGCCAGTTCGTCGCGCAGCGCGTGGTCGAACTCCACCACGGGCGTGAAGGACTCACGGACGACGTCGAGTTCGACACCATGGGCGTCCGCGTGCTCCCGGGCCGCCTTCTCGATGCCGGCGACGACGGCGTCGAGGCTCTCCTGGCCGGCGGCCCGCGAGTCGAGCCAGCCGCGCACGAGGGAGGGAATGGCGTTGACGCCGTTCGGCTCGACGGTGATCTTGCCGAAGGTGGCGACGGCACCGGCGAGTGCGGCCTCCCGGCGGGCGGCGAGGACGGCCTCGGCGTACGGCAGCATCGGGTCGCGGCGGTCGGAGAGCCGTGTCGTCCCGGCATGGTTGGCCTCGCCCCGGAAGTCGAACCGCCACCGCCCGTGCGGCCAGATCGCGCTGGCGACGCCCACACGGTCGCCGCTCAGGTCGAGGGCCCTGCCCTGCTCGACATGCAGCTCGACGAACGCGCCGATGCGGCCGAGCCGCTCGGGGTCGTGCCCGATGGCGTCGGGGTCGTGGCCGGCGACCTCCATGGCCCGCGGCAGCGTGACTCCGTCACCGTCGGTGAGCCGGTGCGCCTGCTCGACGGTCAGGTGCCCGGCGGTCAGCCGCGATCCGACGCAGGCGAGCCCGAACCGGGCGCCCTCCTCGTCCCCGAAGTTGACGATGGCGAGGGGCTTCGCGAACTCGACGCCCCGCGCCCGCAGTTCGTCGAAGGCGGCGAAGGAGGACACCACCCCGAGGGGCCCGTCGAAGGCGCCGCCGTCGGGCACGGAGTCCAGATGCGACCCGGTGACCACGGCGTCCCCGGCGGCGGGGTCCCCGTACCAGGCCCACTGGTTCCCGTTCCGGTCCACCTCGTGGACCAGCCCCCGGGCCCGGGCCTGCTCCTCGAACCAGGCCCGGCACTCGGCATCCGCACCGGTCCAGGCGAAGCGCCGGTAGCCGCCGGAGCCGGAGTGGCGGCCGATGGGTTCCAGCTCCCGCCACATCGTGTGGAAGGAGCTGCCGGACCCGGGCCGGGGCGTCCCGGCCCCGTCCCGTCCGGCTGCACCGTGTGTCACGCGTCGTCACCTTCACGCATCGGAACCCGCACGCCCCGCTCCCCGGCCACCGACTCCGCGATGTCGTACCCGGCGTCGACATGCCGGATGACGCCCATGCCAGGGTCGTTGGTGAGCACGCGGCGGATCTTCTCCCCGGCGAGCCGCGTGCCGTCGGCCACCGTCACCTGACCGGCGTGGATGGACCGGCCCATGCCGACCCCGCCGCCGTGGTGGATGGACACCCAGGACGCGCCGGAGGCCACGTTGACCATGGCGTTGAGCAGCGGCCAGTCCGCGATCGCGTCGGAGCCGTCGAGCATCGCCTCGGTCTCGCGGTAGGGAGAGGCGACGGATCCGCAGTCGAGGTGGTCGCGGCCGATGACGATCGGCGCGGCCAGCTCCCCGCTCGCCACCATGTCGTTGAACCGCTCACCGGCCTTGTCCCGCTCGCCGTAGCCGAGCCAGCAGATGCGGGCGGGCAGGCCCTGGAAGTGGACCCGCTCACCGGCCATTTTGATCCAGCGGGCGAGGGACTCGTTCTCGGGGAACAGGTCGAGGATGGCGCGGTCGGTCTTCGCGATGTCGGCCGGGTCGCCGGACAGCGCCGCCCACCGGAAGGGACCCTTGCCCTCGCAGAACAGCGGCCGGATGTAGGCGGGCACGAAGCCGGGGAAGGCGAAGGCGCGGTCGTATCCGGCCAGTTGGGCCTCGCCGCGGATCGAGTTGCCGTAGTCGAAGACCTCGGCGCCCGCGTCCATGAAGCCCACCATCGCCTCGACGTGCCTGGCCATGGACTCACGGGCACGGGTGGTGAAGCCGGCCGGGTCCTTGGCGGCGGAGGAGGCCATGTCCTCGAAGGCGACACCGAGCGGCAGGTACGACAGCGGGTCGTGGGCCGAGGTCTGGTCGGTGACGATGTCGATGGGGGCGCCCATGGCGAGCAGCTGCGGGACGAGTTCGGCGGCGTTGCCGAGGACGCCGATGGACAGCGGCTTGCGCTGGTCGCGCGCCTCGACGGCCAGCTGGAGGGCGTGCTCCAGGGAGTCGGCCTTCACATCCAGGTAGCGGTGCTCGATGCGCCGCTCGATGGCGCGCGGGTCGCAGTCGACGCAGATCGCGACGCCGTCGTTCATCGTGACGGCCAGCGGCTGGGCGCCGCCCATGCCGCCGAGTCCGGCGGTCAGGGTGATCGTCCCGGCGAGGGTGCCGTCGAACTTCTTGGCGGCGACGGCGGCGAAGGTCTCGTAGGTGCCCTGGAGGATGCCCTGGGTGCCGATGTAGATCCACGAACCGGCGGTCATCTGCCCGTACATGGTCAGGCCGAGGGCCTCCAGACGGCGGAACTCCTCCCAGTTGGCCCAGTCGCCGACGAGGTTGGAGTTGGCGATGAGGACGCGGGGCGCCCACTCGTGGGTCTGCATGACGCCGACGGGCCGGCCGGACTGGACGAGCATCGTCTCGTCCTGCTTGAGAGTCCTCAGCGTGCGGACCATCGCGTCGAAGGAGCGCCAGTCGCGTGCGGCCTTGCCGGTGCCGCCGTAGACGACCAGCTTGTCGGGATGCTCGGCGACCTCGGGGTCGAGGTTGTTCTGCAGCATCCGCAGGGCGGCTTCCTGCTGCCATCCCAGGGCGCTCGGTTCCGTGCCGCGGGGCGCTCGGACGGGGCGGGGTCCTGACATGGTCTGCCTCCTGGTGGACGGCCGACGCGGCCCGGGGGGGGCGCGCGGGGACTGTTGCAGCGGTTATTCACATCCTCGCTTCATGAATAGAACTAGTCAATACGTTCTTGCGCCAGCACCGAGGCGGCCGGGATGTTTGGCTGGAGACAGAGCCGCGGCGCCGGGACGCTCTAGCCGCAGGCAGGGCCGCGGGCGGCGACACGGGGGAACGGGGGGCGCGGTGAACATGAGGCACGGCGGGACGGGGGACGCGGTGAATATGAGGCACAGTGGGACGGAACGGAAAAGCCACCGAAACGGGGACGGGCGCCCCGACGACGCCGAGCGGGTGACGCGCCGGGACGAGGCCGTGCGCTGCGCCGTCGAGCAGGGACTGCTGGGGCCGGACACACCCCTCGTCGGCCTGCTGGACGTCGTCGGCATCCGGGACTCGGCGGCCGCGCTGCGGGCGGCCTTCGACGCGGTGGCCGCGCCCGGCACGGCGGTGCTGCACGCCTTCGCGGTGAAGGCGGCCCCGCTCGTCCCGGTGCTGCGGCTGCTGCGGGAGGCGGGCCTCGGCGCGGAGGTGGCGAGCCCCGGGGAGCTGGCACTGGCCCGCGCGGCCGGAGTCGAGCCGGCGTGGACGGTGCTGGACTCGCCCGCCAAGACGACGGCGGAGCTGCGCGAGGCGTTGGCGCTGGGCATCGCCGTGAACGTGGACAACCCCCAGGAGCTGGACCGGATCGATGCCCTGGTCCGGGAGAGGACGACATCCTCCCCGCTCGGGATGCGGGTGAACCCACAGGTCGGCGCCGGTGCGATCGACGCGCTGTCCACGGCGACCGCCACCTCCAAGTTCGGGGTCGCGCTCCGGGACGAGGGGGCGCGCGAGTGGCTGATCCGCGCCTATGCCGACCGGCCCTGGCTGACCCGACTGCACGCGCACTCCGGCTCCCAGGGGGTGCCGCTGTCCCTGATGGCGCGGGGGATCGCGGAGAGCTACGCGCTCGCCGAGGAGATCAACCGGCGGATCGGCCGCCGCCAGATCGACACGATCGACATCGGCGGCGGCCTGCCGGTCAACTTCGCGTCGGACCTGACGACACCGACGTACGCGCAGTACGCACGGCTGCTGGCGGAGGCGGTGCCGGGACTGTTCGACGGGCGGTACGGACTGGTCACGGAGTTCGGGCGGTCGCTGCTGGCCAAGCACGGAACCGTGGTGGCGCGGGTGGAGTACGCCAAGCGTGCCGGCGGCCGGGCCGTGGCGATCACCCACGCGGGCGTGCAGGTCGCGACCCGCACGGTGTATGCGCCGGGGGCCTGGCCGCTGCGGATCGCGGCGTACGACGCCAAGGGGCACCCCAAACAGGGGCCCGCCGTGGTGCAGGACGTGGCGGGTCCGGCGTGCTTCGCGGGCGACATGCTGGCCGTGGCGCACCCGCTGCCGCTGCTGGAGCAGGGCGACCACGTGGCGGCCCTGGACACCGGGGCCTACTACTTCGCGCACCACTACGCGTACAACTCCCTCGCCCGGCCCGGGGTGTACGGGTATGCGCCGGGCGAGGGCGGAGGAATGCGGTTCGCGGTCGTACGGGATCCGCAGACCCTCGAGGAGATCGTCGCCGAGTCGGGCGAGGGGCGCGTAGGGGCACTGACGGAGCTGTGAGGAAGGCGCGCGCTCCGGGGCGGCACCCCCTCGGTGCGCGCCGCGCGCATATCCGCAGGGCGGGGCTCGGGTGCGCGCCGCGCGCATATCCGCAGGTCGGGGCTCGGGTGCGCGCCGCGCGCATATCCGCAGGGCGGCGTAGGGATACCCCACCCGTCTCAACCGCCCCGTGCACAAGGTCAGTTGACCTACCTTAGCGATCCCGCGCATGTTCCACCGGAAAATGCCAGAAGCCTCACCCCTCGCGCACACGTTGCGTAGCGTCAGTGTGACTCAGCCGTACCCGAGGCGGGAGGGGAGCCACGGTGCCCGGAATCGACGAGTGCCTGCTGGAAGCCATGCGACTGCCCGGTGCCCGGGGCGCCGCGGTGGTCGACTGGACCAGCGGGCTCGCGCTGGGCACGGTCGGGGATGCGCCCGGCGGTGACCACGAGACGACCGCGGCGGAGGCCGCGGAGCTGGCCCGGCTGGCCGCCGAACACCGCGCGTTCGCCCCGGAGGAGGACGCCGACTGGTCCGACGACGCGTGCCCCGTCGAGGACCTGATCATCGCCAACCGGGACAGCTACCACCTGCTGCGGTTCGTCCCGACGACATTCGACAGCAGCGTCTTCCTGCATCTGTGGCTGGCCCGCTCGGAAGGCAACCTCGCCCTCGCCCGCATCCGGCTCGGCGAGATGGCCGGGCGGCTGGTGCTGGGATGACGATGGTCGCGACTCCTCCGCCCCCGCTGCCCGTGCGGCAGCGCACGCAGAACCCGAGCGGCGGCCTGTCCCCCATGCTCGGCAGGCTCGCCGTCGAACGGGCCACCGGAGTGCTGATGCGCGAGGGCGGACTGCTCCATCTGGTCGACGGCCAGGTGGTCTACGCCGAGAGCCCGGCGACCCCCGGCCTCGACGTCCTGCTCGTCGCGCACGGCGCGCTCGACGAGGACGGCTGGCGGGAGGCGGTCGCCGAGGCGGCGACACAACGGCGGGTGGGACGGTTCCTGGTCGACAGCGGCCGGATCAGCGAGGGCGCCCTGGAGCTATGCCATCTGGGGGCGCTCTACGACGCGGCGTACTTCGTCCTGGGGCCGAGCAGCGCCCCCGCCCGCTTCCGCTACGGCGACGCGCACTGGCTGGGCCCCGTGCACCCGGTGCCGGTGGCCGGGGTGGAACGCGAGACGCTGCGCCGCCGCGAACTCCTGCACCGCATCTGGCCCGACCCGGCCATCGACGAGGCCCCGCTCGTGCGCACCGACCGCCCGGCCGGACCGGCGATCACCCCCCGGCAGGGGGAGGTGCTCGACCTGATCGACGGCGTGCGCACTACGGCGGACATCTCCCGGGCTCTGGGCCGCCCGGCGTTCCACACGCTGGTCGACGTACGGCGGCTGGCGGCGGCGGGCGCCGTCATGGCCCTCTCGCGCCCGGCACCCGGCCCGGCACCGGCACCCGGCCCGGCACCGGCACCGGCACCGAGCCTCCCGGATCTGGCCCCGGGTCTGGCCCCGAGCCCGGTTCCGGCTCCCGCCCCCCTTCCGGCTCCTGGCCCTCTGCCGGCCGCCGGCCAGGCAGCGGGACCGGGCCCGCTGCCTCCCGCGCAGGTGCCGTCGCCCGTGCAGGAGACCGCAAGGCCCGGGCCCGCCGACGTGCTGCCGCCGTTCGCCGACCCCCACATCACGTTGCTGAAGAGGCTGAGGGATGCGCTGGAGGCCCTTTGACAGGCTCGAACGCCAACGCCCCGCCGAGAGGAGACCCCTGATGGACGCGGAGCCCGAGGTCCTCGACGAACTCCGGCGCCTGAGAACCCGGATCCCCCAGCTGACCGGTGCCCTCGCCGCCAGCGTCGACGGACTCGTCCTCGCCGAGGACACCGCCGGCGTCGAACCGGAGGGCGTCGCCGCGCTCACCGCCGCCGCGCTGGGCGTCGCCGTACGGCTGGCGGAGGCGACGGAGCAGGGCGACTTCCGCGAACTGCTCGTCCGCGGCGTCCACGGCTATGTCGCGACCTACGCGGCCGGCCGCAGCGCCGTACTCACGCTGCTCGCCCAGGACCGCGTCAACGTCGGCCGGCTGCATCTGGAGGGCCGGCGCGCGAGCAGCCGGATCGGCGAGCTGATCGATGAGGCCGCCCTGCGGGCCGAGCCGTCGCCGCAGGCCCGTACCGCCAGGACCCCCACCACTGCCACCGCCAGGTCCGCCCCCTTGCGGACCCGCACCGCGCGCACCCCCGCGAGCCCACGTTCGGCCGCGAACGCGCGCACCACCACGGAAAGTTGAAAGGACACACTCCGAAAATGGCCAACACCGAAACCACGCTGAAAGAAGCACTCGCCGCCATCGAGGGCGCGACCGGGGCCGCCCTGGTCGACTACACCAGCGGCATGGCGCTGGGCACGATGGGCGGCAGCAAGAGCTTCGACCTCACGGTCGCGGCCGCCGGCAACACCGATGTCGTCCGGGCCAAGCTGCGCACCATGGAGCACCTCGGGCTCAAGGGACAGATCGAGGACATCCTGATCACCCTGAGCGACCAGTACCACCTGATCCGGTTGCTCACCGGCCGAGGCGGCAACGGCCTGTTCCTCTATCTCGTCCTCGACGCCAAGCGCGCCAATCTGGCGATGGCCCGCCACCAGCTGAAGAAGATCGAGGAGGACCTGGAGGTCTGACGTCCGGCCCGTCCGCACCCGGCCCGCGCTACACGAGCTCCGCGGTACGGCGGCGCGCCCCGCCCGGGGCCGCGTCGCCGGCCGCGATGCCGGTGCTGCGGCAGCCCTTGACCGGCTTGCCCGCGGGCGCGCCGCCGCGGCGGTCGAGCCAGTCGACGCGCACCCACAGCAGGGCGTCGTCGGCGCGCTCACGACGACCGAGCCAGGCGGCCTTCAGCCGCAGCCCGGCGCCCGTCCCGGCGAGCAGCATCCCGCCGGCGGCGGGCACCGCGAAGGAGCAGGCGAGCGCGGCGACGAAGGCGGCCAGCAGCCACCAGCGGTGCCCGCGCCGCCAGATCCGGACGGTGACGTGGCGGTCCTGGAGCACGTCGTACTTGCCGGCGCGGACGGCGCCCCGCGCGAGGGCCGCGTACCGCTTGCGGCGAACGGAGGCGACCACGGCCGCGGCCACGACGAACAGCGCGGCGCCGGCCATGACGCCGATGCGCCGTCCCGTCACTCCGGGCACCAGGATCCCGATGCCGGCCGCGAACACCCCCAGCCACCACAGCGGTGCGGCTCCGGCCCGTACAACGACGGCCACCCGTGCCAGTCCCTGACCTCCGCGCGCCACCTCAGCCTCCCGTCTCACCCGGTCCAGCGCCTTGGTGCGCGCAGGCTAGCGAGCCAACGTGAGACGAGTCTGAAAAAACGGGACCAGGGTGGCCGGAGCAGCGGAAGCCGCCCCGGAACGCCCCAGGGACCGGTACCGGGAACACCGCGGGGACCGGTACCACGCGACCAGACGCTGACCGGTACCACGCGACCAGACGCCCCAGGGACCGGTACCGGGAACACCGCGGGGACCGGTACCACGCGACTGAACGCCCCAGGGACCGGTGCCACGGGAACATCCCAAGGACCGGTGCCGGGAACGCCCCGGCTACTCCACGAACAGCCCCCGGGTCGCCGCCCGTGTGTCGAACTCCTCCAGGCGCGCCTGGGCCTCCGGCAGGTCGTCGCACATCGCCTCCAGCAGGACCCGGCCGAGCAGCATCGGCGCGCAGGCCGTGTCGAAGGCGAGCCCCGTGCCGACGGCGGCCGGCAGCAGCAGGTCCGAGACCTTGGCCACCGGAGCGAACACCGAGTCGGCGACCGTGACCACCGTCAGCCCCGCCTCCCGGGCGTAGGCGAGGGCGTCCATGACCTCACGCGGATGCCGGGGCAGCGCGAAGCACAGCAGGGCGCTCGCACCGGCCCGTACGGCCGCGTCGATGCGGTCGTTCAGCATCGTGCCGCCCTCGTGCAGCAGCCGTACGTCCGGATGGACCTTGGCGGCGAAGTACGCGAAGCCGTACGCCTGGGAGGCCGCGGCCCGAAGGCCGAGCACGGGCAGCGGGCGTGAGGCTGCGAGGATCCGCCCGGCCTGCTGCACGGGCCCCGGGTCGGCCAGCACCTCGGCCAGGTTCCTCAGATTCTCGATCTCGGCCTCGACGGCCTGCTGGTACTCGTTGTACGCGCCGGGGTCGGCCGCCTGGTCGACGGGCGCGACCTCCCGCAGATGCTTGCGCAGCGCCGGATAGCCGTCGAAGCCGAGGGCGACCGCGAACCGGGTGACCGACGGCTGACTCACCCCGGCAAGCTCGGCCAGCTCCACGCTCGACAGAAACGGCACATCGGCGGCGCGCCGCACCATGCTGTGCGCGATACGCCGCTGGGTCGGCGTGAGCCGGTGCCCCTCGAAGAGCGCCTGCAGCCGTGCCGCAGGGCTGTCGGTCACGCTCATCACGTCCTCCCCCTCCAGAGATTCCGCACACCGGGCCGGCACCGACGCGACGGGCTCCGCCGCCCGGCCCACCGGAGGCACCGGTGCGCGGCCGGCCACCAGACGGTACGCACCGCGGGCAGTGGTGTCTCACCTCAGGGCCCGGTTCCGGGTCGTGCCCACCTATTCAAACACCCAGAACCCTGCATGGCGATATGCAGGCGGGGGCGTCCGCCGTTGTGCGGTGCATGACGGATCCGATCGAGCGGTTGGTGCCGGATGAGTCGAGAGCTGCGCAAGCGCCGGATCCTGCCGGCGATCTCCCGTAGGGGCGCTCCCAACATCAAGGACCTGGGGCGTGTGCCTGGTTCGGGCAACCGGCTCTGCTCGCCGAGGGAGCGCTGCCCATCGCGACGGTGAGCGAGCCGTACCGGCTGCGGCGGATGACCGAAGAGCTGCTGGAAGCCGTGGACAGGCCCTGGAGGGTCACGTACGAAGGCGTCGGACTCGAGGGGGTGGCCGCGGCGAACAGGTCCGGCCTGGGAGTCAGCCTGCTCTTCGCCGGTGCCGAGGCCGTATGGGGGCTGCGCCCTCTCTTACCGGCTTCGCTCGCCGACCCGGACCGGTCGCTTCCCGTGACGCTGCGGGTCGCCGCACACCTTGGTGAGGCGCTGGGCGATTCCGTGCTGCGGGCTGCCGGAGCGGCAACAGACCCTGACACTAGGCTTGGTTCGCTGGTTCCACAATCTACGAACTAGCCAGCTCGGCAGGGGACTTCTGCCGGGGCAAGCGCAGTCTTTCCGCCACGACACGCTGCGCCGGTGCCTCGGCCGAGCCGCGCGAGAAGTTCGGGGGCGACTCAGTGGCCGAGACCCGCCGCAACGTCCTGTCGTACCTCGACAACCTGCACATCCGATGAGCGGGTCGCTTCTCGTCCTGGTCGGCCCGATGAGGGTGGGCGAGTCCACCGTCGGGCAACTGCTCGCCGAGCACCTGAGCGTGGGGGGCCGAAACACCGACGACGACATCGTCGCCGAGCAGGAGCGCACGATCCGGTTCGTCCAGTGGCACGGCAGCAGGTCCTCAAGCACCCGGCGTCGGCCGCGTAAGCGCAAGGGCAGTGGCTCCTCCGGCGCCGCATGGGGTCGCGTCCCTTCTGTCAGGTGGTGTAGCCGATCAAGCCGCGGTATCGCGGCGGCGATGATCCGACGACGAAACCACCAAGTGTCCTTAAACCGGCACACACAGTGACTGTGTGAATGCCTACGGTGAACAGGCGCCGCGCTCAAAGCCCCCGGTGAGCGCGGCGCTCCTCCTCGCCCGAGGACCGTACGACACGTGAGGAAGCGTCATGATCCGCGCGGACCCCGCCTTCGGGCCGGCCCGCGTGGCGGCGGCGCGGTTCGACCTCGATACGGGCCTGGTCTCCCTGCCGGCCGGGCCGAGCCGACGGCCCCGCCGGGAGGTGCGCGGGTCCAGCCCGGCGGGCCCCCACCCCGAAGAGGGGGGCTTTCCCCAGTGCCACGGGCTCCCCGGCTCCCTAACGTGGTCCGCATGACGGCTATGGACGGGCGGGGCGCCGACCTCAAGAAGGAGCTGGACGCCACCCTGGGGGCCCGCAGGGAACTGGGCGAGGAGTACGACTCGGCGCTGGTCGAATCCTTCCTCGAGAAGGTCGACCGGCGCATCGACAGCGCGGTCGACCGCCGGTTGCGCAGACAGCTGGCGGAGCAGCAGATGGTGGTGGCGCGCGGCGCGCGGTCCCCGCGGGCGGCGGACTCCTGGGGCGAGCGCTTCGGCTTCGGCATCGTCTCGCTGGTGCTGGCCATACCGCTCTCAGCGATCGGCGGCCGCGTCGGCGACCTGCCCGGCCTGCTGATCACCTGGGTGGGCATCGTCGGGGTGAACTGGGTCCAGGCCGCCCGCACCACTCCCGGCCTCGTCGGCCGCCGCCACCGGCCCTCGGGGGACGGCGACTGGGAGGACTGACGCGCCGGACCGGCCGCAGGCGACCCGGGTTCCGGGGACCGGAGAAGACGGCCAGGGACCAGGGAACCGCGGGCCAGAGCCCGGGGTGAAGACCGCCCGCGAAAGACCCCCTGGGAATGAGTGCGCGGGGACCGCCGCACCCCCGTTGCCGGGGGGCGGGACGACGGCGGTCCCCGCGAGGGACGCGGGCCGGGTCAGGGCCGGGCTTGCGCGTCCGTGGCGTCCATGGAGGTCCGGGAGCCGCTCCGGAGGTCCCTGGCGCCGTTTCGGTTGCCGGCCGGGGCGGGGAGCCGCTCCCGCCCTGCCGACATCCCCTAATGTGCCCGACCCGTGTTAAGCGGGTGCTGCGCCGACGTGACGCGCTCGTACCACTTCCGGGAAGCCCTGCCCTCGGGTGTCACCACCCGTTCGCCGCCGGCGCGCCCGGTTCACCGGGCGTTGGTCACTGCTTTCCGCCCTTGGCCAGGAACGCCAGCAGGTCCTGCCGACTGACCACGCCGGTCGGCTTGCCCTCGACGATGACGATCGCCGCGTCGGCCGTGCCCAGCACGGACATCAGGTCCGCGACCGGCTCGCCGGAGCCGACCTGCGGCAGCGGCGCGGACATGTGCTTCTCCAGCGGGTCGTCCAGCGAGGCGCGCTTGGTGAACAGCGCGTCCAGCAGCTCGCGCTCGACGACGGAGCCCACGACCTCGGCCGCCATCACGTCGGGGTGGCCGGCGCCCGGCTTCACGATCGGCATCTGCGAGACGCCGTACTCGCGCAGCACCTCGATGGCCTGGCCGACCGTCTCATCGGGGTGCATATGGACGAGGGAGGGGATGCCGCCCTCCTTGTCGCTCAGCACGTCCGCGACACGGGCGCTCGGGCCGGCGTCCTCCAGGAAGCCGTAGTCGGCCATCCACTCGTCGTTGAAGATCTTGCTGAGGTAGCCGCGCCCGCTGTCCGGCAGCAGCACGACCACGACGTCGTCCGGCCCCAGCCGCTCGGCGACCTTCAGCGCCGCGACGACCGCCATACCGCAGGAGCCGCCGACCAGCAGCCCCTCCTCCTTGGCCAGCCGCCGGGTCATCTGGAAGGAGTCCTTGTCGGACACGGCGACGATCTCGTCGGCGACGGTCCGGTCGTACGCGGTCGGCCAGAAGTCCTCACCGACGCCCTCGACGAGGTACGGCCGCCCGGAGCCGCCCGAGTACACCGAACCCTCGGGGTCGGCGCCGACGACCTTGACCCGGCCGTCGCTGGCCTCCTTGAGGTAGCGCCCGGTGCCGGAGATCGTCCCACCCGTGCCGACGCCCGCGACGAAGTGGGTGACCTTCCCCTCCGTCTGCTCCCACAGCTCGGGGCCGGTCGAGTGATAGTGCGAAAGGGGGTTGTTGGGGTTGGAGTACTGGTCCGGCTTCCAGGCGCCGGGGGTCTCCCGGACGAGCCGGTCGGAGACGTTGTAATACGAGTCCGGGTGCTCCGGGGCGACCGCCGTCGGACACACGACCACCTCGGCGCCGTACGCGCGCAGGACGTTGATCTTGTCGGTGGAGACCTTGTCAGGGCACACGAAGATGCACTTGTAGCCCTTCTGCTGGGCCACGATCGCCAGGCCCACGCCCGTGTTGCCGCTGGTCGGCTCGACGATCGTGCCTCCCGGCTTGAGCTCGCCGCTCTCCTCGGCCGCCTCGATCATGCGCAGGGCGATGCGGTCCTTCACAGAGCCGCCCGGGTTGAAGTACTCGACCTTCGCGAGGACGGTCGCCTGGATACCGGCGGTCACGCGGTTGAGTCTGACCAGCGGGGTGTTGCCGACCAGGCTGATCATCGAGTCGTGGAATTGCACCGTTGTCTCCGGTCGCTTGCAAAAAAGTGGTCGTGATGGTGCCGCCAGCGTAAGCGCTCCCGCGCCGGGACGGTCCGAAGAGCGGACGCCCCGGCGTTCACACGCCGTTGAGATTGGACGACGGTGCGTACGGGGCAAGCAGTGGTTGTACGGCTACGAGGAGGTGGCGGCGACGCATGTCGAGCATGTCGAGGGCGAGGGTGGCCCGGCGCATCGCGGCGGGCGCGGCGTACGGCGGTGGCGGAATCGGCTTGGTCGGAGCGGCCGCGGCCGGGCTGCTGCTCGCCGAGGTGCAGATGGCCAAACGGCATGTGGGCAATGGGCACAGCCCCCAGCCGCCGAGCGCGGACGGCCTGTACGGGCGAGGGTACGCCGGCCTGGACGAACCGCCGCTGAGGCTGATGATGCTCGGCGACTCCACGGCCGTGGGGCAGGGCGTGCGCCGCTTCCGCCAGACTCCGGGGGCGCTCTTGGCCTCGGGGCTCGCGGCGGTGGCCGAGCGCCCCGTGGAGCTGCGGGTGGTGGCCCTCCCCGGGGCGCAGTCGGACGACCTCGACCGTCAGGTCGCGCTGGCGCTGGAGGAGCCGGACCGGATCCCGGACGTCTGCGTGATCATCGTCGGCGCGAACGATGTGACGCATCGCATGCCCCCGACGCGCTCGGTGCGCCATCTGTCGGCGGCCGTGCGCCGGCTGCGCACGGCGGGTGCCGAGGTCGTGGTGGGCACCTGCCCCGACCTCGGGACCATCGAGCCCGTTCAGCAGCCGCTGCGCTGGCTGGCCCGCCGAGCCTCCCGCCAGCTGGCCGCGGCGCAGACGATCGGCGTCGTCGAGCAGGGCGGCCGTACGGTGTCGCTGGGTGATCTGCTGGGCCCGGAGTTCGAGGCGAACCCGCGCGAGCTCTTCGGCCCCGACAACTACCACCCCTCGGCCGAGGGATATGCCACGGCGGCGATGGCGGTCCTGCCGACGGTCTGCGCGGCCCTGGGCCTGTGGCCGGCGGACGAGGAGCGCCCGGACGCGTCCCGCCGGGAGGGCTTCCTGCCGGTCGCCCGTGCGGCGGCGGAGGCGGCCTCGGAGGCAGGCACCGAGGTCACGGCCGCTCTGCCGACGGGGCCCCGGGGGCCCTGGGCCCTCCTCAAGCGGCGCCGCCGGCGGCGTCTGCCGACCCCGGACGCGAGTCCGGCCGCCGAACGGGAACCGCTCTGACCCGGCGCCGCACCAGCCGTCTGCCCGGGGGTTCGGCTGCCGTCGCCATCCCCCGGCACGGCTGCCCCGCCTCGCCCCGTATCGGGGTGAGGCGGGGCGGAGTCGCGCCTCACCCGGCTGGAGAGTCGATCGCGGGAGCCGGGAGGGGGCGCCGGGCCGGGCGCCGGGACCCGGAAGCGGCCCCCGGAGCCGGAAGGAGAGGTCAGGTGCCGGGACCCGGAAGCGGCCCCCGGAGCCGGAAGCGGCCGCCGGACACGGGAAGGCCGCCGGACACGGGAAGGCCGCCGGACACGGGAAGGCCGCCGGACGCCGGAAGGAGGCGTCGGGCGCCGGAAGGAGGCGTCGGGCGCCGGGAGCCGGGACCCGGGAGCGACCGGCGGGACCCCGGAAGCGGCCGCAGGAGCCGGTAGCGGCCGCAGGAGCCGGTAGCGGCCGTGGGATTCGAAGGCGGCCGCCGGGGGCCGTAGGGCCGCGTGCACGGCCTCCTCCAGCCCGCCCCGACCGACCAGGAAAAGCAAGCGCTTAGAAAAGTGCGGTCCGAGTCACACCCCACGGCCCGTGACCTCCACCGTACGTACGGGTAACTTCCCCCACAGCCCTGCCTCCCTCGTGCAATGGAGCCGTGATGCCCGAAGCCGTCATCGTCTCGACCGCCCGCTCGCCCATCGGCCGCGCCGGCAAGGGTTCCCTCAAGGACCTGCGCCCCGACGACCTGACCGCGACCATCATCCAGGCGGCGCTCGCCAAGATCCCCGAGCTGGACCCGAAGGACATCGACGACCTGATGCTCGGCTGCGGCCTCCCCGGCGGCGAGCAGGGCCACAACCTCGGCCGCATCGTCGCCGTGCAGATGGGCATGGACCACCTGCCGGGCTGCACGATCACCCGCTACTGCTCCTCCTCGCTGCAGACCTCCCGTATGGCCCTGCACGCCATCAAGGCCGGCGAGGGCGACGTCTTCATCTCGGCCGGTGTCGAGACGGTCTCCCGCTTCTTCAAGGGCAGCTCCGACGGCCTCCCGGACACCCCCAACCCCCTCTTCGCCGAGGCCGAGGCCCGCACCGCCGCCGTCGCCGAGTCCGGGAGCGACGAGTGGCACGACCCTCGCGAGGACGGCTCGCTCCCCGACCCGTACATCGCGATGGGCCAGACCGCCGAGAACCTCGCCCGTCTGAAGGGCATCAGCCGCGAGGAGATGGACGAGTTCGGCGTCCGCTCGCAGAACCTCGCCGAGCAGGCCATCGCCAAGGGCTTCTGGGAGCGCGAGATCACCCCGGTGACCCTCCCCGACGGGACGGTCGTCAGCAAGGACGACGGTCCGCGCCCCGGCGTGACCATCGAGGGCGTGGCCGGACTGAAGCCGGTCTTCCGCCCCGACGGCCGTGTCACCGCCGGCAACTGCTGCCCGCTCAACGACGGCGCCGCCGCCCTGGTCATCATGAGCGACACCAAGGCCCGGGAGCTGGGGCTGACGCCGCTGGCCCGGATCGTCTCCACCGGCGTCTCCGGCCTCTCCCCCGAGATCATGGGCTACGGCCCCGTCGAGGCCAGCAAGCAGGCCCTGAAGCGCGCCGGCCTCACCATCGGCGACATCGACCTCGTCGAGATCAACGAGGCGTTCGCCGCCCAGGTGATCCCCTCCTACCGCGACCTGGACATCCCGCTGGACAGGCTGAACGTCAACGGCGGTGCCATCGCCGTGGGCCACCCCTTCGGCATGACCGGCGCCCGTATCACCACCACGCTGATCAACTCGCTCCAGTGGCACGACAAGCAGTTCGGCCTGGAGACGATGTGCGTCGGCGGCGGCCAGGGCATGGCGATGGTCATCGAGCGCCTGAGCTGACCCGCCTCGCGCCCCTCGCGCAACGGCCCGAAGCCCCTGTCCCTCAGGGCTTCGGGCCGTTTTGTGATCCAATCTCCCTCAGGATGTGACGTATCTCCCTCCGACTGGGGTTCACGCAGGTCAGAGCCGTTTTCGGGGGAGGTCCTCCCACCGGGGAGCTGTCCGTTTCGTGACGTTACGCACTGACAGCTGGTTAGTCCACCCTTCAAGCTGATGTTAGGAAGTCCGGGGCCGACCTTGAACCGGGAGTACCGTCAGTGAGCGCCATGCCGATTGCTCTGCTGCTCACCACGACCGCCACCGCGGGCGTGGGCGTCGCCGTCCTGTGCAGTGTGCGCGCCCTGCGCCGACAGATCGCGGCCCTGCACAGCGAACTCACCGAGGGCCGCGCCGCGCGGGCACAGGGCCTGGTGCCCGCCGCCCGCCCCAGCGCGGACGCGGCGGAGATACGCACCGCCGTGGCCGAGGCGCTCGCCGACGAGCGGGAGCGTGAGCTGGCCGAGGCGCGGGCCTTCTGGGCCGCACAGGAGGCCCGGGACATCGCCGACGCCCCCAGCCTGTTCGGCCTGCCCGACAGTGAGCTGTTCGTGCCTCGCCAGTCGGACTTCGCGGGCCTGGAGCACGACAGCCTGGAGCCGGTGGCGGAACCCTCCTTCGAGAAGAACGAGTTCGCTCAGAACGCCTCCGCGGACGAGGGACCCGCGGGGGACTCCGCCGAACTGGCCGCCGCCCGCCGCCGGCACCCCTCGCATCCCGACTTCGTCCCGTCCCCGTCCCCCGTGGTCAACGACCACGAGCGCACGGTCGCCCGCCTCGAGGAACTGGCCGCCGCCCGTACCGAACTGGCCGATGTGCGCCCCGGCCCGCTGGGAACTCTCGACGTCTATGTCTTCGCGGACGGTACGACGCTGTGCATGACCCCGGGCCACCGCGAGACCGCGGAGCGCCTGACCGCGGCCCTGGACGCCGGCCGCGCGCCGGTCCTGCTCGGCGGCTCGGGCGTCTCGGGGGCGTACGCGCTGACGTTCGAATGCGGCGACGAGAGCGTCTACATCCTGGCGGACCGCGTCATCGCGACCCTGTGACAAGGCCGGTGGCACGAGGCGGCCACCGGCCCGCGTCCCACAAGGTCTCAGCGCCGGAGCGCCCGCGCCTCAGACCCCGGCGCGTCGCTGTGCCTCCCGCACAAGCGCCACGGCCCGGGCGAGTTCCTCCTCGTCACTCAGGACGACCGCGAGATCGTGTGCGGCGACCGTGATCTGGTCGGCGACCGCGAACATCCCCGCGTCCGGCATCTCGCGGGGCTCGGCCGAGGGGTCCTCCAGGAGCTGTGCGCGGCGCGCCAACTCCCTTGCCAGGCCGAGTGCCTCGGCCGCGGCGCTCCGTTGCAGCCGGCTCTGGGGAGCGGCGCGCAAGCGGTCGGCGAAGTGATCCACAGCCTGGGTCAAAGGCGTCGTATCAAGCACGCGGCGAGACTACGCGTCGCGGCGGGACTGTTGCCAACAGGCGAACACTCAGGCACGGTGACTTGAAGGACCGGCTTCGTCGAATGCGTCCGGAGGCGCCGATGTCCCAAGTCTTCTCCGAGGAGACCCATCGCAATCTGCTCGCCCGCATCCCCCACTGCACCGGTCGTGAAGTCTCCGACTGGCTGCGCACCGTCGCCGAAGGCCCCGCTCTCTGCTTCGAGGAGAAGGTCAGCTGGCTCCGGCACGAGCACAATCTCGCCTACGGCCACGCCAAGGCGATCATCCACGAGTACGACCTGAGGAGGGCCGCGCGCAAATTCGCCTGAGCGCGCACCGCCGAACCCGACTCCACACGCCGAAGGGCCCCCGAACCGTGGTTCGGGGGCCCTTCGGCACAGACTGACCGGAACCGGCCGGTACTAGTCGTTACTGCTGAAGATGGCGACCAGGCGCAGCATCTCCACGTAGATCCACACGAGGGTCATGGTCAGGCCGAACGCGGCCAGCCAGGACTCCTCACGCGGCGCGCCGTACGCGATGCCGTCCTCGATCTGCTTGAAGTCGAGGGTGAGGAAGAACGCGCCGAGCAGGATCGCGACGATGCCGACGAGCGCGCCCAGCGGGCCCATGCTGCGCAGCCCGCCGTCGGGGGCGGCACCGAAGGCGACCAGCAACAGGTTGACCGCCATCACCAGGACGAACGCGATGGCGATGGCCATGCCGATACGGGCGTAG
This sequence comes from Streptomyces sp. NPDC093261, assembly GCF_044753645.1. NCBI lineage: Bacteria > Bacillati > Actinomycetota > Actinomycetes > Kitasatosporales > Streptomycetaceae > Streptomyces > Streptomyces sp. NPDC093261. The sequence continues at coordinate 77,835 of NZ_JBIVNO010000007.1, forward strand.
CGCGCGGTGACCCGGATCCAGCCCGCCTTGTAGACGAGCAGGGTCGCGCCGGACACCGCCATGGTGCCGAGCACCGCCTGGAAGGGTGCGCCGGCCCACCGCGTGTTGTACATCTCGCTGATGACGCCGAGGAAGACACCCTCGAAGGCGGCGTACCCCAGGATCAGCGCGGGCGAGGGGGTGCGCTTGAAGGACTGCACCATCGCCAGCACGAACGCGATCAGGGCGGAGCCGATCGCGATGCCGTAGCCGGTGGACGAGACCGGCAGCAGCGTCCAGGCGAGGATCGCGCCGACGGCGACCGTGCCGAGCGTCATCGCCGAGCGCATGACGACGTCGTCCATCGTCATCCGGCCGGTGGTGGCCGGGGCCTGCGGCGGGGCGCCGTACTGCGTCTGCTGGGCGTAGGGGTTCTGCGCGTAGGGGTTGCCGCCCGCGTACGGGTTCTGCGCGTACGGGTTGCCCTGCGTGCCGGCAGCGGCTCCCCCGGCCTGCGGGGCGGTGTTGAAGCCCGCGTAGCCGTTGTCACGGCTGAATCCCCGTCGCGAGAAGACCGGGTTGCTGCTCCTCATTTCACTCCTCCATGGCCACCCTGCGTGGCCTTGGCTCAAGAGTAATAGGTGGGCAAAGGATTGACCCTACTGCCTGAGGAGGATCTTTCCCTCGTCCTTGCGCGCAACACGCTACGCACCTGCGTGATTCCCGCCACCGATGCGCTCCATCCATGACGGATCCGGAACAGAGCCGAGACCGGCCAGGGATGAACCGCGAACCGCCCTTCACCCGAACGGACGGCCGCGACCACCGACACCTTCACCCGGACGGCCTCCGAGGCCTCACCCCGACGTAACTCCGGGGTCTGCCCCCAAGGGTCCTACGGACCGGCCTGCGGGACGCCCGAGGTGGAAGCACGTCCGGGCCGCGGCCTCGTGGCCGGGGCGTGGCCTCGTGGCCGGGGCGTGGCCGCTCAGTTCCCGCATCGTCGCGCCTCCCGGCCTCGTAGCCTGGACTCCTTCCCTCTTCCCCCCGTCACTCAGCGTCACGCGCATGCCATCGCACAAGTTCACAAGGGGCACGGCACACGGAGGCGAAGACGTACGCGGTCGGGCGGAAACACAACCAGCGGGCCACCGTCGCGTCACTTCGACAGTGGCCCGCGGCCTGCCGCGGCAGGTATGGAGGTGCCCGGAACCGGACTTGAACCGGTACGCCCGCGAGGGGCAGCGAGGTTTAAGCTCGCCGTGTCTGCATTCCACCATCCGGGCAGGCCATGGGCTCCGCATGGAGCGTCCTGAGCCTATCGGGAGGCATCCCTCGAACTGCGGGCGCACGGTGCGATGTTGTCTTATTTTATTGAGGTCTGAGGGTGCATCAGCCGCCGGTAGGGGCCATCCGCACTTGCCAATAGCCTTTCGGGCAACCATGGGCCGCGTATGCGGAATGACGGGATTTCACCGCCCTGAAGGAGGGCACCACGACCAGCCCGTATCGGCTGACCAACCGCTTTCCGCTCCGGGCGGTCCCCGGCGCGCTCTCAGGGGCGCCTGTCATCCCCAGGTAGGACACCGACGGGCACCGTCCGACTGAAGGCTGCCCCGGGAACGGGAACAGCGGCTGACTCCACGGGACCGAAGCGGCGCCACGATGGAACACGTCCCCTTGACCGTCGTCGTCCCGACAGGAGCACCCGCCCGTGACCAGCACCCCCCTCGCCGACCGAACCACCACGGTGGCCGCCCGCGCCACGGATCTGTCGAAGGTCTACGGACAGGGCGAAACACAGGTGGTGGCCCTGGACCGGGTGACCGTCGACTTCCAGCAGGCCCAGTTCACCGCCATCATGGGACCCTCCGGCTCCGGCAAGTCGACGCTCATGCACTGCGTCGCCGGTCTCGACACCTTCTCGTCCGGCTCCGTCCGCATCGGCGACGTCGAACTGGGCTCGCTGAAGGACAAGCAGCTCACCAGGCTGCGCCGGGACAAGATCGGCTTCATCTTCCAGGCGTTCAACCTGCTGCCCACCCTGACCGCGCTGGAGAACATCACCCTCCCGATGGACATCGCGGGCCGCAAGCCGGACAAGGCGTGGCTGGACACCGTGATCCAGATGGTCGGGCTCTCGGGACGGCTGAGCCACCGTCCCGCACAGCTGTCCGGCGGTCAGCAGCAGCGTGTCGCGGTGGCGCGGGCGCTCGCTTCCAAGCCGGACATCATCTTCGGCGACGAGCCCACCGGAAACCTGGACTCGCGGTCGGGCGCGGAGGTGCTGGGCTTCCTGCGCAACTCCGTGCGGGAGCTGGGGCAGACGGTGGTGATGGTCACGCACGACCCGGTCGCGGCGGCCTACGCGGACCGGGTGATCTTCCTGGCGGACGGCCGGATCGTGGACGAGCTCCACGAGCCGAGCGCCGACGCGGTGCTGGACCGCATGAAGCGGTTCGACGCCAAGGGCCGCACGAGCTGAGGTCCCTGAGTCCCCACCCCGGGGTCCCCGTCCCAGGGTCCCCGTCGGCCTGATCGGCCCGTCAACCCGTCCCCGCCCCCAGCCCAGGAAGAGAAATGTTCCGTACCGCCCTGCGCAATGTGCTCGCCCACAAGGCCAGGCTGCTCATGACCGTCCTCGCCGTGATGCTCGGCGTCGCCTTCGTGTCGGGCACCCTGGTCTTCACCAACACCATCTCAAAGGCCTATCAGAAGAGTTCGGCCAAGGGCTTCGACCAGGTCGACGTGGCCATCCGGCCCGAGGGCCGCCAGGACACCGGCGACAGGATCGGCAAGGAGCCCCGGCTCACCCAGGCCCTCCTCGACAAGGCCGCGAAGGTCCAGGGCGCCAGGTCGGCCATCGGCGTCGTCAGCGGCTTCACCGCCATCGCCGACAAGCACGGCAAGCTGCTCGGCGACGGCTTCCAGTCCCAGGGCGGGAACTACTGGAAGACCGAGGACCCCCGGTACCCGCTCGTCGGCGGGCACGCCCCGAAGGGCGAGGACCAGATCCTCATCGACTCCAAGACCGCCGAACGCGCCGGATACAAGGTGGGCGACACGGCGCGGCTGTCGATCGACGGCCCGGTGCTGACCCCGAGGATCACCGGCATCTTCACCACCGACGACGGCAATGTGGCGGCCGGCGGCAGCCTCGTCCTCTTCGACACCGCCACCGCGCAGCGCCTGTTCCACGAGAACGGCTCCTACGACGAGATCGATGTGCAGGCGGCCTCGGGCACCAGCCAGATCGCGCTGCGCAACGCCCTCGACGGGATCCTGCCGAAGGACACCGCCTCCACCATCACCGGCAAGCAGCTCGCCGACGACCAGGCCAAGCAGATCGCCGACGCCACGAGCAGCATGCGCACCGCCCTGCTGGTGTTCGCGGGGATCGCGCTGTTCGTCGGCACGTTCATCATCGCCAACACCTTCACCATGCTGGTCGCCCAGCGCACCAAGGAGCTGGCGCTGCTGCGCGCGGTCGGCGCCTCCCGCCGGCAGGTCACACGGTCCGTGCTCATCGAGGCGTTCGTGGTCGGCGCGGTCGCGGCCGTCACCGGTCTGGTGGCCGGCATCGGCATCGGCGCCGGGCTGCGCTCGCTGGTGGGCTCCCTGGGCGGGACGGTTCCGGACGGGCCCCTCGTCATCACCCCGGGCACGGTCGTGGCCGCCCTCGCCGTAGGCATCCTGATCACGATGCTGGCCGCCTGGCTGCCGGGCCGGCGCGCGGCGAAGATCCCGCCGGTCGCCGCGATGAGCAGCGTCCACGCGAAGGCAACCACCAAGTCCCTGGTCGTACGGAACACGATCGGCGCCCTGCTCGCCACGGCCGGCATCGCCACCGTGCTGTACGCCACCACGCTGAACACCTCGGACGGCCAGGCCCCGATGGGCCTCGGCGCGGTCCTCCTCATCATCGGTGTCTTCGTGCTCACCCCTCTGCTGTCCCGCCCGCTGATCGCGGCCGCCGCGCCGGCGATGCGCGTCTTCGGGATCGCCGGGAAACTGGCCCGGCAGAACTCGGTGCGCAACCCGCGCCGCACCGCGGCCACCGCCTCGGCCCTGATGATCGGCCTGACCCTGATCACCGGTCTGACGGTGATGGCGGGCAGCCTGCAGACCGCGATCGACAAGATGGCGTCCTCCGCCATCAAGGCGGACTACGTGGTGTCCATGGCGAACCGCCACGAGCTGTCGCCCGACATCGAGAAGACGCTCCGGACGACGGACGGCGTCACCGCGATCAGCCCGCTGCGCAACGCTCCCGCCCGCATCGAGGGCGACACCGAGTACGTGACCGGCGTCAACGGCGCCGCCATCGGCAGGCTGACGGACCTGACGGTCGACGCCGGCACGTTCAAGGTCGGCGGCGGCCAGGTCGCCGTGGACGACGAGACCGCCAAGTCCCACCACTGGACGGCGGGTTCGCGGTTCACGATCGCCTACGAGGACGGGCGCAAGCAGCAGCTGACGGTCGCCGGTGTCTACCAGAGCACCGAGATGATGCGCGGCATCATGCTGGACAACGCGACACTCTCCCCGCACCTGAGCGATCCCGCCGACATGCAGATCATGGTGAAGATGTCGGACGGCGCCACCGCGTCGGCCAAGAGTGCGTTGCAGAAGGCGCTCGGCGACAACCCGGCCATCCTCATCCAGGACAAGAAGGACATCTCCAACAGCATCGCGCAGATCTTCACGCTGATGCTGAACATGCTCTACGGACTGCTGGCCATGGCGGTGATCGTCGCCGTCCTCGGGGTCATCAACACCCTGGCCATGTCGGTCTTCGAGCGCTCGCAGGAGATCGGGATGCTGCGGGCGATCGGCCTGGACCGCAAGGGCATCAAGCGGATGGTCCGGCTGGAGTCCCTGGTCATCTCGCTGTTCGGCGGAGTGCTCGGCATCGGCCTCGGCGTGTTCTTCGGCTGGGCGGCCGGTGAACTGCTCGGTACCAAGATGTCGACGTACGAGCTGGTCCTGCCCTGGGGCCGGATGGCCGTCTTCCTCCTCCTGGCGGGGGTGGTCGGCGTCCTGGCCGCCCTGTGGCCGGCCCGGCGGGCGGCACGTCTGAACATGCTGGCGGCCATCAAGTCGGAGTAGCGGCAACCCCCACGAAGGGGCCCCGTTCCGGGTGGAACGGGGCCCCTTCGTCGTAGCGTCACCCGCTTCGCACGGGCTTGTCCGTACCGGGGTCAGACGTGCCAGGTGCGGGTGCGCAGCGGCAGCCCGGACGCTCCCGCTTCCGGCGTCCGCACGGCGAGGACCTGGTTGACGCCGATGCGGTTGCGTTCGAAGGCGAGGGCGGAGGCGGCCATGTACAGCCGCCACACACGGGCGCGGCCGGGGCCGGCGAGGGACTGCGCACGGCCCCACTGCGCCTCCAGGTTGGCGACCCAGGCGCGCAGGGTGAGGGCGTAGTGCTCGCGGAGCGACTCCGTGTCGCGGACCTCGAATCCGGCGCGCTCCAACTGGGTCACCGTGGTGCCGACGGGGGCGAGTTCGCCGTCCGGGAAGACATAGGCGTCGATGAACGCGTCGACGGAGTACGCGGACTCGTCCTGCTGGGGGCGCCGCGCGATCTGGTGGTTGAGCAGCCGTCCGCCGGGCTTCAGCAGGCCGTACAGATCGCGGGCGTACTCCAGATACCGTGCGGCGCCGACGTGCTCGGCCATGCCGATGGAGGAGATCGCGTCATAGGGGCCGTCGACGACGTCCCGGTAGTCCTGCACCCGGATCTCGACGCGGTCGGCGAGGCCCTCCTCGGCGATCCGCTTGCGGGCGTAGGTGGCCTGCTCCTGGGAGAGGGTGACGCCGACGACGCTCACCCCGTGCTCGCGGGCGGCGTGGATCGCCATCGAGCCCCAGCCGCAGCCGACGTCCAGGAGACGCTGACCGGGCTTCAGGCCGAGCTTGCGGCAGACGAGTTCGAGCTTGTCGCGCTGAGCGTCCTCCAGGGTGGCCTCGGACGCCTCCCAGTAGGCGCAGGAGTAGACCATGGACGGGCCGAGGACGATCTCGTAGAAGTCGTTCCCGACGTCGTAGTGGTGGCTGATGGCGCGTTTGTCACTGCGCCGCGTGTGGAGGTGGCCGCGGGCTCTGCGGATCTCCTCACGGGGCGGTGGGGGCGGCGGGAAGGGCCCGGCCAGCCGGGCGAGACCGCGGACGGCGGCGCGCACGGCGGGGTCGCGGGCCGCCTGGAGGAGGGTGCGGGCGTCGTCACCGCGCTCCCAGACGAGGCCGGCCATCAGGTCCAGGGCGGTGTAGAGATCGCCGTCGATGGTGAGGTCCCCGGCGACCCAGGCACGGGCGAGCCCCAACTCCCCCGGCTTCCACAGCAGGCGGCGCAGGGCACGGCGGTTGCGTACGACGAGGGCGGGAGCGGCCGGGGGGCCGGCTTCCGAACCGTCCCAGGCACGGATGCGCACCGGGAGCGGTACTCCCAGCAACTGTTCGACGAGGCTCTTCAGCCGCGGCGCGGCGTCGGCCATGGTGCACACCTCCGATGGGGGTATCCCCCGCTCCCACCGGACGGAGAACCGCACGGGGCAGCCGGGGAAGGGTTCCGGGATGTCCAACACCACGTAAACACCTGCGGGGCCGGGCCGCAGTCCCCCGATGGCGTTACGGCTGGGCAAAATGCCCGTGTACGAGGCCGGTGGGCGCCGCTTTGCGAGGTCAGGCACCGAAAGCACGCCGAACGCCGAAGGGCCTCCCGCACCACGGATGGCGGGAGGCCCTTCGGCTGGATCGGTGACCTCGGGGTCAGGAGGCCTTGGCCCTCTCCTCGGTCTTCGCCGCGGCGACCGGCGCGGGCTTGGCGGCCTCGTAGAACTCCTCGCGCGGAGACTCGATCGCGCCGAGCGAGACGACCTCGCGCCTGAGGAACATGCCGAGCGTCCAGTCGGCGAAGATCCGGATCTTGCGGTTCCAGGTCGGCATCGCCAGACCGTGGTAGCCACGGTGCATGTACCAGGCGAGACGGCCCTTGAGCTTGATCTTCGTCTTGCCCATGACGATCATCGCGACGCCCTTGTGCAGACCGAGGCCCGCGACCGCGCCCTTGTTGGCGTGGCTGTACTCCTTCTGCGGGAAGCCCCGCATGCCGGAGACCACGTTGTCGCCGAGGACCTTGGCCTGACGCAGCGCGTGCTGTGCGTTCGGCGGGCACCAGGCGTTCTCGTTGCCCGCCTTGCGGCCGACGAGGTCGGGCACCTGGGCGTTGTCACCCGCGGCCCAGATGTAGTCGGTGCCCTGGACCTGGAGAGTGGCGGCGGTGTCCACGTGACCGCGCGGACCGAGCGGGAGGCCGAAGCGGGCGAGCGCCGGGTTCGGCTTGACGCCGGCCGTCCACACGATGGTGTTGGAGTCGACCTCGAGGCCGTTCTTGAGCACCACGTGGCCGTCGACGCAGGACTCCATGGAGGTGGAGAGGTAGACCTCGACACCGCGGCCCTCGAGGTGCTCCTTGCCGTACTGGCCGAGCTTGGGACCGACCTCGGGGAGGATCTTGTCGGCGGCGTCGACGAGGATGAAGCGCATGTCCTCACGGGACACGTTCTTGTAGTACTTGGCCGCGTCCCGGGCCATGTCCTCGACCTCGCCGATGGTCTCCGCGCCGGCGAAGCCACCGCCGATGAAGACGAAGGTGAGCGCCTTGCGGCGGATTTGCTCGTCGGTCGTGGAGTCGGCCTTGTCGAGCTGCTCGAGGACGTGGTTGCGCAGGCCGATGGCCTCCTCGATGCCCTTCATGCCGATGCCCTGCTCGGCGAGGCCGGGGATCGGGAAGGTGCGGGAGACGGCGCCGAGCGCGATGACCAGGTAGTCGAAGGGCAGCTCGTACGCCTCGCCGACCAGCGGGGCGATGGTGGCGACCTTGCGGTCCTGGTCGATGGTGGTGACCCGACCGGTGAGGACCTCCGCCTTGGGCAGGACGCGTCGCAGCGGGACGACGACATGCCGGGGGGAGATGCTGCCGGCGGCGGCTTCGGGGAGGAAGGGCTGGTAGGTCATGTACGAGCGCGGGTCGACGACCGTGACGGTCGCCTCGCCGTAGCGCATCTTCTTCAGGATGCGTCGAGCTGCGTACAGGCCTACGTACCCACCGCCTACTACGAGGATCCTGGGACGCTCCGTGGTGCTCATGCCATCGAGTATCCACCCGCCCCTGGGGGGTCGCTCGTGCGCCCCTTCACAAGCTTGGGTAGGCCATCTGCTACACTCCGCGACTCGCGTGACGGAGATCATGACATCGTCGGGAACCGCCAGGCAGGGCGGATCGTTGTCAAGGCCGTGTGAGCTGCCCCTCCGGGCCTTCACCACCCTCTCACCGAGCCTCGACCGGACAAACGTGACAGACGCCCGTAACGCTCGCCGGAGAGCCCTGCAAGGGCCGTTCGGCCCCCCGAATGGCCCAATGGACCCATGGCGTCGCCCAGCGGGGGCGATTTCCTTGTGAAGAACTTCACGAACTTTCTCGGCGGCGCACCCCCGGGGGACCCCGCAGGCCCCCTCGGGCGCGCTCATACGCTATCGAACCTGCTCAGGAGAGGCTACCGATGAGTAGGAAAAATCCCGCCGCGCCTCTCCCGACGGCCCGTCAGAATCCGGGCGACAACGCCATGCGCCGCCCTCGGGCTGCCCCCATGGGCCCCCTAGGCGATCGACCACGCGATGCCGTCGAGGATGTCGTGCTCGCTGACCACGACCTCGGTGGCGCCGATCCGTTCCATGATCGCGAGCAGGACGAGGGCGCCCGCGCCGATGACGTCCACGCGTCCCGGGTGCATGGAGGGGATCGCCGCCCGCTCGGCGTGCGTGCACCGGAGGAGCCACTCGGTGATCTCGCGGACGCGGTCCAGGGAGATGCGGGAGTGGTGGATCCTCGCCGAGTCGTACTCGGGGAGGTCCTGGGCGATCGCCGAGACGGTGGTGACCGAGCCCGCGAGGCCGACCAGCGTGTGCGCCTCGCGCAGCGGCACGGTCCGCTCCACCAGGTCCAGCGCGGCCTCGATGTCGGACCGTATGGCGGCGATCTGCTCCTCGGTGGGCGGGTCCGAGACGACACCGTGGTGTACGAGGTGACGCTCCGTCATACGGACGCAGCCGATGTCGACGGACAGGGCGCCCTCCACCCGGTCGGCGCCGACGACGAACTCCGTGGAGCCGCCGCCGATGTCCACCACCAGATAGGGCCTGGCCAGGTCCTCCCGGCCCGCCAGCTCCCTGGTCGCGCCCATGAAGGAGAACTCCGCCTCCTGGTCGCCGGAGATGACCTCGGGCTCGACGCCGAGGATGTCCAGGACCCCGCGGACGAACTCGTCCCGGTTCTCGGCGTCCCGGGAGGCGGACGTGGCGACAAAGCGCAGCCGTTCGGCGCCGTAACCCTTGATGATCTCCGCGTACTCACGGCAGGCGGCGAACGTGCGCTCGAGTGCCTCCGGGGCCAGGCGCCCGGTCCGGTCCACGCCCTGCCCGAGCCGGACGATGGTCATGCGACGGTCCAGCTCCACGAGTGCACCGGTGGCCGGGTCGGCGTCCGCCACCAGGAGCCGGATGGAGTTCGTACCGCAGTCGACGGCGGCGACGCGTCTCACTGGCCCTGCTCCTTCTCCCCGGACCGGTCCTGCACGGGCTGTTCCCGCACGGGCTGTTCCCGCCGGGGCTGCTCCTGCGCGGGCCGGTTCTTCCCGGAGACGGGGGTGTGGACGGGCTGGACGGCGAACCAGCCGGTGTCCGTCGTCTCCACCTCCCACTCGTCGCAGGACGGCGGCCCCGCGGCCGTCACACACGACCCTTTGCGCCACCACTCCGGCAGCATCGCGATCGCCTCGTCGCCGAGCGGGTTGACGCCCGGCCCGGCGGCCAGCGAGTGGGCCACCAGCACATGCAGGCACTTGACCCGGTCCGGCATGCCGCCCGCGCTCGGGAAGCCCTCCAGGACCTCGATGGCGTCGCGGCGGGCGATGTAGTCCTCGTGCGCGGCGCGATAGGCGGCGGCCAGCTCCGGGTCGGTCGCCAGGCGCTCCGTCATCTCCTTCATGACGCCGTTGGCCTCCAGCGTGCCGATCGCGGAGGCGGCACGCGGGCACGTCAGGTAGTACGTCGTCGGGAAGGGGGTGCCGTCGGGAAGCCGCGGCGCCGTCTCCACGACGTCGGGCTGCCCGCACGGGCAGCGGTGCGCGATCGCGCGCAGCCCGCGCGGTGCGCGGCCCAGCTGCTGCTGGATGGCCTCGGCATCCGCGTCGGTGGGCTCGGTGCGCGGGGTGGGCGGCGGGGGCGTTTCCATGCGGTACGAAGTCTCTCTTGTGTCTCTCGTGTGTCTCTGTCGGGCTCTGGCGGGCTCACTCGTCGGACGCGTCGGCCTTGTCCACCCCGTCCCAGACGCCCGCGTACCAGGGGCGCGCGAAGGCCGTCCGGTGGGCACGGGACTGCCTGGCCGGATCCGGGTCGACCACGATGAACCCGGTCTCGCCCGGCATCACGTAGTGCAGCCGCTGCCGGATCTGCTGCTCGGCGTACGCGTCGTCCTGCCAGCGCGCCTTGAGGTCGCGCAGTTGCTCGACCCGGTTGCGGGCCTCCTGCCGCTGCCGCTCCAGGTCGGCGATCTCGGCACGCTGGGAGACGTACTGCCGTATCGGGTAGGCGAGCGCCACGATCAGCGAGCACAGCACAAGGGCGAGCAGGGCGGCCCGGCCGGTGAGCCGCGAACGGCGGGCCTGCCGTCTGGTCTGGGAGCGGTAGACCCGGGCCGCCGTCTGCTCGCCGAGCAGCCGCAGCCTGGTCGCGGTGGAGAACCGGTCACGGTCCTTCACGGCCATGTCCTCCGCCTCCCCTTCACACGTGCGTACGTCCCCGCACACGGTACGGGACCGCGTACGGGGACGTACGGACGACTGGCTAAGGCGTTGCCGTGCGTGCTCAGCCCTTGAAGCGCGGGAACGCGCTGCGGCCGGCGTACACCGCGGCGTCGTCGAGGATCTCCTCGATGCGCAGCAGCTGGTTGTACTTGGCGACGCGCTCGGAGCGGGCCGGGGCACCGGTCTTGATCTGGCCGCAGTTGGTGGCGACGGCCAGGTCGGCGATGGTGACGTCCTCGGTCTCGCCGGAGCGGTGGGACATCATGCACTTGAAGCCGTTGCGCTGGGCCAGCTCGACGGCGTCCAGGGTCTCGGTCAGCGAGCCGATCTGGTTCACCTTGACCAGCAGGGCGTTGGCCGCGCCCTCCTCGATGCCACGGGCGAGGCGCTCGGGGTTGGTGACGAACAGGTCGTCGCCGACGAGCTGGACCTTGTCGCCGAGCTTGTCGGTGATGACCTTCCAGCCGGCCCAGTCGTCCTCGAACAGCGGGTCCTCGATGGAGACGAGCGGGTAGGCCGCCACCAGCTCCTCGTAGTACTCCGTCATCTCGGCGGCGGAGCGCTCCTTGCCCTCGAAGAGGTACTTGCCGTCCTTGTAGAACTCGGAGGCGGCGACGTCGAGCGCGAGGGCGATCTGCTCGCCGGGGACATACCCGGCCTGCTTGACGGCCTCGAGGATGAGGTCGAGGGCCTCACGGTTGGAGCCGAGGTTCGGGGCGAAGCCGCCCTCGTCGCCGAGGCCGGTGGACAGGCCCTTGCCCTTCAGCACCTTCTTGAGGGTGTGGTAGACCTCGGTGCCCCAGCGCAGGGCCTCGGAGAAGGACTCCGCGCCGATCGGGGCGATCATGAACTCCTGGATGTCCACGTTGGAGTCGGCGTGCGAGCCGCCGTTCAGGATGTTCATCATGGGCACCGGCAGCAGGTGCGCGTTGGGGCCGCCCAGGTAGCGGAAGAGCGGAAGGTCGCTGGCCTCGGAGGCGGCGTGGGCCACGGCGAGGGAGACGCCGAGGATGGCGTTGGCGCCGAGGGAGCCCTTGTTGTCGGTGGCGTCCAGGTCGAACATCGCCTGGTCGATCAGGCGCTGCTCGGTGGCGTCGTAGCCGACCAGCTCCGGGCCGATCTGCTCGATGACCGCGAGGACGGCCTTCTCGACACCCTTGCCCTGGTAGCGGTTGGGGTCGCCGTCACGGAGCTCGATGGCCTCGAAGGCACCGGTGGAGGCGCCGGACGGAACGGCGGCACGACCCGTGCTGCCGTCGTCGAGGCCGACCTCGACCTCGACCGTGGGGTTGCCTCGGGAGTCCAGGATTTCCCGGGCTACGACGACGTCGATGGACGGCACGAGCATCTCCTTCGTGGATGTGACGCTGTTGGTGCGGGGCTGGTGTGCCTTGCGCCTAGAGCCTAACCGCCCAGGGGCGGCGGCCGGCCGACCGACCGTCCCGTGGACAGGGTGACGGTACCCATTGTTCCATCACGGAACAAAGAGGGGGTGACGAAGGAGGGACGCGGAGGCAAAGGGGACGCGGAAGCAAAGAGCCCCGCTCCGGTACGCGCGGGGGAACACGTACCGGAGCGGGGATCCCGTGGGGACGGGGGCGGCCCTCAGATGACCCCCACGGCGGGGGTCACGACCGGGCGGACGCCGCGGGACGGCCGCCGGACGGCCGTCACTTCAGGTGCAACTGCTGGCCCGGGTAGATGAGGTTGGCGTCCTCGACGATGTCCTTGTTGAGCTGGAACAGCTTCTTCCAGCCGCCCTGGACATGGTGCCTCTCGGCGATCGTGCTGAGGGTGTCGCCCTTGACCACCTTGTACTCGCCGTCGCCCTTCTCGACCTTCTTGCCGGTCGGGGTGGTGACGGTCTTCCGGGGGGCCGGGCGCTGCGCGGAACGGTTGGCCGTCTGCTGCTCGGTCGAGCGGGTGGTGGCGCTCTTCACCGAGTCGCCGGAACCGGTGGAGCTGCCCGCGGAGGCCCCGGCGCCGTTGTAGGGGGCGCTGGTCAGACCGGTGCCGCAGACCGGCCAGGCACCCTTGCCCTGACCCGCGAGGACCTTCTCGGCGACGGCGATCTGCTGGGCCTTGGAGGCCAGGTCGGCGCGCGGGGCGTAGGCGGTGCCGCCGTACCCGGCCCAGGTCGAGTTGGTGAACTGAAGGCCGCCGTAGAAGCCGTTGCCCGTGTTGATGGACCAGTTGCCGCCGGACTCGCACTGGGCGACGGCGTCCCACTGGGTGGCGGTGGCGGCGGAGGCGTTGCCGGCCGCCATCAGCGGAGCGGCGACGGCGGCGCCGGCGACACCGGCGAGCGTGATGGCGCGAACGGCCTTGGACGGACGGCGGTGCTTGCCCTTACCGGAACACAGCATGGTTCGATCCCCTCACCGACGCCTGCGAGGTGAGCTGTCGGGTTCGGGCCGGTTGAGTTGCCCGGCCGCGCGCCTCCCCGGCGCGCGGCTCCACCCCTAGCCGTCCCCGGTCAACTCCCGGGCCCGGCACTTACCTTGGGTCCCCCGCTCCTGCCTACGGCGCTTGACGCGTCGACTGTTCCCGTACGACCGCTGGCAGGATTCGGCGTTGCGACCGTCGGGGCCCGCTGTGGCGAGCGGTCACGACCGTAAGCAGTCGTCACGCCGAATTTCAAAGACGATCAGGGCTTATGAGACTCATATCTCACTCTCGCCAAACCGGACATTCAGCGCGAAGCGGGGCGTGAAGTGTCCGCGTTCAGGCGGCAGTTCAGGACTCGTCCCCGGACGACCCGGCGGTGACCGCAAGGCTCTGACCGGGCCTGATGAGGTTGGGATCGGCGCCGACCGTCTTCTTGTTCGCGTCGTACAGCGCGACCCATCCGCCATGGACATCAAGGGAGTCGGCGATACCCGCCAGGCTGTCTCCGGGACGCACGGTGTAGGAGTCGTCGACAGTCTCGCGCCCCGTGGCGGAGCCGCGCGAGGCGTGCCGGCCGGCCGACTCGCCGCCGGGGCCGTACGCGCCAGCCTCGTCGGCGCTGTCACCGCGGTGGCGGCCGGCACTCGCGTCGGAAGACGCCCCACTCTGCCCGACCTTGTCCAACTCGTCGCTCTTCGTCGTGGCCGAGAGCGCACCGAGGAGGCTCTGGGGTCCGTCGGAATCGTCGCCGTCCCCGGTCGCGTTGCCTGTCGGCGTGGATGGCGAGGAGGAGGACGGCGAGGACGACGAGGGGAGCGAAGGCGAGGACGGCGACGAGGAGGACGACGGCGACGAGGAGGACGAGGACGACGATGGCGACGCGGAGGAGGAGGGCGACGACGAGGACGACGACGTGGCAGGGTCCGACGCCCCGGAGGAGCTCGCAGAACCGGGCGACTGGGACGACTGGGAGGACTGGGGTGTGTCGGATGATTCGGACGGCCCGAAGCCGACCCCGGAGTCCGAGAAGAAGACGGCGCCGCCACCGGAGGAGTGGCCGCCCACGCCCGTGTCCACGTCCGCGGCGGCCGAGTCCTCGCCCAGCCCGGAGACCACGCCGCACTCCCCCCAGGCGGAGGCGCCCCGGTGGTCGAGGATCTTCTCGGCGACGGCGATCTGCTGGGAGCGGCTCGCCTGGTCGGGGCTCGGGGCGTAGTCGAGCCCGCCGTACTTGTCCCAGTCCTCCTGCGTCAACTGGAGCCCGCCGTAGTGGCCGTTGCCGTGGTCGGCGCTCCAGGAACCGCCGCTCTCGCACTCCGCGACCCGATCCCAGGTCGTACCGCTGGCGGCGCTCGCACCGGTGGCGGCCAGGAGTGGGATCGCGATCGCTGAGCCCGTGACCCCTGCGGCGACGAGGAGAGCCGGAGCCTGGCGGGGGCGTCGGTGCCGACCGTTCCCGGAGAGCATGCGGTTGCCTTTCACACGACAGCAGTGACCAACGCGGCGGCTGTGGCGTACCGCCGCGTTGCTGCGTGAAGGTATCCGCACTCGATCACTTGTCACAAGTTAATGCAGCGCAGATCACGTGAAGATCACGGAGTTGAGAAAATGTCACCTTTCTGTGACCGTCGGCGTGTTCGCCACCTCAGACAACGGCACCGCCGGTACCGCGGTGATCTTCCCGCCGAACCGGGGTGAACTCCACGGGAAGTGTGCGCAATCCGCGCATAATGAGCCCACCGCGCCAGCGCAAATCGGCTGAATCCACCGCGAGTCGTAGGTCCGGGAGACGGGTGAGGAGCGTGGCGAGCGCGGTCTGGCCCTCCAGGCGGGCGAGGGGGGCACCGAGGCAGTAGTGGATGCCGTGTCCGTAGCCGAGGTGCTGATTGTCACGGCGGGAGAGGTCGAGGACATCGGGATCGGCGAACCGCTCCGGATCCCGGTCCGCGGCGGCGAGCACCACGAGGACGGGATCGCCGGCGGCGATGTCCTGCCCGCCGATGGTGAGCGGCCGGGTCGCGAACCGCCAGGTGGCCAGCTCGACCGGGCCGTCGTAGCGCAGGAGTTCCTCGACGCCGGTCTCCAGGAGATCCCTCTCGCCCCGGGCGAGCGAGGTCTGGAGGCGGGAGCGCTGCCCGGGGTGGGTGAGGAGGGCGTACGTCCCGTTGCCGATGAGGTTGACGGTGGTCTCGAACCCGGCGAAGAGCAGGATGAAGGCCATCGCGGCGGCCTCGTTCTCGGTGAGGTGCTCACCGTGGTCGGAGGCGCGGATGAGCCCCGAGATGAGGTCCTCTCCCGCCCCGGGCATCTCGGGCAGGGCCGCGCGCTTGCGGTGGATGAGGTCGGCGAGGTAGCCGCGCATCTTCTTCACGGACCGCGCGACCCCGCCCCGGGGGCCTCCCCCGTGCCGGATCATCATGCCCGCCCAGTCCCGGAAGTCGTCCTGGTCCTCACGGGGGACGCCGAGCATGTCGCAGATCGCGTAGATGGGCAGCGGGAAGGCGAACTCGTGGATGAGATCGGCGGACCCGCGGTCCGCGAACCGGTCGATGAGCTGATCGGCCAGCTCCTGCACCCGGGGCGCGAACTCGGCGACGCGGCGGGGTGTGAAGGCCTTGGAGACCAGCCGGCGCAGCCGGGTGTGGTCCGGCGGGTCGATGTTGAGCAGGTGCGTCATCAGCTCGGCCTTGCGCTCGCCGGGGATGCCGGTCTTCCCCTTGGCGTGCGCGGGCTCGTCGTGGTGCGCCGGGTTCTTGCTGAGCCGCTGGTCGGCGAGGGCCTGCTTGGCGTCGGCGTGACGGGTGACCAGCCAGGCCTCCACACCGCTCGGCAGCCGCGTCCGGTGCACGGGCGCGTGCTCGCGGAGCCAGGCGTAGGCGGGGTAGGGGTCGGCGGCGAACTCCCAGGTGAAGAGTTCGGGCCCGAGGGTGCAAGCGGGGCGGGCGGGCTGGTGCTGGTCGGTCACCCCCCGACGGTATCCACGGCCGCCCCGCCCTGCCAGGCCGGTCCTCGACCCCAGGTCTCCGGCGGCTCCTACGCCTCCGAGCCGAGACCCCCCGCCCCCGGGCCCGGCTCCCCGGCCTCCGGCTCCGTCTCGGCGGTCTCCGGCCCGAGCCCCTCGGCGGCCCGTACGGCGTCGCGGTAGGCGCGGGCGGCGGCGCGCAGGGCCGCCTCCGGGTCCACCCCTTCCGCCTCCGCGTGCACGGCGAGCGCCAGCAGTTCGTAGCCGATGCCCTCGCCCTGCGGGAGCGGCACGACAAGGCCCGCCGAGCGCACCCGGGAGGACAGCTTCGCCGCCAGGGCCAGGCCGGGCTGCCCCAGCGGGACGCCCTCCGTCACCGAGGTGCGCCGCTTCTCGATGGCCTTGGTGCGCAGCCAGTGCTCCTTGACCTCCTCCGGCGTCGTCGCGGTCTCGTCGCCGAAGACATGCGGATGGCGGTGGATCAGCTTGGCGACGATGCCGCCCGCCACGTCGTCGATGGAGAAGGGGGCGTCCGGGTCCTCCTCGGCTATCCGGGCGTGGAAGACGACCTGGAGCAGGACGTCGCCCAGCTCCTCGCGCAGCTCCTCCCGGTCGCCCGCCTCGATCGCCTCGACCAGCTCGTAGGCCTCCTCGATGCCGTACTTGGCGAGGCCCTTGTGGGTCTGCCGCGAGGACCAGGGGCACTCGGCCCGGATGCGGTCCATGACCTGCACGAGGTCGAGCAGGCGGGAGCCCGGGAGGTCGTAGGAGGCGGGGAGCAGCTCGAGCTCCGGCATCCGCACCCGCCCCGAGCCCGCCAGCCGGGCGAGGCCGTCGGTGAGCTGCGGCTCGCCCTCGCCGGTCGCGACGACGACCACCGTGCGGCCGCCGGCGCAGGCGTCGACCAGCTCCTGGGCGCTCGGAACGCCCTGCTCGACGGCTATGCCCGCCTCGCGCAGATACGGCAGCTGCGGGTGCGCGCCGTCCGCGCACAGGACCCGGTCGGCGTCGCGCAGCGCCCGCCACGCGGGCCAGGACAGCAGTCCGGGGGCGACCCGGTGGCTGGTGGTGAGCAGGACGACCCGGCCCGGGGCGGCGGATGCCTCCGCGTCCCGGCCCTGGTCGGGGGCGCCTTCGAAGCTGGTTGCGTTCACCCTTCGAACGTAACCCACGCCGCCGACGGCCCCGGAAGTTTTCCACAGAGGGGCGGGCGGCCCTGCCGGGCTCCGGTGCCGGGCATCCCCGCTACGCCGTCTGCCGCGCCCCGGCCGCCGTGGCCTCCTTGACCCAGGGCGTCTTCGCGTCGACCCGGCTGCTCTTCTGCACATCCCAGGTGCCGTAGCGCGGATTGACGTCGATGTTCAGTTCCTTGGACGCCTGGGCCATCGCCTTCCAGAACGTGGCCTTGCCGTCCGTCGTGTTCATGTCGGCGCCGATCGCGGCGGCCAGCTTCCGGGCCTCGACCTCGGTGCGGAGGTTGTCGTCGAGGCGCCGGGGCGCCACCCCGTACTGGTCCAGCCAGATCGACTCCAGCGACCGCGCGCCGCCCGCCTGCTGCTCCAGGCTCGTGCGCATCTGATCGACGTCCCGGCGGCTGACGGACACGCCCGCGTCCCTGGCCGCGCGGTCCAGGACCCGGTCGAGAACCAGGCTGTGCAGCGTGTCGCGGGCGAGGCTGCTGGTCCGGGCGATCGTCTGCTGGTACTGGGTGTCGTCCGGGGTGGCGGCGCGCTGCGCGGTGCGCACCTCCTTCACCCGCCCCTCCAGCTGGGCGACCGTGATCCGGTCGCCTCCGACGACGGCCGCGGCACCCGGGTGCTCGGTTTCACCGCATGCGGTGAGGACGGGGGCCGCGACGAGGGCGGCGCTGACGGCGATCGCGGTGCGACGGCGGTGCAAGGTGGCCTCCCGAGGAGATTGTGCGACGGTGCACAAGGTCTTGCGGTGATCGATGGTAGGCAGTGGCCCAGCTCCGGCCAACCCGTATGACCAACGATTCACCGGGACTTCGGGCACCGTCGTCAGGTGCGCACCCCTCGTTCTGCCGGGAGCCCGGCTGCCCGGGCCCCGCTCCGGCCGCGGTTCAGCCGGTGATGGCGACCGGTGCGTCCCAGGCGTCGCGGTCCACGGTGAGCGTGTAACCGCCGCGGGTCTCCTTGCTGTTGACCATGTACTGGTGGCCACGGCTGTGGTTGGTGTACTGGGTGGAGCCCCAGGGCCAGTCCGTGGTGGTGGTGTACTTCTTGTCCCACAGGGCGTACCAGAGGTTGCCCGGCAGATCGGTCTTGTCCTTCGCGGTGGCGATGGCCTTGGCGCTGGAGCTGGTGAAGCCGTAGAAGCCCGCACGGTACGTCTTGGCGTGCAGTTGCTTGTCGAAGGCGCGCACATACGCCAGCACGGCGTCGTTGCACGACGTGTTGGTGGTGTCGTACGGCTCCATGTCGAGGTAGATCGGGCTGCCGGCCTTGATGCCGAGCGCCGACGCCTTGGCCACCGCGTCCGAGGCGTCGCTCGTCCCGAGGGAGGCGGCGGTGGAGGCGGTGAGTTTCTCGGGGTTGGAGCTGGTCTGGCAGGGCGGCTGGGCGCCGACGTAGAGCGGGATGAGCTTCCAGCCGACGGAGCTGACCGACTTCACCCAGGACGCCGTCAGGTTCGGCTGGTTGCAGCCGCGGTTCTTGCCGCCGACGTACACGGCGGCGGCACCGTAGAAACCGTCGTGCCAGCCCTTCATCGCGGACAGCGACGGCGCGGTGCAGGTGTCGAAGGCGTGTCCGGTGAACGTCTTCTGCGCGGGCCAGGTCGTCGCGGCCATGGAGGTCTGCGCCGCGATCCCGGCGCCCGCGACGACGGCGGCCCCCGCCGCCGCCCACGAGATGTATCGGAACTTCTTGGACTGCCGGTGGCCGGCCATCCCCACCCCATTTCACGACAGGCGGCACGCACGCGGCGTCCGCCGGAAAGAGTCCCTTGGGTCCCCGGCAGTGGCGCGCGTCGGCGCGGCAGCGTCCGTGACGGTGTCCGCACAGACATCCGAGGATGGCTGAAACCTACACCCGATTCAGGGCACCACCCGACCGTGAACTCGGTTCACACTGGCCAACTTGATGAACCTTTGACGATTCAGAGAGCTGTGCGTGACCTGTGCGCTGTCCGGCCCCGGTCGCGTGCCGCCTCACACCCGCCGGGTGCGCCGCAGAATCCGCACGGCGGGCCAGGCCGGCAGGGCGGCGACGCCCCACAGGAAGCCCGCGATGGCCGCCCACTCGCCGGTGGTGGTCTCCGGATCGCCGGCGCCGAACACCGTGAACAGAAGGGCGAGGAAGGCGAAGAAACCGCCGAGGAGACCGAAGACGACCAACGCGGCCGTCTGCCGCCCGGTGCGCCGGGCGGGAGCGGACCCGGCGGACGTCCCGGCACCCGCCTCGGGCGCCCGGGCCGCCTGCGGGGCCGGCCGCTGCTGCCGGGCCGGCAGCCACACCACCGCATGGGGCGGTACGGCGGCGTCGACGGCCGCCATGGTGTGCGCGTCCACCCCGTACAGCCCCGGCTCCACCTCGATGACCAGTCCGTCGGTGCCGACGAGCCGCCGGCCACCGTCGGGCCAGCTCAGCATCGCGGCGCAGGCCCGGTAGTGCACGGTCACCGCCTCCTCCGCCCCGTCCTTCGCCCGGGCCGTCAGGCTGATCCCGTCGTCCCCGACCACCAGCGCGGTCCCGTCACCGCGCACCGAGGCGAACCGGCGGCCGGTCACCGCGTACGGCGAGCTGGTGGGGGCCTCCTTGTACCCGGCCCAGTCCGCGCTGTGCCCCGCCGGCACCTGGAGCAAGGCCGTCCCGGCCGCCTCCAGGGCCACCGTGTGCAGATGCCCCGGCGTCACCGCCCACAGCTCCGACCGGAGTTCGTCGATGCTGCGCACCGGCCGCCCGGCCAGCAGGTCCTCTGCCGCGCCGGGCAGCCGTCGCACGGCCGCGTCGGGTGCGGTGAGCCCCCCGTCGACCCGGGTGCGCACCGCCTCCAGGTCGGCCTGGCCGATCCGGCCCACCTGGAGCGCGGCGAGGACGTCGACGAACCCGCCGAGCACCGCGTCCTGTTTGGCGGGCAGGGCGTCCGCGAAGGCGGTCACCAGGGCGAAGCCGTCGCGGCGCGAGGCGTAGTCGGTGGCGGCCGTGTAGGAGTAGCCGCCCTCCTGGCGCAGCGCGCGGGAGAGTTCGCGCTCCAGCACGCCCGCGTACAGCCGTGCGGCGGTGGTGTCCTTGACGACGGCGTCCAGCAGGACACCG
Organism: Streptomyces sp. NPDC093261; assembly: GCF_044753645.1. NCBI lineage: Bacteria > Bacillati > Actinomycetota > Actinomycetes > Kitasatosporales > Streptomycetaceae > Streptomyces > Streptomyces sp. NPDC093261. The sequence goes on from NZ_JBIVNO010000007.1 coordinate 98,309, forward strand.
CCCTTGCCGTCGGAGAAGTAGGCGGGGGTGGCGGGCAGCGCGGAGGTGACGGCGGGCATGGGGCGCCGCCCACCGGCGGGCAGTCCGAGGCTGAGTCCGGCCGGCAGCCGCTCACCGGCCACCCAGAGCGCGGCGTTGCCCCGGGTGAACCAGGTCCGCGCCCACTCCCGTACGTCCTCCGGGCCGAGGCCCCTGACGCCCCACTCCGGATAGCTGACCAGGCCGTGCCCCTGGGCCCCGTAGCGCCACAGCGGGAGCTGCCCGACGTCGCGCCGGGACTCCTCGGTGCGCAGGATCTCCTTCTCGGTCTCCAGACGCTCCATGGGCAGGTCGGCCAGGGAGGCGCAGACGCCCTGGAGGTAGGCCACGACCTCGTGCTCGGCGCCCTCCACGTGGAAATGGGTGAAGGCGGCCTTGGTGGCGCCGTTGAAGTGGTAGTCGGCCAGGCCCTGGCGGTGCAGGGCGAGGTGCTCGACGAGGTGGGTGACCCCGGCCCGGCCGAGCGTCTCGTCGGCGACCCCGACGCGGAAGACGAGTCCGGCGCGCACGGGTCCGGTGCCGTACGCGAAGAGGGTGGGTATGCCGTCGACCTCGGTGGGGTGGATGGCTGCCTGGGGGTTCATCGTCGGCCTCTGTTCGGCGTGTTCGTCGTCATGGCGGCTCAGCCTCGGGCGAGGGCGGCGTCGCGGTGTTTGACATAGGCCGCGGTGGCGTCGCCGCCCAGATCGGCCCACGGGTACTCGGAGGCGAGATTGCCGAGCGCGCGGAAGCAGACGGCGGCCCGTGCCAGGTCCCCCATGAGCGAGAACACCGCGGCGAAGTAGCCCTGGACGGCGATCCAGCCGTAGTCGCGGCGGAAACCGGGATGGAGCGCGGACCGTTCGGCCGCCTCGACGAGTTCTGCCCGCACCGGGGCCTGGCGCAGATACTCCTCGCGCTCACCGCCCCGCAGAGCGAGCCAGTGCTCCATGTGCACCTCGGCCACCAGCCCGCCGTTCACGGCGCCTTCCGGTGCGGCCAGCAGGCACTCCCGGGCGAAGGTGTGGGCCGCCTCCCAGTTCCCGCCCCACTTGGGGCAGAGCTTCTGGAGCAGCCGGCCCTGCGCGCTGAAGTGGTGCGGGTGGTGCGCGGCCAGCCGGTCGTAGCGGCGTCGCGACTCGTTCTGCCCGAGCTGCAGGCCCATGGCCGTGGTGAGGCGCTCGGTCCAGGCCGCGTCGAACGACGGGTCGAGCGCGGTGGCCCGGATCAGCAGTTGCTCGGCCTGGCGCAGATGGGCGTGCAGTCCGGCGAACTGCTCCCGGCTGACCTGCTTGGCGGGCGCCGCGGTCCGGATCTCCCAGCCGATGCGCACCTCGCGGGCGCCGAGGACGGTGAGGGCGAGCACGTCGTCGGGTGTCGCGGCGAGGATCTCGCGCATCCACCGCTCGATTCCGGCCACCTCGGACAGCACACCGACGGCGAAGCTGCGGTTCGTCTCCCGCGGCAGCCCGTCGAGGTACTGCCGTATCGACGCCCAGTCCCACGCGGCGGCCGCCTGCCGCAGCCAGGTGACCTCGGGGAAGGCGGAGGCGACCTGGAAGTCGGGAGGTGGCGTGGCGGAGACGGAAGCGTGCGGCATGCGGCGGATCCTAGGCGAGACCCGTGGCCCTGCCACCAACTGGGGAAACGCGGCCCCGAGCAGGGCGAATCACTACCGACGCTTGACCGTTTTCCTTCTGCCTGTTCACTCGACGTTAACCATCCGTCCGTAGCGTCCGCCCGTCTCGATCACCACCGTGATCCGCGCGCCGCTCTCGCCGGCCCTGCTCACCGATTCCCTGCCGAGCGCCTGGTGCGCGTGCGGCAGCCCGCGCGGCCCCACGCCCCTCTTGCTCACAGGAGTTCCTCATGACCCTCAACGCCCGCCGCGCCAGGCAACTCCAGGAAGCCGTCGCCCCCTTGCTCCTGCAGGGCGAGCAGGTGGAGATGACGACCCTCGCGGGCGTCGGGTCGGTCTCCGTGCGCAAGCAGGCGCTCACCGCGGCCGTGGTCGGCGTGCTCAGCGCGGGCACCGTGATGGCCACGGTCACGCCCCGCCCGATGTACATAGCCCTGACCGACCAGCGCGTGCTCTTCTTCGACGGCAACCGCGGCGGCAAGCCCGGCAAGCTCATGCTCAACCTGCCGCGCCCGTATGTCTCCGCGGGCGGCTCGAAGAAGGCGTTCCTGGGTCTCCAGTACGTGACCCGCCTGTCGGTGGCCGGTCAGGAGCAGGGCCTGAAGGTCACGTTCCCGGTCCAGCACCGCGGGGACGGACCGCGGTTCGTGTCGGCGCTGCCGGTCACGCGCTGAGGGGCGCCGGCCGGGTCAGCCGCGGACCTGTCCCAGCCACTGCAGCGTCCGCCGGATGTCCCCGGCCAGCGGATGCCCAGGGCCGCGCAGACGTTCGACATCGTGCAGCAGCCGTACGAGAGTGTCGTGGGCGGCGGCGCGGTCGCCGAGGGCGAGCAGCAGATGGCCGATGCGACGGCGGACGTCATGGGCGAGTTCCGGGTCCCCCGCGACGTACTGGTTCTCGTAGTACGGCAGCAGCGCCCGGTACTCGGCCAGCGCGGCCGCCGGTTCGCCCAGTTGCTCCAGGCACTGCGCGATGTCGTAACGGAAGCGCAGGCACTGGGGGTCGGCCTGGCCGGCCTCGCTCGCGCGTTCGTCGGCGAGGCGGCGCAGTTCGGGCAGTGCGCGCCGGTACTGGCCGTCGTCCATGAGGGTGGCCGCGTACTGCTTGCGCAGACTGCGGACGACCGGTGAGTGCTCCCCGTGCCGGGTGGCCGCCGCCGGGAGGATCGCCCCGAGGATGTCCACCGCCTGGGTGATACGGCCCTCCCCGAGGAGGCGCTTGACCTCGTCGACGGCGCCCGCGACATCGGGCTTCGTGACCGCCGGCGCGGCCTGCGGCTGGGGCGCGGGAGTGCGTGCCCGGTCCGGCCAGGGGGCGTGGGGACGCAGAAAAGGGCGCGTGGGGTCGAGGGGGGCTCCCGACGGCATGCCGCGAGCGGGCAGGAGCGGAAGCAACTGCTCGTAGGTCTCCTGGGCCGAGGCGGGGCGGTGCTGAGGGTCCTTGGCGAGCAGCCGCAGAACGAGCGACTCCAGTGCCTCGGGCACTTCGGGACGCAGCCGGCGCACCGGCAGCGGCGGCTCGTACAGATGGCGGTGCAGCACACCGAGCGCGGTCGAGCCCGCGAACGGGACGTCCCCGCTGAGGAGTTCGTGCATGAGCACGCCGAGCGCGTACAGATCGGTGTACGGGCCGACCGCGCCGCCCATCGCCTGCTCGGGGGCCATATAGGCGGGCGAGCCGATCGGGGAGCCGGTGTGGGTGAGACGGGTCGTGTCCGTGTCCATCACCGACGCCACACCGAGGTCGAGGACGGTGACCGTGCCGTCCTGCTTGACGATGACGTTGCGCGGCTTCAGGTCACGGTGGACGATCGGCACCGCGTGCACGGCGGACAGCACCGCGCACAGTTGCGCCGCGACCGCCACCACCCACGGCCAGGGGTACGGCTCGTGCTCGGCGAGGTGGTCGGCGAGGTCGGCCCCGTCGACGTACTGCATCACGAGGTACAGCTCCTCGCCCTCGCTGCCCGCGTCATGGACGGTCACCAGGCCGGGGTGGTCGACCTGCGCGGTGACCCGGCACTCGCGCATGAACCGGCGGCGCAACTCGTCGGCCTCCTGGCCCGCGACCTTGTCCGGCCGCAGCAGCTTGACCGCCACGCGCCGGTCCAGGCGCTGGTCGTACGCCGTCCAGACCTGGCCCATGCCGCCCTGGCCGATGAGGGTGGACAGTTCGTAGCGCTGTGCGACGATGCGTCCGGCCGTCGCGCTCATCTGCCGTCCTCGTGCCTGCGCAGGTAGTCGCTCAGTTCGTCGAGCTCCGCCCGGACCTGGTCGATGCGGGCGGGCGCGGGGCGCTGCGGCTGCGGGGACGGCGGCCCCGGCAGATAGGGGTTCGGGGGGGTCGGCGCCGGCGGGACGGCGGGGTAGGGAGCCGCGGCGGGGTAGCCGTAGCCCGGCTGGGACGGTGCGTAGGCGCTGGGCTGCGGGGGCGTCGTGCCGGTGGGCGGCGGACCGTGGTGGTGACGTATGTCGAACACCACGAAGTACGCCCCGCTGACGGCACCGAGGATGAGCACGGTGGCGAGCGCCGCGTCCCCCCTGGGGTCGCTCTCCGGGACGGAGCCGACAACCGCGAGGCAGCCGATGGACAGGGGCACGCTGATCCAGGCCAGAACCCAGTCCGCCCATCTGCCGCGCAGCATGGCGACCCGGAACAGCGGGACACACGCGAGCAGTCCGCAGCTGAGGAAGCCGGCGATGGCGAACAGCACCCGCAGGGTGATGACCGTGCCCGAAGTGCGGGTGGGCGGCGCCGCGCCGTGGCCGTGCATGACTGCTCCTGGGACCCGATGAGGACGGACGTACGAGTGTCGACGTCCGAGCGTATAGCCCGGCCCCGACAGACGGTCCGGGTTGTACGGAACCGTAGTCGTACCGGATCCGAGGAGCGGGCGGGGGCCACGTGACGGGGCCGGCGCGACGGCCTGCGCATCCGGCGTGCCTTGAGTCCGGTGCGGCGGCCCGGGCCTCCGGCGGTCGTCAGTCCGGCGCAGCGGCCAGGACCTCCGACGGTCGTCAGTCCGGCGCGGCGGCCAGGGCGTCCGGCGGTCGTCAGTCGGGCGCGACCGTGCCGTCCGTCAGCCCGTCGTACAGGCCGCGGACGAGCTGGTCGCCGAGGCGGCCGGCCAGGCGCAGGGCGTCCTCGAACCCGGCGAGCGCCCGGAACCGCTCTCCGTAGCGGCGCTGCTGCTCCAGTGGGAGCCGGGGCAGTTGGAGACGGCGCACGTCGAGCCGGGTCGCGGTGGAGGCATAGCTGCTGGCCTGCCGGTTGTTGGCGGTGCCGCGCAGGAAGCCGGCGAGGAACCAGGGGTCGAGCGCCGCCGGGTCCGGGCGCAGCAGCGTCAGATTGCGCCCGAGTGCGGCCCCCGCGGTCGTCGCGTCGATCACGCGTGCGACGGCACCGCCGCCGAGCACGGGCACGACCACGTCGCCCTCCGCGACGAGGACCGGTCCCTCCCCGGTCCCGGGCAGGGTTCCGGAGGGTGCGGTGCCGGCGAGGACGTCATGATCGGTGAGCACGCGCGTGTGAGGCCCGTTTCCACCGGTGCGCATCACCAGGGCGCCGCTCCGGGCGAGTTCACCGACGGTCGTCAGCGGCCAGCGGGTCTGGTCCGTGGTGTCGTGCGCGGGCGGATTGAGGTCGACGGTGAGCCGGAGGGTCTCGTCGAGACGGGCGCGCAGGGCCGTGAGCTCCTGGGCTCCGCCGCCGACCGAAGGCGGCGGGAGATGGCGGGCGGGGGCCAGGTCGACGTCGTCGTCGAGGAGTTCGATGACCGGCACGGACCGGCTCACGCCCGGAACCTGCGGTGCGGTGCCGGTCCGGGCGAACGGGCGCCATGCCCCCAGCACGGCGTCCCGCACGGCCGGCCAGTCCGGACCGCCGCCCCCCTCGGGGCCGAGCGCTCCGGCGTCCGTGAGCAGCACCTCGGGCTGCGCGGGAGCCATCTCGGGCCGGCGCAGCACCCATAGGTGCAGCGGGATGTTGTACGGGGGCGCCGCGCCCACCGGCAGGGCGATCACGGCGCGCAGGGCACCGCGTCGCAGCAGGTCGGCGCGGATACGGCGGCCCGAGCGCCGGGAGGCGGCGGCGGGCGGCATCAGCAGCACGGCGGTGCCGCCGTCCCGCAGCCGGGCCAGCGCATGCTGCACCCAGGCGAGTTCGGACTCCGTACGCGCCGGGAAGCCGTACTCCCAGCGGGGGTCGTAGGCGAGTTCGTCGTGGCCCCAGTTGCGTTCGTTGAACGGCGGATGGCACAGCACGGCGTCCGCCCTGAGGGTGTCGAACGCGTCGGCCCTGAGGCTGTCGCCCGCAGCCGTGCGCACGACGGCCCTGGTGTGCAGGGTGAGGCGCAGTCCGGTGAGCGCGGCCAGCCCGGGATCGCTGTCCTGGCCGCGGAGTTCCTGTCCGCCGGATTCCGGGGCGGGCGTCGCGGCGACGGCGCGCAGCAGGGCGCCCGTGCCGCAGGCCGGGTCGAGGACGCTGCGGGCGGGCCCGACGAGGTCGGCCATCAGGGCGGCCAGGCCGGCGGGGGTGAGCGTGTACTGGCGGGGGTTGGCGTCGAGGTGCCGGCCGAGCAGGAACTCGTACGCCTCCTGGGCGCCCACCTCCGCGGCGAGATCCGCTGCGCCACGCAGCAGCGGGGCCGACGGGAGGAGTTCCGCCGGCGTCGGGAAGGGCACGGCGGGCGGGCGGAGGATGCCGAGGCGGGGGGTGAGCACCTGTTCGAGGGCGGTGGGCAGCAGTGCGGCCAGGCGGGCGTCGGAGCCGGCGCTCGCCTCCTGCCAGACCGTGGGCCGGTCGCGGACGAGCACGAGGACACAGCCCGCGTGGACGAGCGCCGTGACGGGTCCCTCCGGGTGGCCGGCGACCTGCTGCCACACACGCTCCCGCAGGGGCACCTCGGCGAGCTTGCCCTGCCGGCGCAGCCAGTTCTCCACCTCCGCGAGCGCGAAGGAGGGGCTGGTCTCGGTGCCCCCCACCGGCTTGGGGAAGTCGGTGTGCCGTCGGCGCCAGTTGCTGACGGCGGCACGGCCGACCCCCGCGAGCCGGGCGATTCCGGCGGCGGTCACCTCTGTCCCGTTGTCCTGCACCCGCCCGGCTCCCCTCTGCCCTGTGCGGCACCGTCGACGTCCAGCGCCCCGGTCTCGGCGCCTTCGGCCGTCGGTCTGCTCTCAGCTCTGGTCTGTGGCGCCGAGCATACCGAGATGCGCAAGATCCACCACTTCACGCCCGTGTATAGAACCCTCCGCCGGATTCGTGTTGACTCGGTTCACAGCCTCTGATCTTATTGATGCCGTGAACGGGCGACTTCGCCGCAGCGGCGAACGCCCCGAACAGGGGAGGGAACAGCCGTGGCCATGAAGGGCAGACTCGCGCTCGGGGCCGTCGTCGGCCTCGTCGTCATCGGCACGGTCTCGGCCAACGCGGACAGAGTGGACAGGGAAAAGGCGACCCGGAACGACAACGGCACGCCCCCGTCCCTGTCCGCCGGCCGGCACCCGGGATCCATGTCCGGGCACACGGGCGGGGACACGTCCGGCCGTACGGTCAGGGACACCTCCGGCCCGGGCGGGGCCATGTCCGGCCGCACGGGCGGGGACGGCGGCGCGCCGGGGACGCCCCGGGCCACGGCTCCCTGACCGGGAGGCCCCCCCGCACCGCGCCCAACTCTCCCCTCGCGTACCGTCTCCGCGCACACCACCGCACGTGCCTCCCCGCACGTGCCTCCCCGCACATGCCTCCCCGCACGGCACTCACCGCACGCGCCTCGTCGCGCCGCACGCCATCGCACCGCACGCCACTTCACCTCAAGGAACTCTCATGCGTCGCACCGCTCTTGCCGCCCTCTGCCTCGCCGCCGCGGCCACCGCGGGACTCACCGGCTGCCTGCCCGGCCAGAACTCGGCGGACGACAAGCCCAAGGGGCCGTTCGCCGGACTCACGGGCGGCGACATCGCCGACCGGGCCATGAAGGCCACCACCGGTGCCACGTCGCTGCGCATGACGGGCGATGTCCGCGACGACGCGAGCAGCGGCACCATCCGGATCGACATGGCCCTGAACAAGAACGGCGAGTGCGCCGGCACGATGGCCCTGGGCGGACAGGGCAAGGCCGACCTGATCAAGACCGGCGACACCGTCTACATGAAGTACGACGAGGCGTTCCTGCGTGCGCAGGGCAAGGGCGACTCCAAGTCGGACACCGACGCGGTCGTGGCCCTGATGGCCGACAAGTGGACCAAGATGGCGGCGAAGGGGAAGGACGCCAAGGACATCGCGGGCTTCTGCGACCTGGACTCGGTGCTGGCCGACGCCAAGAACGTGAACTCCGACGCGACGCGGGGCGCGACGGCCACCGTCGACGGCACCCCGGCGATCGTTCTGCACGAGAAGGACGGCAAGGACCGTTACACGCTCTACGTCGCCACCCAGGGCAAGCCGTACCTCCTGAAGGTCACGAGCACCTCCAGGAAGGACCCGGGCACGATCAGCTTCACCGACTTCGAGAAGCCGGTTCCGGCAGACGCGCCCAAGGGCAAGGTCCTGGACCTGGACAAGCTGGGCGGCTGATCGGCACGGCCGGCCCGCCCCCGTGTGCCGCCCGTGCGGTGGCGGACGGGGGCGGTGCTCCCGTGGGACCGTCGGTCCGGCGGGTCAACCGCCGCACTGCTCCAGCATCATCCGCTTGTCGGCCGCCGTCACGGGAAGCTCGTACTTCAGTGACACCTGGGCGAAGCGCACCGAGTAGGCGCAGCGGACCTGCTTGTTCGGAGGCAGCCAGGTCGCCGGACCGGAGTCGCTCTTGGCGCCGTTGGCCGGTCCGTCCACCGGGATCAGATTGAGCGGATCGTTGGCGATGTCCTCACGCTTGCCCTTCGTCCAGTGGGAGGCGCCCATCTGCCAGTCGTAGGACAGCGGCATGACATGGTCGATCTGGACCGTGGTGGCATGGGACTTGGTCCACTCGATGGTCTTCGTGGTGTACGGGTCGTGCAGCGTCATGGACACCACGACGCAGTTCGACCCCGACCTGAACCGAACGTTCTGTCCATCCCTCTTGAGAAGGTCGTTCCGCGAGTCGCACCCGTTGTGGGCGAAGGGGATGCCACCGGGGGCCGAGTCCATCCACGCGTACCCGAACTCGTCCCGGGCATAGCCCGTCTTCGGGCCGCGCCCCTTGGTCGACACCTTCCCGATCAGTGCCCGCGCCTTCGCCCGGTCGCCATCCGAGGTGATGGCCGCGAGTCCCGGCTTCGTGCCGTCCGGGTTGTCCAGCGGGCTGACGGCATGACCGTCGCCGGCCCCGGCCACTGAGGAACCGGAGGGCGAACCGGCCTTGGGCACATCGATCCCCTGACAACCGGTCACCGTCATGGTGAACACGACCAGGGCGGCGGCGACGAACCCACCCCTCATCTGCAGCACGCTAAGCCCTCCCCTTGCCCCTGCCATTCGTCCGGGCCACCGCGCGCCGGCGCGGCGTGCCCGGTCTCACGGTAGCCGCCGGTACGTCATGCTCCTACGACTGCCCCGTGGGCGACCGATGCACGCCGGGCGTGCGGCCGGTGGTGAGCCGGCCGAACACTTCCCGAACCAGGGCCCGAACTGCCGTCCGAACCGCGGTCAGAACCGCGGTCAGAACCGTGGCCCGGGCCTACGACCCCAGGATCGACGTCAGGAACTCACCGACCCAGCCCAGCAGTTCCCGTCCGACCAGCGGCTTCCCGCCCACCTTCGCGGTCTTGGGGCGGGGCACCAGGACCTGGTGGAGCGCCGGCTTGATGACGGTCCCCGGGTACAGCCGCTTGAGTCGCAGTTCCTGGGATTCCCTCAGCTCCACCGGCGCGAAGCGGATGTTGGGGCCCTGCAGGACGATCTCGCCGACACCGCACGCGCGCGCGAGCATGCGCAGGCCCGCCACCAGCAGAAGATTCTCGACGGGCTCGGGGAGTTTGCCGTAGCGGTCCACCAGTTCCTCGCGCACGTGCTTGATGTCCTCCTCCGAGTTCACGGAGGCGATCGCACGATAGGCCTGGAGACGCAGCCGCTCGCCGGGCGCGTAGTCGTGCGGGACGTGCGCGTCGACCGGCAGCTCGATCTTGACCTCGAGCGGCGGTTCCTCCTCCACTCCGCCCTCCAGGGACGCGCGGTAGTCCGCGACCGCCTCACCGACCATCCGTACGTACAGGTCGAAGCCGACGCCCGCGATATGGCCCGACTGCTCGCCGCCGAGGAGATTGCCCGCGCCGCGGATCTCCAGGTCCTTCATCGCCACATACATGCCCGCGCCCATCTCCGTGTGCTGGGCGATGGTCGCCAGGCGCTCGTGTGCCGTCTCCGTCAGCGGCTTCTCCGGCGGGTACAGGAAGTAGGCGTAGCCGCGCTCGCGGCCCCGGCCGACACGGCCGCGGAGCTGGTGGAGCTGGGAGAGGCCGAAGTTGTCGCCGCGCTCCACGATCAGCGTGTTGGCGTTGGAGATGTCGATGCCCGACTCGACGATCGTGGTGGAGACCAGGACGTCGTACTTCTTCTCCCAGAAGTCCACGACCACCTGCTCCAGCGTCTGTTCCGACATCTGGCCGTGGGCCGTGGCGATACGCGCCTCAGGGACGATCTCCCGTAGCCGCGCCGCCGCCCGGTCGATCGACTCCACCCGGTTGTGGATATAGAAGACCTGGCCCTCTCGCAGCAGCTCACGGCGGATGGCGGCGCCGATCTGCTTCTCCTCGTACGGCCCGACGAAGGTGAGCACCGGGTGGCGCTCCTCCGGCGGGGTCGTGATCGTGGACATCTCGCGGATGCCCGTCACCGCCATCTCCAGGGTCCTGGGGATCGGGGTCGCGGACATGGTCAGGACGTCGACGTTCGCGCGCAGCTTCTTCAGCTGCTCCTTGTGCTCGACGCCGAAGCGCTGCTCCTCGTCGACGATGACGAGGCCGAGGTCCTTGAACTTCGTCTCCGACGAGAACAGCCGGTGCGTGCCGATCACGATGTCCACCGAGCCCTCGTGCAGGCCCTCCAGGACCGCCTTCGCCTCCGTGTCGGTCTGGAAGCGGGACAGCGCCTTCACACTCACCGGGAACTGGGAGTAGCGCTCGGAGAACGTGCCGAAGTGCTGCTGCACCAGCAGCGTGGTGGGCACGAGGACCGCGACCTGCTTGCCGTCCTGCACCGCCTTGAAGGCGGCCCGGACCGCGATCTCCGTCTTGCCGTAGCCCACGTCGCCGCAGATCAGGCGGTCCATCGGGACCGACTTCTCCATGTCCTCCTTGACCTCGGCGATCGTGGTCAGCTGGTCCGGGGTCTCCACGTACGGGAACGCGTCCTCCAGCTCCCGCTGCCACGGCGTGTCCGCGCCGAAGGCATGACCGGGCGCCGCCATCCTCGCGCTGTACAGCTTGATCAGGTCCGCGGCGATCTCCTTGACCGCCTTCTTCGCGCGCGCCTTCGTCTTCGTCCAGTCGGCGCCGCCCAGGCGGTGCAGGGTCGGGGCCTCGCCGCCGACGTACTTGGTGATCTGCTCCAGCTGGTCGGTGGGGATGTAGAGCCGGTCACCGGGCTGTCCGCGCTTGGCCGGGGCGTACTCCACCACCAGGTACTCGCGGGTCGCGCCCTGGACGGTGCGCTGCACCATCTCGATGTAACGGCCCACGCCGTGCTGCTCATGGACGATGTAGTCGCCGGACTCCAGGGTCAGCGGGTCGATCGTCTTACGGCGGCGGGCGGGCATCCGGGCACCGTCGCGGCCGGCGGTCTTCTGGCCGGAGAGATCGGTCTCCGTGAGGACGGCGAGCCTGAGGGCCGGATCCACGAAGCCGTACTCGATCGAGCCGCACGCCACATGCACCACCGACGGGGACAGCGCCGCGAGGTCGGTGTCCAGGCGGGCCGCGATGCCCTCGTTGCCCAGCACCTCGACCGTGCGGGACGCCGGGCCGTGGCCCTCCGTCACGAACACCACGCGCCAGCTGTCGGCGAGCCAGCCCTTGGTGTCGGCGAGCGCCTTCGCGGTGTCACCGCGGTAGGTCTCCGGGGCGTGCATGCCGAGCTTGAGGGTGTCCCCGTCGAGGGAGCCGAGGTCGTCGTCGCCCGCCGCGAACGGCGACACCGACCACCACATCATGCCCAGCTCACGGGCGTGCTCCCGGACGTCCGCGATGGACCACAGGGAGGCCGCGCCGACGTCGATCGGGGTGTCGCCTCCGCCCGCCGTGGCGGCCCAGGACGCCTGGAGGAACTCCTGGCTGGTCGCCACCAGGTCGGCCGCCCGCGTCCGCACCCGCTCAGGGTCGCACACGACGGCCATCGCTCCCTGGGGCAGGACGTCGAGCAGCAGCTCCATGTCGTCGACGAGCACGGGGGCGAGGGACTCCATGCCCTCCACGGCGATGCCCTCGGCGATCTTGCCCAGCAGCTCGCCCAGCTCGGGGTGCTGTTCGGCGAGCGCGGCGGCCCGGCCCCGCACCTGATCCGTGAGCAGCAGCTCACGGCACGGCGGCGCCCACAGGCCATGCTCGGCGACCTCCAGGGAGCGCTGGTCGGCGACCTTGAAGTAACGGATCTCCTCGACGTCGTCGCCCCAGAACTCGATGCGCAGCGGGTGTTCCTCGGTGGGCGGGAAGACATCCAGGATGCCGCCGCGCACGGCGAACTCGCCGCGCTTCTCGACCAGCTCCACCCGGGAGTAGGCGGCCGCCGCCAGGGCGTCCACCACCTCGTTCAGATCGGCCTGCTGACCGCTGCGCAGGGCGACCGGCTCCAGATCGCCCAGGCCCTTGACCTGCGGCTGGAGCACGGAGCGGATGGGGGCGACGACGACGGAGACCGGGCCGGTCTCCGGGTCGTCCTGGCTCGGGTGGGCGAGGCGTCTGAGGACGGCGAGGCGCCGGCCCACGGTGTCGCTGCGCGGGCTGAGCCGCTCGTGCGGGAGCGTCTCCCACGACGGGTACTCCACCACGCCGTCCGGCGGCAGCAGGGAGCGCAGCGCGGCGGCGAGATCCTCCGCCTCGCGTCCCGTCGCGGTCACGGCGAGGACGGGCCTGCCCGCGTCCCGGGCCAGCGCGGCCACGGCGAAGGGACGCGCGGCCGGGGGGCCGACCAGGTCGACATGCATCCGGTTGCCGTCGGTCGCGGCCTTGACCGCTTCCGCGAGTGCGGCGTCCTTGACGACGGCGTCGAGCAGACCGTGCAGGCTCATGAGGGGGTATCCCGTCCCGGGTGGGCAACACGAACACCCGGCCACGAGGTTTTCGGGGGCCGGGGGTGTCCAGCGTACGACGCCGGATTCGCCGATGCCGGGGCTGTGGACAACCGCCTCCCGCGGGGGCGAGGAGATCGAGGGAGCGGAGCGGCCCCGCCCCGGCCCGCGGGAGGGCCGAGGGAGCCCCGGCCCGCCGACGCCGGGCGTGGGCGGCGCCCGGTGCCGGAGAGCCCCTGCTCCCCGGCACCGGGCGCCCCCGTCCCCGTACCCCCGTGCCCTTGTGTGCCCGTGGCGCCGGCTACTCCGTGGCGATCGCGTTCAGCACGTTCATCCGGCCCGCCCGGAACGCCGGGACCAGGGCCGCGAGCAGGCCCACGAACGCCGAGCCGATGAAGACCGTGATGATCGTGGGCCAGGGGATCTCCAGGACGGTCAGGCCCTGGAGGGCGAGCAGCTTCTGGGCCGTGGCGCCCCAGCCCATGCCCAGGCCGAGGCCCAGCAGGGCGCCGAAGAGGGCGATCACCACCGACTCCAGGCGGATCATCCGGCGCAGCTGGCGGCGTGAGAGACCGATCGCGCGCATCAGTCCGATCTCCCGTGTGCGCTCCACCACCGACAGCGCCAGCGTGTTCACCACACCCAGGACCGCGACGATGATCGCGAGGGCCAGCAGACCGTAGATCATGTTCAGCAGCTGGCCTATCTGGTCCTTCAGCGCCTTCTTGTAGTCGGTCTGGTCACGGACGGTGTACTGCGGATAGTCGTGCAGCGCCGACTTCAGCGACCTGTACGCGGCGGCCTGCTGCCCGTCCTTGGCCGAGGCGAAGACCAGCACGTCGAGCGGCATCCTGTCGGCCGGCACATACCTCGCCACGGTCGCGGTCGACACATACATCGCGCCCTTGTCGATCACCGCGTCGTCGCTGGTGATCGCGCGGACGGTCAGCCGGGCCGTCCTGCCGTCCCGGAAGGCGACCGTGATCTTCGAGCCGAGCCGGATGCCGTGCTTCTTGGCGAAGCCCTCGAAGACGGACATCGAGTCGGGCCGGTAGGCGTCCGCCAGGGTGCCGGCGACCGTCTTGGTCCGCAGGTCCTGCGCATACGTCGGGTCGGCGGCGTTGACCATCTCCTTCGCGGCCGTACGGCCGTCGGGCGTGGTGAGCGAGACGTCCAGCACCCTGTACTCGGTGACCCGCTTCAGGCCCGGCGTCGACTTCACCGCCCGCACCGCCTGAGGGGTGATCAGCTGGCCGCTGTCGGACTGCACGATGAAGTCGGTGCCGACCGTCTTGTCGAGCTGGTCCGTCGCCGAGGCCACCATCGAGGAGCCCACCACGGACAGACCGGCGACCAGTGCCAGACCGATCATCAGCGCGGCGCCCGTCGCGCCGGTGCGGCGCGGATTGCGCAGGGCGTTGCGCTCGGCCATGCGGCCGACCGGGCCGAAGATCCGCAGCAGGACGGCGCCGAGCGCCCGGACCACCCCGCCCGCGAGCAGCGGGCCGACGACGACGAAGCCGACGAGGGAGAGGACCACGCCAAGGCCGAGCCACAGCGAGCCCTCCGTGGCCTGGTCGTCCGCGGCGGCCAGATACAGGGCACCGCCGCCGGCACCGGTGAGGAGCAGTCCGAGCACGGCCCGCGCCCGGCCGGCCTTCGCGTCCACGGGGGCGCCCGCATCGCGCAGCGCGGCCATCGGGGAGACCTTCCCGGCACGCCGGGCGGGCAGATACGCGGCCAGGACCGTGACCAGGACGCCCAGCATGAGGCCGATCACCGGAGTCGTCCAGGCGATCGTCAGGTCGTCGGTCGACAGCTGCATGCCCATCGACCCCATGAGCTTCATCAGGCCGACCGCGATGCCCACACCCGCGCCGACGCCGAGCACCGACCCGAACACACCGAGCAGCAGAGCCTCCACCAGGACCGAGCGGTTGACCTGCCTGCGCGAGGAGCCGATGGCCCGCATCAGGCCGATCTCGCGGGTGCGCTGCGCCACCAGCATGGAGAAGGTGTTGATGATGAGGAAGATGCCGACGAGGAAGGCGATCCCGGCGAAGCCGAGCATCGCGTACTTCATCACGTTCAGGAAGCCTGCGATGCTCTTCTGGTTGGCGTCGGCGACCTCCTTGGCGGTCTGCACCTTGTAGCCGCCGCCGAGTTCGGCCGCCACGTTCCGCTTCAGCTGTGCGTCGCTCACCCCGGGGGCGGCGGTGACATTGACGTTCGTGAAGACGCCCGTCTTGCCGACCAGGGTCTGCTGGGCGGTCCTCGGGTCCAGGTAGAAGATCGCGGCACCGGGGTTGGTGACGGTGAACGCGGCGATGCCCGAGATCTGCGCGGTGTGTGTGCCGACCGCGCTGATCACGCCGATCTCGTCACCGATCTTCAGGTGGTGTTTGTCGGCGGTGTCCGCGTCGACCATGACCTGGTCGGGGCCGTGCGGTGCCATGCCGGAGGTGATCTTCATGGTGCGGGCGTCGTTGCTGTTCCAGCTGCCCACGATGGTCGGCGCGCCGCTCTTGGGCGACAGGCTGTGCTTGCCGGCGTCGACGACGGTCACCGAGGTCGAGAAGACCGTGCCCTCCGCCGACTTCACTCCGGCGGTGCGGCGCACCTCGCCGAGCACGGAGGCGGGCATGGCGGGCGGCCTGCCGTTGCCGGAGCGGGTCTCGCCGGTGTCCGAGGCGCCCTGCGCGCTGACCGTGACGTCGGACGCGGTCGCCGTGAAGAGTTTGTCGAACGTCGTGTTCATCGTGTCGGTGAACACGAGGGTGCCGCAGACGAACGCCACCGACAGCAGGACCGCGACGGCCGACAGGGCCATGCGTCCCTTGTGCGCGAAGAAGTTGCGCAGGGAGGTCTTCAGCACGGTCATGACGTACGTCCCCGGGCGTCGAAGTCCTTCATGCGGTCCAGGACCTGGTCCGCGGTGGGCTGGTGCATCTCGTCGACGATCCGGCCGTCGGCCAGATACAGCACCCGGTCGGCGTAGGACGCGGCGACCGGGTCGTGCGTGACCATGACGATGGTCTGGCCCAGTTCGTCGACCGAGCGGCGCAGGAAGCCGAGGACCTCCGCGCCGGCCCGCGAGTCGAGGTTCCCGGTGGGCTCGTCACCGAAGATGATCTCGGGGCGGGCGGCCAGTGCCCGGGCCACGGCGACGCGCTGCTGCTGGCCGCCGGAGAGCTGGGCGGGCCGGTGCTTGAGCCGGCCCGCCAGGCCGACGGTCTCCACGACCCGATCCAGCCAGGCACGGTCGGGCCTGCGGCCCGCTATGTCCATGGGCAGCGTGATGTTCTCCAGCGCGTTCAGCGTCGGCAGCAGGTTGAACGCCTGGAAGATGAAGCCGATCCGGTCGCGGCGCAGCTGGGTGAGCTTCTTGTCCTTCAGGCCGGTTATCTCGGTCTCGTCGAGGAAGATCTGACCGCTCGTCACGGTGTCCAGGCCGGCGAGGCAGTGCATCAGCGTGGACTTGCCGGATCCGGAGGGACCCATGATCGCGGTGAACTGGCCGCGGACGATGTCCACGTCGACGTGGTCGAGGGCGACGACCCGGGTCTCCCCGCCCCCGTACGCCTTGACGACCTGTCGCGCTCGCGCGGCAACGGCCGTACGCCCTCCGGTGTCCCCGTGCCGGGGAATGGTCACGGCCGATGTCATGACAAATCTCCTCTTTCGAACAGCGAATGTGACGCGCGGTGTCGCGTCGGATGGCTTGGACGAGGCGCGCGAAACCGCGCCCCGTGAGTGAATGACCGGCTACGTCGACCAGTCTGCTGGCGACGGGGTCCGGCCCGCGCTGGTGCTCGGCCCCGTCTTCCGCTGGGGAAAACCCCACCCCCTCCGCTACGGCCGGCACGACCCCCGTGCGTCCCGGCCGCTCCCCAGCGGCGTAAAGCCAGGTTAAGGACGACCCGCCCCCCGGCTCGTCCTCCGTCGGGACGAACCCTCCCCGAGCCTCTGTACGGAGGTACCCCTAAGGGCTGTCCACCGACGGGCGGAGTCCTTCTCAGGGTTGGCTCCACCCTCCGGCGGACCGAGCTTCCACCCTCCCGTCGCGTCAGGGTCAAGTGGGAAGCTTGCGTGCGGCGGACAACAGGCAAGGGGGGAACCGGTGGACAGGACGAAACCCGCGATACCCGCGACCGCACGCCGCGTCGGAACCGACCGGCGCGGCGCCGTGGTCGCCGCTCTGATGCTGGCGATGGCGCTCGCCGCGCTCGACTCGACCATCGTGTCGACGGCCGTCCCGCAGATCGTCGGCGACCTCGGCGGCTTCTCCGTCTTCTCGTGGCTGTTCTCGGGATATCTGCTGGCCGTGACGGTGACGCTGCCCGTCTACGGCAAGCTCTCCGACACCTTCGGCCGCAAGCCGGTGCTGATCGCGGGCGCCGCCGTCTTCCTGCTCGGCTCGCTGCTGTGCGCCCTCGCCTGGAACATGGGGGCGCTGATCGCCTTCCGTATCGTGCAGGGCCTGGGCGGCGGCGCGCTCCAGGGCACGGTCCAGACCCTCGCCGCCGACCTGTACCCGCTGGAGGAACGCCCGAGGATCCAGGCCAGGCTGTCCACCGTGTGGGCGGTGTCGGCGATCGCGGGCCCGGCGCTCGGCGGGGTCCTCGCCGCGTACGCGGACTGGCGGTGGATCTTCCTCGTCAACCTGCCGATCGGGGCGCTCGCGCTGTGGCTGATCGTCCGCCATCTGCACGAGCCGCACCGCGCGGTGCGCGCCCGGCCCCGGGTCGACTGGGCGGGCGCGCTCGCGGTGTTCGCCTGCGGGGGCGTCCTGCTGACGGCACTGGTGCAGGGCGGGGTGGCCTGGCCCTGGCTGTCGGCGCGCTCCCTGACGCTGTTCGGGACCGGGCTCGCGCTGGTCGCGGTGGTGGTGGCGGTCGAGCGCCGGGCGGCGGAACCGATCATCCCGGGGTGGGTGTGGCGGCGCCGAACGATCGCCGCGGTCAATCTGGCGCTCGGCGCGCTGGGGTTGCTGATGGTGGCGCCCACGGTCTTCCTGCCGACGTACGCGCAGACGGTGCTCGGACTCGCCCCGGTCGCGGCCGGGTTCGTACTGTCCGTGTGGACGGTGACCTGGCCGCTCTCCGCGGCGCTGAGCCAGCATGTGTACCGGCGCATCGGCTTCCGCGACACGGCCGTGCTCGGCATCGGCGCGGCGGCGCTGATCCTGCTGGCGTTCCCGTTCCTGCCGTACCCGGGCCGGGCGTGGCAGCCGACTCTGCTGATGCTGTTGCTGGGCGGCGCGCTGGGCCTCTTCCAACTCCCGCTCATCGTGGGCGTGCAGTCGACGGTGGGCTGGGGGGAACGCGGCACGACGACCGCGTCCGTCCTCTTCTGCCGCCAGACCGGCCAGACCGTCGGGGCGTCGGTGTTCGGCGCGATCGCCAACGGCGTACTGGCCGCACGCCTGGGAGGCACAGGCGATCTGGACTCCGTCACCCGGGGCCTGGACTCGGGCACCGTCCCGGAGGCGACGCGCCGGGCGGTCGCGGACGCGGTCCACGCGGTGTACCTGGGCGCGTCGTGCGCGGCGGCGCTGGCGTTCCTGGTGCTGCTGTGCGTGGCCCCGCGCCGCTTCCCCGTCCTCAAGGACTGAGTCCCGCCCCTCCTGTCACCGGGTGAGGTCGGAGCGGCTGCGCGGCACCCGGAGGACGTCCGGAATCGAAGTAAACGCGGGTAACAACACGGGTCGATGAAGTAAGCGCATACCGACCGCCCAGTTTGGTGAAAAGCCCGCGCGGCCCCGAACGCCGCGAGTAGCGTGCGTCGCCCCCACCGCTCCCTGCGGTCCGCCGCCACGGACCCCAGCCGCGCAAGGAGAAACGGGATGTCCGACGCATTCTGGTCCCCGTACCCGTCCACCGAGCACCCCCCGCCGCACCATCCGCCGCCGTCGTATCCCACCTACCCCTGGCAGCCGGCGCCCGTCCCGCAGGTGCGGCGGCCGCCGAGCCGCCCGCCGCTGGGCCACCACAGCGACCTGAGGGTGCTGCGCACCGCCTACCGCTGGCAGCGGCGCGTGGCCACCCTCACCGCGCTGGGGTACTTCACGCTGTTCCTGATCCTGTCCGCGTTCGCCCCGTCCTTCATGACCACCACCGTCTCCGGCGGTCTGACCACGGGCCTGCTGCTGGGCCTGCTCCAGGTCCCCGTCACCTGCCTCGCGATCGGCCTCTACGAGTACACCGCCCGCCACACCGTCGACCCGATCGCCGACCGCATCCGCAGGCAGGCCACCCTGGACGCCAGGCGGGAGACCGCACGATGACCGCCGCGAGCGCACTCGGCACCGCCATCGCCGTGGGCCCGGCCCACGGACTCACCGGATTCAGCGACTCCGCCCGGACCATGTCGCTGGTCGCGTTCACCACCGTCGCCACGATCACCCTGCTGCTGTGCGTGATGACCGGACCCGACCGCGACGACCTCGACGAGTTCTACACCGGCTACAACTCCCTGTCCCCGATGCGCAACGGCCTCGCCATCGCCGGGGACTACATCTCCGCCGCGACCGTGCTCGGCACCGGCGGAATCATCGCGCTCACCGGCTACGACGGTGTCGTCCTCGCCCTGAGCACGGCCCTGTCGCTGATGCTCCTGATGTTCCTGCTGGCCGAACCCCTGCGCAACGCGGGCCGGTTCACCATGGGCGACGTGCTGGCGCGGCGCATGCCGGGCCGGGCCGTGCGGATGGCCGCCTGCGCCGTGACCCTCGCCGCGCTGCTGCCGATGATGCTCGTCCAGCTCGCCGGCACCGGCAACCTGCTCGCCTTCCTCCTCGGGTTCTCCGGCGACTCCCTGAAGACCGGCTGCATCATCGGCCTCGGCGCCCTGATGATCAGTTACGCGGCGATCGGCGGCATGAAGGGCACCGCCCTCATCCAGATCCTGAAGATCGTGATGCTGCTCGGCACCGGGATCGCCGTCGCCGCGCTGATCCTGCGCCGCTTCGACTGGGACCCGGGCGCCCTGCTCACGGCCGCCGCCGGCAACAGCGGGGCCGGCAGCGCCTTCCTGCACTCGGGCCTGGAGTTCGCGGGCGGCCCGGCCCCCCGCCTCGACATGATCAGCTCGGAGCTGACGGTGGTGCTCGGCGGCGCCTGTCTGCCGCACATCACCATGCGGATGTACACCGCGAACAGCGCCCGCCAAGTGCGCCGTTCGCTGTCCTGGGCGGTGCCCTCGGTGGCGCTGTTCGTCCCCGTCATCGCGGTCATCGGGTTCGGCGCGACCGCCCTCGTGGGGCGCGAGACCATCGCGGCGGCCGACCCCGAGGGCAACACCGCCTATCTGCTGGGCAGCCGGGCCGCGTTCGGGACGACCGTGTCCACCGCGGGCACCCTGCTGTTCACCGCGGTGACCGCGGCGGTCTTCCTGACCCTGCTCGCCTCCGTCGCCGGGATGATCCTCGCCTGCGCCAACTCCCTGGCACACGACGTGTTCGCGGCCCGTGTGCAGGAGATGCCGCCCCGCCGCGAGATGGCCCTGGCCCGGATGTCGGCGCTGGCGGTGGGCGCCTCGGCGATCCTGCTCGCCACCCTCGTCCAGCACCGCGGCCTTCAGCCGCTGGTGACGCTCTCCTTCTGCATCGGAGCGTCAGCGCTCGCACCGGCCCTCGTCTACGGCCTGTTCTGGCGCCGCTACACCCGGGCCGGGCTGCTGTGCACACTGATCGGCGGCACGCTGACCGTCCTCCTCCTGATGTCCGGCACCAATCTGGTCTCCGGCTCGCCCACCGCCTTCTTCCCGGGCGCCGACTTCAACTGGTTTCCCTTCACCACCACCGGCCTGGTCTCCATCCCGCTGGGCTTCGCCTACGGCTGGCTGGGCACGATCGCCTCCGGCCGCCGCCAGGCCGCCGAGCAGCGCCGGCAGTACGAGGCGGTCGAGGGCTGGATCCTGGCCGGAGCGGGCCGCAGAAGCGGCTGACCGGACGGGACGCCCCCCGCGGGGTACGGTCCGCCTGCTCCGCGGGGACCTACTCCGCCGCGGCCCGGCCCGTCAGCATGGCGAGGCTGTTGCGCACATGGTCCATCTGGGCCTGCACGCAGTCCCAGGTCTCGCCATGCTCCCGCAGCACCCGCTCCGTCTCCCGCGCGATCCGGTCCTCCCGCAGCCGCGCCTCGGCGACCAGCTCCGCGGCGCGCGCCTGGGCATCCGCCTGCACCCGACGGGACGACTCCCCGGCCTCGGCGAGCGCCCGTTCCGCCTCCGCCAGGGCGGCCTCCGCCCGCGCCACCCGCTCCGCCTCCCGCGTCTGAAGCTCCGCGAGCCGTTCGGCCTCCGCGCGCTCCTCGCCCTCCCACCGCTCGGCATGCTCCCGCTCCTGCTCCACGAGCAGGGCCTCGGTACGCTGCCGCACCTCCCGCAGCGCGGCCAGCGCCTCCGCGCGCCCCTCCTTGACCTCGCGCCGCGCCGCGACCCGTACGTCGTCGGCCTCGGCCCGGGCCGCCAGCAGCCGGGTGCGGATCCGCTCCTCGGCCTCGCCGCGCACCTCGTCGGCGTATGCCTGCGCGGCCTGGCGCACCCGCCGCCCCTCCTCCTCCGCCTCCGTCACGCGGCGGACCGCGTCCTGCCGGGCGGCCTCCCGCACGGCTTGGGCCTCCTCCTGCGCCAGGCCGAACACCCGCCGGGCCCCGTCGCCGAGCGCCTCATAGGTCTGCGGGGGCAACTGCGCCACCGTCTCGCGCAGCCGCGCCAGTTCGGCCTCCATGTCCCTGGCCAACACGGTCAGCCGGGCGGCCCGCTCCCAGGCGTCGTCACGCTCCCGCGAAAGGGCCGCCGTATACGTGTCGACCTGGCCGGGACAGTAGCCGCGCCGCACGGACACGAAGCCGTGCGGCGACCCCGATGCGCTGCTCATCGTGGAACCCCTCTCCACCTGACCACACGAAGCGACGATTCGCGCACATCCTTGTGGATCAGACGGAAGTGTTCATAACACGACACTCCGCGCATAAGCAATGGACAGGGGCAGGCCGGGAGAGGCACGCGGGGTATCGCGCACCAGGTGGCGCCGAGAGCCCCACACGCCGTCGCACGCCACGGCGCACACACAGCATCAACCGCGCACCCCGCCCGCGTCCGCCGGCACCGAAAAGGGCCGGGCCCGAGTCGCACGAAGGAGTGCGACCGGACCCGGCCCTTGACGGAACGTCAGCAGCGGGCCGTCACAGCAGACCGTCCCACATCTGCTCCAGCAGCACCGACCACCAACTGTCCGGCGAACCCAGCGCCGCCGGATCGAGCGCGGCCAGCTCCGCCTGGAAGTCCACGGTCCAGCGGCCCGCCTGCTCCTGGTTGAGCCCGTACCTCAGCCGCCACATCCGGCCCAGCAGCGCCAGACAGCGCACGAACTCCGGCAGCCCCGTGTTCACATACTGCGGCGGCACGGGAGCGCCACCGGGCCCGGCCTCCACCGGCACCGCGACGATGTTCGCCGTGCCGTACTGCACACAGATCGCCTTGCCGAAGTCGCTGCCGAGAACGAGATACGAGCCCGCGTCCGAGGCCGGCGGCAACCCGCGCTCCTGCGCCAGCTCGGCCAGCGTCGGCACCGGCCGGCCCGGCTGGGCCTGCGCCCAGAAGAACGGACCCATCTCGAGCGGCAGTCCCGCCACCACCAGGAGGTGCCCCACGATCGGCGGCACACCCTGCCGGGAGACCGCCGCTTGCTCGAACCGGAAGATCCCCGGCCCGAAGGACGCCGCCAGCTCCTGCGCGATGCCCTCCGGCGGGATCGGCGGCGCGGGCCGCACGGGCGGCAGCGGCGCCCGCACCGGCCCCGGACGCGCCGGACCGTCCGCGACCTGGTGCAACTCACCCTGGTGTGCGAGCAGTTCCCGCATGCCCTGCTGACGCGAGGCATGGTCGGTGCCGTACGCGGCGATGCTGGCGATCCGGGCCTGCGGCCAGTTCTCCCGGATCATCCGCGCACAGTAGGCGCCCGGGAGCTCGCACGACTCCAGCTCCGTGTGCAGCTCCAGCACCTGGCCCGGCGGAACGTTCATGGCGCGCAGCTCATGGAAGATCTGCCACTCCGGGTGCGGGGTGCCCGGCGCCGAACGCCGGATCAGCTGCTGCTCCGAACCGTCCTGCGCGCGGTAGCGCAGCACGGCCTGGTAGCCCGGGCCGACGGTCGGCGTGCCCTGCGGATAGCCGTACGACGGCTGCTGCCCCGGCGCCGGCTGCGGGGGCCCCGGCGGCACACCCGGAACCCCCGGAGGCGGCGGAGGCGCCCCAGGGCCGCCCGCGGGAGGCCCGGCCAGCATGGTCTCGGCGTGGTGCACGGCACCCGGGACGGGCGACGCGGCGGGGGCACCCGGGACGGGCGCGGCGGGGGCACCCGGGGCGCTGGGAGCGCCCCGGGTACCGGGTGCGGCAGGTGCGCCGAGGGCGCCGGGTGCCGCAGGGATGCCCGAAGGGGTGGGTGCCCCCGGGGGGTTGGGCGGGCCCGGAGGGTTCGGCGGGCCCGGAGCCTCGGGGGTGCCCGGACGCTCCGGACCGAGCTGCGAGACGACTTGTGTGGGGGCGTAACCGCCCCCGGGAGCATCCGGCGCCGGCGCCGGCGGCTGAGGCGCGGCACCGGGCCGCGCCCCCGGCATGCCAGGAGCGCCGGGCGGATGCGGCGCACCACCGGCGCGCGCGACCCGCGGGGGCGCCGCCTTGCTGGTAGCGGCGTCCGCGATGTCCTCGGCGTTCGGCGCGTGCCGGGGCCCGAGCGCGGACGGACCGACCGGCGGCTGCGGCACACCCGGAGGCTGCGGACCCCCGGCAGGAGCAGGCCCGGGAGGCGGAGGCGGACCCTGCGGAACACCCGAAGCCGCAGGCACACTTGGCACCCCTGGCACGCTTGGCACACCCGGCACGCTTGGCACACCCGGCACACCCGGCGCCCCCGGAGGCGCCGGCGTCTTCGAGGCCGCCGCAACCGAGGTGGCCGACGCGAGCGGCGCAGGCGACGCGACCGGCGCAGACGGCGCGACCGGCGTCGTACCCCTGTCGGCGTCGCTCGGCTGAGGCGCGAACACCGTTTCCGGCAGCGGCACCGAACCGTCCTCGCCCGCCCCGGCGTTGGTGTCGGTCCCCGCCCACGGGGTCGCCCCGGCGGACGCGGCCGGCACCGCGTCCCGCACCTCGTCACCGCCCCCCGCCGCGGGCCAGGACGCCGCGGACGCCGGACCCACACCCCCAGCGCCATCCGACGTGGCGGAACCACCCTCCACAGCCGGCGCGTCCGCGGCACCTTCACCGACACCGGCACCGGCAGTCGTAGGCGCGCCCGCGCCCGCCGGCCCCGCGCCGCCCTGCCGCCGATCCGGGTTCGCCTTCCGGTCCGCCGCCTCCTGGAGCCACTCCGGAGGGCTCAACAGGAACGACGTCTGGTTCAGATCCGACCGGGCCGCGGGCGCCGGCGCCGACTGCGCCGCCGTCTCCCTCGCCCCGTACTCCTCCTCGTAACGGCGGATCACCTCACCCACCGGCAGCCCCGGCCACAGCGTGGCCTCACCGCTGTCACGGGCGATCACGAGCCGCTGCGCGCCGCCGTCCGACCGCGGCCCCTCGGCCCGGTCCTCCGCCCACGCCACGAACCCGAGCCCGAACTCCCGTACCCGCACCTCGCGTTGCTGGTACGACGGAACATCCCCGTTGACCCACTCTTCCGCGCGCTCCTGCGCCTGAGCGAACGTCACCATCGCCCGCACTCACTCCCCTGCCTCGGACGCCGACGCCACCGGCACCGCACGCGCGAACCCGCCGTCCACCATCAGATTCGCCACGGTCTCCAACTCCGGCGGATTGCCCGCGAGTCGGGACAGGAACGCGTCGAAGTCGTCACCACACGGCAGCAACAGCCGCTCCACCCGCTCGGCGGGCGTCCACGACGGATCCACGTCGCGCGCGTCGTCGTAGGCACAGAACCAGACCGAACCGAGCCGGTCACCCCTCACCTTCACGGCGAGCAGACCGCCCTGCACAAAGGCGACGCCCAGGTAGTCCTTCGTCAGATGGTCCCGCAGGCACTTGTTCACATACACCAGGTCGTTGACCGCGGCCTCGTCGCGCACCGTCAGGAACGGCTGGTCGACCAGCAGCCCCCACTCCACGTCCAGCGCGGCACCCACCGGCGCGCACCCGCCCGCCGCCTTCAGGAACGATCGGTACGCACCCGGCAGCCGGTAGCCCAGATCCTCCTCGACGCCCTGGATCTGCAGCTCGGTCACCGCCACCGCGGACTTCGGCAGCCCGAAGTGCGCCGGACGCCTCTCCTGCAACGGCCGCGTCCCCCGCTTGCCCTGGTCCACGACCCCCGTCGCGATCCCGCCGTGGTGCCGCAGCAGCGCCTTCACCTCGACCGGGACCAGCTCCAGCCGGCGCGACCCGCGGACGTGGTGCCACGTCCAGCCGTGCGGCGTCGCCACCGCCACAGTCGTGTCCCACAACTCGTGCCCGGACAGCGCCAGCGCCGCGTTCGCCGACACATAGTCGGTCAGCCGCAACTCGTCGACGCCGAAACCCTCCGGAGGGTCCGCGATCTCCGCGACGGCACGGGCGTAGGGCGAGAAGTCGGGGTAGCCGTACGCGTCCACCCGCACCCCTCTCGGATGACGAGCGGCCCGGACCGGGTCCGGAAAGTGCACGACCTGCCCCGCGTAGGCCGCGTTGGGCGGTGCGGCGTGTCCCCCGGCCTGGCGGCCGGGAGGTACCCCCAGCCCGAGCCGACCTGTCGTCATGGCGATTGCCCCCTGCGGCGATCTGTCTGGCCTGTACGGCGGTGTCGTTCACGGACGTCGACAGCCTATGCGGTACGACGACACCGGTCATCGGGCCACCGGAGCCACCCCGGCCGGCGACCCACCGGTACCGTGACCAGCCGTCACCCGGCCGTGACCGTACGCCGAAGCCCTGGCGTGTCGTGGTGCCCCAGCTTCCGCACCGGCCACGGCATTTGGCAGTCTGTGTCCCGCCCGGGGGATGCAAGGGAGGGGAAAAAGATCATGAACGCGACACAAACAGACACGTCCGGCGACCCGCGCATCGGCTGGAGTTCCGCCGAGGCGGCCCCCATCCCCACCCTCCGTCACCGCCGCGACGGCATACTCCCCACCGTCGCCGCCGCCCTCTCCGTCCGCGGCGCCACCCTCACCGGCACCGCCGCACGCGGCGACCAGCCCCCCGCGCTGCACCCGCTCGTCCAGGACTTCCTCGACAGCCTCACCAGCGGCCAGCGCGACCGCTTCACCGGACGGTGCGCCGAGGCGATCCTCATCTCCCGCCACATCACCGCCGCCGACGCCGCCCGCAGCAAACGCGCCTCCCGCAAGCCGATGACCAACGGCGAGGCCCGCAAGGCCCTCAAGCAGGCCAAACTCACCGCCCGCCGCATCCGCGAGGACGGCGACCCCCTGCACGGCAGCTTCGCCGCGCCCTGCCGCGCCTGCACCGCGCTCAGCAACCACTTCGGCGTACGCATCGTCGACCCCACGGCGCGGAACTGACACCCCCCAACCCCAGCCTCGAACACCGCACACCGCACACCGCACACCGCACGACGGCGCACGCGCCGGTCCACGGCACTCGACGAACGAAGGGCAGATGCACGCCGACCGCTCCTCAAGCACACGTTTCACCGTCCCCGTGGACGCCGCACTGCGCGCCGCCGGCTGGCAACCGGGCCGCTGGAACATAAAACAGGCGGAACTCTGGGCCGACACCCTGCGCGGCCACACCTCACCGGCGGGCCACCGGCACGCGGTGTTCCCCGCGGCCGTCGAGGCATGGGCGGAATTCGGCGACCTCCACATCACCGCGCGGGGCCCCGGCCGCCAGCTCGCCCCCGCCACCCTCCACCTGGACCCCCTGCACGGCCTCCACCTGGCCCGCACCCTCGGCGACCTCGGCCGCGCCCTCGACACCGAGGTCTGCCCCCTCGGCGAGGAATCCGACAGCCGCGCCCTGCTCGCCATCGACACCGAGGGCCGCATCTACTCCCTCGACCACACGGGCGACTGGTACCTCGGCCCCGACATCGACCACGGCCTCACCACCCTGCTGACGGGCATCGAGCCGGTACGCCTCACCGCAGGCTGACGGTGCCGGCGCACGCCACGCCGACCGACCGGCCCCGCGGCACCCCGCTACGCCGCCCCGGCCGGAATCACCGCCGACACCCGGAACCCGCCCGCATCCGTCGGCCCGGACACAAACACCCCGCCCAGCGCGCTGACCCGCTCCTTCATCCCCACCAGGCCATTGCCCCCGCTGGGCAGCCGCATCTCCCGGGCCGACCCCAGCTCCGGCGGCGGCTCGTTCTCCACCTGCATCGCGATCTCCGCCGTACGGTGCGCGAGCCGCACATGCGTCTTGGCACCCGCCGCATGCTTGTGGACGTTGGTCAACGCCTCCTGAACCACCCGGTACGCCGTCTGCTCGACCATCGGCGCATACGACCGGGCCTCGCCCTCCACCGACAGGTTCACGACCATCCCGGCCGCGGCCGACTGCCCGATCAGCTCCTCCAGCTCGGCCAGACACGGCCCCTCGGCGTAATCCTCGACGGCCCGCGACGCCGCCGCAGCGGCCGCCGCCTCCACGGCCGCCAACGGCACCGCGGACGGAGCGGACCGCCCCACGGACCCCTCCCCCGTCCGCAGCACCCCGAGCATCTCCCGCAACTCGGTCAGCGCCTGCCGCCCCATGTCCCCGACCAGCGCGGCGTTCCTGACCGCCTTCTCGGGATCCTTCCGGGCCACGGCCTGCAGGGCGGCGGCATGCACGACCATCAGGCTCACCCGGTGCGCCACCACGTCGTGCATCTCCCGGGCGATCCGGGTCCGCTCCTCGTTCCGCGCCCACTCGGCCCGCTCCTCCGCCCGCTCCGCGAGCAGCATCAGCTCCCGCTCCAGCGAGTCGGCCCGCTCCCGCAGGCTCTCCATCAGCCGGCGCCGGGCGCCGACGTAGAGCCCGAGCAGCACCGGTGGAGCCGTCATACCGAGCGCCGTGGTGACGGACAGGAAGGGAATGAATCCCCCGGCGATGGACAGATCACCCCGGACCATCCCCTGATGGGCCCGCACATACGTCACGACGAACATCGCGACGAACGACATGCCCGAGAGGGCGGCGGTGGTCCGCCGGGGCAGCTCCGAGGCCGCCAGGGTGTACAGCCCGACCAGGCCCATCAGGAACCCCATCTGGGCGGGCGTGATCGCGACGGACACGAGCACCACCGCGATCGGCCACCGGCGCCGGAGCAGCAGCGTGAGGCCGGCGAACAGCCCGAACAGCATCCCCACGGGGACGAACAGGCCGGCGTCCCTCGAGAACTGGATCCCCTCGACCGCGCACTCCACGGCCGACAGCGCGGCGAGCGAGACATCGAGCACGGCACCGCGCCACCGCGCCCACCACCAGGGGCCCTCCCCGGCCCCGGCGCGGACTTCCCCCGTCGTGGTCATGGCTCCAGCCTACGGGCGCGAAGCGGGGGTTTTCCGGTGAGTTTCCACGGCCGCGTCACACCACACTCCGTAATCGAACAGAAGCGAAACCGTCCGGAATCCCTCGAACTGCTGAATCGCACACCGTTCGACCCCGGAAGCCCGGATTCCACCCGAGGTTATGCCTATGGCACAGACACAGGGCAGGTACGCGGACTTCGAGGGGTTACGGGAACGGGCGGTGGCACTGCGCCGCGCCGGCTACAGCCTTCGGCAGATCCGCGACGAGCTGAAGATCTACAACAACGACATCCTCAACCGACTGGTGAAGGGCGAGCCCCCGCCGGCCTGGACGAAGCGCCCGAACGCCAAGGACGACCTCCGCGCCAGGGCGCGGGAACTACGCCTCCAGGGCTGGACGTACGACCGGATCGAGGCGGAGCTGGGGTGCGCGAAGAGTTCGGTCTCGCTCTGGGTACGGGACCTGCCGAAGCCCGAACGCCGCGATCCGCAGGAGCAGGCGAAACTGGCCGCACGGAAACGCTGGGAACACGAGCTGACGATCCGGGACGAGAAGCGCCGGCAGACCAAAGCCGCCGCCGCGCAGGAGATCGGCGATCTCTCCGACCGTGAACTCTTCGCCATAGGCGTGGCGCTGTACTGGGCCGAGGGCACCAAGGACAAACCGCACGCCCGGCGCGAACGAGTCACCTTCGTCAACAGCGACTCCGGCGTGATCCGCCTCTTCCTGGCCTGGCTCGAGCTGCTCGGGGTGGAACGAGAGGACATCGGATATCGCCTGATGATCCACGAG
Organism: Streptomyces sp. NPDC093261; assembly: GCF_044753645.1. NCBI lineage: Bacteria > Bacillati > Actinomycetota > Actinomycetes > Kitasatosporales > Streptomycetaceae > Streptomyces > Streptomyces sp. NPDC093261. Next base: position 127,435 of record NZ_JBIVNO010000007.1, read on the forward strand.
TCAGCCGATGTGGAGGCAGCCGAGAAGTACTGGGCGGACCTCGTCGGAGCGGACCGCGGCAGCTTCGGCAAGACGACCCTGAAACGACACAACCCGAAGACCGTACGGAAGAACACGGGCGACGCCTACCGGGGATGTCTCGTACTCACCGTGCGGCAAAGTGCCGACCTGTACCGTCGCATCGAGGGCTGGTGGTACGGCATAGTAGGGGCTGCCACCACGCCCGATCGCAAGAATCGGACATAGCGGCAATCCCGGGTCGTCTAAGGGCAAGACGTCAGATTTTGGTTCTGATCATGGGGGTTCGAGTCCTCCCCCGGGAGCAACGGCTTGGTTCGGGTCCTGACCGGTGACAGCACCGTCAGGGCCCGCTCTCATGTCCCCCCAGGAACACCCCGGTATCCTGCGGATGTCCACCCCACCCTGAAGCCGAAGGGCATCCCGTGAGCGCCATCCGCCCGGCCGCCGTCGTCGTTCTCGCAGCGGGTGAGGGCACCCGTATGAAGTCGGCCACACCCAAGGTCCTGCACGACATCTGCGGCCGTTCCCTCGTCGGGCATGTGCTCGCCGCCGCACGCGAGTTGGAGCCCGAGAACCTCGTCGTCGTCGTGGGCCACGCCCGGGAGAAGGTCGGCGCCCATCTCGCCGAGATCGACCCGGCCGTCCGCACCGCGGTCCAGGCCGAGCAGAACGGCACCGGCCACGCGGTCCGGATGGCCCTGGAGGAGCTCGGCGGTTCCGTCGACGGGACCGTGGTCGTCGTGTGCGGAGACACCCCGTTGCTCACCGGCGAAACGCTCCGGCGCCTGGCCGGCACGCACCAGGAGGACGGCAACGCCGTCACGGTACTCACCGCCGAGGTCCCCGACGCCACCGGTTACGGCCGTATCGTCCGGGACGACACCGGTGCCGTCACCGCCATCGTCGAGCACAAGGACGCCTCCGACGCCCAGCGTGCGATCCGTGAGATCAACTCCGGTGTCTTCGCCTTCGACGGGCAGCTCCTCGCCGAGGCCCTGAAGCAGGTGAGGACGGACAACAGCCAGGGCGAGGAGTACCTGACCGACGTCCTCGGCATCCTGCGGTCGGCCGGGCACCGCGTCGGCGCGTCCGTGGCGGGCGACCACCGGGAGATCGCCGGCATCAACAACCGGGTGCAGCTGGCCGAGGCCCGCCGCATCCTCAACGACCGGCTGCTGACCGAGGCGATGCTGGCGGGCGTCACGATCGTGGACCCGGCGACCACGTGGGTCGATGTGACGGTCACCTTCGAGCAGGACGCGGTGGTGCAGCCGGGGACGCAGCTGATCGGGACCACGCACATCGGCGAGGGGGCCGAGGTCGGGCCCAACTCGCGACTGAAGGACACCCGGGTGGGCGCGGGGGCGCGGGTGGACAACACCGTGTCCGACGGCGCGGTCGTGGGGTCGCAGGCGTCCGTGGGTCCGTACGCGTATCTCCGCCCCGGCACGCGTCTGGGGGTGAAGTCGAAGGTCGGTACGTACGTGGAGACCAAGAACGCGTCCATCGGCGAGGGCACGAAGGTGCCGCATCTGTCGTATGTGGGGGACGCGACGATCGGTGAGTACACGAACATCGGTGCGGCGAGTGTCTTCGTGAACTATGACGGTCAGGACAAACACCACACCGCGGTGGGATCCCACTGCCGCACGGGTGCGGACAACATGTTTGTGGCTCCTGTCACGGTCGGGGACGGTGCGTACACCGCCGCGGGTTCCGTGATCACGAAGGATGTGCCCCCCGGTTCGCTGGCCGTGGCCCGCGGTCAGCAGCGGAATATCGAGGGCTGGGTCGCCCGTAAGCGCCCCGGGAGCGCGGCCGCGAAGGCGGCCGAGGCGGCGTCCCGGGAGCCGGATGGCGAAGACTGAGCGGAAACAGGTGCGTCTGACACGGCGTACCGTGATAAGTGCACACCCGCACCCCACCAGCCGAGACAGCCGCTCGCATGCCGCGGACGCGGTTGCGCAAGGCCTCTCGCACCGAGCTGAGAACACCTCTGAGGAGACAGTGCTGTGACCGGGATCAAGACGACCGGCCAGAAGAAGTTGATGTTCTTCTCCGGCCGCGCCCACCCCGAGCTTGCCGAGGAGGTCGCCCACCAGCTGGGTGTCGGGGTCGTCCCGACGAAGGCCTTCGACTTCGCGAACGGTGAGATCTACGTTCGCTATCAGGAGTCGGCGCGCGGTGCCGACTGCTTCCTGATCCAGAGCCACACGGCGCCGATCAACAAGTGGATCATGGAGCAGTTGATCATGATCGACGCGTTGAAGCGGGCGTCGGCCCGTTCCATTACGGTCATCGTGCCCTTCTACGGTTACGCGCGGCAGGACAAGAAGCACCGGGGACGTGAACCGATTTCGGCGCGTATGATCGCGGACCTGATGAAGACGGCCGGCGCGGACCGCATCCTCACGGTGGATCTGCACACGGACCAGATCCAGGGCTTCTTCGACGGCCCGGTGGACCACCTGTTCGCGCTGCCGCTGCTGGCGGACTACGTGGGGCAGAAGGTGGACCGCGACAAGCTGACCGTGGTGTCGCCGGACGCGGGCCGGGTGCGGGTCGCCGACCGTTGGTGCGACCGTCTGGGGGCGCCGCTGGCGATCGTGCACAAGCGGCGCGACAAGGACGTGGCGAACCAGGTGACGGTGCACGAGGTCGTCGGTGATGTGAAGGGCCGTATCTGTGTCCTGGTCGATGACATGATCGACACCGGCGGCACGATCTGCGCCGCCGCGGACGCGCTGTTCGCGCATGGCGCGGAGGATGTGATCGTGACGGCGACGCACGGTGTGCTGTCGGGCCCGGCGGCGGACCGTCTGAAGAACTCGAAGGTGAGCGAGTTCGTGTTCACGAACACGCTGCCGACGCCGGGTGAGCTGGAGCTGGACAAGATCACGGTGCTGTCGATCGCGCCGACGATCGCGAGTGCGGTGCGTGAGGTGTTCGAGGACGGCTCGGTGACGAGCCTGTTCGACGAGCAGTGATCCTGCTCGGCTGGTAGTGATGCCGCCCGGCCGGTGATACGGCCGGGCGATGATCCTTTTGGGTGCGGCCTCCCCCTCCGAGTAGACTGCTCGAGTTGCTCGGCGAGGGAGGCCGTACTCATGCGGTACGGCGGTCCGTTATCGACGCGCTCTTCGTAGCAGGCCGTTCGTGGCCGGGTGACCACGTCCGTTCACTGATTTCTACGAGGAGTGAAGATGTCCGAGGTGAAGCTCGCCGCCCAGACGCGCACCGAGTTCGGCAAGGGTGCCGCCCGTCGTGTCCGCCGTGAGAACAAGGTTCCGGGTGTGCTGTACGGCCACGGTTCGGAGCCGCTGCACCTGACGCTGCCGGGCCACGAGCTGCTGCTGGCGCTGCGTACGCCGAACGTTCTGATCTCGCTGGACATCGACGGCAAGACCAACGAGCTGGCGATTCCGAAGGCCGTGCAGCGTGACCCGCTGAAGGGCTTCCTGGAGCACGTCGACCTGCTGCTGGTCAAGCGCGGCGAGAAGGTCACCGTCGAGATCCCGGTCCACACCGAGGGCGAGCTGGCCCCGGGCGGCAACCTGCTGGAGCACGTCCTGAACGCGCTGCCGGTCGAGGCCGAGGCCACGCACATCCCCGAGGCGCTGACCGTCTCGGTGGAGGGTCTGGAGGCCGGTGCCTCGGTCCACGCCAAGGACATCGCTCTGCCGAGTGGTGTGTCGCTGGCCGTCGACGAGGACGCGGTTGTGCTGCAGGTCCTGGCCGCGCAGGCCGAGGAGGCGCCGGAGGGCGCGGAGGGCGAGGGCGAAGAGGCCGCCGAGGCCTGATCCCCACCGTCATCGTTTCGTCAGCCGCTGTTCCCGGGAGGGGCAGCGGCTGGCGCGTATCAAGGAGACATGGACGTGACGACCGATGCGGGCGGTCCCTGGCTGATCGTGGGCCTCGGCAATCCGGGGCCTGATTACGCGATGAACCGGCACAATGTCGGGTTCATGGTGGCCGATCTGCTGGCCGGGCGGATCGGGGGGAAGTTCAAGCGGGCGGGCAAGGCGCAGGCGCAGGTCGTGGAGGGGCGGATCGGTCCGCCGGGTCCGGCGAACCGCCGGGTGATCCTGGCGAAGCCGATGTCGTACATGAACCTGTCGGGTGGCCCGGTGAACGCCTTGCGGGATTTCTACAAGGTGCCGGTGGGCAATGTCGTGGCCGTGCATGACGAGCTGGACATCGACTACGGGACGCTGCGGCTGAAGCTGGGCGGCGGCGACAACGGGCACAACGGGCTGAAGTCGATCACGAAGGCGATGGGTGCGGACTATCACCGGGTGCGGTTCGGGATCGGGCGTCCTCCGGGGCGTGTGCAGGTCGCGGATTTCGTGCTGAAGGACTTCTCGTCGGCGGAGCGCAAGGAGCTGGACTACTTCGTGGACCGTGCGGCGGACGCGGTGGAGTGTCTGGTGATCGAGGGGCTGGAGCGGGCGCAAAGCACGTACAACTCCTGACTTGTCCGTCCGCCGGACGGAGCCGGAGTTGACCGGCCGTGTGGGCATGGCCAAGGATCGCGGCCATGCCTTCTGCCGTCTCCTCCTCTCAGGGTGCCGTCGCGGTGCTGCGGTTCGGGCGGCTCGCGGCGATGGGCACGGTCGCCGCGCTGATCGTCGTCGCGGGTGTCTGGGGCTCCTGGGGCACCGCGCAGTACGTGATGCTGACCAAGGGCCGCGAGCAGGGCACGATGACGGTGGCCCGGTGTTCGGGCGATGCGTGCAGCGGTCCGTATGTGCCGTCGTCCGCGGGGTCGACGGCCCGGAAGCGTGTCGTGATCGGCGATTCGGTGGCCGTACGGCGGGGTGAGGTCCTCACGGTGGCGGTGAAGCCGGACTCCGACGAGGTGGTGCGGACGGGCCCGGCGGGTGTGCTGTATGCCTGGCTTCCGCTGGCCGGTGCTCTGCTTCTGTCCTCGGTGGTGGTGGCCGGCGGGTTGCGGATGGCGCGTACCGCGTGGGTGATGGCGGGAACGGGGATCGCGTTGCTGACGGCTACGTTCTTCGCCGTGCAGTAGGTCCTTTCGGCGCCGGGACCGCCTGACATGAGGGTGGTGCCCCCGTACGCGTCGTACGGGGGCACCGCCCTGTGTGCTGTGTTGTGTGGGTGCCGGTTCAGCCGGTGTTGCGCAGGCCGGCCGCCACGCCGTTGACCGTCAGCAGCAGGGCGCGCCCGAGCAGCGGGTCGGGTTCGGAGCCGTCGGCGGCGGCGTCGCGCTGGCGCTTGAGCAGGGCGACCTGGAGGTAGGAGATCGGGTCGAGGTAGGCGTCGCGGATGGCGAAGGTCTGCTTGAGGACGGGCTGGGCGTCGAGCAGTTCGCGCTCGCCGGTGATCCGCAGGACCTCGCGGACGGTCAGCTCGTGTTCGGCCTGGATGGTGTCGAAGACGTGCTTGAGCTCGTCCGGGACGAGGGTGTCCACGTAGTGGCGTGCGATCCGCAGGTCGGTCTTCGCGAGGGTCATCTCCACGTTGGAGACGAAGTTGCGGAAGAAGTGCCACTGTTCGTGCATCTCCTGGAGCACGGTGTCGAGGCCCGCCTCGCGCAGGGCCTTGAGGCCGGAGCCGACGCCGTACCAGCCGGGGACGATCTGCCGGGACTGGGTCCAGCCGAAGACCCAGGGGATGGCGCGCAGCCCGTCGAGGCCGGCACCGGAGTCGGGGCGCCGGGAGGGGCGGGAGCCGAGGTGGAGGTCGGCGAGCTGGTCGACCGGGGTGGAGGCGAAGAAGTAGGCGGGCAGGTCGGGGTCCTCGACCAGTCTGCGGTAGGCGGCGTGGGCGGCGTCGGAGACGACGTCCATGGCGGCGTCCCAGCGGGCGAGGGCCTCGTCGGACTGGCGGGGGGCGGTGTGCAGGGCGGAGGCCTGGAGGGTGGCGGCGACCGTGAGTTCCAGGTTCTCGCGGGCGAGGGAGGGGATGAGGTACTTGTCGGAGATGACCTCGCCCTGTTCGGTGACCTTGATCTCGCCCTCGAGAGTGCCCCAGGGCTGGGCGAGGATCGCGTCGTGGGTGGGGCCGCCGCCGCGGCCGACGGTGCCGCCGCGGCCGTGGAAGAGGCGCAGGCGTACGCCGTAGCGGTGGGCGACGTCGCGCAGACGGCGCTGGGCGCGGTGGATCTCCCACTGGGAGGTGGTGATGCCGCCGAACTTGGAGGAGTCGCTGTAGCCGAGCATGACCTCCTGGACGTCGCCGCGCAGGGCCACGAGGCGGCGGTAGGAGGGGTCGGCGAGCATGTCCTCGAGGATGGTGTCGGCGGCCTTGAGCTCGTCGGTGGTCTCCAGGAGGGGGACGATGCCGATCTTCGCCCAGCCGGCGTGCAGGTCGATGAGGCCGGCCTCGCGGGCGAGGACGGCGGCGGCGAACACGTCGTCGGCGCCCTGGCACATGGAGATGATGTAGGACTCGATGACCTCGGGGCCGAAGACGTCCAGGGCCCGCTTGGCGGTCTCGAAGACGCCGAGGGTCTTGGCGCCGGCCGCGTCGAGGGGGGCCGGGGTGGGGGCGAGGGGCCGCCGGGAGCGCAGTTCCTTGGCGAGCAGCTTGTGCCGGTACTCGCGGGGCATGTCGTCGTAGCGCCAGGACTCCTCGCCGAGCCGGTCGAAGAGCTGGCCGAGGGCGTGGTGGTGGGCGTCGGCGTGCTCGCGGACGTCCATGGTGGCGAGCTGGAGGCCGAAGGCGGCCAGGGTGCGGATGGTGCGGGCGAGGTGGCCGTCGGCGAAGAGGTGGCCGCGGTGGGCGCGCAGTGAGGTCTGGATGATCCGCAGGTCGTGCAGGAGTTCGGTGGTGCCGAGGTAGTCGCGTCCGGGCTGGTGGGCGGTGCCCTTGGCGAGGCGCTTCTTGGTGTTGACGAGCTTCTGGCGGACGCAGGTCGCCTTGAGGCGGTAGGGCTCCTCGGCGTTCAGGCGCTTGTAGCGGGGGCTGATGCCGGGCAGCCGGTCCAGGTCCGTCTGGAGGGATGCGAGGAGTTCCTCGGTGGCGCCGGTGTAGCGGATGGACTGGGAGAGCAGGCCGCGCAGTTCGTCGATCATCTCCAGCGCGTCGTTGATGCCGTGCTCGTGCTGGAGGATGAGGACGTCCCAGGTGACCTGGGGGGTCACGTTGGGGTTGCCGTCGCGGTCGCCGCCGATCCAGGTGCCGAAGGTGAGGGGGCGGGTCTCGTCGGGGAGCTTGACGCCGACGCGCTCCAGTTCGGCGGTGAGGTCCTCCAGGACGTCGCCGACGGCGCCGGCGTGGAGTTCGTCCAGGTAGTAGATGGCGTTGCGGGCCTCGTCGGCGGGTTCCGGGCGGACGACCCTGAGTTCGTCGGTCTGCCAGACGAGGTCGATGTTCTCGGCGAGGCGGGTGTCGTGGCGGCGGCGGTCGCTGTCGAGGACCGGGGTCTCCAGGAGCGCGGCGATGCGCCGCAGCTTGTTGAGGACGGAACGCCGTGCCGCCTCGGTGGGGTGCGCGGTGAAGACGGGGCGCACGTTGAGGTTGCGGACGGTGTCGCGCAGGTGGTCGGGGTCGGCGTCCTTGAGCCGGTCGGCGGTGCGGGTGAGGAGTCCGCCCTCGGCGGCGCGCTTGGCGCGCAGTTCGCGGCCTCGGTGGACCTGCTCGGCGACGTTGGCCAGGTGGAAGTAGGTGGAGAAGGCGCGCACCAGCTTGGCGGCGGTCTCCAGTTCGGTGCCGCGCAGCAGTTCGGCGGCGGCCTCTCCGTCCTCGCGGGTCAGCCGGCGGACTCGCTCGACCAGGTCAAGGAGTTCGGGGCCCTCCTGCCGGACGAGGGTCTCGCCGAGCAGATCACCCAGTCGGCGGATGTCGGCGCGCAACTCGCTGCTGGTCGTCGTGGTCTGGTCGTCGGCACTGCTCACAGGTGCGGCTCCTTGCGGTGATCAGGAGGTGCGTCGCGTCAGCGACTCCCTGGAAGGGCGGTGGTGGGCGACGGGTGGGATCGTCTGGGAGGTGACCCGGACGCTGCCGCGCGGCGGGTGCCGCATACGGACGGGGCATCCGGGAAGAAAACAGAGCGGACCGCGCTGTCCGACCGATTCCAAGGATAGGTGTCGCCGCGGACGCGCAGGCTCCGGGGCTCTTGCCGCCGGGCAGCGCACTGCCATACTTACGTCGCCGTAGGTTACGGAACCGTAGGGTCTCTCGTCAGATCCCCGGGGAACCCTGGATCCGTATACCGGGCACCTGCCTCTACCCTCGACCCCACAGGGGACGCCCCATGGCCACAAGCTCCGATGTGATCGAAGACGCCTCGCAGGCGAACGACGACACTGCGCTGCTCTCCGCGACGCTGGGCGGCGAGCAGAAGCGCTCGATCGAGCAGATGACCCTGCTGCTGTTCATCACCGTCCCGTTCCTGGCGCTCCTCGCGGCGGTGCCGCTGGCCTGGGGATGGGGTGTGAGCTGGCTCGATCTGGGCCTTCTGGTCTTCTTCTACTACCTCGGCTGCCACGGCATCACGATCGGTTTCCACCGCCACTTCACCCATGGCTCGTTCAAGGCGAAGCGGCCTCTGAAGATCGCTCTGGCGATCGCGGGGTCGATGGCCGTGGAGGGGCCGCTGGTGCGCTGGGTCGCCGATCACCGCAAGCACCACAAGTTCTCGGACGCGGAGGGCGATCCGCACTCCCCCTGGCGCTACGGGGAGACGGTGCCCGCGCTGATGAAGGGCCTGTGGTGGGCCCATATCGGCTGGATGTTCGACGAGGAGCAGACGCCGCAGGACAAGTACGCGCCGGATCTGATCAAGGACCCGGCCCTGCGGGCGGTCTCCCGCCAGTTCGTGCTGTGGACGGGGGCGTCGCTGGTGCTGCCGCCGCTGATCGGCGGTCTGGTGACGATGTCATGGTGGGGCGCCTTCACCGCCTTCTTCTGGGGGTCACTCGTCCGGGTGGCGTTGCTGCACCATGTGACCTGGTCGATCAACTCGATCTGTCACGCGGTGGGCAAGCGCCCGTTCAAGTCGCGGGACCGCTCGGGGAACGTGTGGTGGCTGGCGGTCCTGTCGTGCGGTGAGTCCTGGCACAACCTGCACCACGCGGACCCGACGTCGGCGCGGCACGGTGTGGAGCGGGGCCAGCTGGACTCCTCGGCGCGGATCATCCGCTGGTTCGAGCAGCTGGGATGGGCGTATGACGTGCGCTGGCCGTCACGCTCGCGTATCGATTCCCGCCGCAGCACCGACGGGGAAGGCTCCCGGCGAGGGAGGGCGAACGCCGGCACGGCATGATTGACGATGTGGCGACCGACTCCAGTACTCCCAGCACCGACAAGCCGAGGCGTACCCGCCGCACCCGGATGACCGGGGCGGAGCGCCGCCAGCAGCTGCTGGAGATCGGTCGCACGCTGTTCGCCGCGAAGGGGTTCGAGGGCACGTCCGTGGAGGAGATCGCGGCGCGGGCCGGGGTCTCCAAGCCGGTGGTGTACGAGCACTTCGGCGGCAAGGAGGGCCTGTACGCGGTGGTGGTGGACCGCGAGATGCGGCGGCTGCTGGACATGGTGACGAGTTCGCTGACGGCCGGGCATCCGCGTGAGCTGTGCGAGCAGGCGGCCTTCGCGCTTCTGGACTACATCGAGGAGTACACGGACGGGTTCCGCATCCTGGTCCGCGACTCGCCGATCCCGCAGTCAACGGGTTCCTTCGCGTCCCTCATCTCGGACATCGCCACGCAGGTGGAGGACATCCTGGGCCGCGAGTTCAAGAGCCGGGGCTTCGACCCGAAGCTCGCCCCGCTGTACGCGCAGGCGCTGGTCGGCATGGTGGCGCTGACGGGCCAGTGGTGGCTGGATGTGCGGCGCCCGAAGAAGGCCGAGGTCGCGGCGCATCTGGTGAACCTGGCGTGGCACGGCCTGGACGGTCTGGAGCCGAAGCCGCGGCTGATCGGTCATCGCAAGAGCTGAGGCGTGGGGTGCGTGATCACCCGATGTGATGACCTTTGTCGGTCCCGGCCGCTACGGTGGGTACACGGTCCGGGAATCCCGTTCATGGGAGGAATCACCATGTCTGCCGAGCCGTTCGCCGCACACGAGTCCGAGCCCGGCATCCACCTGCCCGTGCCGCCGCCCGAAGGCTTCACGGTCGACGACCTGTTCACCCTGTCGGACCTCCCGCCGCACACCGAGTTGATCGACGGGAGCTTGGTCTTCGTGAGTCCGCAGCGGAATTTCCACATGCTGGTGATCGACTTGCTGACCCACGGGCTGCGGCTGACGGTACCCGGCCATCTCAGGGTCAAGCGTGAGATGACGGTCGTACTCGATCGTCGCAACGCTCCTGGGCCGGACATCAGCGTGATCCGTGCGGACGCGGACACCGGACTTGAGCAGAGCCGGTTCGAGGCGGAGGGCCTGGTACTCGCCGTGGAAGTCGTCTCCCCGGACTCCGAAGCGCGCGACCACGGCGTAAAGCCCCTGAAGTACGCGGCCGCCGGAATCCCCCACTTCTGGCTGGTCGAGATGGCCGAAGGCAATCAGCACCCGGTGGTCCGCACCTACGAGCTGGACCCGGTCACCAAGACCTACACGCCCACCGGCATCCACCACGACAAGCTCGAACTCTCCGAGCCGTTCGCCGTCGACATCGACATCACGCCGGACGCCCTCAGGCGTCTGTAGCCACCGGCTGAAGGAACTCCAGCCGGTTCCCCACCGGATCCTCCGAGTAGAAGCGCCGGTGGCCCGGCAGGTTGTCGTCCCAGGTCACCGCCGCTCCCCGCGCGGCGAGCCGGGCGGCGTAGGCCTCGATCCCCGTGACCCGCAGGCCCGGGTGTGCCTTCCGTGCGGGCCGGAAGTCCTCCTCGATGCCCAGGTGCAGTCGGACGGCCCCCGCCTGGAACCAGCAGCCACCGCGCGCGGCGAGCACCGGCGGCTTGGGGATCTCCGTCATGCCGAGGACGCCGGCGTAGTAGCCGCGCAGCAGGTCCTCCGAGCCGGGCGGGGCCGCCAGCTGGACATGGTCGACGGCGGTCAGCATCGCTCAGGCCCCTTTCGTGGCGACGGCGAAGATGCGGCGGAACGGGAACACCGTGCCGTGGGCGGTGGGCGGGTACGCCTCGCGCAGGGCCGTGCGGTAGTCGGCGAGAAACTCCTCCGCGTCGTCGCCCAGCTCGGTGAGGATCGGCCGCAGTCCGGTGCCCTTCACCCAGTCCAGGACCGGGTCCTCGCCCTGGAGCAGATGCAGGTACGTCGTCTCCCAGACGTCCGCCTCGCAGCCGAGGCCGGTGAGGTGCTCCAGGTAGGCGTGGGGCGTGAGCACGGCGTCGTCGTGGCGCAGGATGCCGGCGAGGCGGTCCTTCCAGCGGGCGGAGTGGGCGAGTTCCCGCATCAGCAGGTGGCTGGGGGAGCCGAAGTTTCCGGGTACCTGGAAGGCGAAGGTGCCGCCCGGCTTCAGCGCGGCCACCCAGTCGGGGAAGCGTGCGGTGTGTCCGGGCACCCATTGCAGTGTGGCGTTGCTGATGATCAGGTCGTACGTCTCCGAGGGCGTCCAGGTGCGGGCGTCGGCGTGGGCGAAGTCGAGGCGGCCGCCGCCCGCGGTGGGGCCTTCGTGGTGGGTGTGGGCCCGGTCGAGCATCTCGGGCGAGTTGTCGTAGCCGGTGATGTGCGCGGTGGGCCAGCGGTCGGCGAGCAGGACCGTGACATTGCCGGGGCCGCAGCCGAGGTCGGCGATGCGGGGCGGGTTCCCGCCCGGCAGGTGGGGGACGCGGGCGAGCAGGTCGACGAAGGGGCGGGCGCGGTGGCCGGCGTGGCGCAGGTACTGAGCGGGGTCCCAGGTGGGCGCGGCGGGCATGGCGGCCTCCTCGTGATGAACGGCTCGACGTCCTCGTACGGAGACGTCGCCCCCGTTTGACGACGCCTCCGTACTCAGGGCCATCCTTGTATCCCCACTATCTCGACGTCAAGAGACTCCATGTCAAGAGACTTCATGTCGACACAACCACTACACTGATCGCCATGGAGGACGAGGTCGATCGGCTGGTCGCGGCATGGCGCCGGGAGCGCCCGGACCTCGACGTGGAACCGCTCGAGGTCCTCAGCCGGGTGAGCAGGCTGGCCCGGCACCTCGACCGTGCGCGCCGGCTGGCGTTCTCCGAGCACAGTCTGGAGCCCTGGGAGTTCGACGTCCTCACCGCGCTCCGCCGGGCCGGCAGCCCCTATCAGCTCTCCCCCGGCCAGCTGCTGACCCAGACCCTGGTCACCTCGGGCACGATGACCAACCGCATCGACCGCCTGGCGAAGAAGGGCCTGGTCGAGCGGCTGCCCGATCCCAACGACCGCCGGGGCGTGCTGGTGCGCCTCACCGGCGAGGGCCGGGACCGGGCGGACCAGGCGCTCGCCGGGCTGCTCGCCCAGGAGCGCGCGATCCTGTCGGAACTCAGCTCGGCCCAGCGCGGTGAACTGGCCGCGCTGCTACGCCAGTTGACCGCCCCGTTCGACAACATCCCCGGCTAGGTCGACCGGCCCGACCCCGGCGCGGCGGGCGAGGGCGACGGCGGCGAGGGTGGAGTGCACCCCCAGCTTCCCCAGCACGTTCTGCATATGGGTGCGGACGGTGTGCGGGGAGAGGAACAGCCGCTCGGCGACGGCCTTGCGGCCCAGCCCGGCGACCATGCAGCGCAGCACCTCCCGCTCCCGCGGCGTCAGGGACTCCACCAGCCGCTCGCTCTCGGTGCGGTGCTTGCGGGCCGCCGTCAGCTCGCGCAGAACGCCGGTGAGCAGGGCGGGCGGAAGGTGTGTCTCGTCGCGCAGCACGCCCCGGATGACGGCGAGCAGCCGGGACAGCGAGCAGTCCTTGGCGACCCAGCCGGAGGCGCCCGCCTGGAGGGCCACGGCGGCCCGGCGCGGGTCGTCCTTCTCGGCGAGGACGACGATCCGCACACCCGGCTGCGCGGAACGGACGCCCGTCACCAGGGAGATGCCGTCGACGAGCCCGTCCTCGTTGGCTTCCTGGACGGGGACCGCCGGGCGAGAGCCCGGCAGGTTGCCGCCGAGATCCGCGTCCACCAGCATCACGTCGAATCTGCGGCCCTCCGAGGCCGCCCGGTCCAGGCAGCGCAGCGCGGCCGGACCACTGCCGGCGGCGGACACCTCGACATCGGGCTCGGCGGCCAGCGCGGCCGCCAGCGACTCGGCGAAGATGCGGTGGTCGTCGACGACCAGGACTCGGATGCGCACCACTGAAACCCCCACTGCTCGGGGGACGTCCGGCGCGAGTACGGCGCCCGGAATGTACCCCGGTTGTCCGCCTGGGACGGGGCGCCGCAGCCGCACGGCCGCCGCCGTGCTGGAACTGTTACCCCCACCCCGGGCGTCGTACCCGACTGTTTTCGCCCCCTGATCAGCACCGGCCCCCACCGGTGCTGTTCACAGGGTAGGGCCGTCGGCCTGAAGCGGAAGGAAATTTGCAGAACTGGTTGGCCAGGGCGTTTATGGTGTGCCGCATGTTTCGTATCGAGATAGAAGTCGACAAGGAGCGGCGAGATCTGCTCCGTGCGCGGCTGCTGGAGACGAACACCGCGGCCTCACCGGTGCTGCGCGCACTGCGCGGCACGCCCGCCGAGCGTGAAGTCCCGCTCCAGGTCTGGGCGTTCGACGCGGCGGGGGAGCCGGCGGGCGGACTGGCCGGCCACACCTGGACGGCGTGGCTGCATGTGGACTACCTGTGGGTGGACGGCCGCCATCGCGGCGCGGGGCTCGGCTCGCGGCTGCTGGCCGAGGCGGAGCGCGTGGCGCGCGAGGAGCGCGGCTGCATGGGCGCGCGCCTGGAGACCTGGGACTTCCAGGCCCCGGAGTTCTACCGGAAGCAGGGTTATGACGTGGTGTGCGTGATCCCCGACTATCCGCCGGGGATCACGGAGTACACGCTGACCAAGAAGCTCAGCCCAGCCGCCGGGCCCCTGCCGACGGAACCGCCGGGAACACCCGGGGCGCCGTGAAGCCGGCGGCGGCGAACGCCTCCTCGATCGCCTTGGTGACCGTGTCCGTCTCGGCGGCCTCCGTCAGAACGACCGCCGAGCCGCCGAAGCCGCCGCCCGTCATCCGGGCACCCAGCGCGCCGGACGCCTTCGCCGCGTCCACCACCAGGTCCAGCTCCGGGCAGGAGATGCGCAGGTCGTCCCGCAGGGAGACATGACCCTCGGTCAGCACGGGCCCGATCGCCCGGACGTCGCCCGCGTCCAGCAGGGCGACCACCCGGTCGACACGGTGGTCGTCCGAGACGACATGGCGCACATAGCGGCGCACCCGCTCGTCCGACAGACGCCCGAGCGCCGACCGAAGGTCCTCGTACGCGACATCCCGCAGATGCGAGACCCCGAGCTGCCGCGCGCCCTCCTCGCACCCCTCGCGCCGCTCGGCGTACGCCCCGTCGCCCAGCGCGTGCTTCACGCGGGTGTCCACGACGAGCAGCGCGAGACCCTGGGCCGCGAGGTCGAAGGGGATCTGGCGGATGGACAGGTCTCGGCAGTCGAGGTGCAGGGCGTGACCCTCGGTGCTGCACGCCGACGCCATCTGGTCCATGACACCGCACGGCACGCCGACGAAGTCGTTCTCGGCGCGCTGGGCGAGCTTCGCCAGCCCGGGGCGGGTCAGGCCGAGGCCGTACAGGTCGTTCAGCGCGAGGGCGGTGACCACCTCCAGCGCCGCCGACGAGGACAGGCCCGCGCCCGTCGGCACCGTAGAGGACAGATGGAGGTCGGCGCCGGTGACCGGGTGGCCCGCCTCGCGCAGCACCCAGACGACACCCGCGGGGTAGGCGGCCCAGCTGGTGTCCGTCCGCGGGACCAGCTCCTCGACGTCCAGTTCGACGACCGGGCCGTCGATGTCCGCCGAGTGCAGCCGCAGCAGGCCGTCGGTGCGGCGCGAGACCGCGGCGACGGCCGTGTGCGGCAGGGCGAACGGCATCACGAACCCCTCGTTGAAGTCCGTGTACTCGCCGATCAGATTGACCCGGCCCGGTGCCGACCAGACCCCTTCGGGAGCCGTCCCGTACAGCTCCGTGAAGCCCTCGCGTACGCCCACCTACTGCTCCCTCGCGATGCTCTGCGCGAACTCCCACGCGTCCGCGACGATGCCCGCGAGATCCGCGCGGGACGGGTTCCAGCCGAGCCGCTCGCGAGCCGTGGCCGCGGAGGCGACCAGGACCGCCGGGTCGCCGCCCCGGCGCGGCGCCACCACCTCGGGGATCGGGTGTCCGGTGACCTGGCGCACGGTCTCGATGACCTCGCGCACCGAGAAGCCGTTGCCGTTGCCGAGGTTGCAGATCAGGTGCTCGCCGGGCGTGGCGGCGTCCAGGGCCAGCAGATGGGCCTCGGCGAGGTCCGCGACGTGGATGTAGTCGCGGACACAGGTGCCGTCCGGCGTCGGATAGTCGTCGCCGAAGACCGAGATGGCCTCGCGGCGGCCCTGCGCGACCTGGAGGACGAGCGGGATCAGGTGGGACTCCGGGTCGTGGCGCTCGCCGCAGCTGCCGTAGGCGCCCGCGACGTTGAAGTAGCGCAGGGAGACGGCGCCCAGGCCGTGCGCGGCCGCCTCACCGCTGATCATGTGGTCGACGGCGAGCTTGGAGGCGCCGTAGGGATTGGTGGGCCGCGTCGGCGCGGTCTCGACGATCGGCACCTGCTCGGGCTCGCCGTAGGTCGCCGCCGTGGAGGAGAAGACCAGCTTGCGCACGCCCGTCTCGCGCATCGCGCCGAGCAGCGCCATCGTGCCGCCGACGTTGTTGTCCCAGTACTTCTCGGGCCTTACGACCGACTCGCCGACCTGCGAGAACGCGGCGAAGTGCAGGACGGCGTCGAAGGTGGGGTCCAGCCACTTGGCGGCGTCGCGGATGTCGCCCTCGATGAGGGTGGCACCCGCCGGCACGCCCTCGCGGAAGCCGGTGGAGAGGTTGTCGAGGACGACGACCTCGTGGCCCGCCTCCAGCAGGTGCTGCGCGACCACGCTGCCGACGTAGCCCGCGCCGCCGGTGACCAGGTACTTCCCACTCATGAACTCGCTACCTCTCGCAGTCGCTGGGCCGCAGCTTCCGGCGGCACGTCGTTGATGAACACATTCATGCCGGACTCGGAACCTGCGAGGAACTTCAGCTTGCCGGAAGTGCGGCGAATGGTGAAAAGCTCGAGGTGAACGGCGAAGTCGTCACGGCTGACGCCCTCGAACTCCGCGAGGGCGCCGAACGGCGCCTGGTGCCAGGCGGCGATGTACGGCGTCGGAGTCTCACGCACGGAGTTCTCCCCTCCCCCCTGTTCGTCGAAGATCCGGTCGAAGCGCGCCAAGAGTTCCAGATAGACCTTGGGGAATTCTGTGCGGGCGGCCTCGTCCAGCGCGAGCAGGTCCGGGACGCGGCGCCGGGGATAGAGGTGGACCTCGTAGGGCCAGTGGGCGGCGTAGGGGACGAAGGCGACCCAGTGTTCACCCTCCAGGACGATCCGCTCGTCGGCCAGCTCGCGCTCCAGGACGGCGTCGAAGAGGTTCTCGCCGCCGGTGGCGTTCCTGTGGGCGGCGACCGAGCGGAGCATGAGGGCGGTGCGCGGGGTGATGAAGGGGTAGGCGTAGATCTGGCCGTGCGGGTGGCCGAGGGTCACGCCGATCTCCCGGCCGCGGTTCTCGAAGCAGAAGACCTGCTCGACGGAGGGCAGGTGGGACAGCTCCGCGGTGCGGTCGGTCCAGGCGTCCAGGACGAGCCGCGCCTGCTCCTCGGTCAGATCGGCGAAGGAGGCGTTGTGGTCGGAGGTGAAGCAGACGACCTCGCAGCGTCCAAAGTCGCCGGCGAGGGAGGGGAAGCGGTTCTCGAAGACGACGACGTCGTAGGAGGAGTCCGGGATCTCGCTGAGCCGGCCCTCACGGGAGGGACACAGGGGGCACTCGTCGGCGGGCGGGAGGTAGGTCCGGCCCTGGCGGTGCGAGGCGATGGCGACCGAGTCGCCGAGCAGCGCGTCGCGGCGGATCTCGGAGGTCGTGACGGTCCGCTCCAGCGGCCGGCGGTCGACCGCGTCCCGCACGGCGTCGTCGCGCAGGTCGTAGTAGACGAGTTCACGACCGTCGGCCAGCCGGGTCGGGGTCTTCTTCACGACGCCTTGCCTTTCTGCTGCACTGCCGGACGCCTCATCCACTCCGGATCCACCCATCAAACATAACCCAACACAACAAACCACAACCCACCAGACGAGTCAACATCACAATCCAACAAAGAGCGTCATCAAAAGTGTTCAAATGTCGAACGCGGAGGCGTAGGTTCCGCACTGATTGGTTCACGCAACGAAGCGAGTAATCATGCAGACCCCCACCTCTCCGGCCGTGGGCCCCACAGTCCTCGCGGCAGGACTACGGCTCCCGACCAACGGCCTCGACTACACGATCCTCGGGATCTACTTCGCCGTCGTCCTGGGCATCGGCTTCGCCGCCCGCCGCTCCGTGAAGACCAGCCTCGACTTCTTCCTCTCCGGGCGCTCCCTGCCCGCCTGGATCACCGGTCTGGCGTTCATCTCGGCGAACCTGGCCGCCACGGAGATCCTCGGCATGGCCGCCAACAGCGCCCAGTACGGTGCCTACACCGTGCACTGGTACTGGATCGGGGCCATCCCGGCCATGGTGTTCCTGGGGCTGGTGATGATGCCCTTCTACTACGGCTCCAAGGTCCGCTCAGTCCCCGAGTTCCTGCTGCTCCGCTTCGACAGGTCGGCCCATCTGCTCAGTTCGCTGCTGTTCGCCTTCGCCGCCATCCTGATCGCCGGGGTGAACCTCTACGCCCTCGCGATCGTCGTCCAGGCGCTGCTCGGCTGGCCGCAGTGGGTGGCGATCGTGGTCGCCGGCTTCTTCGTCCTCGCCTACATCACCCTCGGCGGTCTGTCGTCCGCGATCTACAACGAGGTGCTGCAGTTCTTCGTGATCCTCGCGGCCCTCATCCCCCTCACCGTGCTCGGCCTGAAGAAGGTCGGCGGCTGGGGCGGACTGACCGACAAGCTCAGCGCGACCCATGGCCATGACTTCGTCACCGCGTGGGGCGGTACCGGCATCGGCCACGCCAACCCACTGGGCGCGAACTGGCTGACGATCGTCCTCGGCCTCGGCTTCGTGCTGTCCTTCGGCTACTGGACGACCAACTTCGCCGAGGTGCAGCGCGCCCTGTCCGCGAAGAACCTCTCCGCCGCCCAGCGCACCCCGCTGATCGCCGCGTTCCCGAAGATCTTCATCGTGTTCCTGGTGATGATCCCGGGCCTGGTCGTCGCCGTCCTGGTCCCCAAGATCGGCACCCCCGGCTCCGGCCTCCAGTACAACGACGCCATCCCGTACCTGATGCAGGAACTGCTGCCCAACGGTGTGCTCGGCATCGCGGTGACCGGACTGCTCGCCGCCTTCATGGCCGGCATGGCGGCCAACGTCTCGTCCTTCAACACCGTCTTCACCAACGACATCTGGGCGAAGTACGTGGTCAAGGACCGCGAGGACGCGTACTACGTGCGGTTCGGCCGCCTCATCACGGCGATCGGCGTGCTGGCATCGATCGGCACGGCGTTCCTGGCGTCCTCGTTCTCGAACATCATGAGCTACCTCCAGACGCTGTTCTCCTTCTTCAACGTGCCGATGTTCGTGGTCTTCATCGTCGGCATGTTCTGGAAGCGCGCGTCCGCGAAGTCCGGCTTCTGGGGCCTGGTCGCCGGCACGGTGACCGCGATGGTGAACTACTTCGTCATCTACAAGCACGGCATCATCGGCATCCCCACCGACCAGGGCGCCAACTTCGTCTCCGCGATCGCCGGTTTCGTGGCCGGCGCGGTCGTCATGGTGGCGGTGTCGCTGTTCACCGAGCCCAAGCCGGCGGAGAGCCTCCAGGGCCTCGTCTACGGAACCCTGCCCCAGTCCCGGCTTCGCTCGACCGGGGGGACCCCCCTCCCGGGCATGGCCGAGCCGCCCGCCGCGGGCGACGACGCCTGGTACCGCAAGCCGGCCCTGCTGGGCTGGGGCGCGGTCGTCCTCGCCGCCGCCTGCTACATCCCGTTCTCGATCTGACCGCGGGAGGATGGAAAGACCATGTCCGAGTACTCCGAGCACGACGTCCAGAAAACCGTCACCGAGCTGGAGGGCAAGTCCACGACCGCGGCCCGCCTCTTCGACCTGCGCCGCATCATCGGCGGCCTGTTCGTGATCTACGGCGTCATCGTCATGATCGCGGGCTTCACGGCCTCCGACGCCGAGATCGCCAAGGCCGAGGGCGTCAACGTCAACCTGTGGACGGGTCTGGGCATGCTGCTGCTCGGCCTGTTCTTCCTGCTCTGGCTCAGGCTGCGCCCGGCGGCCCCGCCGCTGCCGGAGGAGAAGCCGTCCGAGTGACCCGGCCGGGTCGGGGTCCCGAGCGGGACCCCGCCCGGTTCTCGTCGACTGCCGGAAGGACCCGCGCGCCCCGTCACCGAGAAGCCTGCGGGCCGGGTCCCGGGAGTGGGGTGGGTGGCGGTGGGCCCGCTCGGTCCAGCAGGCCGGTCCTCGCCGCGAGGGCCGCCGCCTCCAGCCGGGAGCCGACGCCCAGTTTCATCAGGACCCGCTGGACATGGGTGCGGGCCGTCGACGGGGCTATCCCCATACCGGCCGCGATCAGCCGGGTGTCCTCGCCGTCCGCCACCCGCACCAGGACCTCCACCTCCCGCGGGGTGAGCATCTGCAGCAGCCGCTGACCCTCGTCGTCCGGCTGCGCCGCCGGATTGAGCAGCTCGCTGAACGCGCCCTGCAACAGCTGTGGCGCCACGGCCGCCTCACCCGCCCGCGCCTTCATGATCGCCCGCTCGACGCCCTCGATGCGCTCGTCATGGCGCACGTAGCCCGCGGCGCCCGCGGCGAAGGCGGCCGCGATGCCCCGCGGATTCGGCACCGGCCCGAGGACCAGCACCGCCACCTGCGGACGCTCCCGCTTGATGCGCACCACCGGGTCGAAGACACCGGGCTCGGCGGGTGCCGCCGTACCCAGCAGGCACACCTCGGGTGCCCTGCTGATCACCAGTTCCGCCGCGCCCGCGGCGGGTGCCGCCGCGGCGAGCACCCGGTGCCCTCGCAGCTTCAGCGCCGAGGCCAGCGCCTCGGCGAGCAGTCGGTGGTCGTCGACCACCATGAGCCGCACTCCCATCGAGCAACCCCCCAGTCCCCCCGTGGATGCCCACTATGGATGCCCACTGGCCCGCGCGGACAAAGGCCCCCCGCGCATCCCCCGCCCTCCATGTCCCCGGAAGCTACACGCTTGTTCGACGTCGCGCTTCCCTTACCGGTGAGAAGCGTCCCGGATTACCGAAATCCCGCCCATTCGCGCCTGATGAGGGGTACGTGCAGGGCCTCGCCCCTGAACAGGAGCGAGGCCCTTGCAGCGCGCGCCCGCGCGCTCCTTCGCGCCCAAGCGGGCGCTCCGGGCGGCGTCGAACGCCTACGCGTCCTCGGCGAGTTCCAGCCAGCGCAGCTCCAGCTCCTCCCGCTCCGCGACGAGCCCGCGCAGTTCGGCGTCCAGCTTGGCCACCTTCTCGAAGTCCGTCGCGGACTCGGCGATCTGCTCGTGGAGCTTGGCCTCCCGCTCGGAGACCTTGTCCAACTGCCGCTCGATCCGCTGAAGTTCCTTCTTGGCGGCACGCGCGTCGGCGGCCGAGACGGCGGTCTTCGCGGCCACGGGCGCCGGAGCCGCGACCGCGGCGGCCGCCTCCTCCATGCGGTGCCGCCGCTCCAGGTACTCGTCGATGCCGCGCGGCAGCATCCGCAGCGTGGCGTCGCCGAGAAGGGCGTAGACCCTGTCGGTCGTGCGCTCGACGAAGAACCGGTCGTGGGAGATGACGATCATCGAGCCGGGCCAGCCGTCGAGCAGGTCCTCGAGCTGAGTGAGGGTCTCGATGTCGAGATCGTTGGTGGGCTCGTCCAGGAACAGCACGTTCGGCTCGTCCATGAGCAGGCGCAGCAGTTGCAGCCGCCGGCGTTCACCGCCGGAGAGGTCCCCCACCGGCGTCCACTGCTTCTCCTTGGTGAAGCCGAAGGTCTCGCACAGCTGGCCCGCGGTCATCTCGCGCCCCTTGCCGAGGTCGACCCGCTCGCGCACCCGCTGCACGGCCTCCAGGACCCGCCAGCTCGGGTCGAGTTCGGCGACCTCCTGCGACAGATAGCCGAGCTTGACGGTCTTGCCCACGACGACCCGGCCGCCGGCGGGCTGCTTCTCCCCCTGGCTGCGCGCGGCGTCGGCCAGCGCACGCAGCAGGGAGGTCTTGCCCGCGCCGTTCACCCCGACCAGGCCGATACGGTCGCCGGGACCGAGGTGCCAGGTGATGTGCTTCATCAGCACCTTGGGTCCGGCCTGCACCGTGACGTCCTCGAGGTCGAAGACGGTCTTCCCGAGCCGGGAGGAGGCGAACTTCATCAGCTCGCTGCTGTCCCGGGGCGGCGGCACGTCCTTGATCAGCTCGTTGGCGGCCTCGACGCGGAAGCGCGGCTTGGAGGTGCGGGCGGGCGCGCCGCGCCGCAGCCAGGCCAGCTCCTTGCGGACCAGGTTCTGCCGCTTGGCCTCCTCCGAGGCGGCGATGCGCTCGCGCTCGGCACGGGCGAAGACGTAGTCGGAGTAGCCGCCCTCGTACTCGTGGACCGTGCCCCGCTGCACGTCCCACATCCGGGTGCAGACCTGGTCGAGGAACCACCGGTCGTGGGTGACGCACACGAGGGCGGAGCGGCGTTCGCGCAGGTGCTTCGCGAGCCAGGCGATCCCCTCGACGTCGAGGTGGTTGGTGGGCTCGTCGAGGACGATCAGGTCCTGCTCGGCGATCAGCAGCTTGGCGAGCGCGATCCGGCGCCGCTCGCCACCGGACAGGGGGCCGATGACGGTGTCGAGCCCCTGCGGGAACCCGGGCAGGTCGAGGCCGCCGAACAGGCCCGTGAGCACGTCCCGGATCTTGGCGTTGCCCGCCCACTCGTGGTCGGCCATGTCCCGGATGACCTCGTGCCGGACGGTGGCGGCGGGGTCGAGGGAGTCATGCTGGGTGAGCACGCCGAGGCGCAGCCCGCCGGAGTGGGTGACGCGCCCGGAATCGGCCTCCTCCAGCTTGGCGAGCATCCGGATCAAGGTGGTCTTGCCGTCGCCGTTGCGCCCGACGACCCCGATCCGGTCGCCTTCGGACACGCCGAGCGAGACACCGTCGAGCAGGGCACGGGTGCCGTACACCTTGCTGACGTTCTCGACATTGACCAGGTTGACGGCCATTTCACTCCTGCTCGCGGGGGTCGGTCAGCCTTCAAGCGTAGGGCCTCGAGGGGAGGTGGCGATGCGCGAGGGAGCCATCACTCTTCGTGGTGACGTGATCCGTGGCCGGCGGCTAGCGCGGAAAGGCAGGCCCCAGGATCCCGTCCATGGGAGGAACCACGCCATCGGCGAGCTCTGAGGTCCGTGCCGCCGTCACGCGGCCCCGCCTCGCCCCCGCCCCGCCCGCTCCACCAGCAGCCACCCCGCCAGGGTCATCGCCACGGCCGCCGGGGCGGTCACGTGAACGGCTATCAGCAGGGCCGTACGGCCTTCGAGGAGTCCCCCGAAGCCGACCATCGACAGCCCCAGCACCCCGAGGAGACAGAGGGTGACGCCGAGCGCGGCAGCGGGTCCCGCCCAGGCGCGCGGCGCACTGGACTCCCGTACGCCCGAGGGTTTTTCGAAGGTACGGAAGGCGGCCACCAGAACCGCGGTGAGCGTCGCGGCGGCCGTGATCCGCAAGGGTACCTGTATCCACCACGCACCCGAGCCTGGCTCCGGCATGCGGACACCCGCCGCCAGCAGCACCCCGTAGACGCCGAGCATCGCCGTGAGATGCCACAGGAAGGCGGTCATGGAGACGCCGCCCGCCGTGACGACCGCGCGCCACACCCGCGGGCGCCGCAGCCACCGTGTGACGGGGGCGCGCAGCAGCTCCACCGCCCCCACCAGCCACAGCCCGTGGCACAGCAGTGCGAGGGTGGGCGGCGCCATGTTGGAGATCTTCTCGCCGGGCATCCCGACCATGGACAGCGGATAGGGCCCGTACGCGACCAGCAGCACGGCCCCCGCGAGTCCGGCGCCGGCGAGGAGGTACGGCCGGCGGATCCTGTCGTCCGCGCGCAGGAATCCGAGCTGGTGGATCGCGAGCCAGACGAACGCGAAGTTGAGGAACTCCACATAGGGGACGCCCAGGCCGAAGCGGAGCACGTCGACGGCCACGGCGGCGGCGACGAGCCCGCCGAAGACGCCCCACCCCCAGCGTTCGTGGAGCCGTAGCAGTGGTGGGGTGAAGGCGACCATCGCGAGATAGATCCCGACGAACCACAGCGGCTGCGCCACCAGCCGCAGCGCGACGTCGAGCAATCCGCCACCGGCCCCGGCCAGTTGGAGGACGAGGGCCGCGGCGCCCCACACCCCGATGAACACGACCGTCGGCCGCAACAGCCGCCGCAGCCGGACGCGCAGGAAGGCCGAGTACGCCTTGGGGGTCGTGCGCCGGGCGGAACGGCAGGAGAGGGCGTGCGCGAATCCGCCCACGTGGAAGAACACCGGCATGACCTGGAACAGCCAGGTCAGCGGCTGGAGTTCGGGCTGGAGGGCGAGCAGGTTCCCCACCCGCACATGGCCGTCGGGGGCCATGGACACGGCCGCCATCAGCCAGTGCCCGAGCACGACGACACCGAGCGAGCCGGCCCTCAGCAGATCGGCGAACCGGTCACGGGATTCCGGGGTGGCGGCGGCGAGATCACTGGGTCTCATGGGGGTACGGTCGCGCGGCGCCCAGGGGCCGCGGCAGCGCGCTCGTACTCAGCCGGCGTCTGAGTACCCGCCCGTGAAGCGGCGTCCGCACGCGCGTATCCGAGCACACACCCGTGGCCCGCCGACCGCCTCGGACGACCACCGCCTACGACGACCGCCTCGCACGACCACCGCCTCGGAGGACAGCCCCCTCAAAGCGACAACCGCCTCAGACGACAGTCGCCCCCGCCGCCGGCGCCTCGGCCACCCGCGCCGAGCGGCAGGTGCCCGAAGCCATGAGCGCCCGGGCGATCTCCGCCGCCGCGGCGGCGTCCTGCGCGAGGAACGCGGTCGTCGGTCCCGACCCTGACACCAGCCCCGTCAGCGCCCCCGCCGCGCGTCCGGCGGCCAGCGTGTCCGCCAGCTCGGGGAACAGGGACAGCGCCGCCGGCTGGAGGTCGTTGGAGACCGCTGTCGCGAGCGCCTCCGCGTCACCCTTCGCCAGCGCGTCGAGCAGGTCCTGCGAGGCGACGGGCTCGGGGATCCGCACGCCCTCGTTCAGACGGTCGAACTCCCGGAAGACGGCCGGCGTCGACAGTCCCCGGGCGGCCGTCGCGAACACCCAGTGGAACGTCCCGCCGACCTCCAGCACCCTGAGCTTCTCGCCCCGCCCGGTGCCCAGGGCCGCCCCGCCCACCAGGCTGAACGGCACGTCGCTGCCCAGCTCGGCGCAGATGTCGAGGAGTTCCTCGCGGGAGGCGCGCGTTCCCCACAGCGCGTCGCACGCCACCAGCGCCCCGGCGCCGTCGGCGCTGCCGCCCGCCATGCCGCCCGCGACCGGGATGTCCTTGGCGATGTGGAGGTGCACATCGGGCGCCCGGTCGTACCGCTCGGCGAGCGCGAGGGCCGCGCGGGCCGCCAGGTTCGTACGGTCGAGCGGCACCTCGCCGGCGTCCGGGCCGGAGCAGGTGATCCGGAGCCCGTCGGCGGACGGGGTCACCGTGATCTCGTCGTACAGGCCGACGGCGAGGAAGACGTTGGCCAGGTCGTGGAAGCCGTCGGGGCGGGCGGCACCCACCGCGAGCTGGACGTTGACCTTGGCGGGGACGCGTACCGTCACGCTCACTTACTCGGACTCCTCTGTGCGGGATGCGGCTCGCCGCCCAGCGGCCGTCGGATGCTGTGCCGCCCGCGGGGACGCGGCCTCGGCGATGCGCGCGAAGTCCTCGATCGTCAGGGACTCGCCGCGCGCCTGCGGCGAGATGCCGGCGGAGACGAGCGCGGCCTCGGCCGCGGCGGCCGATCCCGCCCAGCCGGCGAGCGCCGCGCGCAGCGTCTTGCGCCGCTGCGCGAACGCCGCGTCCACCACCGCGAACACCTCCGCCTTGGACGCCGCGGTCCTGACCGGCTCGGTCCGCCGGACCAGCGAGACCAGCCCGCTGTCGACGTTCGGAGCGGGCCAGAAGACATTGCGCCCGATGGCTCCGGCGCGCTTGACGTCGGCGTACCAGTTGGCCTTCACCGACGGCACCCCGTACACCTTGGAGCCGGGCGCGGCGGCCAGCCGGTCCGCGACCTCGGACTGCACCATCACGAGCGTCCGCTCGATGCTGGGGAACATGTCGAGCATGTGCAGCAGCACGGGGACGGCGACGTTGTAGGGCAGGTTCGCGACGAGCGCGGTGGGCGCGGGGCCCGGCAGCTCCCGCACATGCAGCGCGTCGGAGTGCACCAGCGCGAACCGCTCGGCGCGCCCGGGCATCCGGGCGGCGATGGTCGCGGGCAGCGCCCCGGCGAGCACGTCGTCGATCTCGACGGCGGTGACCCGCTCGGCGACCTCCAGCAGCGCCAGCGTCAGTGAGCCGAGCCCCGGCCCCACCTCCACCACCACATCGTCGGGCCGTACCTCGGCGGTGCGCACGATGCGCCGCACGGTGTTGGCGTCGATGACGAAGTTCTGGCCGCGTTGCTTGGTGGGGCGTACGCCGAGGGCCGCCGCCAGCTCACGGACGTCGGCGGGGCCCAGCAGGGCGTCGGGGGTGGAGCTGCTCACGGACCAAGGGTACGGGGCGGCGCGGGGCGCCCGTGTCCGCGTCCGCGCCGCCCGCCCCGCTCATCCGCCCGCCCCGCTCAGCGGTACAGCCGTGACCCGCAGTGCGGCCAGGGGCTGGATCCCTGGCGTACGTACAGCTTCTTCGCGCGGTAGGTCTGCTCCTCGGCCGGGGCGTCCTGCGGCCGGCCGGAGCCGCCGAGGCTGCGCCAGGTGCGCCGGTCGAACTGATAGAGGCCCCCGTAGGTACCGGACGGGTCGACCGCGCTCGGCTCGCCCCTGGACTCGCAGTACGCGAGCCCGTGCCAGTCGAGGCGCTCCGCGCCCGTCACCGACTCGGGGTG
This sequence comes from Streptomyces sp. NPDC093261, assembly GCF_044753645.1. Classification (NCBI taxonomy): domain Bacteria; kingdom Bacillati; phylum Actinomycetota; class Actinomycetes; order Kitasatosporales; family Streptomycetaceae; genus Streptomyces; species Streptomyces sp. NPDC093261. Next base: position 153,557 of record NZ_JBIVNO010000007.1, read on the forward strand.
CGGTCGGGTGCCCACCCGCACCAGCTGGGTCGTGGGCCTCTGCACCACCTCGACGTCGATCCGGCGCGGTTTCTGCCGGACGCCGTTGACAGAGCGCAGGGCGTAGGTCACCCGACGGGTGCCCGGCTGTCCGGGGCGTGCCACGAGCACGGTGCCCCGGAACAGGGTCGGGTCCTTGGTGCGCCGCACGGTGAACGGAATCGGCTCCTCACGGACCTCCCGGGAGCCCCGCACCCGCAGCACGGTCACCGTCTGCCCGTCGAGGGGGAAGCTTCCCGGCGCCACGGAGGTGGTGTCCTGCCCGCGCAGAGTGATCCCGGCCTGTTCGACGGCATCCCGAACCGTGGCGGCGTTGGTGCGGATCGTGCGCGGCCGTCCGTCCGCCAGAACGGTCACCGTGCGCTCGGTGCGGACGTCCAGCGCGAGCCCTTCGCGATGGATATGCAGGGAGCGCGAAGTCGATACGTACGCGCCCTCGGCGCGCACCCCGAGCTGCTGAAGCGCCCCGTCCACCGTGCGCGCCGTCGTCCACACCTGTCTCCGGTGCCCGTCGAGGGTGAGGAACACCGGGCGTCCGTAGTGCACCGCGACCTCTTCACCGCTGGTGAGCGGGGTACCGGGCGCGGGGACGACGACATCGTGCCGCCCGACCCTCACCCCCTCCCGGGCGAGCAGTCCGCCCACGTCGTCGGCGAACGTGTGCAGGGTGCGGTGCCTGCCGTCCACGGTCAGCTCGATGGCCTTGTCCTTGGCGACGAACGCGGTGGTGCCACCGGCGAGGAAGGCGACCACCAGGGCCTGCGGGAGGAGGCGGCGCACGGGGTGGACGCGCGCGCCGCTCTTTCCGCGCCGCGCCGCGTGCCGGGCCTGGGTGCGCCCTGCGGGGCGCGGGACGGCCTCCGGCGACCGGCGCAGGGATCCCGCGGCCTCCATGTCCGTAGGCCGGCGCAGGGGTCCCGCGGCCTCCATGGGCCCGCGCAGAGATCCCGCGGCCTCCACGCCCGCGGGCCCGCGCAGGGATTCCGTGGCCTCCGTCGGCCCGCGCAGGGGCCCCGTGGCCTCCGCAGGCCGGGGCAGCGGTTCTATGGCCTCCGCCTGCTGCGGCAGCGGACGCGTGGTCCCCCTGGCGCGCGCCGCGGCGACCCGCGCCTCGTACGCGGGCCGGTAGGTGTCCTGGTACATCCGGCCGTACGGCTCGCTGTCCTCGTACTCCGGTCTCGGGCCGTACATCCCGTACGGCGGGTACTGCCGGTTGCTCACGACGACACGCTCCAGAGAAGGTCCGAAACGGGCGACCCAACCTAGCGGCTGGTCGTCACTCTCCAAAGCAACGCCGTCACACGGTGTCGCGACACGCCCACGGGCGGCGGCCGTGCGGGGCTCCGGGCGGCCGACGCCCGGGCGGTCGCGGAGAGCCCCGGGCGGACGGCGCCCGGGGCCGCGCCGGTCAGTAGCCGAAGGCGCGTGCCGTGTTGTCCGCGAGGGCCGCCGCCAGCTCGTCCTCGGCGATGCCCCGCACCGCGGCCATCGCACGGACCGTGACCGGAACCAGATACGGTGCGTTGGGCCGCCCGCGGTACGGCGCGGGCGTCAGGAAGGGCGCGTCGGTCTCCACGAGGACGAGGTCCAGGGGGGCCACGGCGAGCGCGTCGCGCAGCGGCTGTGCGTTCTTGAAGGTCACGTTGCCGGCGAACGACATGAAGTACCCGGCCCGCGCGCAGACCTCGGCCATCGCCGCGTCGCCCGAGTAGCAGTGGAAGACGGTCCGCTCCGGCGCGCCCTCCTCCTTGAGGATGCGCAGCACATCGGCGTGGGCGTCGCGGTCGTGGATGACCAGCGCCTTGCCGCGGCGCTTGGCGATCTCGATGTGCGCGCGGAAGGACCGCTCCTGGGCGGCCTTGCCCTCGGGCCCGGTGCGGAAGTAGTCGAGCCCGGTCTCGCCGACGCCCTTGACCTGCGGCAGTGCGGCGAGGCGGTCGATCTCGGCGAGCGCCTCGTCCAGGGCGGCGTCGCCGCCCGGCTCGCGCACGCCCTGCCGGGGCCGCCCTCCCCCGGCCCCAGGGGGCTGGGAGGTGGCCCCAGGGTCCCCGTGGACGATGCGCGGGGCCTCGTTCGGGTGCAGGGCCACCGCCGCGTGCACGGCGTCGTAGGCCTCCGCCGTCTCGGCGGCCCAGCGCGAGCCCCGCACGTCGCAGCCGACCTGGACGACCGTCGTCACGCCGACCGCGGCCGCCTTGGCGAGGCTCTCCTCGACCGTGCCGGACTGCATGTCGAGGTGGGTGTGCGAGTCGGCGACGGAGACGCCGAGTGGCTCGGGAAGCGGCGGCGGCACGTGCTTGTCGGACGCTGGGGAAGGCATGCCCCGATCCTACGGAACGGGTATGCCGGCCCGGAAAGGGCCGCCGGCCGGCTCAGCCCGCCTTGCGGTGGTGGAAGAACGGGGGCAGCAGGTCCGACAGATGCCAGTGGTGCTGCTCCTTGGTCTCCGCCGGCTCCGTCCGGGGCTCGTCGAGGTCCTTCGCGACGGCCCCCGGCGCGGGGCGGTCGTGCCGGTGCAGGGGGTTCTGCGCGGAGGACACCTGGCCGGGACGCATGATGCGCACCACGTGGTTGTCGCAGTTCAGGCAGGCGGGACTGCTCAGCGGCGACGGCACCACGCGGCCGCCCGTCACGTATACGACGAACTCGTTGCCGTCGCCGTCGAGGTGGTGCTCTATCTCGTACGACTGCTCCCAGCCGTGCCCGCAGCGCATACAGGCGAAGGAGTAGGACTCGTGTACGACGGCGGTCGCCGCACCTCGGCCGTACCGCCCGGTGGCGCCACCGGCCGCTGCGACCTGGCCGGTCCGCCCTGCGATCTCACTCATGCCAGCTCCTCTTGTCCGCTGGACAAGCGCCCCGGTGAGGCTCCCGCTGCATCCCGCGGGTCCCCACGGTGGGCGAGGGACGGGTACGTCCCTGCCCCCAGTGGACGCCTTCACCAGCGCCAAGGCACCAAGGCCTGCCGAGTGTTGGAGGCGATTTGGGCGTTGCTTGCCAAAGTGCCCCGGACGGCGGCATCGGGGCTTTGCCTTCCACGACATCCCTTTGCCCACCCATGGGCTCCCGCTCATGGGAGATGCTCCCTGCTCAGAGGGGGTGCGAAGCTCCGGAACCGACTGTCGGCGGTATCACCCGGCACACGCCGCACCTGGCCGCCGGGGCCGCGCCACCGGCCCCACACCCGGCCCCGACTCCGGGGCTCACCACCGGCCCCACACCCCGCCCCGGCTCCAGGGCTCACCACCGGCCCCACACCCCGCCCCGACTCCGGGGCTCACCACCGGCCCCACACCCCGCCCCGACTCCGGGGCTCACCGCGCGGGCGCCGCCCCATCCGCGTTCTTCGCGGCCACGACCGCGTCGAAGACCTCCCGCTTCGGCAGGCCCGCCTCCACGGCCACCGCCGCGATCGCCTCCTTGCGGCGCTCCCCCGCCTCCTCCCGCACCCGGACCCGGCGCACCAGCTCGGCGGCGTCCAGTTCCCCGGCGGCCGGCTCCCCGGCCCCCTCCACCACCACCGTGATCTCGCCCCGGACGCCCTCCGCGGCCCACTGGGCCAGCTCGGCCAGCGGACCGCGCCTGACCTCCTCGTAGGTCTTGGTCAGCTCGCGACAGACGGCGGCCCGGCGCCCGGTGCCGAACACCTCGGCCATGGCCGCTAGGGCGGCCTCCAGGCGGTGCGGGGCCTCGAAGTACACGAGGGTGCGCCGCTCTCCGGCCACCTCCCGCAGCCGCGACAGCCGCTCGCCCGCCTTGCGCGGCAGGAACCCCTCGAAACAGAAGCGGTCCACCGGCAGCCCGGACAGCGCGAGCGCGGTCAGGACCGCGGACGGTCCCGGCACGGCGGTCACCCGGACGTCCTTCTCCACGGCGGCGGCGACCAGCCGGTAGCCGGGGTCGGACACCGAGGGCATCCCCGCGTCGGTGACGAGCAGCACCCGTGCCCCGCCCGCCAGCGCCTCGACCAGCTCCGGGGTGCGGGCGGACTCGTTGCCCTCGAAGTAGGACACGACGCGGCCGGCGGGCTGCACCCCCAGCGCCTGGGTGAGCCGGCGCAGTCGGCGGGTGTCCTCGGCGGCGATCACATCGGCGGTGGCGAGCTCCTCGGCGAGCCGGGGCGGCGCGTCCGCGATGTCCCCGATCGGGGTGCCGGCGAGGACCAGGATTCCGGGCGTTACTGTCACGTTTCCATCCTCGCAGGCGCCATGCACGGGACTCACACAGACGTGTTCCCTACGATGGCGCGGTGACCAGTACCGCGTCCTCCACGGACACCCGGCAGGACCAGGCCACCGCGGACCAGCGGCCGACGTGGCAGCAGCGGCTGCGCCGGTTCGGCTACACGGCGCCCCCCAGAAGCGACGTCCGCGACCGGCTGGTGCCGCCCTACAGCGAGCCCAGCCCGCGCATCTGGTCGGCTCTCGGCCTGAGCCGGGACGTCGCCGACCGCGTCACGCGCTGGTCGGCGTGGGGCGGCCCGCTGCTCGTGACGCTCCTGGCCGGGGTGATGCGGTTCTGGAACCTGGACAGCCCCCGGGCGGTGATATTCGACGAGACGTACTACGCCAAGGACGCCTGGGCGCTCATCCACAACGGGTACGAGTCCAACTGGGCCAAGGACGCCAACACTCTGATCCTCCAGCACCACGGCCATGTGGCGATCCCCACGGACGCCGCGTACGTGGTGCATCCGCCGGTCGGCAAGTACGTCATCGGCCTCGGCGAGCTGATCTTCGGGTTCGATCCGTTCGGCTGGCGCTTCATGACGGCGCTGCTCGGCACGCTCTCGGTGCTGCTGCTGTGCCGCATCGGCCGGCGCCTGTTCCGCTCGACCTTCCTCGGCTGCCTCGCGGGCGCGCTGATGGCGGTGGACGGGCTGCAGTTCGTGATGAGCCGCACCTCGCTCCTCGACGGCGTCCTGGAGTTCTTCGTGCTCGCGGCCTTCGGCTGTCTGCTCGTCGACCGCGACCGGGCACGCGCGAGACTGGCGGCCGCGCTCCCCGCGGACGCCGACGGCCGGGTGCGCCCGGACGCGTACACCGCCGAGACCACCCGCCTGGGGTGGCGCCCGTGGCGCTGGGCGGCGGGCCTGATGCTCGGCCTCGCCATCGGCACCAAGTGGAACGGCCTGTACATCCTGGCGGCCTTCTGTGTGATGGCGGTGCTGTGGGACGTGGGCGCGCGCAGGGTGGCGGGCGCACGCCGCCCCTACACGACCGTCCTCAAGCGCGACACGGGCATCACCTTCCTGGCGACGGTCCCGGTGGCTCTGGTCGTGTACCTGACCTCCTGGATCGGCTGGATCCTCTCCCCCGCCGACGGCTCGGGCGGCTACTTCCGCAACTGGGCGGCCACGGACGGCAAGGGCGGCAACTGGACGTTCCTGCCCGACTGGCTGCGCAGCCTGTGGCACTACGAGCACGAGGTCTACCTCTTCCACGTCCACCTGTCGTCGCCGCACACGTACCAGTCGAACCCGTGGAGCTGGATCGTCGTGGGGCGCCCGGTCTCGTACTTCTACGAGTCGCCCTCCCCCGGTCAGGCGGGCTGCCCCGCGGACGCGGGCGAGAAGTGCGCCCGCGAGGTCCTCGCGCTCGGCACCCCGCTGCTGTGGTGGGCGGCCTGCTTCGCGATCCTGTACGTCCTGTGGCGCTGGGCGTTCCGCCGCGACTGGCGGGCGGGTGCGATCGCCTGCGGCATCGCGGCCGGCTATCTGCCCTGGTTCCTGTACCAGGAGCGCACGATCTTCTACTTCTACGCGGTCGTCTTCGTCCCGTTCCTGTGCCTGGCGGTGGCGATGATGATCGGCGCCGTCCTCGGCCCGCCCGACTCGGACGAACGCCGCCGGGTGCTGGGAGCGGCGGGCGCGGGCGTCCTGGTCCTGCTGATCGCCTGGAACTTCATCTACTTCTGGCCCATCTACACGGGCACGGCGATCCCCATCGACCAGTGGCGGGCGCGGATGTGGCTGGACACCTGGGTCTAGCGGGGCGGACACGGCACGAGGGCGTGGCCGGCCGGCCGCGCCCTCGTGGCCGTTGTCGGTGGTCAGCGGTTGCTGCCGGCCGCCCTCGGACGGCCCGGCGACGGCCCGGAGACGGCCCGGAGACGGCCCGGCTCCGGCAACACGGCAGGCAGACCCACTCGCGAGACCGCTTCATAAAACCCGTGCGTGACCTGCGGAAACCCAAGGGATCCGCCGAGTGCTCACGCCCGGCCGTCCCTTGCTCACACCCGATCGTCCCCAGGTCGTCCAAAGCAAGTGTCCGCGAACGGCTTGGCCGTGTCCGCGCGGATCGGTGCCGCCCCGGCGCCCGGTCCCCGCCATGCACGGATATGAACGATCCCCCGGTGCGAGACACATCTCTGATCACCGTTCGGGCAACAAACGAACGCATCGGCCACAGCAGCCGCCTGTATCGCCTACTGTGCGAGATCAACGGGGAAAGGGGGCGCGCCATGCGCAGGGGGGCCAAGGCCGCCGTCGTCAGCGGGGTGTTCGCGGTGATGGCGGGGGGTGCCGGGTACGGGGCGTACAACGTTCTGTCCGCGCTGCACGACAGTTCGGCGAGCGGTGCGGGCTCTCCCGCGGCCGTGAAGACCGGGCCGCCGTCCGCGGCGGAGGTCAAGGAGACGAGTGCCGAGTTCCTCGCCGCCTGGGCGAAGGGCGACGCGTCCACCGCGGCCTCGTACACCAATGACGCGGCGGCCGCCGGACCGCTGCTGTCCGCGTACAGCGGCGGCGCGCACATCACCGGGGTGCACATCACACCGGGGGTGGCCCACGGGGACTCGGTGCCGTTCTCCGTCAAGGCGGCGGTGTCGTACCAGGGAGCGTCCAAGCCGCTCGCCTACGACAGCACGCTGACGGTCGTGCGCGGGCTGACCACCGGGCGCGCGCTGGTCGACTGGCAGCCGTCCGTCGTGTACCCGGCCCTGGAGAAGGGCGACACACTCGCCACCGGTGAGGCCAAGGTGCCGCCGATCGAGGCGGTGGACCGCGACGGCGTGGTGCTGACCGCGCAGAAGTACCCCTCGCTCGGCCAGATCCTGGACGCGCTGCGCGAGAAGTACGGTGACAAGGCCGGCGGGAAGCCGGGCATCGAACTCTCCGTCGAGCGCGCCGCCCCGAACACGCCCGGCAAGACCCTGCTGACCCTCGCCAAGGGCACGCCCGGCAAGCTGCGCACCACGATCAGTGCCGCCGCGCAGGCGGCGGCCGAGCGGGCCGTGCGGCAGTTCCCGGAGTCGTCGGTGGTGGCGGTGAAGCCGAGCACGGGCGAGGTGCTCGGGGTCGCCAACCACCGCCAGGACCAGTTCAACGCGGCCTTCGAAGGGCGCCTCGCGCCCGGCTCCACGATGAAGATCATCACGTCGGCGATGCTCATCGACAATGGTGTCACCACCATGAACGGCACGGCGCCCTGCCCGCCCACGGCCACCTGGCAGAGCCAGACCTTCACCAATCTCCAGGGTCTTGCGCCCAACGAGCACGCGACCCTCGCCAACAGCTTCATGCGCTCGTGCAACACGGCGTTCGTGAAGCTGATCGACGAGAAGCCGCTCACGGACGCCTCCCTGACGGCCGAGGCCGAGGAGCGGTTCGGTCTCGGCCGGAACAACTGGAAGACGGGCATCGTCTCCTTCGACGGCAGCGTTCCCGCCGTCGACGGCCCGGACCGCGCGGCGGGCGCCATCGGCCAGGGCCAGGTCCAGATGAGCCCGCTGAACATGGCGTCGGTCACCGCCACCGCGGTCACGGGCACGTTCCGGCAGCCGTATCTGGTCTCCCCGAAGCTGGACGGCCGTCAACTCGCCACCGCCAAGGGGCTGCCGCCCGGCACGGTGACCCAGCTGCGGGCGATGATGCACCTCACGGCCACCCAGGGCACCGCCGCCCGGGCGATGTCCGGGCTCGGCGTGGACATCGGCGCGAAGACCGGGTCCGCCGAGGTCGACGGACAGGCGAAGTCCAACAGCTGGTTCACCGGCTACCGGGGCGACATGGCGGCCGCGGCCATGACCCAGCAGGGCGGGCACGGCGGCGACGCGGCAGGGCCGATCGTCGCAGCTGTGCTACGAAGCGGACGCTGACGTCACCCTTGTCGGTGCGGGACTCTAGTGTGGTTGGGCTCGTTGAGGAGCGTGAGGGCGCGGGGGACCAGGGGACTGCGGAGGATCGGGAGCAGTGGGCAAGAGAAGACGCGTCGCCGAGCGGAACAACAGCCGGCCGCTGGTGATCGGAGGAGTGATCGCCGCCGCCGGTGTGGCCGGGGCGGTCGGCGCCTACAGCCTGCTGGGCGGGGGCGCTGCGGCCGATGACGGCAAGGCCTCCGCGGCCCACCACAAGCCTGTGAAGACGGGCCCGCTGTCGGCCTCCGAGGTCCGCACGGCCTCCACGGCGTTCCTCACGGCCTGGCAGCACGGCGATGCCACCAAGGCGGCCGCGGCCACGGACGACTCGGCCGCCGCCGCCCAGCTCCTGACGGACTATCACAAGGACGCGCACATCACCGGCGTGACCCTGACCCCCGGCACCCCGTCGGGGGCGACGGTCCCCTACTCCGTCAAGGCGACGGTGTCGTACGAGGGAAAAAGCAGGCCGCTGGCGTACGCGACGAAACTGACGGTCGTCCGCCGGACCGAGGACGGCGCGCCGAGAGTGCGGTGGCAGCCCTCGGTGGTGCACCCGGACCTGGCCGAGGGCGACCGCCTGGTGACGGGTGAGGCGGGCACTCCGCCCATCCGGGCGCTGGACCGCGACGGCGGCGAGCTGACCGAGGCCACGTACCCCTCGCTGGGCACGGTGCTGGACGGCCTGCGCGAGAAGTACGGCAAGCAAGCCGGGGGCAAGGCGGGCATCGAGCTGCGCATCGTGCGCAAGGCGGCGGCGAAGGGCACCCAGAAGACGCCCGACAAGACCCTGGTGACGCTGAGCGAGGGCACCCCGGGCACCGTGCGGACCACGCTGAACCCGGCGCTCCAGGCGAAGGCCGAACAGCAGGTGGCGCACAAGACCGAGGCGTCCGTCGTCGTCATGCGGCCGTCCACCGGCGAGATTCTGGCGTTGGCGAATTCCGGTCACGGCTTCAACGTGGCCTTCCAGGGCTCCCTCGCCCCAGGCTCCACGATGAAGATCGTCACGTCGACGCTGCTGTTCGAGAAGGGCCTGGCAAAGCCGGACAGCCCGCATCCGTGCCCGAAGTATGTGACGTACGGCGGCTGGAAGTTCCAGAACGACAACAAGTTCGAGATCAAGAACGGCACGTTCAAGGCGAGCTTCGCGGCGTCCTGCAACACGGCCTTCATCAGCCAGGCGAAGAAGCTCCAGAACGACGACCTCACCCGGGTCGCCCAGCAGATCTACGGCCTGGGCATGAACAACTGGGCGATCGGCGTCCCGACCTTCGACGGCGCCGTCCCCGTGCAGAGCGCGGCCCAGATGGCGGCGTCGCTGATCGGCCAGGGCGGTGTGCGCATGAATCCGCTGAACATGGCCTCGGTGGTCTCGACGGCGAAGACGGGCGTCTTCCACCAGCCGTATCTGGTCTCCCCGTCAGTGGACCACCGCACGACGGCGAAGGCGACCCGCACCATGTCGGCGTCCACACAGGCCCAGTTGAAGGAGGTCCTTCAGTACACGGCCGCGGCGGGGACGGCCGCCAAGGCGATGGCGGGTCTGGGACCGGACTTCGGCGCGAAGACGGGGTCGGCGGAGGTCGACGGCCAGAAGCAGCCCAACGGCTGGTTCACCGCCTGGAAGGGCGACCTGGCGGCCGCGGGCGTCGTCCAGGCCGGCGGCCACGGCGGTGACTCGGCGGGCCCGATCGTGGCGGCGCTGCTGCGGGCGGGGAGCTGACGCACGGCCCGCGACCGGGTGCGATGCCGCCAAACCCGGTCGCTTGCGTCGTACACCCACCGCCGGCGTGCCGTACATGAGGCAAGGCCCGCACCCGCACATCCCCGGGCTGCACGAGCGGTGGGGTCGCGACGATCGTGCGGTGCCTCTACTGCTTCGGGTGCCCGTATGCACGGGCGGTCCCCGGAAAGTCCCGATCAACACTTTCGCATCTCTCAGAAATCGCCGGGGACCTGGCCGGTGCCCGACAGGTACTCCGCGAAGGAGTCCTGCCGCGGTTGACCGGTCCTATTTGTCAGGATTGTCGTGATTTACGGCAGAGTCAAGAGGGTCGGCCGAACTACGACGCGGCGGTCGGCTGCGGGGGGAGCTCGAACCGCAGCAGGGCTCCGGCCTGCTGCGTGCGCAGGTCCGTCTCCGCGTCCACATGCCGTACCTCGCCTCCGTCATCGATGACGGTCTCGGCCAGCTCGTCGATCACGTCGGCCACCTCGCGCAGCGGCTCCCCGCAGAGCGGGCAGGTCTTCCCCGACCGCGACAGCAACCCGTCCCGGTCGCAGACGCCGCCGGGAACGACGGCCTGCCCGTCCACCGCCAGCGTCCGGATCGCGGCCAGGGACGCCGCCCACAGTGTCTCGTCGAGTCCCACGGCGGCGGGCGGCTTGCCGGCCGCCTTGGCCTCCAGGATCTCGTCGACGAGCCGCCGCTGCTCCTGGTCCGCGTGCTCGGAGACGAGTTCCCGCACCTTCTGCCGGATGTCCTCGGGCGTCGCGCTCTCCCGGTCGAGGGTGAAGGTCCCGACGAGCCGGTCCTTCAGCTCACGCGGCAGGAAATCGACGAAGACCGGCACATCGCGCGCCTGACCGCCGACGGCGAGCAGGTCGTAGCCCCCACTCGCGAACAGTTGCTTGAGTTCGCCGACCAGCCGCCGGAAGTGCTTCTTGCTCAGCTCGTCCGCCTTGTTACGGACCCGATACTCCGCGTACTCGTCGGAGTAGCCGTGTTTGCGCACCACACGGTCACGGATCGCCTCGAGCTCGCGGACCTCGTCGAGGTAGTACTCCCAGACCTGGCCCACGCTCTTGTCCACGATGACGGCGCAGGTGCGGTAGTACTCGTCGAGCACGCCCAGCAGGGGCCGAACATAGGGGTCGGCGTCCACCACGATGCGGTCGTGCGTCCTGCGGGGCAACCACACCTGTTCGTAGATGTCACGGCCGCCACAGGAGAAAACCGCGACGGCGCCCGGCCGGAGGGGCTCCTCACCGAGGGTCTTCTCGATCCTCGCGATGTCCTCGCGGAGCGAAAGCCGCACGGCGTGCTCGGCCGAACTGTCCAGCGCGAGCGGCCGGATGCGGTCCAGCAGGCTCGACACGCGGCTGTCGAACTCGCGCCGGTCGGGCCTGCCGGGGTTCACCGGGACGTACAGGGAGACCACTGGGATTCCGTTGCCACTCAGCCGCAGGATTCGCTCGACCTGCTCTTGCGTGATCATCGCCGCTCCTCGCCGCTCCATGAGCCTCGCCGCCCGATGGGCCTCGCCCTTCGTTCCAGCTAACGAGGTGGGCGGGGCAGCGGCAACCGCAGCGCGACGGCCTGGGCCGACCCGGGAAGCGCGCCCGCCGGACGGTGGCCGAAAAGCGCAGAACGCGGCGTTTTACCTCGCCGTGTAGCAGTCTCCACTTGCCGTCGGCGATGGAGAGCAGTTCTCGCCGGCGCGGCGATCGGCGCAGTGTTCTTCAAGGAGCGGTTCGGCCTCCCGCGCATCGCTGCGGCCGGGCCGGCCGTGGTCGAGATCGGGATCGGGATCGAGATCGGGATCAGGGTCGGGACCGGGATCAGGGTCGAGATCGGGTCGGGACCGGGACCGGGATCGGGGTCGGGGTCGGGGTCGGGGTCGGGGTCGGGGTCGGGGTCGGGGTCGGGGTCGGGGTCGGGGTCGGGGTCGGGCTGATGGTGCACACCGGGTAGGTGGCCGCGGAACGTCATTCCGCATGGGTTCCACTTCGGTCGGCGCTTCCCCTGGTCCGGTTCGTCGTACGGACGTGTGGTGTCCAGGCGTTGTCCAAGTCCCGGTCGACGACGGCCACTCGTGTGCGCGACTTGCCCACGCTTTGACGATCCGTTCCCCGAGCGTTCAGCGGGTCGCCTGTGTCTGCGTTGTGTGTCGTCCCTAGGGTCCCAGCGGATTTCGAAAGAAGGGACTCATGGACACACTCCTCGCGGTCCGGGCTCGCGGGATCTCCAAGTGCTTCGGCAACGTTGTCGCGCTCGACGGCGTCGACCTCGATGTGGCCCAAGGGCGGATCCACGGCTTGGTCGGACCCAACGGCGCCGGCAAGACGACATTGCTCGGCCTGTTGCTGGGCCTGGCCGTCGCCGAGAGCGGCGGACTCGAGATCCTGGGTACGCCGGTCGGGCGGGCGTTCGCCGCTCCCGACGGTGTGGCCGGATTCGTGGACGGCCCCGGTCTCTACCCCTCGCTCACCGCCAGGCAGAACCTCGCCGCGCTGGCCGCTCTCCGCGGCGACGACGCGCGGACTGCGGGGATCGATGAGGTGCTCGACCAGGTCGGGCTCACCGATGTCGCCGACGACCGGGCCCGCGGCTTCTCCCTCGGCATGCGACAGCGGCTCGGGCTCGCCGCCGCCCTGCTCACCAAGCCCCGGCTGCTCGTGCTCGACGAACCGTCCAACGGCCTCGACCCGGCGGGCAAGAGGCACGTGCACCGTGTCCTCACCCGGCTCGTGGCGGACGGGGCCAGCGTCGTGCTCTCGAGCCACCGCATGGACGACCTCGAGGCGCTGTGCTCGGAGGTCACCATCCTCGCCACCGGACGGGTCGTGTTCTCGGGCCCGCCCGCCAAGCTGGCCGCCGAGAACCGTGAGCTCGACTACCGGTTGCGCACCTCCGACGCGCAGGCGGCGCGCCGGCTGGCCGCCGACACGGCCGGGGTCCGCATCACCGAGGACACCGGGGCGCGGCAGGACGCCGAGGTGCTCGTCGTACGTGCGCTGGTGCCCGCCCTCGACGAACTGGTGGCGCGACTCGTGCGGTCGGGCATCGCGGTGCGCGAGCTGGCACCGGTGGTGTCGCCGCTGGAGGCCGCGTTCCTCGCCCTCACCGAGAAGCAGGAGGCCGGCCGATGACCGCGACCATCGCCGAGAGCAACCTGGCCGGTGTCCGCCGTGTCTCGGTTCCGCGCGGCTACCGCTTCGAGCTGGTGAAGCTGGTCTCGCAGTGGCGTATCCGCTTGCTGGTCCTCGCCTGCTGGATCGCGCCGGCGCTCTTCGTCGCCGGGGTGAGCCAGCAGAGCACGCTCCCCGCGGACACCCTCTTCGGTCGCTGGATGCACGCCACGGGATGGGCCGGACCGCTGGTCATGCTCGGTTTCGCGGGCACCTGGGCGCTGCCCCTGCTGACCTCGGTGGTCGCCGGCGACGTGTTCGCGTCCGAGGACCGGCTCGGCACCTGGCGCCATCTGCTCGTGGCGGTCCGTTCGCCCAGGCGGATCTTCGCGGCGAAGGCACTGGCCAGCCTCACCGTCATCCTGCTGCTCGTGGCCGGACTGGCCTGTTCCAGCGCGGTCGGCGGGCTCGTGTCGGTGGGCAACCAGCCGCTGGTCGGCCTCGACGGCCACCCGCTGACGCCGGGGGACGCCGCGGGGAAGGTCCTGCTCGCCTGGGTCTGCGCCCTCGCCCCGACCCTGGCCCTGGCCGCGATCGGACTGCTGGGGTCGGTCGCGCTGGGGCGGTCCCCCATGGGACTGCTGCTGCCCCCGCTGGTGGCGCTCACGATGCAGATCGCCCAGATGCTGCCGCTGCCCGTCGCGGTGCGCCTCGCCCTGCCCGGCTACGCCTTCATCTCCTGGAACGGGCTGTTCACCAGTCCGGCACAGCTCGGCCCGCTCCTGATCGGCGTCACGGTCAGCCTGGTGTGGGCCGTGCTGGCGACGACGCTGGCGTATCTGCTCTTCCTCCGGCGCGACTTCACCAACCCGGCCTACGACGGTTCGGGGCGCCGCGCGGTCACCATCGGGCTCCTGCCGCTCGTCGGACTGGCCGCCGCCACGGTCGCGGTTCTCGCCGTGGCGACCCCGTCGACGGGCTCCGGAATCGAGCAGGACAAGGTCCAGCGGTCCCTCGCCACGGCCTTCGCCCACCTCTACCGCCTGCAGACCCGGCAGCTCCACCGCCCCGCCGTCACCGAGGCGCAGCTGCGGGTCACGGCGGCGTGCAACAAGGGCGACGGCCAGATCGCCCCCGAGGGGGCGGGCAACGACTGGCGTTGCGTCGTCACCTGGCACCTCCCCGGTGTCACGGCCGCGGGGACGGCCATCTACCAGCTCGACATCGGCTCAGACGGGCGGTTCGTGGCCGACGGCGACGGACCGAAGGAAGTCAACGGCTACTTCCTGGTGCGGACCTCCACCGGAGACGCACCGAACCCGCTCTGGCAGTTCGACGGGAACGTCGAACTGCTCGACTCCACCCTGAAGGGATGACTCCATGCAGGTAACACGGCAGCGCCGGATGGACGACAAGGAGCAGATCAGCCTTTTTGGCAGACGGGTCGGTCGCCGGCCTCTGCTGGTGACGGCGGGCATCGCCGTCACCCTGGCCGTCACGGGCACCGCCGTTGCCGAGACGCACCAGTTCGGCACCCAGCAGGTCGGCCAGGTCACCGCTGACGGTCAGGTCGTCTCCGCGGACCAGTACATCGCCCCGTACGGCAGCCGTACCGTCATCGACGACGGCAAGATCATGTCGTCCTCGGTCAGCCCGGACGGGGGCCATCTCGCGGCCTCGGTCGCCGACGGTGATGCGGCGCTGGTCATCATGGACCTCAAGTCCGGACAGGTGAAGCAGCGGGTCGGCACCAACGCGAAGGACGACCTGCGCATCAAGAGCAGCTCCGTCGGCCAGGAGGGCCCGACGTACTCGCCCGACGGTTCGCAGCTGTGGCTGGGCCAGAGCGACGGCTACACCAGGTTCACCGTGAACCCGGACGGCACCGTCTCCAACCCGCAGGCCGTCTCCATCCCGGCCGACGGCTCCAAGCACGCGCTGGTGGGCGCGGCGGTGTTCTCGGCCGACGGCTCCACCGTGTACTCCGCGGTCAACGGCCAGAACCGGGTGGTCGCCATCGACGCGGCGACCGGGGCCGTCAAGCGGAGCTGGGCCGTGGGCAACGCCCCGCGTGGCCTCGCCGTGGTCGGCGACAAGCTCTACGTCAGCAACGAGGGCGGGCGTCCGGCCAAGGCCGGCGACACCACGATCAACTCCTACGGCACCCAGGTGCCGGCCAACCCGAACACCGGAGCCAGCACCACCGGCACGGTCAGCGTCATCAACCTGGCGGACCCGTCCGCCGCCGTCGGGAGCATCGAGGTCGGTCTGCACCCGACCGCGGTGTACGCCAGGAAGGGCGCGGTGTTCGTCACCAACACCGCCGACAACAACGTGTCGGTCATCGACAGCCGCAAGGACAAGGTCGTACAGACCATCGCCACCCAGCCGTGGCCGGAGGCGTCGGTCGGCTACGAGCCCAACGCCGTGTCGCTCACCGACGACGGTCATCTGCTGGTGACGCTCGGCCGCGCCAACGCGGTCGCCGTCTACCGGTACACCTCCCCGCAGCAGCCGGCCGGCTACGTCGGACTGCTCCCGACCGACTACTTCCCCGCGGAGATCGCCACCGTGGGCAGGAACGTGATCGTCTCCAACACCCGTGGTGTCGACGCCCGCCGCCCCGACAGCGCCGGCCACGGCACCCACGACACGACGTCGAGCCTGACGCGGTTCACCCTGCCGGACGACCGGGTCATCAGGGCCGAGACGGCCAAGGTCTTCAAGCAGAACGGCTGGACCCGCGGCTCGGTCACGCTGGCCAGGGGCAGGAGCCACGCCAAGCCGGTGCCGGTCCCGGCGCGGCTCGGCGACCCCTCGACGATCAAGCACGTCTTCCTGCTCGTCAAGGAGAACCGGACCTACGACCAGGTCTTCGGTGACATGCCGCAGGGCAACGGCGACGCGTCGCTGACGCAGTTCGGCGAGAACGTGACGCCGAACCAGCATGCGCTGGCCCGGCAGTTCGGGCTGTACGACAACTTCTACGACGTCGGCACGAACTCCGCCGAGGGCCACAACTGGCTGATGCAGGCCGACAACCCCGAGTACACCGAGTCCTCGGCCGGTGAGTACACGCGCAGCTACGACACCGAGGACGACGCTCTCGGCCACCAGAAGTCCGGATTCATCTGGACCGGTGCGCAGGCGGCCGGGAAGTCCGTCAAGGACTACGGCGAGTTCCAGTCGTTCGAGAGCAAGCCGTCCGGCGCGACCTGGCAGAACCTGTACTGCGACGCCAAGAACATGGACGCGACCGGGCAGAAGACCGCCTACCCCATCCAGACGGGCTCGGCGATCCCGTCGCTCAACAAGGTGTCGGTGCCCGGCTTCCCGCTGTTCGACCTCAACGTCCCGGACGTCTACAAGTACCAGATCTGGAAGCAGGACTTCGAGAAGAACGGTCCGGCGAACCTGAACATGTTCTGGTTCTCCAACGACCACACCGGCGGCCCGGCGAACGCGGCCGCCGAGGTCGCGGACAACGACCTCGCGGTCGGCAGGATGGTCGACGAGATCACGCACAGCAAGTACTGGAAGGACTCGGCGATCTTCGTCGTCGAGGACGACTCCCAGGCGGGCCTCGACCACGTCGACGGCCACCGTGCCCCGGTCCAGATCATCAGCCCCTGGGCCCAGCACGGCACCGTGGACAACCACTACTACTCGCAGATCACGATGATCCGCACCGTCGAGCAGATCCTCGGGATCCACCCGATGAACCAGAAGGACAGCGCGGCCACCCCGATGTTCGGGGCGTTCACCCGGCACGCGAAGAACACGCCGTTCACGGCGGTGCCCAACCGGACCTCGCTGACCCTCGGCGTGAGCCCCCAGCCCTCCTGTGGCGCGGACACTCCGGCACCGCAGGACGCCAAGGCGGCGCCCGCGCCGACGTCCGCCAAGGTGGCGACGGGCGAGCGGAAGGTCGCGGCGCAGTGGAAGGCCTGGGAGTCGCACCAGCGGCTGACCGGACCGAACGCCGTGCCCGACTACGCGAACCCCGCGCAGATGAACCACTTCACGTGGTACCAGACGCACAACTGGACCAGGCCGTACCCCGGTGAGAGCAAGATCTACGCGCCGAACGACGTGCCGGGTGCCTACATACCGTCGTCGGAGTCCGACGGCTGACGCAGCCTCAACGCGTCGGGGGCCCCTGGCCGGCGTCACCGCCGGCCAGGGGCCTGTTCTGTCTTCTCGTCGGGTCCGCTTCCTCATGCGGCCGACGCCGAGTGGCGAGGGCACACGCCACGGCCGACGATGCAGCCAGAGGAAGGACCCCGAGGCATGACGCTCGACGGGCTTGTCCGCGCCGCCTCAGGGAAGGCGCGCGTCTGACGAGGCCTGCGAGCGGACATGGTCGTGAGTGTGGGCATGATCCGGAACGAGCGTTGCCGAGACGCACTGTCCACCCTACGGATCAGGAAGTTGAGGTCATGACCGACAAGCTCACCGTGAGCGTCCTGGGCACCGGCATCATGGGGGCCGCGATGGCCCGCAACATCGCCCGCGCCGGGCACGTCGTCCGCGCCTGGAACCGGACCCGCGCCAAGGCCGAACCGCTGGCCTCCGACGGCGCGCAGGTCGTCGACAGCCCGGCCGAGGCCGTGCGGGGCGCGGATGTCGTCCTGACCATGCTCTACGACGGCCCCGCCGTCCTTCAGGTGATGCGCGAGGCCGCCCCCGGCTTGCGCCCCGGCACCGTCTGGGCCCAGTCGACGACCGTGGGAATCGACTCCGTCGGCGAGCTGGCGGGCTTCGCCCGGGAGCACGGTCTGGCGTTCTACGACGCCCCGGTGCTCGGCACCCGCGAGCCCGCGGAGGCCGGACAGCTCACCGTGCTGGCCGCGGGCCCCGCCGAGGGCCGGGACACGATCACGCCCGTCTTCGACGCGGTCGGCGCCCGCACGATGTGGCTCGGCGAGGACGGTGCCGAGGCCGGCGCCACCCGCCTCAAGCTGGTGGCCAACAGCTGGATCCTCGCGGTGACCGCGGCGGGCGGTGAGGTCCTGGCCCTGGCCGGGGCCCTGGGCGTGGACCCGGCGAACTTCTTCGACCTCGTCGGCGGCGGCCCGCTGGACATGGGCTATCTGCGCGCCAAGGCCGAACTGATCCTCCACGACAAGCTCACCCCGGCGAGTTTCGCGCTGGCGACCGCGGAGAAGGACGCCCGTCTGATCGTCCGGGCCGGGGAGACCAACGGCGTCCGCCTCGACGTGGCCGCGGCGACCGCCGAGCGGATGCGTCGCGCGGCCGGCCAGGGCCACGCGGACGAGGACATGGCCGCCGCCTACTTCGCCAGCTTCGACGACAGCCCCACTTCCTGACGCCATACCCCGTTCCCGAGGCCGAGGAGTCCCCATGTCCGAACCGCCCCTTCCCGACGAGGCCGTCGCGCTGCTGCGCCGCCCCAATCCCGGCGTCATCGCCACCCTGCGCGCCGACGGCGCCCCCGTCTCCACCCCCACCTGGTATCTCTGGGAGGACGGCCGGGCGCTGGTCAACATGGACGAGGGCCGGGTACGCCTGAAGCGTCTGCGCCGGGACCCCCGGGTGAGCCTCACCGTCCTCGACGAGGGCGACTGGTACACACATGTCACGCTCATCGGCCGGGTCGCGGAGATGTACGAGGACAAGGACCTCGCCGACATCGACCGCCTCTCCCGGCACTACACCGGCAAGCCCTATCCGAACCGGGAGCGGGGCCGGGTCAGTGCCTGGATCGAGGTCGACCGGTGGCATGGCTGGGGGGAGTTGAAGGACAACGACCAGGCGTGAGCCGTGGGTCCCGTGCCCGCGCCATGGCCCATACCCGCCCAGACCGTGCGTCCAAGGGCGAGGAGGAGCACCCTGGAATCAGTGGTTCCGGAGGTGATCGTCATGATGCACACCACAGTCGGATGGCATGTAGAGCTGGAGTTCGAGGAGGACGACGAACGGACACGGGCGGCGGCGCTCGTACGGCTTCCCGACGGGAACGAGGTACGGTCCCACGGGTACGCCAGCCGCCACCACACCGACGCGAATCAGCCCCGCGTCGGCGAGGAGATCGCCGGGGCGCGCGCACTGAACGAGCTGGCGATGGAGCTCCTCACGAAGGCGCACGACGAGATCGACGAGGCGTCGGGCAGGACGTCCCGCCCGCTGACGCACTGAGTTCCCGGGCGGTGCCCGTACGCGACCGCGCGTCCGGGCATCACCGAGCCCTGCCCGCGCACGTGCCCGTCGCCGGTCACCGGTCGCCTCACGGGTCAACGGGCAGTCCTGGCCGTGTCTCCGGGCTCTGCGCGCCCCGTCCCACACCCCGTCCGCGTCCGCCCGGGCGCACGCCCGCTCGCGCAGCATCCGTCCACGCGCACGCCCACTCGCGCCGGCTACGCCAGGGACGTGCGCACCGCGCGTACCAGTGCCTGCGCCCTCGGGTCGGCCGTCACGCTCTTGCGGAAGCCGTTGGTGACATAGCCGAAGGCGATGCCCGACTCCGGGTCCGCGAAGCCGAGTGCCCCGCCGCGGCCCGGGTGGCCGAAGGAGCCGGGGGCGAGCAGCGGGGACGCGCTGCCGTGCAGCATGTAGCCGAGGCCGAAGCGGGTGGTGACGACCAGCACCCGGTCGGGGCCCGCCGAGGCCTCCGCACGGGCCCTTTCCCGCGTCTCGGGGGCGAACAGCCGTACGCCGTCGATCCCGCCGTTCAGCGCCGCGTAGAAGCGCGCGAGAGAGTCCGCCGTCGCGATGCCGTTCGACGCGGGCAGGACCGCCGCGCGGTAGGCGGGGTCGTTCTCGTCGGGTTGGGGAGTGATGGCGCCGAAGGCGCGGCGGGTGAGACTCGTGGGGTCGGCGTAGGCCTCGGCGACCGCGCGCTTGGGGCGGGCGCGCAGCGCCCCGTCCTGCGCCGGCGCCTCGAGGGGACCGACCCGTCCCACCCGGTGCGCCTGCTCCTCGGGCAGGCCCACCCACAGGTCCAGGCCGAGCGGTCCGGCGATCTCGGTGGCGATCCACTCGCCGATCGAACGGCCGGTGGTCCGCCGCACCAGCTCGCCCGTCAGCCAGCTGTAGGTCTGCGCGTGGTAGCCGTGGTCCGTGCCGGGCTCCCAGGCGGGTGCCTGCGCGGCCAGTGCGGCGGCGGCGAGATCCGGGTCGGCGGCCTCGGCAGGCGTGAGGGGGCGGTCGAGCGCCGGCACCCCGGCTCGGTGCGCCAGCACATGCCGCACCAGCGTGTGTTCCTTGGCCTGTGCCTTGAACTCCGGCCAGTAGGCGCCGACCGGCGCGTCCAGATCCAGTTCCCCGCGCTCGGCCAGCATCAGCAGCACGGCCGCGGCGATGCCCTTGGTGGCCGAGCGCACGATCTGCGCGGTGCCCCGCTCCCAGGACCGCGTCCCGTCGACGTCCCGGGTGCCGCCCCACAGATCCACGACCTTGCGCCCGTCGCGGTAGACGGCCACCGCCGCCCCGCGCTCCCCGAGCGTCTCGAAGTTCCGTACGAACGCGTCCCTGACCGGCTCGAAGCCCTCGGCCACCACGCCGTCCACGTCCACGTCCACATTCCCTTCCACTCGCCTACGACAGTGAGTGAAACACGGGCGTGCGGCCTTCGATTCCTCGCCCCTAGACCCTCAGCCCAGCACGATCGACACGTCGATGTTGCCGCGGGTGGCGTTGGAGTACGGGCAGACCTCATGGGCCGCCTCCACCAGCTTCGACGCGACCTCCTGGTCGAGCGCAAGAGCTTTGGGGCAGGTTAAGGCTGTAGACAGGCGCCAAGCGCAGCTTATGTCCCGTTGTGCAACATTGAAGAGAAGGCGAGAAACGGATTCGCAGGTTCTGCTCAGGTGACCCAGCGTGAGGAGCGGTCCGATGTCCGTGGTGGAACAGTACGCACGAGCCCATGTCGTCACCGACTCCCCGGAGGCGCCGGACGCGGTCCCCGTGATCCTGCGCTACGACCCGGACCGGGACCCCCGCTCCGTCCACGTGGGCCTCCCCGGCCCCCATGAGTGGGCCTTCTCCCGGGACCTCCTGGAAAAGGGCCTCCGCGCCCCGGCGGGCCGCGGCGACGTCCGCATCTGGCCGTGCGGCCGGGTCCAGGCGGTGATGGAACTGCACTCGGCACGAGGGGTCGAGGTCGTCCAGTTCGAGTCCAGGGAACTGGTGCACTTCCTGCAACGAACCTACCTGGCGGGCGCCACCCCGCCCCACTGAAGGCCCCTCGAGGCCCGCGATCCGGAGACCGCGTCGCGGCATCGCCCTCTCCGACGCCGATCGCGCCCACGTGACATCCTGCGACGACCTCGACACCCTCACCCGCCGGTTCGACCGCGCCCTCACCGCCGCCGAAGTCTTCACCGACGACGATCCGGCCGGGCAAGAACGCTGAGCACCGGTTCCCGCATATGCGGCAGGGCGCCCCACCCGGTGGTGGGGCGCCCTGCGTGTGTGGAGGAGGTGATCCGGTTCAGGTGGCGGTGATCAGGCCCGTACCAGTTCGCGGTCCTGGTCCGTGTCCGGGTCCCGGGGACCGGCGCCGGCTTCGGTGCGCAGGCCCTCGCCCTCGACGTCCACGTTGGGCAGCGCGCGCTCCAGCCACTTCGGCAGCCACCAGGCCCTGCGGCCGAGCAGCGCGAGGACTGCCGGTACGAGCGCCATGCGGACCACGAACGCGTCGAAGAAGACCGCGATCGCGAGGCCGAAGCCGATCATCTTGATCATCGCCTCGCTGGAGCCGATGAAGCCGGAGAAGACGGCGATCATGATGACGGCGGCCGCGGTGACGACCCGGGCACCGTGCCTGAAGCCGGTCACGATCGCCTGGCCGGGACTCTCGCCGTGGACGTATGCCTCCCGCATCCGGGTCACCAGGAAGACCTCGTAGTCCATCGCCAGGCCGAAGACCACGCCCACCATGAAGATCGGCATCATCGACATGATCGGGCCGGTCTCCTCGACGCCCATCAGGCCGGACAGCCAGCCCCACTGGAAGACCGCGACCACCGCGCCGAGCGCCGCCGTCACCGAGAGCAGGAAGCCGAGCGCCGCCTTCAGCGGGACCAGGATCGAGCGGAAGACCACGATCAGGAGGAGGAAGGCGAGGCCCACCACCAGCGCCAGATATGGCAGCAGTGCGTCGTTCAGCTTCTGCGAGACGTCGATGTTCATCGCCGTCGTGCCCGTGACCAGCAGCTTCGCGTCCGTGTCCGCCTCGACGCCGACGCCCGCGTCCCGGATGCCGTGCACCAGGTCCTCGGTGGTGGTGGAGGACGGCTTCGAGCCGGGGATCACGGTGATCATCGCGGTGTCACCGGACTTGTTGTACGTCGCCGGCGTCACCGTGACGACATCCTTCATGCCCTTGATGTCATCGGTCACCTTGGTGACGGCGGCCTTCGGACGGTCGCTCGCCTTCGCGTCGACCACGACCATCAGCGGCCCGTTGAAGCCGGGACCGAAGCCGTCGGAGAGCAGGTCGTACGCCCGGCGCTGCGTGGTGGACGTCGGCTGCGAACCGTCGTCCGGCAGCCCCAGCTCCAGCTTGGACGCCGGCAGGGCCGCGGCACCGAGCGCCACGACACCCAGCAGCAGGACGGGCAGCGGACGGCGGACGACGAGGCTCGCCCAACGCGTGCCCATGTTCGGCCGCTTCCGGCCGGCGGCGGCCCGGCCACCGCCCAGCAGCCTGCTCTTCTCGCCCGCCGGCTTGACCGTGCGGCCCGCGTAGCCCAGCAGCGCCGGGATCATCGTCAGCGCGATCAGGACCGCGATGGCGACCGTGCCCGCCGCGGCGACACCCATCTTCGTCAGCATCGGGATGTCGACCACGGCCAGACCCACGAGCGCGATCACGACCGTCAGACCCGCGAAGACCACCGCCGAGCCCGCCGTGCCGACCGCGCGGCCCGCCGCCTCCTCGCGCTCGCGGCCCTCGGCCAGCTCCGCCCGGTAGCGGGAGACGATGAACAGCGCGTAGTCGATGCCGACCGCGAGGCCGATCATCATCGCCAGGGTGGAGGTCGTCGACCCCAGGTCCAGGGCGCTGGCCAGGGCGGTGATCGTCGAGACACCGATGCCGACGCCGATCAGGGCGGTGAGCAGCGGCAGTCCGGCCGCCACCAGCGAGCCGAAGGTGATGACGAGGACGACCGCGGCGACCGCGATACCGATGACCTCGGTCGCGCCGGTCTCCGGTACGGCCGACAGCGCGTCACCGCCGACCTCGACGGTCAGCCCGCCGTCCCGTGCCCCCTGCGCGGCCTGCTTCAGGGCGTCCTTGGAGGCGTCCTTCAGCTCCATGCCGGAGACCCTGTACTTCACCTGGGCGTAGGCGATGGTGCCGTCCTTGCTGACGCTGTGCGCCACGAACGGGTCGGCGACGGAGACGACCTCGGAGCCGTCGCGCAGCTCCCGGACGGTCTTCTCGACGACCGCCTTGTTGTCCTTCGCCGTCACCTTCTCGCCGCCGGGCGCCTTGAAGACGACACGCGCGGTCGCCCCGTCGGCGCTCATCCCGGGGAAGCGCTGTTCCAGCAGGTCGAAGGCCTTCTGGGCCTCGGTGCCGGGTACGGAGAAGGAAGAGGAGCCCGCTACGGGGGCGCTGGCGGCGCCGACGCCCGCGAGCGTCAGCAGCGCCACCCAGATCAGGGCGACGAAATGCCGTCGCCGGAAGGCGAGTCGGCCTAGTCGATAGAGAAACGTGGCCACGAGGACGTACTCCCGGTCAGGTCGTGGGGTGTTCAGGGCAGGGGTGATCAGCCCGACGACGTGAGCGGTGACGTCAGGAGGGGGCCAATTGGGGGGACTGGTCGGTGAGGTCCGGTCAGGTGGTGGGCACGCCGAGGGCGGGGAGGACCACGGCGTCGAGGTACGACGTGAGGAAGGCCTGGGTCGGCGGCTGGTTCTCGATCATCGCGCGGGTGACGAAGCCACCGACCAGCATGTGCACCAGGAAGTCCAACGCCGGGCAGTCCGGGCGGATCTCGCCCCGGTCGATGGCGCGCCGCAGCACCTGCTGGAACGCCGTCATCTCGGGGTCGATCAGCTGGTCCCGGAACGCCTGGCGCAGATCGTCGTTGTGATGCATCGCCATGGCGACGCCCCGCATCAGGGCCGAGTTCTGCTCCATCGTGCAGTCGTCCTCGAGCGCCACCAGGGCGTGCAGGTCGCCCCGGAGCGAACCGGTGTCGATCTCGCCGTTCCGGCTCGGCTTGCCGTGCCGGAGGGCCCTGACGACCAGTTCGGCCTTGCCGCCCCACTGGCGGTAGAGGGTGGCCTTGCTGGACCGGGTGCGGGTGGCCACGGCGTCCATGGTCAGGGCGTCGTAGCCGACTTCCCGGAGCAGTTCGAGCACGGCCTCGTACAGCTCGGCCTCGCGTTCGGGGGTGATCCGACTGCGCCGCGCCGTCGCGATCTCAGTCATACGGCTCACCTTCCTGCTGCGCGTCCGAAGCGGCAGCGCCTCGAACGACACGGTTTCGTACCACCACGAAGATACCCCGCCTCGCGAGCGAAACGAAACCGTTTCGTACGTGTCCTGTATCACGGGCTCGGCGCTCAACCGGTGCGCGGTCGCAAGGCGCGGGCGCCGTGCACTGGCAGCGGACAAAGAGGAGCGAGCGCCCCGGGCGGGATGCGCGCTCCGGCCACCTGAACGGCCTACGAGTTGCCGTCACCCGTCGGCAGGAAAAGCATGGGTAGGTGAGCGACACGAGCGACGTGCACGAGAACGCCGGCTACCTCCGCTTCCCGCACCTGCACGGCGACCGGCTCTGCTTCGTCGCCGAGGACGACCTGTGGGTGGCCTCGCTGGAGGGGCCCGGCCGCGCCTGGCGGCTGACCGTCGACCGCACGAAGATCGGCCATCCCCGCTTCTCACCCGACGGGCGCCACATCGCGTACACGAGCTGGCGCAGTCTGGTCCCGGAGATCCATCTGTCGCCGGTGGACGGCGGCCCCGGCCGGCGGCTCACCTACTGGGGCAGTTCCGACACCCGGGTCTGCGGCTGGACACCCCCCGAGACGGACGGCCACTCCGACATCCTCGCCGTCGCCTCGCACGGCGAGCCCTTCACCCATTTCACCTGGGCCTACAAGGTCCCCACCGACGGCGCCCCGGGTGGCAAGCTTCCCTGGGGCCCGGTCTCCGACATCGCCGTCGCCGATGTGGCGGGCGAACACATGACCCTGCTGCTCACCGGCGCCGCGCCCCACGAACCCGCGTCCTGGAAGCGCTACCGGGGCGGCGCGACAGGCCGGCTCTGGCTGCACGGGCAGCGGCTGCTCGCCGACCTCGACGGCCACCTTGACGCCCCGATGTTCGTGGACGGACGGATCGCGTTCCTGTCCGACCACGAGGGCATCGGAAACCTGTACTCGTGTGCCTACGACGGCTCCGGCCTGCGCCGCCACACCGACCACGACGCCTTCTACGCCCGCCACGCGTCCAGCGACGGCACGCGGGTGGTGTACCAGAGCGCGGGCGACCTGTGGATCGTCGACGACCTCTCCCCCGACTCGGTCCCCCGCCGCCTGAAGATACGCCTGGGCGGGCCGCGCGCGGGGCGCCGCCGGTACCAGGTGCCGGCCACACAGCACCTGGACGGCGTCGCGGTCGACGAGACCGGGCGTGCCAGTGCGGTCGTCGTCCGCGGCAGCCTGTACTGGCTCACCCACCGCGACGGCCCCGCCCGCACGATCACGGACACCCCCGGCGTGCGGGTACGGCTGCCGGAGATGCTGGGCCCCGCCGGGCAGGTCGCCTATGTCACCGACGCGGAGGGCGAGGACGCGATCGAGATCGCGTATCTGCCGCGGGCCTCGGGCGACCGCGCACCGCGCCGGCTGGCCGGCGGACAGCTCGGCCGGGTCCTGGAGATGGTGGCGGACCCGCAGGGCGAGCGGCTCGCGGTCGCCTCCAACGACGGACGGCTGCTGCTCGTCGACGCGTCGGAGCCGGAAGAGGCCGACGGGACGACGGACGCCCCAGGTGCCGGGGAAGCCTCGGGAGCGGGGGAAGCCTCGGGAGCCGGAGAAGCCCCGCAAGCCGAAGAAGCCACGCAAGCCGAAGAAGCCACGCAAGCCGAAGAAGCCCAGGATGCCCAAGGGCCCCGGGGAGCGAAAGAGGCGCCGGCGGAGGGCGCCGCCACGACGCAGGAGAGCGTCACGCAGGAGTCCCCGGCAGCGGCAGCCGGCACCGTCACCGTCACCGAGCTGATCCGTTCGGTCAACGGCCCGGTCCGGGATCTGGCGTTCTCCCCGGACGGGGCCTGGCTGACGTGGTCACACCCGTGGATCGGCCGGTCGCTGCGGCAGATCAAGATGGCGCGGATCCAGGACCGCCTCATCGTCGACGTCACCAACGGCCGCTTCGAGGACGAGAATCCGGTCTTCACCCGCGACGGCCGTTATCTGGCGTTCCTGTCCTGGCGCGGCTTCGACCCGGTGTACGACGTGCACACCGGAGACCTGTCCTTCCCGCTCGGCTGCCGCCCGTATCTGGTCCCGCTGTCCTCGGCGATCCCCTCCCCCTTCGCACTGAACCCGGAGGGACGTCCCGCGGCCGGCGGCCTCGACCCGCTGGAGGAAGAGGAGGGCGACGGGGTGGTGACCGTCGAGGTGGAGGGCCTGGCGAGCCGGGTGACGCCGTTCCCGGTCCCGGCGTCGAAGTACTCGTCGCTGTACCCCGTCGCGGGCGGGGGCCTGGTCTGGCTGCGCTGGCCGATCTCGGGCGCGCTGGGCGAGACGTTCCTGAACCCGGACGACATCTCCGGCCGGCCCACCCTGGAGCACTTCACCATCAGCAAGGCGAAGAAGTCCGAACTGGTCCCGCATCTGGACTGGTTCGCGGTGAGCGGGGACGGTACGCGGCTGGTGGTCGTCGACGAGGGCGAGCTGCGCGCGGTCCCCTCCACCGAGTCCGGCGACAGCGACACGACGGTCTGGATCGACGCGCGCCGGATCATGCACGAGGTGGACCCCGGGGCGGAGTGGCGGCAGGCGTACGCGGAGGCGGGCCGGATCATCCGCGCGTACTTCTGGGAACCGCGGATGTGCGGGATCGACTGGGACGCGATCCTGGAGCAGTACCGTCCGCTGGTCGAACGGGTCACGTCCCCGGACGACTTCGCGGATCTGCTGCGCGAGGTCCTGGGCGAGCTGGGCACGTCCCACGCGTATGTGGCACCGGCCCGGCGCAACGAGGGCCCGGCGCACTACCAGCGCTACCAGGGCCTGCTCGGCGCCAACTTCGTACGGCGTGACGGATGCTGGGTGGTGAAGAGGATCCTGCCCGGCGAGTCCTCGGACTCGAAGGCGCGCTCGCCGCTGGCGGGCACCGGAATCCGGGAGGGGGCCGTCCTGAGCCATGTGGACGGACGGCCGGTGGATCCGGTGACGGGACCGTATCCGCTGCTGGCGGGCGCGGGCGGCACGACGGTCGAGCTGACGTTCCGGCCGGCCGAGGGCGCGGGACAGCCGCGCAGGGTCGCCGTGATCCCGCTGGTCGACGAACGGCCGTTGCGCTATCAGGACTGGGTGGCCAAGCGCCGTTCGGTCGTCCGCGAGTTGAGCGATGGCCGCTGCGGCTATCTGCACATCCCCGACATGGGGGGATCGGGCTGGGCGCAGTTCAACCGGGATCTGCGGATGGAGGTCTCGCTGCCTGCGCTGATCGTGGACGTACGGGCCAACGCGGGCGGCCACATCAGCGAACTGGTCATCGAGAAGCTGACGCGCAAGATCCTGGGCTGGGACCTGACCCGCAACGCCCAGCCGGTGACGTACACCTCGAACGCGCCGCGGGGGCCGATCGTGGCGCTGGCCGACGAGGCCACGGCCTCCGACGGAGACATGATCACGGCGGCGATCAGGCTGATGAAGCTCGGCCCGGTGGTGGGTCAGCGCACCTGGGGCGGTGTGGTGGGCATGACCGGCCGCCACCGTCTGGGCGACGGCACGGTGATCACGGTCCCGATGAACGCGGCCTGGTTCTACGCGTACGGCTGGTCGGTCGAGAACCACGGGGTCGCCCCGGACGTGGAGATCCCGCGCACCCCGCTGGACTGGGCGGAGGGCCGTCACAGGCAGCTGAGCGACGCGGTCGAACTGGCCCTGGAACTGCTGGAGACCCAGCCGGCGGCCACACCGCCGGACTACAGCGACGTCCCGGACAGGACTCGCCCGAAACTGCCGCCGCGGACAGGGGGTTAGCCCTCTCTTCCGCCGCCCTGTACGGCGGGCCGGCCCGTTCCCCGGGCACACACGCGTGGAGCGCCCTCCAGAAGGGGACGCCCCACGCGAGGTCAAGGCCGGGCGGCACGCTACATGTCGTAGTCCTGGTTGAAGCGGTCCTCCGCGTCGTCCTGCAGTCGCCGCGTGTCCTCTTCGCGCTGCCGGCCGCGCTCCTGGGCCTGCCGGCCACGCTCCTGAGTCTGCTGGCCACGCTCCTGAGTCTGCTGGCCACGCTCCTGGGCCTGCTGGCCACGCTGCTGGGCCTGCTGCTTCGCCTGCTGCGCCTTCTGCTTGGCCTGCTGCTTCATCTGCTCGGCCTTGTCCTGGAACTGGTCCTTCATGCCCATGTGGGTTCACTCCCGTAGTGGGTGAGGGGATCGGGCTCGACCAGACTGACACGCACCGACACAGCACGCATTTCGATCAGTTACGCAGCGTACGGCGCTGCTGCTCATCGGCCTCCCCGCCGGCCCCCACCAGCCCTGTGCGCACCCCTTTGAGCCGGGGCTCGAACCGCCGGATCTCCCGCTGTCCCACCGTGGCGATGAGCCCCGGCAGACAGCCGCGCACGGCCTGCATCCCGCGCAGCCACGCCTGCCCGTAGACATGGCTGGAGCGCCGCTCGATCCCGGCCACGAGCCGTTCCACCGCCGGTCCGAGCGGGTAGGTCCTGCCGGCCGGCCACGGCAGCCGCTGCCGCAACTCCCGCATCACGTCGTCCCGGTCGGCGCCCCGGACCATGTCCGTGTCGGTCCAGGACAGATACCCGACCCCGACGCCCACACCGTGGTGCGCGACCTCGGCGCGCAGACTGTGGGCGTACGCCTCCACGCCCGACTTGGACGCGCAGTAGGCCGTCATCATCGGCGCGGGCGTGATCGCCGCGAGCGAGGCGATCTGGAGCAGATAGCCACGGCTCTCGATCAGCGCGGGCAGAAAGGCGCGGGCCGTCACCGCCGAGCCGATGAGGTTGACCTCGATCACGCGCCGCCAGGCCTCGGGATCGGAGGCGGTGAACGGACCGCCGTTCGCCACACCCGCGTTGGCGACCACGATGTCGACCTTCCCGAACCGCTCCTTCACCTCCCCCGCGACCCGAGTCATCGTCTCGTGGTCCGTGACGTCGGCGTGCCAGTGGTCGCTGTCCCCGTACAGCCGCTCCGAGGTCTGCTTGAGCGCGTCCGGCTCGAGACCGACGAGCGCGACCCTCGCCCCGCGGACCGACAGCTTGCGGGCCAGCAGCTCACCGACACCCCGCGCGGCGCCGGTGACGACGGCCACCCGGCCCTCCAGGTTCACCCTGCTCATGCGCCCTCCTTGACCTCTGCGTCGCCCGTGTACGCGGTGACGAGTTCTCGGATCCTCCCGGTCACCAGCTCCGGTGCCTCGACCGGCGTCATATGGCCGAGCCCCGGCAGTTCCGTGCTGCCCACGCAGTGCGGCAGCGCCGCGACCAGCGCCCGTGTGTGCACCGGCGGGGTGAGCCGGTCGGCGGTGCCGACCAGGACCTCCGTCGGGACGGTCAACTCCCCTGCGCCGTCTTCCAGATCCAGTGCCTCCAGCATGCGGGACCAGGCGTGGCGCACCTCGCGCGGGCAGCCGTGCACCACCCGCGCGCACGCCTCCACCATGGCGGGCGTCGAACCGGGGCCCATGGTCGCGTACTTGAGGATGCGCAGGGAGACCGGCGTGATCGGCCCGAGCGGGGCGCGGGAGCCCAGGACGCGCGCCGTGAGCCAGGTGCGCACACGCCCGGCGCGCATCGGAAGCACCCTGGCCTCGGCGACCAGGCGCGCACTCCCGGTGCTGCACAACAGGACGGCCGCCGTGTGCGCCCTGAAGCGGGGGCGCGTGGCCGCGGCCAGCACCGTCATCCCGCCCATGGAGTGCCCCACGACCACGGCCTTCTCGCCCGGCGCGAGCGTGGCGGAGAGCACCGCCTCCAGATCGTCGGCGAGCGCTTCGGCGGTGCACGCGGGGCTCGCGGGACTGCGCCCGTGCCCCCGCTGGTCGTAGGCGACCACCCGGTGGTCGACGGCCAGGTCCCGGATCTGCGCCGCCCAGAAGGCGGTCGAGCAGGTCCAGCCATGGGCGAGGACCACCACGGGCGCACCCTCGGGCCCATGGACCTCGACATGCAACCGGGCGCCGTCGGCGGAGCAGACGCGTAGTTCCCGGACGGGCGCGGGCGGCGCGTACGGCCCGCTCGTGACGTGTGCCGGCCGCCTCATGCGCGCGCCTCCGTCCGCGTCCCGGCGGGCTGCTCGCCCGGCTCCGCCGTCCGGGGGGCGCGGACCACCTCGTACTCCCCCAGGTCGACTCGGCGGGTCGCACTGCGGAACTCCGTCGTCGTGCCCGGCCAGATGGTGGTGTTGCGGCCGCTGGCGTCGAGGTACCAGCTCGTGCAGCCGCCGGTGTTCCACACCGTGCGCTTCATGCGCTCCTGCACCTTGTGGTTCCAGGCGTCGACGGCACCCGGCCGGGCGTCGAGCGCGACCCGGCCGCCGAGCACCTCCAACTGCCGCAGGTAGTCGGCCATGTAGTTCAGCTGGGACTCGATCATGAGGATCATCGAGGAGTTCCCGAGACCGGTGTTGGGGCCGATGATCGACATCCAGTTGGGGAATCCGGCGGCGGTCGCGCCGCGCAGCGCCTTCATGCCGCCGCTCCACGTCCGGGCGAGCGTCCGTCCCTCCGCGCCGACCACCCGGTCGGCGATCGGCATGTCCGTGACATGGAAGCCGGTGCCGAAGACGATCGCATCGGCCTCGCTCTCGGTGCCGTCCGCCGCGACGAGGGTCGAGCCGCGGATCTCGCTCAGACCGGAGGCGACGACCTCCACATTGGGGCGGGTGAGCGCCGGATAGTACGTGTTCGAGAGCAGGATCCGCTTGCAGCCGATGCGGTAGTCCGGGGTCAGCATGGCCCGCAGCGCCGGATCCTTGACCGCTCGCGCCAGGTTGCGCCGGGCCATCCGCTCGACCAGGCCCAGCTCGTCGGGGTGCTTGGTGAACGCCTGGACCTGAAGTTCCCGGATGCCCCACAGAAACCCGCGGCGCAACTGCGTGGTGAACGGCAGCGCGCGGTGCAGCCGCCGCTCCAGGGCGCTGATCTCCCGGTCGACCCGGGGCATCACCCAGGGCGGGGTGCGCTGGAAGAGGGTGAGCCTGCCGACGACGGGCTGTATCTCGGGAACGATCTGGATCGCGGAGGCGCCCGTGCCGATCATGGCGACGCGCTTGCCGCGCAGGTCGTAGTCGTGGTCCCAGCGGGCGGAGTGGAAGATCTTCCCCGGGAAGCCGTCCAGCCCCGGGACCTCCGGGATCCTCGGATCGGACAGCGGCCCGGTGGCGGAGACGACGACATCGGCGGTGAGCGGCCCGCTGCCGGTCTCGATCGCCCAGTGCAGCTTCCCGGCATCCCAGGTCATCACCTTCACTTCGGAGTCGAAGCGGAGGTGAGGACGCAGCCCGAAGACGTCCGCCACATGCTCCAGATAGGCGCGGATGTGCTCCTGTCCGGAGAAGGTGCGCGGCCAGTCGGGGTTGGGGGCGAACGAGAACGAGTACAGGTGCGACGGGACGTCACAGGCGCAACCGGGGTAACTGTTGTCGCGCCAGGTGCCGCCGATGCCGCTCGCCCGCTCCAGCACGACGAAGTCGGTGACGCCTTCCCGGCGCAGCCGCACGGCGGCCCCGAGCCCTCCGAACCCGGATCCGATCACCGCCACCCGTACATGAGGCACATGCTCGTGCTCGGCCATCCAGAAGCCTCCCGGTCCCTGCGGCCGGCTCAGCTGACACTGGGTCAGGGGAGCCGGTAAGACTCCGCCAGTGAACACTGGCGCAATGGGGAGGGTAGGGCAGCGGCGTACCGATGGATAGAGGGCGGCACGAGGAAAGTTACCGCCGGTACGACGTAGGGTGCGGGCGTGGCAGAGGACGGGGAGCGGCATGAGTACCGCATGGAGGAGCTGGCCGAGGAGGCCGGGATCACGGTGCGCACCCTGCGTTTCTACCGCGAACGCAAGCTGATCCAGCCACCGCGCCGAGAAGGCCGTATCGCCTGGTACGACGACACCCATCTGGCCCGGCTGCGCACGATCTCAGCGCTCCTGGAACGCGGTCACACCCTCAGCGGCATCGCCGAGCTGGCCGAGGCGTTCGACCACGGACGCGACGTCGGCGATCTGCTGGGCCTCGGCGGCCCCACCGAGGAGATCCCGGTACGCCTCACCCCGGAGGCCCTGGCCGACGAGTTCGGCGCCGAGGCGACTCCGGAGAACCTCGCCGCGGCCCTCGATCTCGGCTATCTCGGTACGGACGGCGGCGAGATCGTTCACATCAGCCGCCGGCTTCTCGACGTCTCGGCGGCCCTGGTGCGCGAGGGCATACCGCTCGCGGACGTCCTGGCCGCCGCCCGCCGCGTGCGCGAGCACACCGAGGCCCTGGCGGACGTCTTCTCGGACCTGATGTCCGCCCACCACCGTTCCCCCGAGGACGCCCGGCGGCTGCGCCCGCTGGCCCAGAGCGTGGTGCAGGCGGAGCTGTCCCTGGCCCTGGACCGTCGCCTGCGCGAGCCGTAGGTCCCGCGCGGGACTCAGCTCACTCGAAGACCACCGTCACGGGAGCGTGGTCGGACCAGCGCTCACCATGGCCGGCCGCGCGCTCCACCAGGGCCTTGACGGCCCGGCCCGCGAGTCCGGGGGTCGCCACGGCCAGGTCGATCCGCCATCCCGAGTCGTTGTCGAAGGCGCGCCCCCGGTAGGACCACCAGGTGTAGGGCCCCTCGGCATCCGGGTGCAGCGCCCGCACGACGTCGACGTATCCGCCGTCCTCGGGGTCGAGAACCCGGCCCAGCCACGCCCGCTCCTCGGGCAGGAAGCCGGAGTTCTTCCGGTTGCCGCGCCAGTTCTTGAGGTCGGCCTCGCGGTGGGCGATGTTCCAGTCACCGCACACGAGGACCTCGCGTCCGTCGGCGGCGGCCCGCTCCCGCAGCTCCTTCAGATAACCGAGGAACCCGGCCATGAACCGGACCTTCTCGTCCTGCCGCTCGGTGCCGACCTCACCGGAGGGCAGATAGAGGCTGGCGACGGTGACCCCCGGCAGGTCCACCTCGACATACCGCCCGCTGCCGTCGAACTCGGCCGACCCGAACCCGACGCGCACCCGGTCGGGCTCACGGCGGGTGTAGAGCGACACCCCGGCGCGCCCCTTCGCGGCGGCGGGCGCGTGCACGGCATGCCATCCGTCGGGCGTGCGCACCTCCACGGGAATCTGCGCCGGCTCGGCCCTGACCTCCTGGAGGCACAGCACATCGGCGGAGGTCCCGGCCAGCCAGTCCACGAAGCCCTTCTTCGCGGCGGCCCGGATCCCGTTCACATTCACGGAGGTCACAGTCAGCACGCCGGAACCCTACCGGCACACTGGAAACGACTCCGTCCGTGATGCTGCATACTTGTACGATTGGTAGCATGAATATTCGTCGCGTGCCCTTCGACCACCCTGACGCCGTCAAGCTCAGCGATGAGGTCCAGGCCGAATACCACCTCCGCTACGGCGACGGCGGCGACGCCACCCATCTGGACCCGGCGATGTTCGCACCTCCGTCCGGCCTGTACCTGATCGCCTACGACGAGCGGGAGCGTCCCGTCGCCACGGGCGGCTGGCGCGGCCAGGAGAAGAACGACGAGGGGTATCTCGACGGGGATGCCGAGCTCAAGAGAATGTTCGTCATCGCGGAGATGCGGGGCCGGGGGCTGGCGCGCCGCATCCTGGCCGCGCTGGAGGAGGACGCCCGGGCGGCCGGCCGCACCCGCATGGTCCTGGAGACGGGCAGCAAGCAGCCGGAGGCCGTGGCCCTCTACACCTCCAGCGGCTACGAGCCGTGCGCCAAGTTCGGCTATTACCGCCACCACGAGCTCAGCCTCTGCTTCGCCAAGCCGCTGTAGGGCCGTCCGGGGGCCGTCCGGGGTCTGTCGGCCCCTGCCGCACGCGGGGCCGCCCGTCCGGGCCCGCCTACCGGGGCCCGCCCGTCCAGGCCCGCCTACCGGGGTCCACCCTCCGTGGGCTCCCTCACAGCGCGCACCCACGCCGCGAACTCCACGGCGCACCGGCCGTGTTCGGCGGCGCCGGAGCGAACTCGGGTCACCACAGCAAAAATCCCGCCCGATCTTCCGATCGGACGGGATCTTCTCAACTTCCCCGAGCTTCAGGGAGTTGTTGCGGTGGACCTGAGGGGATTTGAACCCCTGGCCCCCTCGATGCGAACGAGGTGCGCTACCGGACTGCGCCACAGGCCCTTGCAACGAGTGAAACTCTAGCATCCCCATCGGCCGGTCTGGAAATCCGTTCCGCCCAGGTCAGCCACGGGGGCCGACCAGGGCGCGGCCGGCACCTACTCGTTGGCGGCCCGCGGACGTTCCCCGTCCTCGTACTGGTCGAACAGCGGGGTGCGCCCCCGCTCCCGCGACCGGCGCGCCGAGGCCGCCCTGCGGGCGTCGCACCGGCCCGCGTCAGCGGTCTCCGGCTGCTCCTGGGCCCCGGGGGCGGGTTCCTCCTCCGCATCCGGCTCCCCGCGGTCGGCCGCGGAGGCCCCGGGCACGGGCGCCGCCGCCTCCGCCGCGCTGGACCGGGCGGAGCTCCAGGCGTCCGGCGTCCCGTGGTCCACGCTCGGCGTCGCCCGGGGGGCGACCGGCGCGGTCACATACGTCGGCAGCGGCACCGGCACGGGATCCCAGCTCTCCCCGTGCCCGGGCCTGCGGCGGCGCTCACGCTGCTGGTCCACCCACTCGGCGTGGTCGGTCTGCTCGACCAGGGCCCGGCGGTCGGCGGCGAGCGCGGACAGTCCGGGGTCGGTCTCGGGTTCGGGTCCGCCCTCCGGCTGCTCATCGGTGTCGGAGGCGACCGGGGGCCGCCGCCGGGGCTGCCGCTCCCTCAGGCGCTGCGCCGCCGCCTCGGCCCGGCGCCGGTCCATCGTGTAGACGAACCGCTTGCGCTCCTGCGACCGCAGATAGGCGATGTACGCGCTCAGCAGCACGGCGGGCACGCCGGGCGCCCAGAGGAAGGCCAGCCCCCCGACCGCGGCGACGATCGCGCCGAGCGTGAACGCGAGGAAGAGCACCACGGTGGTGCGCCTGCGCCGTGCGAGCACCTTCGAGCGCCGGGCGCGCGCCCTGGCCTCCGCCGAGGGCGCCTTCCGTGCCCGGGGCGCGTCCTTGCCCGCCCGCGGACGGGCGGCCGGCTCCGGCCCGGGGCCGGCCTTGGGGTGCGCGCCGGACCTGGCCGCCTCCGGGGCCGCCGGCTCCGGCCGAGCCGGGCCCTCCGGCTCCACGCGCACACGCGCCTGCCGTCCGCTCGGAGGCATGGCGAAGGCCCGGACGTCCACCGAGCCGGTGACGCCGTCCGGGTGACCACCGGGCTCCCCCTCCTCGGCGGAGCGCGCCCGCAGGCCCTTGGCATATCGGCGCTCCATGCCCGCCCGCCCGGACAGCAGCCGGATGGCGGTGCTGAAGCGTTCCGTCGGACGAGACTCGTTCAGCTCGTCCTGCCTACGGAGCCACATAGGCACCAAGTAGGCGGCCCAGGCCCCGACAATGACTGCGTAGATGAGGCCGCTGCTGCTCACGCCTCACACGGTAGAGGGGTTTGCGTGAGGCCATCTGCCAATTGGGCCGGTGTGTCGCACGATCTGGCTGATATTTCGAACTTTTTTTGGGACCGATGCGATCAGCAGGCCGACGGGACCGCTAATGCATTGGCCCGAGCCGATCGCCACCCGATCAATTTCGAACATATTTTTTATTTTCCGGGGTGGGCCTGCTGAGAGCGTGACCGGCGCCAGCGCGCGAGCAGTCCCTCGGGCACCTCTTCGGCGGTGAGCGCGAAGACGAGGTGATCCCGCCAGGCCCCGTCGATGTGCAGATAACGAGGCCGGAGCCCCTCCTCGCGGAATCCGAGTTTCTCCACCACCCGGCGGCTCGGCCCGTTCTCGGGGCGAATGCATACTTCGATGCGGTGCAGCCCGACGCTCCGGAAGCAGTGGTCGACGACGAGCGCCACGGCCGTCGGCATCACCCCGCGGCCCGCCACCGCCTCGTCCACCCAGTAGCCCACATGCCCGGAGCACATCGAGCCCCAGGTGATTCCGGCCACCGTCAACTGGCCCACGAGGCGCCCCTGGTACTCGATGACGAAGGGCAGCATCCGGCCCGCGTTCGCCTCCCTGCGCAGATGCCGGACCATCTGGCGGTAGGTCGGCCGGTGCGCTATCGGGCCGCTCGGGGTGGGCGGCGGAATGGTCGCCTCCCACGGGCGCAGCCACTCCCGGTTGCGCCGGTTGACCTCGCGCCAGGTCCGCTGGTCGCGCAGCCTTATCGGCCGGAGGACGACATCGCCGTCCGCCAGCTCGACGGGCCAGGACGGGCTGTTCAGCTCGCACCCCCAGTCGGTCTGGGGCGGTCCTCGCCGGCCGCCGCCGCGCCCGCGTCGGCCCTCGCGTGGTCGCCGCCCCGGATCTGGTCGACAGCGTGCATCACCAGGGGCTCCAGGACGGCCAGCCCGTCCCTGACCCCGCCGGTGGATCCGGGCAGATTGACGATCAACGTCCGCTCGGCGACCCCGGCGGTTCCCCGGGAGAGGGCCGCCGTCGGCACCTTCTCCCTTCCGAACGCCCTGATGGCCTCGGGAATGCCCGGCACCTCGAAGTCGATCACCGCGCGGGTCGCCTCGGGGGTGCGGTCCGTGGGCGAGATCCCGGTGCCACCGGTCGTCACGATCACGTCGTAGCCGGCCCGGACGCCGGTCCGCAGCGCCTGCTTCACCGGGTGGCCGTCCGGGACCACCCACGGTCCGTCGACGGCGAAGCCGAACCGGGTGAGCGCCTCCACGATCAGGGGGCCGCCCTTGTCCTCGTACACGCCCGCGGCCGCGCGGTTCGACGCGGTCACCACCAGGGCCGCGTACGGCGCCGTCAGGGCGCCGCCGGCCGGCTGCTCGGCCGGTGCCGTCATGCCCGGCTCCAGTCGCCCGACTTCCCGCCCGTCTTCTCCTCCACGCGCACGTCCGTGATCACCGCTTTCTTGTCGACCGCCTTGACCATGTCGATCACGGTCAGCGCCGCGACACTGACCGCGGTGAGCGCCTCCATCTCGACACCCGTGCGGTCGGTGGTCTTCACGGTCGCCGTGATCTCCACGGCGTCGTCCGCGACCGACAGATCCAGCTTCACCCCCGACACCGACAACGGGTGGCACAGCGGGATCAGGTCCGGTGTGCGCTTGGCGCCCATGATGCCCGCGATACGCGCGGTGGCGAGCGCGTCGCCCTTGGGCACGCCCTCGCCGCGCAGAAGCTCCACCACACGGGGGGAGACCAGCACGCGTCCACTGGCGCGCGCGGTGCGCTCGGTCACATCCTTACCGGAGACGTCGACCATGCGGGCTGCCCCCGCCTCGTCGATGTGGGTCAGTCGGTCTGGCGTACTCATCTGCTGCGGCGCTCCATATCGGGGCCCGGCGGTGCGGCGCACGGGCCTGTTGTGCGCGACACGGTACCTCCAAGCAGGCGGGCCGGGCCGGGCGAGGTCCACGGACCGGACTCCCAGGTGGACACGCCCTCCCGGCCGCCCGGACGGAGGTCCTCGGCCCGGGCATCACCCGGAGGTGCCACCGCCCCGAAGTCACCGGTCTTGGGGGCGCCCGTCATGGGGCCGCCACACATGAGATCGCCGGTCATGGGGCCGCCAGTCATGCAGTCAGCCGAGGAGGACGACCTCGACCTCGGCGCCCGGCTCGACCGACGTGTCGTCCTCGGGGACGACGATGAGCGCGTCGGCCTGCGCGAGGGCGGCGATCAGATGCGATCCCGCCCCGCCGACCGGGGTGACGGTGCCGTCGGCGTATCGCCCGCGCAGGAACTGCCGTCGGCCCGCGGGGGAGGTCAGTGCCTTGTCCGCCTGGAGGACCGCCGTCGTCCTGGGCCGGTGCACGTCCTCCAGGCCCATCATGGTGCGGATCACGGGCCGCACGAACAGCTCGAAGGAGACATACGACGACACCGGGTTGCCGGGCAGCGCCAGCAGCGGCGTGTGCGCGGGGCCGATGGAGCCGAACCCCTGAGGCTTTCCGGGCTGCATGGCGAGCTTGCGGAACTCGACGCCGCCGCCTCCCGCCTCCGGGTCGCCCACGGCGGCGAGGGCCTCCTTGACGACGTCGTACGCCCCCACGCTCACCCCTCCGGTGGTGACCATGAGGTCGGCGCGGACGAGTTGGTCCTCGATGGTGGAGCGGAGCGTGTCCGCGTCATCGGCGACCGCGCCCACCCGGTAGCCGATCGCCCCGGCGTCCCGGGCGGCGGCGGTGAGGGCGAAGCTGTTGGAGTCGTAGATCTGGCCGTCCGCCAGTTGCTCGTCGGGCTGGACGAGTTCGCTGCCGGTGGACAGGACGACCACGCGCGGGCGCGGACGCACCCGGACGGCGCCGCGGCCGATCGCGGCGAGCAGCGCGATCTGCGGGGGCCCGAGCACGGTGCCCGCCGCGAGGGCGAGGTCGCCGGCCTGCACATCGCTGCCCTTGGCGCGCACATGGGCGCGCGCCTTCGCCGGGCGGTGCACCCGCACCTGCCCGGAGGCACCCTCGGGCGACAGACTGCGGGCGCGCATCCCGGAGACGGGGCCGCCGCCCAGTCCGCCGTCGGTCCACTCCACGGGGACGACGGCCTCGGCGCCGGGCGGCAGCGGAGCGCCGGTCATGATGCGCGCGGCCTGACCGGGCCCCACCTGGAGCAGGCCGGCCGCCCCAGCCGCGACATCGCCGATCACCGTGAGGACGGCCGGGAACTCCTCGCTCGCGCCCGCGACGTCCGCGACCCGTACCGCGTAGCCGTCCATCGAGCTGTTGTCGAACGGCGGCAGGGAGACGGGCACCGTGACATCGTCGACCAGCACACAGCCCAGGGCGTCGAGCAGTTGCAGCTCGATCGGGTCCAGCGGGCGGACCGCGGTGAGGATGTCCTCCAGGTGCTCGTCCACCGACCAGAGGCGGTCCTGGCCGGTGGCGGGGGTCGCGGCGGCGCTCAAATCGCTACATCTCCTCGGATACGTAACTGCGAAGCCAGGCCCGGAAGTCGGGCCCCAGGTCTTCACGTTCGCACGCGAGTCTGACAATGGCACGCAGGTAGTCACCACGGTCACCGGTGTCATAGCGGCGGCCCGTGAAGACGACACCGTGCACGGGGCCGCCGACCTTCTCGTCCTCGGCGAGCTGCTGGAGGGCGTCGGTGAGCTGGATCTCGCCGCCCCGGCCCGGCTCGGTCTTGCGCAGTATGTCGAAGATGTGCGGGTCGAGGACATAGCGGCCGATGACCGCGTAGTTCGACGGGGCGTCCGCCGGGTCCGGCTTCTCGACCAGCCCGGCCACCCGGACCACGTCGCCGTCCTCGGTGGCCTCGACGGCCGCGCACCCGTAGAGGTGGATCTGCTCCGGCGCGACCTCCATGAGCGCGATGACACTGCCGCCGCGCCGCTCCTGGACCTCGACCATGCGGGCCAGCAGGGGGTCGCGCGGGTCGATGAGGTCGTCGCCGAGGAGGACGGCGAAGGGCTCGTGGCCGACGTGCGGGGCCGCGCACAGCACGGCGTGACCGAGGCCCCTGGGGTCGCCCTGGCGGACGTAGTGCATGGTGGCGAGGTCGCTGGACTCCCGGACCTTCGCGAGCCGCTCGGCGTCCCCCTTCTTCTCCAGGGCCGACTCGAGCTCGTAGTTGCGGTCGAAGTGGTCCTCGAGGGGGCGCTTGTTACGACCTGTGATCATGAGGACGTCGTCGAGCCCCGCGGAGACCGCCTCCTCGACCACATACTGGATCGCCGGCTTGTCGACGACTGGCAGCATTTCCTTGGGCGTGGCCTTCGTGGCCGGGAGGAACCGGGTACCGAGGCCTGCCGCGGGAATGACAGCCTTGGTGATCCTGGGGATGGACTCAGTCATGCCCGCCACCTTATCGGGTGGCTTTGTGCGGTATCTGTGGCTCCGGTTAATTCGCTCTCATATGAGCAGATTAAGGAAGGCAGGGCAGTGACCAGTGGTTCCCATGGAACACGCGGCAGAGCCTGACAAACAAATGTTGCGTCGAGGGTTCCTCTCGATGAGAGGCAGGTTGACGGCGGATGACGTGGACCTGGCCGCGTACGCGCTCGCCGAGCGGGCGCTGGAGCTGCCCGAACTGGCGGAGGCGCGCACGGTCGCGGCGTATGTCTCCGTGGGGGAGGAACCCGGCACGCCGGCCCTTCTGGACGCCCTGCGCGCGCGGGGCGTACGGGTCCTGCTGCCGGTGCTCCTGCCCGACAACGACCTGGACTGGGGCGCGTACACCGGCCGGGACTCCCTGGTGCGCGTCCGGCACGGCTCCAGAATGGCCCTCCTGGAGCCCGCGGGCGAGCGCCTGGGCCCGGAGGCCGTGCGGCAGGCCGATGCGGTGCTGCTGCCCGGCCTGGCCGTGGACGCGCGCGGCATGCGCCTCGGGCGCGGAGGGGGCTCATACGAC
The DNA here is from genome assembly GCF_044753645.1 of Streptomyces sp. NPDC093261. Lineage (NCBI taxonomy): Bacteria > Bacillati > Actinomycetota > Actinomycetes > Kitasatosporales > Streptomycetaceae > Streptomyces > Streptomyces sp. NPDC093261. The sequence goes on from NZ_JBIVNO010000007.1 coordinate 194,341, forward strand.
CGTGTGCTGGCCCGTCTGGAGCGCGCGGGAGCAGACCCGGCCCTGGTGGTGCTCCTGTACGACACGGAGGTTGTCGAACGCGTCCCGGAAGAGGCGCACGACCGTCCGGTGCACGCGGTGGTGACACCCTCAGGAGTACGCCGCTTCCGCTGATCGCCCACTGATCGCGGATCGGCGGCCGACCGCGGAACGATGGCCGATCGCGGAGCGCCGCTTGTGGAACGCCGCTTGTGGAGCGCCGCTTGTGGAAACGGCCCTCCACGCACGCGTGGAGGGCCGTTCTCACCGGGCACCCGGTGTCAGGGCTTGAGCAACAGGGTGTCGGTCGTGCTCTTGTCGACCGCGTCCTTGGTGAAGTGCCACGGCAGCAGTTCGCCCTGGGCCCATTTGTCCGTCTGGTCGGTGTAGTGGGCGCTGTAGGCGTGTCCCGACGCCCCGGACAGGTTGATCCACTTGGACTTGTCGAGGTCGGCCAGGTTGACCACCATGCGCATCGACGGCACCCAGACGGCGCTGTAACCGCCCGCGGCGTTCCAGCCGGTGGCGTTCACGGTCGCCTCTCCGCCGTCCAGCTTCCAGGGTCCACGGTTGAGCATGTACTGAAGGAGGCCGGGGCCGTCGGTGCCGAGGGTCTGGTTCTTCAGGAACAGCCGGTGCAGCCGGCCCCAGCTCCAGGTGTCCAGGTCGTTGCCGAGCTTGGCGGTCAGCTCCCAGCGCGCGTCCTTCATGGCCCGCGCGAACAGCTCGTCACGCGTCGTGGCGGCCGGGTCGGTGCGCGTCTTGGGCGTCTGCCACCAGTCGTTCTTGTCGTCGTCGACGATGTTGCGCACCACCTCGAACCAGCGGTCGCCGCCGTCGGGCTGCGCCTGGTCCGCGTCGCGCTGGCCGCACTCGCGCACCTTCCGGTCCGCGTCCGCGGGGCCGGTGCTGTCGGCCGGCTCGACCCACAGGCACTGGCCCTTGACCCGCAGCTCCTTGGGCAGCTTGTTGCCGAACGCGAGCTTGAGGATGTTGCGCCACACGGCGTTGAAGTAGGCGGCCGCCGCCGAGTCGGCGTCCTGGGTGTAGTCCCAGCCCTCCAGCAGCTTCTGCGTATCACGGACGTGCTTGTCCGCGACGTCGATCTTGAGCAGCTTGGGCACCAGGAGCTTGGCGATCTCGCTGCTGTTGTCGAGCTGGATCTGCCGCATGTCGTCGGTCGAGAGCTTGCCGCCGCCCCTGATCTTCGACTCGATCAGGTCGGTGATCCGCTGGCTGCGGGTGCCGTAGCCCCAGTCCGTGGTGAGGGTGTAGGGGTACTTGTCCTTGTCGACCACCGCCTGGTTGGCGGTGACGATGTAGCCGCGCTCCGGGTTGTACTCGTACGGCAGCGCGTCCTTAGGGATGAAGCCGGTCCACTGGTACTTGGAGTCCCAGCCGGGCGCCGGGACCGAACCGTCGTCGCCCTGCGGGCGGGTGGGGATCTTGCCCGGCAGCTGGTAGCCGATGTTGCCCTTGGTGTCGGCGTAGATCAGGTTCTGCGAGGGCACGTCGAAGGACCGGGCCGCCGTTCGGAACTCGTTCCAGTTCGACGCCTTGTCGATTCCGAAGACGGCGTCCATGGAGGTGCCGGGGTCCAGGGCGGTCCAGCGCAGCGCGACCGCGTAGCCGTCGCCGCGGTCGGGCGCCGCGGTGTTCACGGTGGCCTTCTTGCCGACGTTGACCAGCTCGTCGTCGCGGTCGGACAGCAGGGGCATGTTGTTCGCCTCGCGGATGACGATCTGCTTGGAGGCCCCTCCGGCGACCTTGATCGTCTCGGTGCGGGTGGTGAACGGCTTCACCTTGCCGTCGAAGAGGTATCCGTCGCCGGACAGCTTCTCGAGGTAGAGGTCGGTGACGTCGACACCGGAGTTGGTCATGCCCCAGGCGATGTTCTGGTTGTGGCCGATGACCACTCCGGGCATGCCCGCGAAGGTGTACCCGCTCACGTCGTACTGGCAGGAGCTGGAGAGCGTCGTGCAGTGCAGGCCCATCTGGTACCAGACCGAGGGCAGCGAGGCCGACAGATGCGGGTCGTTGGCCAGCAGCGGCTTGCCGGTGATGGTGTGGCTGCCGGCGACCACCCAGGAGTTGGAGCCGATGCCGTTGCCGTTCACGCCCACGGCCGTCGGCATGTCGTCGAGGGCCGTGGACAGGCGCGCCAGCTGGCCCTGGAGGCTCGAGCCGGTCGAGGTCGCGCCGCCGGACGTGGATGTGCCGGACGTCGACCGTCCGGACGTGGAGCCGCCGGACGCCGAGCCTCCGGACGTGGACCCGCCGGACAGAGAGGCCCCGGTCGCGGACTGGCCGCCCGCCGAGCCGCTCTGCTCGAAGGCCTTGGTGATGGCGTCGTACTGGCCGGTCTGGACGATCGGCTTGTTACGGCCGTAGGGGTACTCGGGATAGAGGTCCGCGATCTGCTTCGGGCCGAGCCGGCTGGTCATCAGCGAGCGGTCGATCTCGTCCTGCATGTTGCCGCGCAGGTCCCAGGCCATCGCCTTGAGCCAGGAGACCGAGTCGACCGGTGTCCACGGCTGGGGCCGGTAGTTGCCGGTGAGGGAGAGCGCCGCGTACTCCAGGGAGATGTCCTTGCCGTCCTTGCCCTTGAGGTAGGCGTTGACTCCCTTGGCGTACGCCTGGAGGTACTTCTTCGTGGCGGGCGACAGCTTGGTGTCGTACTCCTTCTGCGCGACCCGGTGCCAGCCCAGGGTGCGCAGGAACTCGTCGTTCTTGACCTGGCTCTTGCCGAACATCTCGGACAGGCGTCCGGACGTCATATGGCGGCGCACGTCCATCTCGTAGAACCGGTCCTGCGCCTGGACATATCCCTGCGCCATGAACAGGTCCTCGTCCGAGGAGGCGTAGATCTGCGGGATCCCGTAACCGTCGCGCTTGACCTGGACGGGACCCGACAGGCCGTCGAGTGTGATCGAACCCTTGGTCTGCGGGAAGGAGGCACGGACGGTGCTGAGGGACCAGTACCCGCCGTAGCCGAAGCCTCCCACAAGGGCCACAACCAGGACGATCACGAGCAGACGGGCTCTGCGCCCCTTCTTCCTGCCGGACTTGCCGGGCTTCTGGCCGGAAGAGGCGGTGGTGTTGGGGGGCATCGCTGTCCTTGCTGTCCTAACACGAGCGGCAGGGCGGGCTGTGCTTTCTACTGAGCGCTGGAGCAACCATAGGCGCAGGGCCCGCGCCGCCTTGACGCGGAGTCGGGAACGCGCCCCGGACGGGAGTTCGATCATGCGCCTCGGAGCGTCAAGAAAGCGTCAAGACTTAGGTAAGGTAACGAAGTACCTGTCCTGAAGATCCCGGCGGAACCCGATTCCTGCCGGGCCCGAGGCGTCCCCACAACGGCGCTCCGGATTGGCGAGAAGGGAACGGCCGCTGACTGTCCACCACCTCAACCAGCTCCTGCTCGTCTGTTCGCTCGTCCTGCTCATCGCGGTGGCGGCAGTCCGCCTCTCGTCGCGCAGCGGGCTCCCCAGCCTGCTCGTCTACCTGGGCATCGGCATCGCCATGGGGCAGGACGGGGTGGGCGGCATCCACTTCAACAACGCCGAGCTCACCCAGGTCATCGGCTACGCGGCCCTGGTCGTGATTCTGGCCGAGGGTGGTCTCGGCACGAAGTGGAAGGAGATCAGGCCCGCCCTCCCCGCCGCCTCCTCCATGGCCCTCCTCGGCGTCGCGGTGAGCGTCGGGGTCACGGCCACCGGCGCGCACTATGTGAGCGGCCTGGAGTGGCGGCAGTCGCTCATCATCGGAGCGGTGGTGTCGTCGACCGACGCGGCGGCGGTCTTCTCGGTCCTGCGGAAGATCCCGCTCCCCGCGCGCGTGACGGGCGTTCTGGAGGCCGAATCCGGCTTCAACGACGCCCCGGTGGTCATCCTCGTCGTCGCCTTCTCCAGCGCGGGCCCGGTGGAGCACTGGTACAGGCTGCTGCTGGAGATATGCGCGGAGTTGGCCGTCGGCGCCGCCATCGGCCTCGCGGTGGGCTGGCTCGGCTCCTGGGGCCTGCGGCATGTGGCGCTGCCCGCCTCCGGCCTCTACCCGATCGCGGTCATGGCCATCGCGGTCATGGCGTACGCGGGTGGCGCGCTCGCCCATGGCAGCGGCTTCCTCGCGGTGTATCTCGCGTCGATGATGCTCGGCAACGCCAAGCTGCCGCACTGGCCCGCCACACGCGGATTCGCGGAGGGGCTCGGCTGGATCGCCCAGATCGGCATGTTCGTCCTGCTCGGTCTGCTGGTCACCCCGCACGAACTGGGCGACGACGTGCTGCCCGCCCTCGTCATCGGGCTGGTGCTGACGATGGTGGCGCGCCCGCTGAGTGTGATGCTGAGCCTGCTGCCGTTCCGGGTGCCGTGGCAGGAGCAGACGCTGATGTCATGGGCCGGGCTGCGCGGAGCGGTCCCCATCATCCTGGCGACGATCCCCATGGTGAACGGCGTCGCGGGCAGCCGCCGCATCTTCAACATCGTCTTCGTCCTCGTCGTCGTCTACACCCTGGTTCAGGGCCCGACCCTGCCGTGGCTGGCCCGCATCCTGCGCCTGGGCATGGGACCCGAGGCCGCCGACCTCGGCATCGAGTCGGCGCCCCTGGAGCGGCTGCGCGGGCACCTGCTGTCCGTCGCGATCCCCGAGGGCTCCCGGATGCACGGCGTGGAGGTCAGCGAGCTACGGCTGCCGCCCGGGGCCGCGGTCACCCTCGTCGTCCGGGACGGCACCTCGTTCGTACCGCTGCCCACGACGGTGCTGCGGCGCGGGGACGAACTCCTCGTGGTCGCCACGGACCAGGTCCGCGACGCGGCGGAGCGGCGCCTGAGGGCCGTGGGCCAGGGCGGCAAGCTGGCCGGATGGCTGGGACTGGGGAACGGGGCGGCGGGATCCTGAGGGCGGGCCGCGGGCCTGTAGGGGACCCGGGCCCGCGGGATGCGCGGGGGCTCGAGGGCGGCCCGCGGGCCTTGAGGGGACCCGGACCCGCGGGATGCGCGGGGGTTCGGGCATGTGGGGGGCCGGTCGTCCGAGTGGGGCCGGCGGGGTGCATGGGGGAATCCGGAGCGGATGAGGCTGGCCGACGAAGGCGTTACGGGAACGTTTCGCTCTGTTCACACCTCCGGCAATCGCAGGCGAAGGACCCTGTGGTGCCCCGTTTCACAGGCACACTCAGCCCTCACCTCTGTACAATCAAGGCAACCTTGATCGAACCAACTCTGCCTGACGCAGAGCTGGCGCGACCGTATGGCGGCCGGACCCCCTGAGCAGTGGGCGCCGGTATCTACCGCAGTCCGCGCAAGAGGACAGCTCTCGGCGCGCCCCCGTGCGGCGAACGGGCCCACAGAACGGGCCGCGCTACCAGGCGGCAGAAAGGCACGGGCCGTGGTGTCCACGGTCACCTCGAAGTCGTCCCGACCGGGCTACGGACAGCTGCTGCGCACGCGTGGCGCCTGGACGTTCCTGCTCCCCGGTTTCGCGGCGCGTCAGCCGTTCGCGATGCTCACCCTGTCCATCGTCCTTCTGGTCCAGCACACGACCGGCTCCTACGGGGCCGCGGGCGCCATCGCCGCGGCCACCGGCGTCTCCATGGCGCTGTTCGCGCCCTACAGCGGCCGTCTCGCCGACCGCCACGGCCAGCGGGCGGTGCTGCTCCCCGGGGTGCTGGCGCACGTCGTCGCGGCCACGTCCCTGACGGCGCTCGCCCTGGCCCACGCACCCCTGTGGGCGCTGTTCGCGGCGGCCGTCCCGACCGGCGCCTCGGTGCCGCAGATCGGCCCCATGGTGCGGGCCCGCTGGGGCGTGAAGCTCAAGGACTCGCCCCTGATGTCGACGGCGGCGGCCTTCGAGTCCGTCACCGACGAGCTGACCTTCGTGCTCGGACCGCTGCTGGCCACGACCCTGTGCACCGCCGTGGCCCCGGCCGCCGGCCTGCTGGCCGAGGCGGCGCTCACGCTGGTCGGCGGTGTGCTGTTCGCCGCCCAGAAGGGCACACAGCCGCCCGCCGCCGAGGCGCACGCGCGCGTGGAGCACACCTCCGCGCTGAGCGTCCCCGGGGTGCGCGTGCTGATCGTGACCTTCCTGGGCATCGGTTCCGTCTTCGGCGGCATGCAGGTCTCGCTCGCCGCGTTCAGCCAGTCGATCGGCTCCCCCGGTCTGAACGGCGTCCTGTACGGCATCTTCGCCGCCGGCAACATGCTCTCCGGCATCGTCTGCGGCGCCGTCGCCTGGAAGGCGGCTCCTCAGCGCCGTCTCGTCATCGGCTACGCGGCCCTGGCGCTCGCCGCCTCCTCCCTGTGGACCGCCCACTCCGCGACCCCCCTCGCGGGCCTCGGTCTCCTGGTGGGCATGTGCATCGCCCCCGCCCTGATCACCGGCTACACGCTCGTGGAGGGACTGGTCCCGGCGAGCGCCCGCACCGAGGCGTTCACCTGGATGACCGGGGCGGTCGCGTTCGGCCAGGCTGCCGCGGTCACCGTCGCCGGTCAGCTGGAGGACCGCCTGTGGGGCGGTGCCGGATTCCTCGTCCCCATGGGGGGCACGGTGCTGGCCCTGGTGACCCTGGTGGCCCTGCGGTCACGGCTGGCGGCGCGGCCGGGCGGACGCACCGTGGCACGTGGTGTCGGTCACCGCTCCCCGGTCGCGGTGGACTGAACCCCAGGAATAGGCCACTATTGATGGTCGTTAGCACTCATCGAGTGAGAGTGCCAGGAGGAAGACTAGTGCCGACGTACCAGTACCAGTGCACCGAGTGCGGCGAGGGCCTCGAGGCGGTGCAGAAGTTCACCGACGACGCTCTGACCGAGTGCCCCAATTGCGGTGGCCGCCTGAAGAAGGTGTTCTCCGCGGTCGGCATCGTCTTCAAGGGCTCCGGCTTCTACCGGAACGACAGCCGCGGCTCCTCTTCGAGCAGCAGCCCGGCGTCGTCGTCGAAGTCGTCGGACTCCTCCTCGTCGTCCGGCGGATCATCGTCGACGAGCAGCTCCACGTCCAGCTCCGCCGCGTAAGGCTCCGCCTCGGACCCCGCCGTCGCACTGACGGCGGGGTCGGCAGGGCAGGCCCCTCGGGCACCCCCCGGTCGGCGGCCTTCCCGATCCCCCGCCTCGCTGCCCCTCGCCCCTGCTCTCGTCCGATGGCGGGCGATTCGCGGTGTCCGGGGGCCCGCTACTGTGCTCGCCATGGCGAACGCAGAAATCGGTGTCATCGGCGGTTCGGGCTTCTACTCGTTCCTCGACGACGTGACCGAGATACAGGTCGACACCCCGTACGGAGCACCCAGCGACTCCCTCTTCCTCGGTGAGATCGCCGGACGGAAGGTCGCCTTCCTCCCCCGCCACGGCCGCGGCCATCACCTTCCGCCGCACCGGATCAACTACCGCGCCAATCTCTGGGCGCTGCGCTCCGTCGGCGTACGGCAGGTGCTCGGACCGTGCGCCGTGGGCGGGCTCCGCCCCGAGTACGGCCCCGGGACGCTGCTCGTCCCCGATCAGATGGTGGACCGTACGAAGGCCCGGACCCAGACGTACTTCGACGGGTTCCCGCTGCCCGACGGCAGCGTGCCGAACGTGGTGCACGTCTCGCTCGCCGACCCCTACTGCCCCGTCGGCCGGAAGGCCGCGCTGGAGGCGGCGCGCGGACGAGACTGGGAGCCGGTGGACGGCGGCACACTGGTCGTGGTCGAGGGGCCGCGGTTCTCCACCCGTGCCGAATCGTTGTGGCACCAGGCGCAGGGCTGGTCCGTGGTCGGCATGACCGGCCACCCCGAGGCCGCGCTCGCCCGCGAACTGGAGCTGTGCTACACATCGTTGACCCTCGTCACGGATCTGGACGCGGGCGCCGAGACCGGTGAGGGCGTCTCGCACGACGAGGTGCTGAAGGTGTTCGCGGCCAACGTGGACCGGCTGCGGGGCGTGCTGTTCGACGCGGTCGCGGGGCTGCCCGCGAACGAGACGCGGGACTGCCTGTGCACGACCGCGCTGGGCGGGATGGATCCGGGTTTCGAGCTGCCGTGATGCCGTGCGCGTGTCCGGAACATCCCGTTCGGGTGGGCGAGTTGTCCACAACCGGCCGGTAGTCCACGGGCCTCGGCGAGGGGCGCCATGAAGCCTCATCGTGGATGGCGTCCCGCTCCCACGACGCAGGTTGGTGATCAGTATGGCCCGGCTCTCTCCGCGCCACCTCGACTCTTCCGTACACCCGCCGCACCCCGGCACCTCGGCGCACCCGCCGGGCGAGGGACCCGTCGAGCGCCCGCAGAGCGGGGGAGCCGTCGTTCACCCGCCAGGTGAGCGGTCCGTCCTGCACCCGCCACGTGAGGGGTCCGTCCTGCACCCGCCAGGTGAGCGGTCCGTCCTGCACCCGCCAAGCGAAGGGTCCCTTGTGCGCCCGCCCGACCGGGACGCCTTCGTGTATCCGCCGGACCTCGGTGTCGGTGACCGCTCGGGCGCGCCCCCGACATGTGCGGTGCCGCACTTCGCGCCCCTGCGCGTGCGCGGCGGGCGGCACCGGCTGCGCGGTCTGCTGCGGCACAGGAGGCGGGCCGTGGCCGTGGGTCTGGCGGTCACCGCGGCCGCGCTGGTCGCGGCGGGGCCGGGCGGCTCCGAGGGCGCACGAGGACATCCGGGCGCCGGCGGACACCCCCTGGAGACGGCAGGGCCAGTAGCGGAGCCACGACCCGTGGAGATGGTCACGGCCGCGGTACGGATCGCGGACGGGGCGACCGTGCGGCTGTTGCGGCCGGGCGACCGGGTCGATGTGATCGCGGCCGACGGCGGCGGCAGCGCCATGGTGGTCGCGCCCGGGGCACGGGTGATCCGGGTGCCGGATACAGAGCCCACGGAGAGCGGCGCGCTGGTCGTGCTCTCCGTGCCGCGCACCACGGCCGCGCGCCTGGCCGGTGCCGGCGCGACCTCACGACTGGCGGTGACGCTGTGCTGAGCAGGCCGGGCACACCCGTCGGCGGGCTCCGAGTTCCGTTTACCGGCCCCCGGGGTGGACAGACGCGGGAGGGCCTGACGTAGGTTGCGGAGCTGTTTGTTCCGCATGTTGCGCAGTCGAGGAGGGGCTCACCGGTGAGCGAGAAGAAGGCGCCGAGCGTCCTGCAGGGGTTCAAGGCGTTCCTGATGCGGGGGAACGTCGTCGATCTGGCGGTCGCGGTGGTCATCGGCGCCGCCTTCACCAACATTGTGAACTCGGTGGTGAAAGGGGTCATCAACCCGGTCGTGGGTGCGCTTGGTACCCAGAGCCTGGACAGCTACAGCTCCTGCATCAAGGAACCCTGCACGGGGACCGGGGCGAGCGCGACGGGGATCCGGATCCTGTGGGGCTCGGTCCTCGGCGCCACGCTCAACTTCGTGATCACCGCGGCCGTCGTCTACTTCCTGATGGTCCTGCCCATGTCCAGGTTCCTGGCCCGGCAGGAGGCGCGCCGCAAGGCGAAGGACGGCACGCACGAGGTGATGGAGGTGACCGAGCTGGAAGTGCTCAAGGAGATCCGCGACGCCCTCGTCGCCCAGCGCGGTTCGGGGCGCAACGGGTCATAGCGGACCGAGGCGGGAGAGACACCGACGGGCTGACCCCCCCGTGTCCGGGGGCACTCACAGGTGGTGGGGCGGCTTCTCGTCGAGGAACCGCGCCAGATCGGCCGCGCTGTCGCCACTCGTGCCGGGCCGCTCGCCCCATCCCTGGTCGGTGTCGTCGGAGGACGGCCGGCTCAGCGGGTCGTCGAAGACGAGGGCGTCCTTGGGGTCGGGCTTGGCATCGCGCGGCGCGCGGGCGGGGGTGGTGCTCATGCCTCCAGCGTACGTCCGCGGCGCCGGAGGACGGGCCCGGCGGGCGGGCCCGGGGGGCGGCGCGGAGAGTGGGCCCGGGGGCGGCGAGGAGAGCGGGCCCGGGGGGCGGCGCGGGGAGCGGGCCCGGCGGGCGCGGAGGACGACGCGGAGAGCGGGGCCAGCGGGCGGCGCCGAGAGCGGGGCCGGGGACGACGCGGAGAGCGGGCCCCGCGGGCGCGGAGGACGGCGCCGGTCTTGCGCCGGGTGGCCACCCACCCGGCGCCTCGCCGGACAGCCGCGGCCGACGTCGGCACTCGGCGGTCACCGGACACCCGCTACTGCCGTGCCGGGTGTCCGCCGGAGTGACCCCGGCGCCGCTGTGGTCGCACGGCCCGGCGCGGTTGTCCCCTGGCGACGGATCATGGGGGCATGACAGTTGACGCTCTGACAGATGTCGTGGGCCTCCGGGTGGGCCATGCCACACGGACCGGGGACGGCTGGCTGACCGGGACCACCGTCGTCCTGGCACCGGAAGGCGGGGCCGTCGCGGCCGTGGATGTGCGCGGGGGCGGGCCCGGCACCAAGGAGACCGACGCGCTGGACCCGCGCAACCTGGTGCGAAAGGTCGAGGCGGTCGTCCTCACAGGGGGCAGCGCATACGGGCTGGACTCGGCGTCGGGCGTGATGGCCTGGCTGGAAGAGCGCGGGCGCGGGGTGCGCGTCGGTCCCGAGCCGACGCACGTGGTGCCGGTCGTGCCCGCCGCCTGTGTCTTCGACCTGGGGCGCGGCGGCGACTTCAAGGCCCGTCCGGACGCGGCGGTCGGCCGGGCGGCGGTCGAGGCGGCCGCGGCGAGCGAGCCGGGCGCACCGGTGGCGCAGGGCTGCGTCGGTGCGGGCACGGGCGCGACGGTCGGCCCCTTGAAGGGCGGGGTCGGCACGGCGAGCACCGTGCTGGACTCAGGGATCACCGTGGGTGCGCTGGTCGTGTGCAACGCGGTGGGCTCGGTGTCGGAGCCGACGACCGGCGCCCTGTACGGGGAGTTGGCCCAGGGCCGGATCCACCTGCCCGTGCCGGAGGTGCACGAGGCCGCCCGGCGACGGCTCGCCGAGGTCGCGGCGCAGTCCGGCCGCCCTCCGCTGAACACGACCCTCGCGGTCGTGGCGACCGACGCCGACCTCACCAAGGCGCAGGCCCACAAGCTCGCCGGCACGGCGCACGACGGCTTCGCGCGCGCCCTACGGCCCGTACACCTGCTCAACGACGGGGACACGGTGTTCGCGCTGGCGACCGGCGCGCGCCCGCTGGCCCCGACGGGCCCCCTCGCGCTCAACGAGGTGCTCGCGGCGGGCGCGGACCTGGTGACGCGCGCGATCGTGCGGGCCGTGCGCGCCGCCGTGTCGGTCGACGGGCCGGGCGGATCGTGGCCGTCGTACGAGGAGTTGTACGGAGGGCGATAGGGGACGGGACGGGCGATTGTCCCGGTTCTGTCACATGGCGGTGTCCACCCGGCAGCCGCGGGAACCCTCTGCTGGGACGCCGGCTCTTTCTCCACGTATCCAAACGGATCACGCAGATCACTAGACCTGGAGAAGCCCGTGACAACGCCGGACATGCGAGCGCGGCGCGTACTGGGGGCCTGTGCCGCCCTGATGGTCGGCGCCCTGACCCTCACCGCCTGCGGCGGCAGCGCCAACGCCGACGACAACAAGGGCGGAAAGGACGCGAAGGACTCCGCCAAGACCTCCACGGCGACGATCGCCATCAGCGCCAAGGACGGTTCCACCGACGCGTCGATCAACGCGACCGGGGTGAAGGTCAGCGACGGGAAGCTGACCGAGGTGAAGATGACGGTGGCGGGGACGGGTACCGTCGTGCCGGGCGAGATCTCCGCGGACGGCACGTCCTGGAAGCCGAAGGAGCAGCTGGAGCGCGGGACGAAGTACGCGATCTCGGCGACCGCCAAGGATGCGAACAACCGGGTCGCGGCGGCCAACTCCATCTTCACCACGGTCTCTTCGGCGAACAGCTTCATCGGCACGTACACGCCCGACAACGGCACGACGGTCGGTGTCGGGATGCCGGTGTCCTTCACATTCGACAAGGCGATCACCGACAAGAGGGCCGTGCAGTCGCACATCACGGTGACCTCCAGCAGCGGGCAGCAGGTCGTGGGGCACTGGTTCGGCACCCAGCGGCTGGACTTCCGGCCCGAGGACTACTGGAAGGCCGGCTCCAAGGTCACGATGAAGATCGACCTGGACGGGGTCCAGGGCGCGAACGGTACATACGGCGTGCAGAAGAAGACCGTGACCTTCACCATCGGCCGCTCCCAGGTCTCCACGGTGGACGCCCGCACGCAGACCATGACGGTGGTGCGGGACGGCGGGACGCTCAAGACGCTCCCGGTCTCGACCGGCAGCCCGCAGCACACCACGTACAACGGGCAGATGGTGATCTCCGAGAAGTTCACGCAGACCCGTATGAACAGCCAGACGGTCGGGTTGGGCGGCGAGTACGACATCCCGGATGTGCCGCACGCGATGCGGCTGACCACCTCCGGGACGTTCCTCCACGGCAACTACTGGTACAACAAGGGCAATCCGCCCTTCGGCCGCGAGGGCACCAGCCACGGCTGCATCGGGCTCCCGGATGTGCAGGGCGCGCAGGGGGACACGACCGCGAAGTGGTTCTACGACAACTCGCTGATCGGTGATGTCGTGATCGTGAAGAACTCCCCCGACACGACGGTCGCGCCGGACAACGGCCTCAACGGCTGGAACATGACGTGGAGCGCATGGACCGCGGGAAGCGCCGTCTGAGCAGGCCGTTCTGACATGGATTCGGGCCGCGCGGGAACCTGCCGCGCGGCCCGGGCGTTTTTCCACCGTACGTTTTCTCGGTTCCTGGACATGACGCCCGACCGAGGGGCTACGGTATGCACCCACAAGGTGACATGCAGCAACGCCGGGAGAAACCTTGAGTGTTCCGTACGAGACGGCGGCGTACGAGCCGGCCGAGTCGCACGAGTCTCCGGAGGAGCACCTCGCGCGGCTGCTGGGCCGCGCCCTGAACTCCTTCGAGCTGCCGGACGAGACGATAGCGATACTCGACGGCGCGCTGGCCGACGACAGTTCGCTGCACTCGGCGCACCACAGCGCCGGCCTGCACCGGGAGACGTACCGGCACACCTGGCTGCTGGCGGACGGCTCGGCGGTCACCCTGTGGGAACTGGTCCACAACACAGGGCCCGGCGGCCATCTGGAACACGAGGTGTACGTGGACGAGGAGGAACTGCGCGCCGCCACGGCCCGGCTTCCGCTGACCCCGGACGCCCCCGACTTCGAGCTGCCCGTGCCGGTTCAGCTGTCCCCCGTCCCCGAGCCCCGTCACGCCTACCGGCCCGACGCCTCGGCGGACCATGCCCGCCGGCTGCTGCGCCGGGCCGAGAACGCGGACCGCCCGGACGCGGACCTGGAGTCGTTACTGCTGCGCTCGGCGTTCGCGCATGAGATCACACAGTCCTTCGGACGGCCGGGCCGGGCCGCCCGGGCGGGGCTGAGCTTCTCGCTCTACGAGCACGCGTTCCTGCTGCGCGACGGCCGGGAGCTGTCCCTGTGGGAGGTCGAGCACACGGCGACGCCGGACGGACGGCACATGTGCGAGGTGTACGCGACGGAGGAGGAGGCGCGGGAGGCGATGGACCGCCGGGCGGCGGCGCTCGGCCGACCCCGCTGACGGCCCCGGAGACCACGAAGGCCCCCGGGATTCAAGGGGCCAGGAACATGGTGCAGGGACGCCGGGCACTCCCACCGCGGAGCCTCCGCGCGCGCCAGGCACTCCCTCCGGGGAACCTCCGCGCACGCCAGGCACTCCCACCGCGGAACCACCGCGCGCCACCCCTTCCGCGGAACCTCCGCGCGCGCCAGGCACTTTCTCCGCGGAACCACCGCCCGGCACTTCCTCCGCGCCACTTCCCAGACGCTAGGAACGCCCCTCACGGAACTGCCGCATCAGGCCGGCGAAAGCGTCCTGTTCGGCGGGCGTGAGTTCGACGCTCTCCAGATCCGGGCCCGACTGCGGCTGGTGGGGCAGCGCTCCGAGTATCTCGCGGTGTCGTCGCGCGGCGTCCTCGGAGCGGTCGGACCGCCGGGCCTCCCCCTCGAAGCGGCGGCGACGCAGTACGCGGCCCACACAGCCGAGCCAGATGGCGGTCGCCAGGGCGAGGGCGGGCACGCCCAACAACTGGAAGGTCGACACATGCGCAGGCATGAACCCTAGTAGACACCACGATCCGGTCCTTTGACCCCGGACCGTGACGCATCTCGCAGGTGCGACCAGTAGGGCGAAGAGGTGATGAAGAGGTTCAGAGAGGGTTCAATGGGGCACCCGCCGCCGAACGGACGCTTCCGCGCACACGCGTCGGCCGCAACGCCCTCACCGGGGCTGCGGCCGACGCGTGTTGTGCTGCGGTGCCCGATCAGGCGGCGACCGGCTGCTTGGCCTCGGACGGGTGCGCCATGGCGTCGCCGGGCTCGCCCGCCGCGCTCTCGGGGTTCTGCTTGCGCAGGCCCTTCAGGACCACCACCAGGGCCGTGGTCACACACACGCCGACGGCGATGGCGAGCAGGTAGAGGAACGGGTTGCCGATGAGCGGGACCACGAAGATGCCGCCGTGGGGGGCGCGCAGAGTGGCACCGAAGGCCATCGACAGGGCACCGGTGAGCGCGCCGCCGACCATCGACGAGGGGATGACGCGCAGCGGGTCGGCCGCCGCGAACGGGATCGCGCCCTCGGAGATGAAGGACGCGCCCAGCACCCAGGCGGCCTTGCCGTTCTCACGCTCGGTGTGCGTGAAGAGCTTGCCGCGCACGGTGGTCGCCAGGGCCATCGCCAGCGGCGGGACCATACCGGCGGCCATCACCGCGGCCATGATCTTCATCGCGGAGTCGCTCGGGTTGGAGACCGCGATACCGGCGGTGGCGAAGGTGTAGGCGACCTTGTTGACCGGGCCGCCGAGGTCGAAGCACATCATGAGGCCGAGCAGCGCGCCGAGCAGGACGGCGTTGGTGCCCGTCAGACCGTTCAGCCAGTCGGTCAGGCCCTTCTGCGCGGAGGCGATGGGCTTTCCGACGACGACGAACATCAGGAATCCGACGACCGCCGAGGAGATCAGCGGGATCACCACCACCGGCATGATGCCGCGCAGCGCCGCCGGGATCTCGATCTTCTGGATGGCCATCACCACACCGCCGGCGAGAAGACCGGCGACCAGACCGCCGAGGAAGCCCGCGTTGATGGTGAGGGCGATCGAGCCGCCGACGAAGCCGGGCACGAGACCGGGGCGGTCCGCCATGCCGTAGGCGATATAGCCGGCCAGGACCGGGACGAGGAAGCCGAAGGACACCACGCCGATCTGGAAGAGCAGCGCGGCCCAGCTGTCGGTCTGGGTCCACACGAAGTGGTCCATGACCGACGGCGCCTTGTTGATCTTGTAGCCGCCGATCGCGAAGCCGAGGGCTATGAGCAGACCGCCCGCGGCAACGAACGGGACCATGTAGCTCACACCGGACATCAGCCACTTGCGCAGCTTGGTGCCGTAGCCCTCCCCCGCGTCACCGGACCGCTCGACCGGCGTCGCCGGGGCGCCGGCCGCCGCGGTGACCTCGCCACGCGCGGCCTTGTCGCGCACCTCGGCGATCAGCTCGGCGGGCCGGTTGATGCCCGCCTTCACGCCGACGTCGACGGTCGGCTTGCCGGCGAAGCGGTCCTTGTCCCGGACCGGCACGTCATGGGCGAAGATCACGCCGTCCGCCGCCTCGATGACGGCCGGGTCGAGCCGGGTGAAGCCGGCCGAACCC
Source organism: Streptomyces sp. NPDC093261 (assembly GCF_044753645.1). Lineage (NCBI taxonomy): Bacteria > Bacillati > Actinomycetota > Actinomycetes > Kitasatosporales > Streptomycetaceae > Streptomyces > Streptomyces sp. NPDC093261. The sequence continues at coordinate 209,982 of NZ_JBIVNO010000007.1, forward strand.
TGGGTCTCGACGACGAGTTCGATGCCCGCCTCGCGGCCGGCGTTCTCCAGCGCCTCGGCGGCCATGTAGGTGTGCGCGATGCCGGTGGGGCAGGAGGTGACGGCGACGACACGGAACAGGGGCTCGGCCGGAACACCGCCGGCCTCCGCAGCCGGCACGGCCGCCTCCGCGGCGCGCGAGCCCGGCACCGGGGCCGGGGCCGCGCCGCCCGCGGCGGCATCGGCTGCATCGGCTGCATCGGCGACATCGGCGGAAGCAGTGGAACCAGCCGCCGCGGACTCCGCGGAACCCCCCTCAGCGTCCTCGGCGTCCTCGGCGTCCTCGGCGTCCTCGGCGTCCTCGGAGCCCTCAAGGACTTCGGAGCCCTCGGCCGACGCCGAGGCCGGGTCCTCGTCACCGCGAATGAGCGCGGCAGCGGCCGCCGCGTCGTCAACGGACCGCAGCGCGGAGGTGAACTCGGCGTTCATCAGCTGGCGGGCGAGGGAGGACAGGATCGTCAGGTGCGCGTCGTCCGCGCCCGCCGGCGCCGCGATCAGGAAGATGAGGTCGGCCGGGCCGTCCGGGGCGCCGAAGTCGACGCCCTGTGCGCTGCGGCCGAAGGCGAGGGTCGGCTCGGTGACGTGCTCGCTGCGGCAGTGCGGGATGCCGATGCCGCCGTCGAGGCCGGTCGGCATCTGCGCCTCGCGGGCCGCGACATCCGCGAGGAAGCCCTCCAGGTCGGTCACGCGGCCCTGGGCCACCATCCGTTCGGCGAGGGCACGTGCCGCCGCCTCCTTGGTGTCGGCGGACAGGTCGAGATCGACCAGGTCCGCGGTGATCATCTCGCTCATCGCGGGCTCCTTCGCACGCGTATCGCCCGGGAGGTGTGACGGGCGGTGGTGAGGACGGGGGTGCGGGGGGTTGGTTCGGGCAGGAAGGGGAGGGCGGGGGGTCGTACGGGGAGAAGGGGGGAGACGGGACCGGGGAAATCCCGCCTCCCCCCGGCCTCGGGGGAACCGCTCGGGTGCCGAGTCGGGCGCGGGGAGGTGCGGCGCGCGCTCATGACACCGGCTCCGTCAGGACGCGGTCCAGGGGCACCTGCGACGTGACCGTCACGGCGGAGGGGTCCAGATCGGCCGGGGTCGGCATCACGCTGCCGGGCAGCCGGACCGCCGCGGCTCCATGGGCGACGGCCGAGGCCAGGGCCTCGGGTCCGGTGCCGCCGGCGATCAGGAAGCCGGCGAGGGAGGAGTCACCCGCGCCGACATTGCTGCGTACGGCGTCGACGCGGGCGCTGCCGAACCACACTCCCGCGTCGGACACGAGCAGCTGCCCGTCCGCGCCGAGGCTCGCGAGCACGGCGCCCGCACCCATGCCGCGCAGTTCCTCGGCCGCCTTGGCCGCGTCACCGACGGTGGCGAGGGGGCGCCCGACGGCCGCCGCGAGTTCCTCGGCGTTCGGCTTCACCACGTCCGGGCGCTCGCCCAGCGCCTCGAGAAGCGCGGGCCCCGAGGTGTCGAGCGCGATCCTCGCGCCCGCGGCGTGAGCGCGGGCGACCAGGTCGGCGTACCAGGACGGGGCGAGACCGCGCGGGAGGCTGCCGCAGCAGGTGATCCAGGTGGTCTCAGCCGCGCGGTACTGCTCGCGGACCGTCTCCAGGAGCAGTTCGGCCTCGCCGGGGGACAGCTCGGGTCCGGGCGCGTTGATCTTCGTGAGGGTGCCGTCGGGCTCGGCGACCGAGATGTTGGACCGGGTGGCTCCGGCGACCGGCACCGGCGCCACGGTGATGCCCTGGTCGTGGAGCAGCTCGGCGACGAGCGCACCGGGCGCCCCGCCCAGCGGCAGCACGGCGACCGTGCGCCGTCCGGCGGCCGCGACCGCGCGCGAGACATTCACGCCCTTGCCGCCCGGGTCCATCCGCTCACCGGTGGCCCGGATGACCTCGCCGCGGTCGAGGGAAGGAACCTCGTACGTACGGTCGAGGGAGGGGTTCGGGGTGACGGTGAGAATCATGCGCGCACTACTTCCGTGCCGCCGCGCTCGATCGCGATGGCGTCCTCGGGGCTCAACCCGCTGTCGGTGATCAGCAGGTCCACATCGCCGAGGTCACCGAAGCGGGCGAAGTGCTCCTGGCCGTGCTTGGAGGAGTCGGCGAGCAGCACCACCCGGCGGGCGGCGCGGATCGCGGCGCGCTTGACGGCGGCCTCGGCGAGGTCGGGCGTGGTCAGTCCGTGTTCGCCGGAGAAGCCGTTGGCGGCGATGAACACGACATCGGCACGGATCTCGGCGTACGCGCTCAGCGCCCAGGCGTCCACGGCAGCTCGCGTACGGTGCCGTACGCGCCCCCCGACCAGATGGAGCTGGATGCCGGGGTGGTCCGCGAGACGGGCCGCCGTGGGAAGGCTGTGGGTGACGACGGTGAGAGAGGCGTCCAGGGGGATGGCCCCGGCCAGCCGGGCGACGGTCGAGCCGGCGTCGAGGATCATCGTGCCCTCGCTCGGCAGCTCGGCGACGGCCGCCTGCGCGATCCGGTCCTTCTCGTCGGCCGCCGTGGACTCCCGCTCCGCGAGGTCCGGTTCGAAGTCCAGGCGCCCGGCCGGTATGGCGCCGCCGTGCACCCTCCGCACCAGACCGGCGCGGTCCAGAGCCTTGAGATCGCGGCGGATCGTCTCCGCCGTGACCTGGAACTCCTCGGCCAGCGACATCACGTCCACCCGGCCGCCGTCACGGGCAAGCCGGAGGATCTCCTGCTGCCGCTCCGGTGCGTACATGTCCGTTCGCCTCCGACTGATGCCCGAACGTGTGGTTTCACAGCGGAGGCTACGGCCCCCTTTCCGAAAAGTAAACAGGTTCGGGCATCGGAACGGACACAGCCGGGCGGAGTGTGGCCGGGCCCACGCACGGCGGCGCCCGGCGAGGGCGCGCAGAACGCGACCCGCCGGGCGCCACCGCCCCCCGAGCACGCGCGGGGACGAGCCCCCGCGCGTTCACAGACGCGCCGTCAGGAGACGAGCACCCGCTCGCCCTCGAGCCCCGCGTCCGCCTCCGCCTCGGCTCCGTCCATGTGCTGCGCCGGCCGCTTCGGCAGCGCGAACATCAGCAGGAAGATCACCACCAGCACGGCCGCGACCCAGCCCAGCGCGTGCTGGAAGGCGCGCACGAAGGCCGGACCCACCGCGGCGGGGGCGAGCCGGTCACCGATCTCCCCGAAGAAGACCACCGACACCAGCCCGAGGCCGAGCGCGTTGCCCATCTGCTGCACCGTGTTGATCAACCCCGACGCCGAACCGGAGTGCTCCCGCGGCACCTCGGAGAGGACCGCGTCCGTCAGCGGCGCGACGATCAGTCCCATGCCCGCCCCCATGACCACCAGCGGCAGCGCCATCTGCCAGGAGGCGATGGACAGCCCATACCGATGGGCCTCGGCTATGTAGACGAGCACACCCGCCGCCATCACCAGCGCGCCCGCCTGGAGCACCTTGCGACCGAAGCGCGGGACCAGCTTCTGCACCGACATCCCGGCCGCCGTCGAGACCGCCAGCGAGAACGGCACACCCGTCAGACCGGCCCGCAGGGCGCTCCACCCCAGCCCCACCTGCATGTACAGCGTCCAGACCAGAAAGAAGACGCCGAGGCCGATCCCGAACACCGTCTGCACCGCGATGCCCGCGGCGAAGCTCTTCACCCGGAACAGCGACAGTTCGACGAGCGGGGAGCCGTCCCGGGCGGCCTTGCGGCGCTCGTACGCCACCAGCGCACCGAAGACGACCAGCGCGCCCGCCATCGACCCATACCCCCACAGCGGCCAGCCCAGCTCCCGGCCGCGCGTGAGCGGGTAGAGCAGCATCAGCAGACCGAGCGTGACCAGAGCCACCCCGACGAGGTCGAGGCGCAGGGCCCGGGGGGCCTTCGACTCCGTGATGAAGCGCCGGCCGAGCAGATAGGCCCCGATGCCGACCGGCAGGTTGATCAGGAAGATGGGCCGCCACTCCAGTCCGAACAGGTTCCACTCGGTGAGCAGCGCGCCGAGCAGCGGCCCCGAGACGGCGCCCAGCCCGACGATGGCGCCGAAGAGGCCGAAGACCTTGCCCCGCTCGTGCGCCGGGAAGGTGGCGTGCACGATCGACAGCACCTGCGGAACCATCATCGCGGCCATCCCGCCCTGAAGGATCCGCGAGGCGACGAGCATCTCCGGGTCGGCGGCGAAGCCGCACAGCGCGGATGCGAGTGTGAAGCCGCCGACGCCGATCAGGAAGAGGCGCTTGCGCCCGTGGATGTCGCCGAGCCGGCCACCGGTGATGAGCCCGGCGGCGAAGGCGAGCGCGTATCCCGCGGTGATCCACTGGATCTGGCTGAAGGAGGCGCCCTCGTCCCGCTGGATGGAGGGGATCGCGATATTGACGATCGTGACGTCGACCAGGTCCATGAAGGCCGCGGTCATCACGATCGCGAGCGCGAACCAGCGACGCCGGTCGCCCGCGTCCGTGCTGCGTGTGCTGTCGGTGGAGGTCATGCTCGGAAGGTAGGGGACCAATAGGTCAGATCATGTCCTCTTACTCATGCATCCTCGACGTATGACGACCGACACCCCGGCCCGGCTCCTCCAGCTGCTGTCCCTGCTCCAGACTCCCCGGGAGTGGCCCGGCAGCGAACTCGCCGAGCGGCTCGGGGTGTCCCGGCGCACCGTCCGGCGCGATGTCGACCGGCTGCGCGAGCTGGGCTACCCGGTCCAGGCCAGCAGGGGGGCCGATGGCGGATACCGCCTGGTCGCGGGGAAGGCCATGCCCCCGCTCGTGCTCGACGACGAGGAGGCCGTGGCGATCGCGGTGGGGCTGCGCGCGGGTGCCGGACACGCGGTCGAGGGCGTGGAGGAGGCCTCCGTGCGGGCCCTGGCCAAGCTGGAACAGGTGCTGCCGGGCCGGCTGCGTCATCGCGTCGCCACGCTCCAGGCGGCCACCACCGCGCTGACCAGCGGCGACGGGGCGAGCATCGCGCCGGAGACACTGACCGTGATGGCCTCGACGATCGCGGGCCGGGAACGGCTGCGGTTCGCCTACCGCGCCAAGGACGGCACGGAGTCCCGGCGCCTGACCGAGCCGTACCGGCTGGTGTCGACGGGACGCCGCTGGTACCTCGTCGCCTACGACCTCGAACGCGACGACTGGCGCACCTTCCGGGTCGACCGGGTCGCCGCGCCCTTCGCGACGGGCGAGCGGTTCACGCCGCGCGAGCTGCCGGCGAAGAGCGCGGCGGAGTATCTGCGGCGGTCGATGTACCGACGCGAGGAGACCTACGAGTTCGAGGCGACCTTCGCCGCGCCCGCGGACATCGTGGCGGCGCGCCTGCCCCGGTGGTTCGACGCGCCCGAGCCCCTCGACGACAACAGCTGCCGGCTGCGCGGCACGACGAACGACTCCGCGGAGTGGCTGGCGGTACGGCTTGCCCTGGTGGGCTGCGCGTTCACCGTCCAGGCGCCGCCGGAACTGGTCGATCGCACCCGGGAGTTGGGGGCGCGCCTGAGCCGGGCGGCGGACGTGGGGCCGTAGCGAGAGAACCGAACCGAGCCCCACCGACCCGGCCCGAGCCCCGAACCGAGCCCCACCGACCCGGCCCGAGCCCGTCCGATCCGGCCCGAGCCCTCAGCCGCTCCCCCAGGCGAACTCCCCGAGGGCCTCCAGATTCCGTACGGCGAGGGCGGCCGGGCCGTCGGGGCCGTCGGCCGGCCGGTTCCCCGCCGCCCAGGTCTCCACGGCCACCCGCACGGCGGCGCCGGCGATGGCGGCCGCGAAACGGAGGGCGGGCGTGACGACCACTGACGCCTCGTCACCTTCCTGTGTCCGCTGCGCCAGCACCTCGGCCAGCTCCCGCTCCGCGGCCTGGCAGATCTCGGCCCAGACCCTGGTGAGCGCGGAGTTGGTGTCGATGAGGCACAGCAGGGCGCGGACCCACTCCAGGGAGGTCGCGGACACGCCCGCGCCCGGGGTCAGGGTGTGGGCCGCCGCGTGGCGCAGCGCCTCGGCGACGCTCAGCTCGGCGGGGGCCTCACGGACCGCCTGTGCCCATCGATGGGCACCCTCGGAGAACAGCGGCGCGAGCGCCTCCTCCTTGGTCGCGAAGTAGCGGTAGAAGGTGCGCGGGGCGACTCCGGCGGCGCGGGCGATGTCCTCGGCCCGGGTGGCGCGCAGGCCGTTCGCCATGAACAGGCCCGCGGCGGCCCGGGCGATCTCCATACGGGTGGCCGCCTTGCGCCGCTCGATCAGCGACTCTCCCTTGTCGCGCCCGTCCCCGGAGGCGCCTTCGGGTTGTTGCGTCGTACGGCGGGACGGGGTCCCGCCCGTACGGTTGGTACCGGTCACGACGGCAGGTTATGCCGCTGTGGCACAATCTGCCATCCGGGCCGCCCCGGGGTTCAGGTCCGGGGCGGCCTGGTCGGCCTGTCCCTGGATTCCGCACCTCGCGGACACAGGAAGAGCCGGGCTCCGGCGCCAGGGGGGAGTGGCGCCGGAGCCCGGCTCCGGAAGAGTCCCGCCGCCGGGGGGAGTGCGTCGGGACTCGGCTCCGGGGGCGCGGACCGCGGGGTCCGGCCTGTGCGCGGGGGCCCGGAGGTCTTGTGCCCCGGACCCGGCGGGTTGAAGCGATGCAACAGCGCCAAGTCGCACCACCCGGCGCGAGGGGCCGGTTCGCGTCCCGGCCCCGCGGTCGCCGTCACGCCGCCGCGTCGAACCCGGTGTCCCGGGCCAGCTTCTTCAGCTCCAGCAGCGCGTGCTTCTCGATCTGGCGGATGCGCTCACGCGTCAGGCCGTGCTCCTTGCCCACCTCCGTCAGGGTGCGCTCCCGGCCGTCCTCGATGCCGTACCGCATCTTGATGATCGACGCCGTGCGCTGGTCGAGCCGGCCGATGAGGTCGTCCAGCTCCTCGCTGCGCAGCAGCGTGAGGACCGACTGCTCCGGAGACACCGCGGAGGTGTCCTCGAGCAGGTCGCCGAACTGGGTCTCGCCCTCGTCGTCCACCGACATGTTCAGCGACACCGGGTCGCGGGCCCAGTCGAGGACGTCGCTGATGCGCTCCGCCGTCGAGTCCAGCTCGGTCGCGATCTCGGCGGGCTCGGGGTCCCGGCCGTGCTCACGGTTGAACTCACGCTGCACCCGGCGGATCCGGCCCAGTTCCTCGACCAGATGCACGGGGAGCCGGATGGTCCGGGACTGGTCGGCGATCGACCGGGTGATGGCCTGGCGGATCCACCAGGTCGCGTACGTCGAGAACTTGAAGCCCTTGCGGTAGTCGAACTTCTCGACCGCGCGCACCAGGCCGGCGTTGCCCTCCTGGATCAGGTCGAGCAGCGGCAGGCCACTGCGCGGATAGCGGCGCGCGACGGCCACGACGAGCCGCAGATTGGAGCGGATGAAGATGTCCTTGGCTCGCTCGCCCTCGGCGGCCAGGGCCTCCAACTCCTCACGGGTGGCATCCGCCTTGGCCTCCTCCTCACCGTCGAGGATCTGCCGCGCGAACACGCCCGCCTCGATGGTCTGGGACAGCTCGACCTCCTTGGCGGCGTCGAGCAGAGGTGTACGCGCGATTTCGTCGAGGTACATGCCGACCAGGTCGCGATCGGCGATCTCGCCGCCATGGGCGCGAACACTGTTTGCCGCGTCGACGGTCTCGCCATCGGCGGCCTGGCGACGGGCGACGGCACGGGTTGCCATGCGTGCTCCCTTGCGATGGTGGGCTGGCGGATGGTTGTGGCGCTTGAGTCACCCTTCCGGGTGCCCGGCATCCGAAGGAAACAACGACTGCAATCCGGACAGAATTCCCAACCTGCCCCTCGTTTTTTCTGATCATGCAGTACCCTGTGCCGCCATCAGGGAGGCGGGATGGTGTCGGAACGTACAGAGGTGCAGGTCAGGCCGGGCGTCGAGGACGACCTCAAGGCCCTCACAGACATCTACAACCACTATGTACGTGAGACGCCGATCACCTTCGATACCGCGGTCTTCACGCCGGAAGAGCGACGTCCTTGGCTGCTCTCCCACCCTGAAGACGGACCGCACCGGCTGATGGTTGCCGTGGACGGCGACTCACAGGAGATCCTGGGGTACGCCACATCCAGCGGCTTCCGCGCGAAGCCCGCCTACGCGACCTCGGTGGAGGTGACGATCTATCTCGCCGCCCACGCCACGGGCCGCGGGGTGGGCACGAGGCTGTACGAGGCCCTCTTCGAGGCGCTCGCCGGCGAGGACCTCCACCGCGCGTACGCGGGCATCGCCCAACCCAACGAAGCGTCCGTGCGGCTGCACGAACGCTTCGCCTTCCGACATGTGGGCACCTACCGGCAGGTGGGCCGCAAGTTCGGCCGGTACTGGGACGTGGCCTGGTACGAGAAGGAGCTGTGACCGCGGCCGGTCAGCCGAACTGCACCGACCTCTTCGCCAGCCCCATCCAGAACCCGTCGATCACCGACCGCTGTGTGTCCAGCTCTCCCGTGGCGTCCGCCGCGCCCAGCGTCACGAAGAGCGGGGCGAAGTGCTCCGTGCGGGGGTGGGCGAGCCGGCCCGCCGGCGACTTGCGGGTGAAGTCGAGGAGTGCGTCGATGTCGCCGGCCGCCAGCGCGCGGCGGCCCCAGTCGTCGAACTCCGCCGACCAGCCGGGCACTCCCCCGCCCGTGTGGCGCAGGGCGGCCAGGTTGTGGGTGAAGAAGCCGGAGCCGATGATCAGGACGCCCTCGTCGCGCAGCGGGGCCAGCCTGCGGCCGATCCCGACGAGCTTGACCGGGTCGAGGGTCGGCAGGGAGATCTGCAGAACCGGGATGTCGGCCTCGGGGAACATCTCGACCAGCGGCACATACGCGCCGTGGTCCAGACCGCGATCGGGGAAGTCCTGGACCGGGACGCCGGGGGCGCGCAGCAGTTTGCGCACGGAGTCGGCGAGGTTCGGGGCGCCCGGGGCGGCGTAGGTCACCCGGTAGTAGTGCTCGGGGAAGCCCCAGAAGTCGTAGACCAGCGGGACCGTCTCCACCGCGCCGAGGGCGAGCGGTGCCTCCTCCCAGTGGGCGGAGACCATGAGGATCGCCCGGGGGCGGGGCAGGCCGGCGGACCAGGCGGCGAGCTGGCCGGGCCAGACCCGGTCGTCGGCCAGCGGGGGCGCGCCATGGCTGAGATAGAGGGCGGGCATGCGCTCGGGCGCGGTGCGCTCCTCGGTGACGGCGGACATGGCGGCGGCTCCCTCCGGGCATTTTTGCTTGAAGTATCAAGCTCTTGCCAGCGTAGCGCCGACTTGTTTAAGTTTCAAGGAGGAGCCTCGTACAGTGGAGCACATGAACACGGCACCCGCTGAGGACACCCGCTGGCTCACCGACGAGGAGCAGCGCACCTGGCGTGCGTACATGCACGCCGTCACCCTTCTCGAGGACCACCTGGACCGTCAGCTCCAGCGCGACGCGGGCATGCCGCACGTGTACTACGGACTGCTCGTCCAGCTCGCCGAGGCGCCGCGCAGGCGGATGCGGATGACCGAGCTGGCGATCGGGGCGAAGATCACCCGCTCCCGGCTCTCGCACGCCATCGCCCGTCTGGAGAAGAACGGCTGGGTGCGCCGCGAGGACTGTCCCTCCGACAAGCGAGGACAGGTCGCGGTCCTCACGGACGAGGGCTACGCGGTGCTGGCCCGCACCGCGCCCGGCCATGTGGCGGCCGTGCGCCAGGCCCTGTTCGACCGGCTCACCCCCGAGCAGCAGAAGTCCCTCGGCGAGATCATGTCGGTCATCGCGGAGGGGCTGCAGCCCAAGGAGGCCGGGGCGGACCTGCCCTGGCTCCGCTGAACCCCGGGCCCGCCTCCGCACAGCCGACCGCCCCGGCCCCGCCGGGGTGGCGGAGCCGGGGCGGACCCGGGAGGCACGGGCGAGACGTCCCCGCCCTGCCCGTACACGGAGTGCCGTGACGCGAAGTACCGCGCGGAAGGCCTCACGCGCCTGCGGTCAGCGGACGACGCCCACGCCTGCGGTCAGCGGACGACGCCCACGCCTGCGGTCAGCGGACGACGCCCACGCCTGCGGTCAGCGGACGACGCCCACGCCTGCGGTCAGTGGGCGACCACCGGCACCTGCACCTCGTCCTCGAGGCCCTCGCCCGCGCCGCCCGTGCCGGAGGCCTGCACGGCGCCCGGACGTCCGGCGTTGACGAAGGTCAGGGCGACCGCCGCGGCGAGCGCGAGGATGCCGACGGCGACCCAGATCGCATTCGAGTAGCCGTGCACCATGCCCTGGAGCTGGACCAGCTGCTGCTGCGGCTTGGAGGCCGCCGTCGCGATGTGGTCCTTGACGTAGGACGTGGTCGCCGAGGACGCGATCGTGTTCAGCAGGGCCGTACCGATCGCACCGCCCACCTGCTGGGAGGTGTTGACCATCGCGGAGGCGACACCGGCGTCCCGCGGCTGCACACCGTGCGTGGCCAGGGACATGGCCGGCATGAACGCCGAACCCATGCCGAGGCCGAGCAGCAGCAGGGCCGGCAGCACGAGGGTCGCGTACGAGGAACCGATCTCCAGCTGGGCGAACAGCAGCATGCCGACGGCGGCGACCAGGAAACCGGGACCCATCAGCAGCCGCGCGGGGACGCGGGTCATCAGCCGGGTACCGATCTGGGTCGAGCCGGTGATCATGCCGGCCACCATCGGCAGGAAGGCGAAGCCGGTCTTGACCGGCGAGTAGCCCTTCACGACCTGGAGGTAGTAGGTCAGGAAGAGGAACGTGCCGAACATCGCGATGATCGCGAGGCCGAGGGAGAGGTAGACGCCGCCACGGTTGCGGTCGGTGACCACGCGCAGCGGCAGCAGCGGGGCCTTGACGCGGGACTCGGTGACCACGAACGCCACCAGCAGGACCGCCGCCGCGACGAACAGACCGACCGTCACGGAGTCGCTCCAGCCGTCGGACTCGGCGCGCGTGAAGCCGTAGACAAGGGAGACCAGGCCCAGGGTGGAGAGGATGACACCCGGGATGTCGAGCGGCGAGCGGTTGCGGCCGCCCTCCGGCTCCCGGATGACGAAGTAGGCGCCGGCCGCCGCGACGATGGCGAACGGGATGTTGACGAAGAACGTCCAGCGCCAGTCCAGGTACTCGGTGAGGAAGCCGCCGAGGATCAGACCGACGGCACCGCCACCACCGGCGATGGCGCCGTAGATGCCGAACGCCTTGGCGCGCTCCTTGGCGTCCGTGAACATCACCGCGAGCAGGGACAGCGCGGCGGGGGCGAGCAGGGCGCCGAAGACGCCCTGGAGGGCGCGGGCGCCGAACATCATCGCGCCGGACTGCGCGGCGCCGCCCAGCGCGGAGGCCGCGGCGAAACCGGTCAGACCGATGACGAACGCGCGCTTGCGGCCCCACAGGTCGGCGATACGGCCGCCGAAGAGCAGCAGACCACCGAAGGCGAGGGCGTAGGCGGTGACGACCCACTGACGGTTGCCGTCGGATATCCCGAGGTCCCGCTGGGCGGACGGCAGCGCGATGTTCACGATGGTGGCGTCGAGGACGACCATCAGCTGGGCGAGCGCGATGAAGACGAGCGCGCGCCAGCGATGGTTGTCGGGGGTGGATGCGCCGGGGGCGCTACGGGCAGGTGCGGACATGGAGGTACCCACTTCGGGACTTCGTGACGGAAAGGTCGGAACTAGGAGGCGGAGAAGGGCGTCGAACGGCACGGCTCGTCGGCGGTGGCGGCCGGAGCGTCTGTCGTGGTCACATCTGCCGCGCCGTGGAACGTACGTGTACGTACGGGTTCGCCGCAGACGTCGTCGGTCGCGCGGAGGTACGTCCTCGCGGACGCCCGCCGGCACTGACATCCGTCGGCACGACGTCCATCGGTACAGACGTCCACCGGCATGGACGGGTTGAGTTCGCGGAACTGATCGGTACGGGTCGCTGGTGCTCGCTACAGGTCGCTCAGGGTCGGCGCAGATCCTCCATGGTCACGGCCGTACCCGGCAGCTCGGAGCGGGCCGGGGCCCGCAGTCCGTCCAGGAACAGCTGGAGATGACGGTGCATGAAGCGGTCCACGCTGAGGCACTCCGTCCCGGCCGGCGGCCTGCTGAGCTGGGCCACGGCGATCGTCAGATCACCGACGCCCACGTCGGGACGGAGCTGTCCGGCGGCCTTGGCCCGCTCCATGATGTCCTCGATGAGCCGCTCGATCCGTTCACGCGCGGCTTCGAGGTCGGGGTGGTTCTGGTCGAACGTGTCGGAGAGCATCGGGCACAGCGCGCTGAGCCGCTCGTCGGCCGCGGCGTGCGCGAAGCGCTCCAGCGCCTCGAAGGCGTCGGCGCACTCGGCGAGCGCCCGCTCGGCCTCCTCGGACGTACGGTCGAGGACCGAGCAGACGACCTCGCGGGCGAGTGCGTCGCGATCGGGGAAGTTGCGGTACACCGTGGCATTGCCGACACCGGCCCGGCGGGCGATCTCGTCGAACGGCACATCGGCCCCGAACTCGACGAACATCTCCCGGGCGGCGGTGACGATCCGCTCCCGGTTGCGCTGGGCGTCGGCGCGCGGCCGGGACGCTCGGCGCTGCACGGTGGTCGCGGTCGGCACGGCGTACTCCTCGGGTGAGCGGGGCGCGATCCGGGGAATCCTTCTCCGTTTCGCTTGGACACCGGTCTAAACGGGGATTCGGTCCCCGGTTATTTCCCCCTGGGGCTCCACTTCATGTGAGCTGCGTCACACCCGTCGCCTCGGGGGGACATCCGCCGCCTCGGGGACATCCGCCGCCTCGGGGACATCCGCCCCCTCGGGGGATGCGACGCCGACCCTGCCCGCCGGGACGATCCGCTCCCACCCCCCACTCCCCAGCCGGGACGACCCGCTCCCACCCACCCCCGCTCCCATCCCACTCCCAGCCGGGACGACCACCCGCCACCCTCACTCCCAGCCGGGACGACCACCCGCCACCCTCACTCCCAGCCGGGACGACCCGCTCCCACCCCTACTCCCATCCCACTCTCCAGCCGGGACGACCACCCGCCACCCTCACTCCCAGCCGGGACGACCCGCTCCCGACCTCACTCCCCGCGGCACATACGGTGGCCTCGCCCCCGCGGCCCCCTCCCCACGGCGTTCCCCCAGTTCACGCCTCCCCTCCCCCGCCTTCACCCCGCCCGCGCCCGAGAACCCCTCGTTCGGGCTCCTCCAGCGCGCGCCCCCGGACCGAGCGCCGGAGGGTGATCGCAAGGGTGCAGCCGGGGACCGGCGGCTGCCGTGGGAGCGGAGGGCCACCGTATGCAGCCGTCCCGTCGCCGCGTACACCCCCGCCGCGCCGCCTCCCTGGCCTCGGTCACCGCTCTGACCCTGGTGGTCGCCACCGCCGCCGGCACCGGACAGCTCACGGCGGGCCCCACGACGGCGGGCCCCATCGCCCCGGCCCGTTCCTCGGCACTGCGCCCCTGCATGATCCACGGCCATCCGAACATCCAGATGTCCGAAGGCATCCCGACCTCTTCCGGCTACGCCCACTCCACCGGCACGGTCCACGCCCTGATCCTGATGATCGACTTCTCCGACGCCCCCGGCCAGGGCAGCGCGCTCAACCGGTTCGCGGAGTTCTTCCCGCAGACCCGGCAGTGGTTCACGACCAGCTCCTACGGCCGCCTCGACTACCGCCCCGAGGCCCCCATACGTCACTGGCTGCGGATGCCCAAGCCGTTCAAGGCCTACGGGATAGAGCGCGGCGCCCCCTTCGATCCCGGCTACCGCCAGCTCGTCCAGGACATCGTCGCCGCCGCCGACGCGGAAGTGGACTTCCGCCGCTACGACATCCTGAACGTGCTGGCCACCCCGAACGCCGGCCCCTCCGCCCTGGACACCGTTCTGTCCGTGACCTTCGCGGGCAACGCCGACGCGCCCCTCGCCGACGGCGTCCCCATCGCCAACGCGTCCTTCATCTACAGCCGCCAGGACGACGGCTCGGGCTCCTACTCCGTGACCGGCTACCGGGTCCTGCCCCACGAGAACACCCACACCTTCGGCCTGCCCGACCTCTACACCCAGGAGGGCGGCACCGCCGTCGGGCACTGGGACATCATGAGCGAGGACTGGGGCGCCGACAACGACCTGCTCGGCTGGCACAAGTGGAAGCTCGGCTGGCTCGAGGACTCCCAGGTCGCCTGCGTCACCACGCGCGGCACGACCGCGTACACACTGACCCCGCTGGCCCGCAAGGGCGGACGCAAGCTGGTCTTCGTACCGCTCAGCTCCCGGGCCGGATACGCCCTGGAACTGCGCACCCGCGAGGGCAACGACGCCGCGGTGTGCCGGCCCGGGATCCTCGTCTACCGCGTCGACGCGGACGTCGACACCGGCAACGGGCCCATCGCGGTCCGCGACTCCCGGCCCGGCAGCGGCGGCTGCACCCGCAGCCCCAATGTGCAGGCCGAGCTGTCCGACGCGACGTTCGTGCCCGGGCAGTCCTTCAAGGACACGAGGGCCGGCGTCGTCATCAGCGTGGTGGGGAAGGACCGGTCGGGCAACTACCGGGTGCACGTGACCCGCCGCTGACCCCCCCGGCCGGGCGACGTGGACCGGGCCGGAAGGTCAGCTCGCCTCCGCCGGCCGTCCTGCCGCCGCCACCCCCCGCAGTGCCGGTGCCGAGGCTATGCGGGGCAGGAGCAGCGACCAGAAGCGGGTGAGGGTGGTGTGCGACAGCCAGCGCACATCGCACTCCCCGAGCGCGGCGAAGCCGACCGTCGCGCCGACCACCGTGGCCACCAGATCGCGCTGCGGCACATCGGAGAGCAGCCCCTCGTGCGCGGCTCGCACGACGGCGTCCTCCACCCAGGCGTGCCACCGCTCGTACAGGTCTCCGTTCCGACGCGCGTCCCGCGCCCTGTCGCCGAGGTCGAACCCGGCGCGCAGGACGACATCGTGGCGCAGGCTCTGGAGCAGGGCGTGGCTCGTGTCGACGAGCGCTTGCAGGGAACCGCCGAGCTGCGGCGGCGGCCGCTCGGCGGAGGTGATCCGACCGAACCGCCGGACCGCCGCGTCCCGCACCGCCGCCGCGAGTGCGGCCTTGCTGGGGAAGTGGAAGTGCAGCGCGCCGTTGCTGACCCCCGCCCGGGCGCTGATCGCCGAGAGCGAGACGGACTCGAAGCCGTCCTGGGTGAAGAGTTCGGCGGCGGACTGGATCAAGGCGTTGCGCGTTCGTACCGCACGTTCCTGCTTGGCCATCACACGCTCCGTTGGGCTGGATCAGGAGCATAACAAACCGCACATGCGGTTTTCAATTGCATGGGCAACCATCCCGGGGGCCTTCCCGTGACGCGCCCGGGAAGGCGGAATCCCCTCACCCGAAAGCACAGGATCCCGCCCGAACCGGCAGAGAAACAGGATCAGTTCGGACGCAGTACGACCGGAAGTGATCCGTACCCGTTCACGATGAAGGACCGCACCGGCTCCACCCCCTCCACCGGAATTACAGACTCCAGATCGGGGAAGCGGGCGAAGAGCGCCGACAGCGCGGTGGTCGCCTCGAGCCGGGCCAACGGCGCGCCCACACAACGGTGCACGCCGTACCCGAAGCCCAGATCGTCCCGCCGTCCGGTCCTCAGCACATCGAAGACACCGACGTCCTCCCCGTACGCCTCCGGATCCGAGACGGCACCGGCGAAGGAGACCAGGATCGGGTCGCCCTTCTCGATCCGCACGCCGTCCAGGTCGATGTCCTCGACGGCGAAGCGCATCGGCGAGTACGCGGCGGGGCTGTGGGTGCGCAGCGTCTCACCGACCACGTCGGCCCACTGGGCACGGCCCTCTCGCACATGCGCGCGCTGTTCCGGGTGGGCCAACAGCGCACCGATCGTGTTGGTGATGAAGGTGCAGGTGGTCTCCTGGCCGGCGGCGATCATCAGATAGAGGGTGCCGAGGAGTTCCTGCTCGGTGAGCCGGCCGTCGACGCCGTCGCGGGCTTCGATGAGAGCGGTCGTCAGATCGTCACCGGGCACGGCCCGCTTCTCGGCGACCAGTTCGGCCAGCATCCCGAAGACCCTTACCTGCGCCGCGGCCATCTCGTCGCCGGGCACGGCCGTACCGAACACGAGGTCCAGGTCCGCGCACAGGGGTTCACGGGCTTCCTCCGCGACGCCGAACAACTCGCAGATCACCCGCATGGGCAGCGGCTTGGCGAACCGGGCCCGCACATCGACCGGTTCCCCCGCCGGCAGCGTGGCCAGCTCGTCGAGCAGCTCCTCGGTGATCTCCTCGACCCGGGGCCGCAGGGCCTGCGTGCGGCGCGCGGTGAAGGCAGCGGCGACCAGCCGGCGCAGCCGCCCGTGGCGCTCCCCGTAGGCGAAGAGCATGTTCTCGTTCGCCACCCACGGGTAGAGCGGCCAGTCCGCGCCGATGCGTCCCTCGACGAAGTCGGGCCAGTGCTGCCGGGCATCCTTGGACACCCGTGGATCCAGGAGGAGTTGCTTGACATACCTCTGTCGCACGACGGCCCAGGCGCGCACCCCGCCGGGCAGCTCCACCTCGACGGCCGGCCCCTGCGCCCGCAACATGGCGGTCTCACCGCCCAAATCACGCCCCGTCACATCAAGGGCGTACGGGCATCCGGTCATCTCCATCCGTGCACTCCGTTCGGTCGGTCGGCCCGTTCGGCATTCGACGCGGCACACCACCCGGCGCACCACGGTGGAACTCACTCACTTGGACGGAGGAGAGGAGACGCGTCCGCCCCCGCGCGGGAGCCGGAAGGCTCCACCCGGCTCCATCGCCCGGTCCGGCGCCCAACTCCCGCATCCTGCTCCCGCGTCCCACTCCCACTCCCGATCCCAACTCCCGCATCCCCCCTTTCGCCTCGCCTGACGCCCGACGCCCGGCGCCCGGCGGTCGGCGGTCGGCGCCCGACACTTGGGGGTCGGCGGTCGGCGGTCGACACCCGACACTCGGCGGTCGGCGGTCGGCGGTGGACGGTGGACAGTCGGCTGACTTGCCCGGACCGGCGGCGCGACAGCGACCCTGCGCCGCCACTGAAGCCCCGCCGCCACCGCAACCCTCCCCCCGCCCCCTCACGGAGCCGCGCTCGCCGCCTCCGACTGGCGCTGCCTCACGGCGGCCTCGTACACCTTCGGCCCCCGGTCGGGGGAGAAGTCCAGGCGGACCAGCACCCCCGGCACGGCGACCGCGGGCATCAGATGCCGGTAGAGATCCGCGACCCGCTCGGCCAGATCCGCCCGCTCGGTCATGATCCGTGAAAGGACCTGGACACCCGTGAAGGCCCCCACGAACAGTTTGGCGAGAGCATCGACATCGGCGTGCGGCAGGATCTCGCCCCGCAGCTTCGCCTCCTCGAAAAGGGCCCGCGTGTGCTCGGTCCACGCCTGCATCGGCACCCGCCGGTTGAGGTGGTCCTTCGGCGACCCCTGGTCCACGGTCAGCCGCACACTGCCCTGGACGATCGGATCACCGGTGTCCTTCCGGAGCAGATAGGCCAGCAGCAGCGCCTCGTCCAGCGACTCCTGCAACTTCAGTTCCTGCTCCGGAACGCGCGGGAGGGAGGAGACCTGCGCGGCAAGAACGGCCTGGGCCAGCTCTTCCTTCGAGGTGAAGTGGAAGTAGAGGGCGCCCTTGGTCATCCCCGACCGCTGCAGTACGTCGGAGATCGTCGCCGCCTCGTACCCGACCTCGTCGAACACCTCGGCCGCGGCCAGCAGAATCGCCTGCCGCGTCCGAATGGCCCGCTCCTGCCGTGCCACAAGCACCCTCCGCACCAGCCCGCGCCGCGGGGAAAGAGACCGGACGGTCCCCGTCGATGCTTCAGGACAATAAAACCAGCCATACGGTTTTTCAACCCTGAAACTTCGACCCCCTAATCGGACGCATTTACCCTACGAAATCCGGCAATCCCACAGCGGCCCCAGGGAGCCAGGCAGGGGGACCCTTGAAATAAAAACCGGATGGTACGTATCTTCGCTCCCGCGCTTCACACCTGACCGAACCCAACCAGGGGGAACCCGATGACGGTCACGACATCCGAAACCATGGCTGCGGGGACCACAGAAGACCCGGAGATACTCGACCACACGGCACCGCGCGAACGTACAACGACACACGAACGCACGGCGACACACGAACGCACGGCGACACACGAACGCACGGCGACACACGAACGCACGGCGACACACGAACGCACGGCGACACACGAACGCACGGCGACACGAACG
>NZ_JBIVNO010000007.1:228251-280415 GCF_044753645.1 Streptomyces sp. NPDC093261
CACACGAACGCACGGTGTTATCCCATGTCCCGGCGGCCCCCGGAACACCGGCCGCCGCCGAAGCGCAGGCGCCCCCTGAAGGCAGGGAGCCGCCCGCGCAGACAGACCCCGCCGGGCCCCCGGTCGCCGACGAACTCGCGCGACTCCTCTTCGAGGGCCCCCACCGCGAGGGCCGGCACGGCGTCTGGCGCAGGACGATCTCCGGCCGCGCGTTCGCGTACCGGCCCGGACTGCCCCCAGCGGAGCGGGCCGCGCTCTCGTATGACCGTCTGCGCCTCCTCAACGATGTCCTCGCCGCCCCCGAGCGGTTCGCGGCCGACCCGCACCGGCTGGCCGCCCTGCACGAGTGGATCGGGCCGGTGGACGGAGGGCTGACCACCCTTGCGAGCATCCACTACAACCTGTTCCTCGGCAGCCTCGTGGATCACGACCACGAGGGCCGCGACCTGTCCGCCTTCACCGCGCTGCACAGCACAGGAACGTTCCTGTGCACCGAGTTGGAGCACGGCAACGACGTAGCGGCGATGGAGACCGTCGCGATCCACGACCGCGCGAGCGACGGCTTCCGCCTGCACACCCCGACGCCCGGCGCGCGGAAGTTCATGCCCAACACCAGCCTCACCGGCGGCCCCAAGACCGCGGTCGTCGCGGCCCGGCTACTCGTCGACGGCGAGGACCAGGGCGTCTTCCTCTTCCTCACCCCGCTCAGCGACGAGAGGGGGCATCTGCCCGGGGTCACCGTCCGCCGGCTGCCGGACCGTACCGGCACCCCTGTCGACCACTGCCTCACCTCCTTCGACCACCTGTGGCTGCCACGCGAGGCCCTCCTGGAGGCCGGCCACGGCCGCCTGGATCGCGACGGCACGCTCACCAGCAACCTCGGCAACAAGCGCAAGCGGCTCCTGCGCTCCATCAACCGCGTCACCATGGGCAAGCTCTGCATGAGCGCCGGCACCCTGGGCATGGCCCGCGCCGCCCTCACCATCGCGGTCCGCTACGCCCACAGCCGTCTCATCGCCGGGCCCCGCGCCGGTGAGCGCATCCCGCTCGCCGCCCACCGCAGCCACCACGGCCGCCTCCTCGACGGGCTGGCGACGGCGTATGCGATGACGTTCCTGCACCGCGCGGTGGTGGACCGGTTCGCCGCGCACACCGAGGAAAGCCGCGAGGAGATCGAGCGGCTCACGGCCATCGCCAAGGGCTGGATCACCTGGCAGGCACGGGAGATCGCCACCGAGTGCCGCGAACGCTGCGGTGCGCAGGGCCTGTTCCCCGCCAACGGCATAGCGGACCTGACCGCGAACATCGAGGGCGGCATCACCGCCGAGGGCGACAACCTGGTGATCTGGGTGAAGGCCGCCTCCGAGATGGTCTTCGGCCACCAGTCCGCGAAGCCGGAGGCACTGCCGGCCGGGGAACTGACGGACCTGCCCTTCCTCCGGGGCCTGCTCGCCCAGGTCGAGGCCATCTGGCAGGCCCGGGCGCGCACCGCCCTGCGCGAGGGCCCGTCCGGCGACCCGGTCGGCCGCTGGAACGTCACCTCGTCCGCCGCCCTGGAGATGGTCTCCGCCCACGCCTGCCTCCAGGCCGCGGACGCCTTCGCCGCGGCGGCCGACCAGGCGTCCGACCCGAGGTCGGCGGCGCTGCTGCGCTCCCTGTGCCGCCTGTTCCTGCTCCGCCGACTCCGTGAGCACACCGGCGATCTGCTCGCCGAGGGCCATCTCAGACCGGACCAGGTCCGCGCCCTCCCGAAGACCCTGGACACGACCGTCGCCGGTCTCGCGCCGCACATGATGACCCTGGTAGACGCGTTCGACTTCCCGGCGGAACTGCTGTCCCGGGTCCCGATCGCGAGCGGAGAGACGATCGTACGAACGATGCCGGACGACCCACCCTCCCCACACTGACCTGACGCCCCCCGCAGGCCCCCGAGCAGCCCCGGCCACAGAACCCGCTCGCGCGCCGCGCTCACAGAACCCGCTCGCGCGCCGCGCTCACAGAACCCGCTCACAGAACCCGCTCACGGAACGCTCGAAGGGCCCGCCCGCCGCTCGCCGCCGACGGGCCCTTCCCCCTGCCCGCAGAACCGCCCTGGCCCCCTGCCGACAGGCCCGACTCCCAGGAACGATGAGAGAATGCCAAGGTCTCTCATCCGACCATGACCGCCCCTCAGCAGAAGTCCCCTCTCCTTCGTACTCTCCCCTCCCCCTCCCTCCCCGCTCCGCCAGAGAAGTGCACGCCCCATGACGACCCGACCCGGACTCCGGGAGCGGAAGAAGGCCAAGACCCGCCGCCTGCTGCAACAGGAGGCACTCCGCCTCTTCACCGAACAGGGGTACGACGACATCACCGTCGAGCAGATCTGCGACGCGGCCGATGTCTCGCCGAGCACCTTCTTCCGCTACTTCCCCACAAAGGAGGACGTGGTCCTCACCGACGACCACACGCCGTCCCCGGAGAAGGCGATCGTCGGGCGGGACCCGTCGGAACCACTCCCGGACGTCGTCCGCGCCACCCTCGTCGACCTGCTCGAACAGCGCATCAGCCAGGACCGGGAGACCACACTGGCCCGCCTCCGGCTGATCTCGCGGGTACAGCCCCTGCGGGTCCGCATGTGGCAACAGCAGGAAGCCCGGGTGGCCCACACGGCGACCCTGCTCGCCGGGCGCGCCGGCCAGGACGCGAGCGAGTACGACGTGCGCATCACCGCAGCCGTCCTCATCGCGGTGGCCACGGAGACGCTCCTGTACTGGGCGGACCACAACGGCGAGCCCGACCTCACGGACCTCGCCACACGCGCCCTGCACCACCTCGGCGGGCGCTGCCTTCCATAGCTCCGGGGCCCCGAAAGTAAATGATCAAGACAAGACGCCAGCCTGGACGCCACCGCCCCGCCCCGATCCGCTAACCTGTTGGAACCGCCTCCAGGGGCGGTCACACCCTTGCAGAAGTCGAGGCGAATGCTCACCCAGCGTATTCACCCGCCTTCCGCCAGGACCCCGCCTTCGTAGCTCAGGGGATAGAGCACCGCTCTCCTAAAGCGGGTGTCGCAGGTTCGAATCCTGCCGGGGGCACCAGGTCAAAGGGCCCTCACCTACGGATTTCCGTAGGTGAGGGCCCTTTGACATCTACTTCTGACATCAACGGGGGCGGTCACTGACGACCAGGGCGCCTCCGCAGCAGCCGGTCCATGTGGCTCATGGCCTCGCGCTGGGTGTCCTGGACGACGTGCGTGTACACGTCCATGGTGATGCTGATCTGAGAGTGGCCGAGGATCTCCATCACGACGCGGGGCGCGACTCCAGCCGCCGTGAGGAGCGTCGCCGTGCCGTGCCGGGCGTCGTGCAGCCGGATGACGCGGAGGCCGGCGGACTGGGCGATGCGGGTGAAGGAGCGGTAGACGTTACGCGGCTCGACCGGGCGGCCGGTGCGAGTCGTGAAGACGTAGGCGGACTCCTGCCACTTCTCCCCCGCCTTGGCGCGAGCCGCCGCCTGGCGCATCCGGTGCCAGCGCAGGGGCGCGATGCAGAGGGCGGGGAGCGGGACGGCACGGCGACGGCGGCTCTTGGGGTCGTCGTCGTACAGGACGCCACGACGGCGCTGCGTCTGCTGGCGGACGTAGAGGACGCGGTTGTCGAGGTCGAGATCCGACCAGCGAAGACCGATGATCTCTCCCCGACGCAGGCCCATCGCGATGGCGAGGACGACTCGACCGGCTTCCTCTCTGGGATCACCCCAGCCTTGGCGAGTGCCCGCTTCCATATCTCACGTCGAGGACGTACGCGATACGTGGCCGCCGCGTGCCACGGACCGGAGCCGGTCACCAAACATCACCGCACTGCCCGACCTCATGAGGGGCTGCCGGGGCGGACGGTGAGGTAGGTCCACTGGCTCCACGTGTTGCCGGTCTGTGCGCCCTTGGCCGGCGGCGTGTAGTGGCCGCGGATGCGGTAGTGGTCGTTGCTCGCGAAGAGCTTCAGAGCCCGGCTGTAGCCGTACCAGCCGTCGGAGTACAAGGGCACACAACTCTGCGAGGTGGCCTGGTGCCACGCCCCCGAGTAGTAGTGCTCGACGTACACCGACATACAGCCGCCGGGCTGATGGGGAGTGACCTGCAGGTTGAAGCCCATGTTGACTTCGGACTTGTAGAAGACCTGGTAGGTGGTGGATCCGATGCGAGTGGTCGAGAGCGGCCACTGCATCTCCGTCCGGACCGTCGGCGTGAGTGTGGCACTGGTGGTCACCGTGCGCGGCGCGTAGCGGTAGTCCCCCGCGAAGGCCGCGCTGAAGACGGTGTTTCGGGTGATCTTGTAGTACGCGACGAGATTCCCCTGAGCGTCGACCTTGCCACTCTTGAGCTGCGTCCGCGACGTGCCCGCGGGCTGGTCGTACAGCGTCACGGAGCGGGAGTTGTACGTGGTCCCCAGATGCGCGGTGACCTTGGCAGTCGCGCCGGAGTGGTACGACTTCGCGTCGGTGGTCACACTCAGGGTCGGAGTGGCTCGGGACACCTGCACCTTCGCCGACGCCGTGACCGGGAGGTAGGAGGTCCCACCGTCGTAGGTGAAGGCGTACGTGTTCGCGCCGCCGACCTGCGGGGTGTCGTGGAAGGCGAAGCCGCCGTCGGCGGCGACGGGCACGGTGCCCACCGAGTAGCCGGAGGGGTGCGCCAGGTCGGTCTTGACGACGTGGACCGCGCCGGTCGTCACATGCGCATGCGGCCAGGTGAGGTGACCGGTGACGGTCAGCGGTGCGGCACGATCGGCGGAGGAGGGAGCGGACAGCGTCATGGTGGGCGCGTACTTGGCCACCGGGATGTCGAAGGTCCGGCCAGCCGGTCCGTAGTGGCCGCTTCCGGAGTAGTCGACGTGGAAGCTCAGTCGACCGGTGAGGGGTGCCGTGCCGTCGACGCGGTAGGAGCCGAAGAAGTCGGCCGGGCCCTTTGCGATGACTGTCGGGTCCGGGACGAGCACGCCGTCCGGATCGGCGTCGTCGTAGCGCGTGATGCGTACGGTGCCGGGAAGCAGGGGTTCTCCGGCGCCGAGGCTGAGGTTCGAGTCGGGCGCCACCACGAACGAGTAGGCCTCGCCGGGGGCGAGCGCAGTGGTCCAGCTTCCGAAGAGCCTGACCAGCGCCGTTTCCGGGTCAGGAGAGATGTGGAGCGTCGGTGTTCCCCCGGGGGCGTCTACGGCCACGCCGTAGACCCGGCTCTCGTCCGGTGCCCAGGCGAGATCGTGTGCGGCAGAGTTCATCCCCCAGGCGAGGTCGTGCTCGGTGTACTCGCCGTCCCCGGTTTCCGGAAACGTCTCGAAATCGCGATAGCCACTGGCCATGGTCCCGTCCGGGGCTACGGCGACAGCCTTGCCGTACAGCGGCATGGCGAACCGCCCGTCAACCGCCAGATCCGAGGTGCGGTACCGATTGACGGTCGGGTCCTGAACTGACGGGACCGCCAGATGCAGCCCGTCCGCCGTGACCGCGAAGTCGCTCAGGTCGGGGACGGGCAGCGCCTTCGCGGCCTGCCGGGTCAGCGCACTGCCCTCCGCCCGGTACGTGACGAAGGCGGAAGTGTCGCCCGTCTGCGCGGCGGCCACGAGTACGCCGGAGGGCGTCGGGGTCGTCGCCAGCAGGGGCGCTGCTGCCCAACTGGCCGAATCCTGCCGCACAGTGACCGTACCGGCTCCGTCGACGGACCCGATGCCGCCGGCGCCTGCCGTACCGTAGCCGAACCAGAGGGTGCCCCCGGCGACGGCCAGCGAGTCCGGATGGGTGCCCGCGCCCGTGCCGTAACGAGCCGACTCGGTCAGCTTCTCCGTGCTGATCGCCGCGATCGCGTCCTGGTCCGGGAGAGCCGCGTACAGTGCGGATCCGTCGTCTGAGAGGGCGAGACCGGTGGCACCCGGCTCACCGCTGATCATCGTCGGGTTCCCGCCGTCGAGGTCGGTGACCAGAATGCCGTCGGTGCCGGCGCCGCCGCTGATGAACAGGTGTCCGTGCGGCCCGTCCACGACCATGTGCGAGAAGTGCGCGATCGGCAGCGGTACGTCCGACGCCGCGTATGAGTCGACCGCGCCGGGACCGATGACAGTCGTCAGTCCCACGAGCAGCGCCGCGGCGGTTGGCGGCGAGAATCGCGCCAGCTTCATGAAAAGCCCCCCACATGACTTTCACGATCAAGGCGCGCAACCTAGCACGGGGAAGGCCGGGCCCCGACAGCGGGTGGGGTGGGGGTCAGGAGCCGGTTCGCGGCACAAGTGCCGTCGCCTCCCAAGCTGATGGTGCCCTCGGCTGAGAGACCGTCCACTGTGCCTACCTTGCCTGCTCTACCAGCAATGCCGGCCTGTCAGTGCGGTGTGAGAGCCTCCGGGCATGAGCTACGACTTGGCTGTGTGGGAGGGCGCGCGCCCGGCGGACGACAGGGCGGCCGGGCGAACTTTCACGGCCCTCTATGACCGCTACGTCGACACGGAGGATGAACATCCCCCGACCGAGCGCATTGCGGCTTACGTCGCCGCGCTCCTGGAGCGGTGGTGCGATTTGACCGAGGACGTTGAGGACACCTCCCCCTGGTCGACGGGGCCGCTGATCGGAGAGGCAAGCGGCCCGCTTGTCTACTTCCCGATGCGGTCGAGTATGGCTGAGGAGGCTTCCACCTATGCGGCGGCCCTCGCGGACCCCATGGGGCTGATCTGCTTCGACCCCCAACACAACAGGCTCAGGTGAAGCTGGGAGGCGGCTTGCGGCGCGCTGCCGTCTCAGTTTCCGTTCTCTCTAGGGTCATGGATCGGAAGACTTCTGACATCCACGGCTGACATCAACGACGCCGGACAAGGACGTACGCCAGCGTCTCTGTCCGGCTGTCGCACCAGTCGACGGCCGCAGCCGGACCGGACTCGGATCGAACTCCTAAAGCGGGTGTCGCAGGTTCGAATCCTGCCGGGGGCACCAGGCAAAACGGCCCGGACCGATCATGGTCCGGGCCGTTTTGACGGCATCATTCAACGGCTGACAGGAGCCCTCGTGTTCGAGATCCGCGTCATCTGCGACCCCACCGACACCGACCGCGTCACCACCGCGCTGGCCGCCGCATTCACCACCGGTGACGTGACACCACCGCAGAACAGACCGCCGCCCGAACCCGCGCAGTCACCACCCGCACCCGCCACGCGACAACCACCACCCCCCTGCCGACCCCCGTACCTTCCGTCCTCCAGCGACCTGATGACAGGCTGCGACGCAGTCGCTGACACCAGCCCACAGACCTCGGAGGAGTCACCGAGCCTTCTCCCGGCTCGCACCCCCCATCGCGTGCCTGCTCTGTCATCAGCAGGCCGTGAGCGCGACGGTCAATCGTCAAGCTCAATTCCTGCTCAGATACCTCACATCTCCTTGACGATCAACCGGGTGCACGATGATTGTTGTGTACACGTCGCTCCCGGAAGTAGGGGCGGGGGGGGAGGAGCAACTATGAATGTCAGATTGACTCGCACGTGCACAGCAACTGCGCTGGCCGCCTTTCTCATCGTCGGAACCGGTGGAGTGGGTACTGCTTTCGCGGACACCCCCTCGGTGTCGAATACTTCGTCGGAGGTCAATGCCGACCTGGACGGGAATCCGATCCCCCAGGCACCGGAAGACGTCGACGTCTCGGTGAACTCGCCCTCGGGCAGCGCTAACCACCCGATGAACGCGGACGGCTGCCCGAACGACGGGCCGAGCGTCTCCATCACCAACGTGAAGGGCACGTTCGTCCGTGACAATGACGAGACCGTCTATGGACAGTCAGGCGTCACGCTCTCGGTCTCGGTGGCCAAGGGTCACACCTTGACCGGCACGGTGACATATTCGGCCAAGTTGAGCCAGTCAATAATCATCGAGTCTGCCGAGGAGACCGTCGGCGGCTCGGTCTCCTACGCCAAGACCACCACCGTCACCCTTGGCGGGACCTGGAAGGTCCCGTCGAATCAGAAGGACGGATGGCTCGCCCTTGGCTCGAAGGGCTACTCCTTCAACTGGGATTACGGCTCCCTCAACGGCGGCTGCAAGTGGCACTCCATCAGCCACGGGACCGCTAAGCTTCCGGCGCTCTCGCCCTACATCGCCCACTCGTGAGTTGAGGACGATCTGATGAAGCTTCCCCTGCTGGCCGTCGGCCTGTTGCCGGCCTTGGTGCTCGTGACGGCCTGTTCCGGTGGCGATCACCCCAGCACGCCAGCCACCCACGGGGCGGCCAACGTTACGACGGGGACCGGCGCGGTCCCCTCTGCGGTGCAGACCCCGACGACCCCGGACCGCCTTCCCGATCCGGTCCAGTCCTCGATCCCTGTGGGGTCGAAGACGCTATACACGGGATCGGGACACGGCGCACGCGGCGTCAAGCTTCCTGCGTCAGCGGGGAAAGCCTCATCCATCACAGTGATGTGGACATGCGCCGGGCACTCGAAGTTCGGCATCACAGCCGCAGGAGAGACCCTCGCCGGGTCTCAATGCGGTGACGGGAGCGTCGTGTTCACTGCCGAGATACCGCACACCAATGTGCATGACCTGGCGTGGAAGTTCCAAGCGGCCAATTCAGTGATCTGGCGTATCGCCGTCATTCAGCCACCCGCGAACTAGTGTGCCTGTTCTCGCTGTTCGGACTGTCGGTAGCGTAATCGCCTACAAGTGTCAGTGACCACTGGCACAGCAAGCCAGTGCGAGTGTTCGCCTTAGTCCTCGCCTCGCACTCCGGGCACTCGTACGGCACCGCATCCGGATTACGCACGCCTCCGCCCCTCACCCCCGCGCCGGTCAGCAGAACGACGCCCCATCGGTGTAGGCGCGCCCGCTACCGTGGCGAAGCCCCCGCCGAAGCCAGAAGCTTCGCCACGGATACGACGTCGCCCGAACGGGACTTACGGCAGGATCAACCAACATGGACCGTTCCGTCGTTGCCGCGCTCATAACCACCCCGACCGCGCCCGTCGCCGCCAGCACGGCGTACGCCGCCGGACGCCTGTGGTGCAGTAGCCCGGCAGCGTTCCCGTTGGCCTGACGGCACCTCTTGACGGCAACACCGGCGCACGTTGCCGTATCGGGAGCACCAGCCGCGCACCATTCGGGGCAGGCGGGGGCAGCCTCACCCGTGGTCATTGGACGGCCCGGGTGATCTCCTAAAGCGGGTGTCGCAGGTTCGAATCCTGCCGGGGGCACAGTGCCTGAACAGGCATGATGCGCAAGAAAGGCCCCTCGGAAGCGATCTCCGAGGGGCTTTTGGCTTGTATGGGAACGAAAATGGGAACGCGCTCTCAGGCAGCATCCTGCGTGAGAACCGTCGGCGGCTTCCCCGGTTTCGTCCGCTTTCAGCACGGCCGCCGCTGGCACGCCCTCGTCCGCATCGACGCCCTCCAGCCCGCCAAACGGCTTACCGGTCCCTGGCGGTGGTGGTGCTCGCTGCGTGTCAGGCAGCCCGGGACCGCTGGTAGTCGGCGAGGGCACCGACGGCCCACAACGGGACCAGACGCGGGAGTTCGGTGCGCGGGACGGCTCCGCGCACGCACCGCAGGCCGAGCTTCGCGAGGGAGTCGGCGGCCTCGTTGAGGGGGTGACCGGCGTGGGCCTTCTCGTGGACGAACGTCAGGTCCGGCGTGTACTCGGCGAGCCACTGCAGCTTGACCAGGCTGGGCCGTCTGCCCTGGGAGCGCAGGTGGGTGTCGTAGCCCTCGGGCATGTCCGTCCCCCCTTGCTGCCAGCTGTGCAGGTACCGAAGTGCCTGCAGGTTGTCCACGCGGACCTCGATGGGCCGACCGGGGTGCGTGTGGAGGACCGCCTTCAGCCCCCAGTACACGGCGCGCAGTTCGGTGACGACCACGCGGGAGCGGGGGCGCACGAGGTACTTCGGGTAGAGGTGGGCGCGCAGACCGGTGTGGCCGGTGGTGGCTACGTAGCCGGAGGCCACCCGGTCCTGGCCGACCGAGGCGTCCGTGGCCACCACGATCGGCCCGGCGACGGCCTTGACCCTGTCGTTCACGCACACCTGGCGGCAGGTGGAGGTGGCAGGGCGGAGTGCGTGGGCGAGGGGAGAGCGACGACCCATGACAGTTGGCTTCCTTGTCTTCGCGACGGAGCGACGGGTGAGGGGGCGGGCGCCGCGTGACGCCCGCCGAGCCCGTTCGTGCGGGTAAGGCGTCATCGCGGCGCCGCGATGACGCCCGGAGGTGGTGGGGGTCGGTGTCGCCGGCGGATCAGATGGCCGCCGGGGCCTTCTTGTACCAGTCCGTGATCACCTTGGTCAGGTGCACGACGTTCTGCTGCCGCATGATCGGGGCGGAGGCGTTCGGCTCGAAGTCCTCGTTCGCGGCCGTGGTACGCCAGACGCTGTCCTCGGTGACCGGGGCGGTCATGTGCCGGTCGAGCCGCTTGAAGAACTCCTGGATGTCACCGTCTTCGGCCCCGTCCTCCCGAAGGTTGCGGTAGACGCCGCCCAGGACACGGAGCATGCCCACCGAGCCCAGGAGCGACGACTCGCGCAGCCTCATGGCCTTGGTGGGGGGCGCCGGCGGCTCGTTCTTCTTCTTCTCGGAGAGCGAGGGGTCGTAGTTGTCCACGTCCTCCTCGGTGATCTCCGCGAGCGCGGTGAAAGCGATGGAGATGACATCCAGGAAGCCGCGGACGCTCTCGATGACCTCGTTGTCGGTCAGCGACTCGACCTTCTTGCTGACGCGGCCGCCGGGACCGGCGATGACCGCCCGCGTGATGTCGGCGACGTGCTTGGCACCCATCAGGTTGCGGTTGGTCAGGGTCATCCGGTCCCGCTCGATGTCGATCTTGCCCAGGAAGAGGGGGTGGGTGACGATGTCGCTGAGCGTGCGGTTGGCGATGCGCGAGGTGTCGAAGCGAGCCCGGACGGCGCCGGAGATGCCCTTGGCGTTGTCCGCGACGTCGACGAACATCTGCTGGCCCTTGACGCCATCGGGCTCCACGTAGATGTCGATGCCGACGAACTCGTCCTTGAGCCGCTGCATTCGGCCGATCAGAGCCTCACGGTCCTGCTCCAGCTTCGACTTCTTGGCCTCGTTGGCGCGGAGGATCTCCCGGTCGATACGGGAGACCTCGTCGGTGATGCGCTTCTTCTCCAGGTGGACGCCGAGGATGCGGTGCTGGCCGTCGATCGTGATCAGGCGTCCGATACCGCCGATGGACCACGGGACGGTGAGGTAGCCGACCGAGCCGTCTTCGCTGATCGGCTCGAAGCGGCAGCTGCCGGTGTCGCGGATGAGGAGGGCCGGAGCCACCCAGCCGGGATTGTCGGCGAGGTACTGACCGAAGCCCTTGGCGTGGGCGATGTCCACCTTGCGGTTGTCCGGGTCCGGCTTGGCCGGGTCCGGGATGGTGAGGATGACCGAGAGGTCGGCGAGCGGGATGCGCGTCGTGTAGACGGTCCGGCCGCCCTGGCTGGTGCGGATCGCCAGGTAAGTGGACTCCTCACGCACCAGGGAGAGGCGGGACGAGTCGACGGTGATGGTCATGGATGACTTCCTTTCGGAGCAGGTAGCCCTTGGGGGCAGCGGGAGTGAAGCGGGCAGCGCGTGAGGCCCACCGGGTGGGGCATGCAGGTCAGGCGCCGGCGACGTCAGACGGGTGGGCCTGGTCGTGGACGGTGAGGAACCGGGCCGGGGCGGCGCGTTCGTCGGGTGCGGCGTGACCGGAGGCGAGGTGGTTGTGCCCAGCCGGAGCGGCCCTCCGTAGGGCCTTCTGTCGTCATGCCGCCTTCGGCTGGCCGCAGGCGGCGGTGCCGGGACAGGGAACTGCCGGGCTCGATAGGCGGGTTCGGGACGGCGCTGGCTCCAGTTACGGCATCAGTAGTTGCCGTTGCTCAGGATGTCGCCGTCGGCGTTGTAGACGGTGACAAGGCCGTTCTTGCTGGCCTTCCCGCGGCCGGCCTGGAAGTCGGCGAAGGCCGAGGCGAGCAGCTTGGCGTTGCCGGCATCCGCGCTGACCAGGTCCCCGGTGTAGTTCGTGTAGATGTCGGCCGTGTCCAAGATGTCGTTGTTCTTGTCGGCGCCCTGGACCTTGGTGACGTGCGTCGCGGCCTGCCGCGTCTTCGCGGACTCGTGCTTCTTCACGTACGCCTTGAAGGCGTCGACGGTGGACTGCTGGGGGGCGGCGGCCTTGGAGGAGCCGCTGCCCTTGGAGGACCCACGGCTCTTGGAGGAGCTGGTGCCCTTGGAGGACCCGGTGGACGCGGCGCCGGCCGAGGAGTCTTCCGAGCCGGACCCCGCGGCGGACGCGATACCGCCGACCACGATCACGGCCAGGACGCCGAGGCAGCCCAGCTTGGCCTTGGACCGCTTCTTCGGCGGCACGGGAGGCTGCGGGTATCCCGGCTGCTGCGGGAATCCGGGCTGCTGCCCGTATCCCGGCTGCTGCGGGAGCCCGGGCTGCTGCCCGTATCCCGGCTGCTGCGGCAGTCCGGGCTGGTGCGCGTATCCCGGCTGCTGCGGGGGCTGGGTGGTCATCTGGGCTCCTCCTGTTGCGATGCGCGATGTGCGATGGCCGTGAGTTGAGAGATCCGATGCGCGGCACGGACTCAACACAGCACCTGGACCGCCGCTTCCACTCGGAAGCAGGATCAGATAAACACAACACTGAAAGCACCGTCAATCAGCTTCGTAGGCTTGACGACTGCAGTAATGTGTTAACCGTTCATCATCCGACTGGCCCGAGAGGTGCGGAACCCCACGCCATGCCCCAGCAGCCACCAGCCCAGCCGGCGCCCTCCGCGCATGTGACGGCAGCCGAGATCTCCCGCATCGCGGGGGTCACGCGCGCCACCGTCAGCAACTGGCGCCGCCGCCACGACGACTTCCCGGCCCCCAGCGCAGGCACGGAGACCAGCCCGCTCTACGACCTGCCGGCCGTCCAGGCATGGCTGCGGGCACGTGGGCACACCTCCACCGCCTCGCCGACCGAGGAGCTGCGTACGGCGCTACGGCTGATCGGACCCGCCTCGGGGGTGGCCTCGCGACTGTTCCCGCTGGTGGCCGCCGCTTCCCGCCGCACGCCGGAGGAGCTGGCCGAACTCGTCGCCCTGTCCGACGACCAGCTGGTCGCCCGAGCGGAGAAGTCCGCGGGCGAGCTCCCGGTCGCCGTGCCCGAGGCCGAGCCGTTCCGCTACGGTCCGAACGACGCGGGCGTGCTCCGCGCGCTGCTGGGTTGCGTCCGTGAGGCGGGGGCACAGGCCGCCGTCGACGTCCTCGCCGAACGCGAACTGGACGAGGGCGCCGCCAGCGGCGTCTACCAGACCCCGGAGGGCCTGGCCCTGCTCATGGCGCGGCTCCTGCCCGCCGGCGCGTCCCGCGTCCTCGACCCCGCCTGCGGCAGCGGCACGCTCCTCGCCGCCGCCGCCCGGCAGGGCGCACAGGAGCTGTTCGGGCAGGACTCGCTCCCCGTCCAGGGCCGGCGCACCGCGGTCCGGCTGCTGCTCGCCGCACCCGAGACCGAGACGGCGATCCGCGTCGGCGACAGCCTGCGCGCCGACGCCTTCCCCGACGTCACCGTGGACGCCGTCCTGTGCAACCCGCCGTTCGCCGACCGCGACTGGGGTCACGACGAACTGGCCTACGACCCCAGGTGGGCGTACGGACTCCCACCGCGCCTCGAATCCGAACTGGCCTGGGTGCAGCACGCCCTCGCGCACCTGGAGCCCGGCGGCCACGCGGTCATGCTGCTGCCGCCCGCGCTCGCCTTCCGTTCCTCCGGCCGCCGCATCCGCGCGGAACTCATCCGCAGCGGGGCCCTGCGCGCCGTCGTCTCACTTCCGGCACGTGCCGCGTATCCGCTCCACGTCGGCCTGCAGATCTGGGTGCTCCAACGCCCCGATCCGGGCGGCACGGACCGTACGACGGTGCTGTTCGTCGACGGGGAGGGCGAGCAGCGGGACGGCGCCGCGGGCACACCGTCCGCCACCGACACGGCCACGGTCGGCGCCGGCACCCGCGGCGGCTCACGCCCCCGCCGATCCGGCCCCTCCGCCGCCTCCTCTGCCTCTCCGGCCTCTGCCGCCTCGTTCGACTGGGTGGGGCTGACCGAGCGGGTCCTTAGCCAGTGGGCCGCGTTCACCACCGCCCCCGACACCTACGCCGACGAGCCCGGAGTCGCCCGCGCGGTGCCGCTCGTCGATCTCCTCGACGACGTCGTCGACGTCACCCCGGCCCGCCATGTGCGGGCGACCGCGGCCGACATCGACCCGGCCGCCCTGTCCCGGCGCGTCAACGACCTGCACGGCCAACTGGCCGACCAGGTGGCCGCCTTGGCAGCCGCCTCCGCGTCCGGCGGGTGGCAGCCGTCCGGGGCCTCGGCCCGCGAGTGGCGTACGGCGACCGTCTCCGACCTGGCACGCGGCGGGGCGCTGACCGTGCTGCGGGCGGCGCCGTCCGGCACCCGAGGCTCCAAGGGGGGCACCGCCCCCACCGTGGACCGGCCGGTCCTCACCGCCTCGGACATCTCCGCCGGTAGGCCCCCGTCCACCAGGGCCGTCGACCTCCACGCGGACGCCGCGCAACCCGTCGTCGCCGGTGACGTCCTCGTACGCGCCCTCGGGGGCGGCGGCGCCGCGGCCTCGATGACCCGGGTCGCAGACGACCAGGACGCCGGAGCCCTGCTCGGTCCGCACATCCACCTCCTGCGCCCCGACCCGGCCCGCCTCGACCCGTGGTTCCTGGCCGGGTTCCTCGGCGCCGAGGACAACATCGCCTCCGCGTCCACCGGCTCCACCCACGTGCACGTCACACCGGGCCGGCTGCGCGTACCGCTGCTGCCCCTGGAGGAACAGCGGCGCTACGGGGAGGCCTTCCGCCGCGTGTACGAACTGCGCGCGGCCGTCCGCCGAACCGCCGACCTTGCCGCCGACACCGCGGCCACCCTCACCACCGGCCTCACCGCCGGCGTACTCCTGCCACCGGACAGCCCGGACAACGGTTCCGCCTGAAACGCCCCACGCGTCCCCCCGCACACGACCACACTGGATCCCTGCCGTCCCCCGCCCGGACGGTGCTCTTCGGAAGGAAGCCGGGACCTCTTGAACAGCAGCAAGCACACGGAGCTGGCGAACCACGCCTGGTCCGTCGCCGATCTCCTGCGCGGCGACTACAAGCAGTCCGACTACGGCAAGGTCATCCTGCCGTTCACCGTGCTGCGCCGCCTGGAGTGCGTCCTGGAGCCGACGCGCGAGAAGGTCGTCGAGACCGTCGCCAGGTTCGCGGGCCAGGACATCGACACCGACCACTTCCTGCGCAAGGCCTCGGGCCACTCCTTCTACAACAAGAGCGACCTCACGCTACGGAAGATCGCGGCCGACCCGCAGAACGCGGCGAAGAACCTGCAGATCTACGTCGGCGCCTTCTCCGACAACGCCCGCGAGGTCCTCGACAAGTACGAGTTCAACCAGCAGGTCAGGAAGCTCGACAGCGCGAACCTGCTCTACCGGGTCATCGGCAGTTTCACCGGCCTCGACCTGCACCCCGATGTCGTGCCCAACCACAACATGGGTTACATCTTCGAGGAGTTGATCCGCCGCTTCGCCGAGCAGTCGAACGAGACCGCGGGTGAGCACTTCACCCCGCGCGAGGTCATCAAGCTGATGGTCAACCTGCTGGTGGCGCCCGATGCGGACGCCCTCAGCCTGCCGGGCGTCGTCCGTACGGTCATGGACCCGGCCTGCGGCACGGGCGGCATGCTCAGCGCCGCCGACGACCGCATCAAGGCCCTCAACCCTGACGCGACGGTCGAGGTGTACGGGCAGGAGCTCAACCCCGAGTCCTGGGCGATCTGCCGGTCCGACCTCATGATCAAGGGCCAGGACCCGGAGAACATCCGCTTCGGCAACTCCTTCTCCGACGACGGCCACGCCCGCCGCACGTTCGACTACATCCTCGCCAACCCGCCGTTCGGCGTGGAGTGGAAGAAGGTCAAGGAGGAGGTCGAGTACGAGCACAAGTCGCTCGGCGACGCCGGCCGCTTCGGCGCGGGCCTGCCGCGCATCAACGACGGTTCGCTGCTCTTCCTCCAGCACATGATCTCGAAGATGAAGCCGGTGGACGTGAACGGCGGGGGCGGCTCCCGCATCGCCATCGTCTTCAACGGCTCCCCGCTGTTCACGGGCGCCGCCGAGTCCGGCGAGTCCAACATCCGCCGCTGGATCCTGGAGAACGACTGGCTGGAGGCGATCGTCGCCCTCCCGGACCAGCTCTTCTACAACACCGGCATCTCCACGTACTTCTGGATCCTCACCAACCGCAAGGACGCCGACCACAAGGGCAAGGTCGTCCTGCTCGACGCGCGCGACCAGTGGGTGAAGATGCGCAAGTCCCTCGGCGACAAGCGCAAGGAACTCGGCGACGGGACGAACGGCCGCCCCGACCACATCGGCGACATCACCCGGCTGTACGCGGAGGCACTGCAGGTCGCGGGCGACCCGGAGCACCCTCTGCACGGCAAGGTCAAGGTCTTCTGGAACGAGGACTTCGGCTACCAGCGCATCACCGTGGAGCGGCCGTTGAAGCTGCGCTTCGAGGTGACGGAGGAGACGCTGGCGGCGCTGGCGGAGGCCAAGCCGGTGGCGAAGCTGGAGCGGAGCGAGGAGTTCGTCGCGGCGGTGCGTACGTTGCTCGGCTCGTCCTGGACGACGAAGTCCGAGGCGTTCGTCGCGCTCAAGGACGCGGTGGTCGCGGCGGGGCTGACCTGGCCGTCGGGGGCGCCGTTCGCGAAGGCGGTACGGGAGGCTGTCGGGGTACGGGATCCGGAGGGCGAGGTCCAGAAGGTCAAGGGCGCGCCGGAACCGGATACGGACCTCCGGGACTACGAGAACGTGCCGCTGGGCGAGGACGTCGAGGAGTACCTGAAGCGCGAGGTGCTGCCGCACGTGCCGGACGCGTGGATCGACCACACGAAGACGAAGATCGGGTACGAGATTCCGTTCACGCGGCACTTCTACGTGTACAAGCCGCCGAGGCCGCTGGCGGAGATCGACGCGGAGTTGAAGTCGCTGGAGGCGGAGATTCAGGCGCTGCTGGGTGAGGTGACCCACTAATGTGGAGAACAACTCGTCTCAAGTTCATGGCCGCTACGCCGATTACAAACGGACTTGGCGAAGCCGGAGCATATGAAAGGCAGGACTGGCCACGCTATGTCCGCACGACGGACATCGCCGATAGCCGGAACCTGAGGAAAGACACATTCAAGTCGTTGCCCCCCGTCGTGGCAAGCAGGGCAATGCTCCAACCCGGTGATCTGCTGATGACAGCCGCTGGCGCCACTATCGGCAAGTCGTACCTGCACTCTGGCAACGAGCCGGCTTGCTACGCCGGATACTTGGTCAGGTACCGGCCTGCTCCCGGCGTGGACCCCCGCTTCATCGCCTATTGGACCGAGTCCAAGCCATATTGGGATCAGATTGCGGCGGGGGCGGTTCGGTCGACGATCGATAACTTCAGCGCCGGAAAATATCGAAACATGACACTGTCGGCCCCCCGGTTGGAGGAGCAGCGCCGCATCGCCGACTTCCTCGACGCCGAGACCGCCCGCATCGACCGATTGGCTCAGCTACGCAGCCGCCAAGCGGACGTTCTTGAGGAGCGGTGCACACTCGCGCTCGACCAGGCCTTTGATAAACCTACGTACCAACCAACCAGACTGAAGTACCTGTTGGCGGTGAAGCCTCGGTATGGGGTTCTTGTACCTCAGTTCAGTGATAAGGGAGTGCGTTTCATCCGCGTCAATGATCTTCTTGATCTGAGTGGCCGGGCCGACTCGCTGGCCAGGATCCCAGATGAACTCTCAGCCCAGTACTCACGGACCGTAACGCGCCCAGGGGACGTTCTGCTAAGCGTCGTCGGGACGATGGGACGATCCGCCATCGTGCCTCCCCAACTGGCTGGGGCGAATGTGGCTCGGGCGGTAGCATCCCTGCGGCCACGGCAAGGAGTCTCACCGGAGCTCGTTGCCACCTGGCTAACTACCCCCTCCTTCTTGCGCCAGGCATCGGACGTGACCGGATCGGACACGGCACAGCCGACATTGGGAATGGAGGATCTTTCAAATTTCAGGTTGTCGTGGCCAGTCGATGCGCGGGACCGAGTCGAGCTGTTGCATAGCACCTCGGTAATTCGTCAACGCCAGAGAGAACTCAGTAGGGTCCTTCGGGTGCAGCGTCAGGTATTGGCCGAACGCCGCCAAGCTCTCATCACCGCCGCTGTAACCGGCCAGTTCGACGTCTCCACCGCCAGCGGGCGCAACGTAACGGACGGAGTGAGCGCGTAGCCATGAGCCCCATCCACACGGAGTCCGCCTTCGGTGATGCCATCGTCGCCGCCATGGTCGAGCGCGGCTGGCGTGAGGCGCGCCCGCAGGACTATCGGGCCGATCTCGGCCTGGACACCAACGAGTTGTTCACCTTCATCGGGGCCACCCAGCCCGACGAGTGGAGCGAGCTGCTCACCGTCTACGGCGGCGACCCGGACGAGGCGCAGCGCGGGTTCGCCGGCCGCCTCGACCAGGCCATCGCCACCAACGGCCTCCTCGATGTCCTCCGCAACGGCGTCAAGGACCGGGGTGTCCTGCTCCGCGTCGCGTACTTCAAGCCCAACCTCGTCGCCCACGACTCCGTGCTGGACGGCTACCGGGCCAACCGCCTCACCGTTGTCCGCGAACTCCGCTACGCGACCAAACAGGCCGACTGGGGCAACGAACTCGACCTCACCCTGTTCCTCAACGGCATCCCTGTCGCCACGGCCGAGTTGAAGAACCCGCTGACCAAGCAGGGGGTGGAGCGGGCCAAGGAGCAGTACCGCACCGACCGCGACCCCACCGAGCTGATCTTCACGCGCCGCGTCGTCGCGAACTTCGCCGTCGACCCGGACCTGGTCTTCGTCGCCACCCAGCTCAAGGGCAAGAACACCCGCTTCCTCCCGTTCAACACCGGCTCCAACGGCCCCGGTCAGCCGGGCGGCGCCGGCAACCCGGCCCCCACGGCATTCGGCACGTACGCGACCTCCTACCTCTGGGAGCAGGTCTGGCAGCCGGACAACTGGCTGGACCTGCTCCAGCGGTTCGTGCACCTGCACAAGAGCAAGACGCCCGGCGGCGGCAGCACCAAGACGATGATCTTCCCCAGATTCCACCAGTGGGACGTGGTCAAGAAGCTCACCGCGCACGCCGCCACCCACGGCGCCGGCCACGACTACCTGGTCATGGCCTCGGCCGGCTCGGGCAAGTCGAACACCATCGGCTGGCTCGCGCACCGCCTCAGCGACCTGCACACCCCCACCGACCCGTCGGAGCTCGACGCCGAGGCCGTGGCCAAGGGCCTCAAGCCGGGCGTGCCGGTCTTCGACAAGGTCATCGTCATCACCGACCGCCGCAACCTGGACGCGCAACTCCGGGAAACTGTCGGCAACTTTGAGCAGACTGCGGGTCTCGTCGTGAAGATCGACGAGAAGCACGGGGCGAAGGGCGAGCAGCTCGCCAAGGCCCTCTCCCGCGACACCGGGAAGATCGTCACCGTCACTCTGCACTCGTTCCCGGCGCTGCTGGACTACCTCCAGCGCAACCCCACCGAGATCCAGGGCAGCCGCTTCGCGATCATCGTGGACGAGGCGCACTCCTCGCAGTCCGGCGACGCCGCCACCGCCGTACGGTCCGCCCTGCGCGACCTCGGCCTGGACTCCGACTCGGACGACGCGGGCGCGACGACGGTCAAGGCCGAGGCTGCCACCCTCGACGAGCAGCTCAGGAAGAGGGCCGAGCAGCGTTCCCGCGCCGCGAACCTCTCCTACTTCGCCTTCACCGCCACACCGAAGGCCAAGACCCTCGAACTCTTCGGCACGCTCCAGGACATCGACGGCAAGGCGGCCTACCGGCCCTTCCACACGTACTCGATGCGTCAGGCGATCGAGGAGGGCTTCATCCTCGACCCGCTGCGCAACTACGTCACGTACAACACGTACTGGAAGCTGGTGAACCAGAACCCAGACGAGCGGGAGGTCGACCCGTCGAAGGCGAACGGCCTGCTCGCCCGGTACGCGCTCACCCATGACTCGACGGTCGCCCAGCACGCCCAGGTGATCGTGGAGCACTTCGTGGCGCACAGCCGGGGCCGCCTCGGCGGGCGGGCCAAGTCCATGGTGGTGACCGCCTCGCGGCAGTCCGCGGTGCAGATGGCGCGCGCGATCAAGAGCTACATCAAGGACCGGGACTACGACACCAAGTACCCCGACCTCGGTGTCCTCGTCGCCTTCTCCGGATCGCTCACGATCGACGGCGAGGAGACCACCGAGCCCAAGGAGAACGGCGGGCTGTCGGAGAGCGCGCTGCCGAAGGCGTTCGCGTACACGCGCGCCGACGACAAGGCCGCCCGAGCCGGAGGCGCCGGCCAGCGCGAGTACCGGATCCTGGTCGTGGCGGAGAAGTACCAGACCGGCTTCGACCAGCCGCTGCTGACGACGATGTACGTCAACAAGTCGCTGACCGGCATCTCCGCCGTCCAGACCCTGTCCCGGCTGAACCGGACCGCCGAGCGCAAGACGCAGGCGGACCTGGCGGTCCTGGACTTCGTCAACGACGCCAACGACATCCAGGACGCCTTCCGCCCGTACTTCGAGGAGGCGAACACCCTCCCCTCCGACCCCAACCTGCTCTACACCGCGCAGAGCCGGGTCATGCAGGCGGCGATCCTGTCCGGGCAGGAGATGGACGAGTTCGCCGCCGCGTACTTCGCTGCCAAGGAGAAGGCGGCGGGCTCGCAGTCCAAGTGGGAGAAGCTGCACGCCGAGCTGTACCGGCTGCTGTCCCCCGCCGTCGCCCGCTTCACGCCCCTGCTGGAGAGCGAGGACGAGGACGACCAGGAGACGGCGGAGGGCTTCCGCGCCGACCTCAACGACTACGTCAGGAAGTACGGCTTCCTCGCGCAGATCGTCCCCTACCGGGATGCCGAGCTGGAGCGGCTGCACCTCTACGGCCGTTACCTCCTCAACCGGCTGCCGCGCCGCGCGGACGGTGGCGTGGACATAGGCGAGGTCGAGCTCAGCGCTATCCGGGTCGACCAGACCGGCGAGTACGACGTCTCCCTCACCTCCGAGGGGCCGACGACGATGAAGGGCTTCGGCGACGGCTCGGGCGGTGCGAAGGAAGCGGAGAAGTCGCTGCTCTCGCAGTTGATCGAGAAGTTCAACGAACGCTACGGCACCGAGTTCACCGAGCAGGACGTCATCCGCCCGTTCGAGGAGGCCAAGGCCGACCCGAAGGTGCGAGCGGCTGCCGTCGTCAACGACGAGGACAACTTCGGCCTCGTCTTCGACAACGTCTTCGCGGACAAGATGGCCGACCACATCGACACCATCGCGGGCATGGGCCGCCAGTACTTCGGCCCCGACAAGGGCTTCAAGTCCAGCCTGGACCGCAGCGCCCGCAAGGCCGCCTGGCGAATGATCCGCCGCGAGGCGGGCCTGGACGACGACGTCTGATGCGTACGCCCCGGCTGGACATGCCGGCCGGGGCACCCCTTGTGCTCCGCACGCCGTAGCCGTGCGGAGCACGAGGCTCGCGAGCTGGTACCGGCAGCCGCGGCCTTCTACCTCCCCTCGACCACGAGAAGCCATTTCAGGAGCGGGCGATGGACAACGAGATTCAGCTGATCAGTGACGGTGACGGACTGGCGGTCATCGGGGATCCGACGGATGTCGATCGCTTCCTCGTCTCGGAGCAACTGGCGTCCCAGGACCTCGGACTGGAACGGCTCAAGTCCACCGTCGGTCCCGGGGCCGTAGTCGTGCAGGCAGGTTCGGAGATCGCCGCCAACTCCGGTCGCTGGGTGAAGCTGACGCAGGAGTCGGCACAGAGTGTCCAGAAGTACGGGCTGAGGAAGAGCTCGAAGACGGGTCTCAGCACAGGCGTGGTCAAAGGACCAAAGGGCCAGATCAGAGGGTTCATCGAGGTCGTGAAGGCGCCCCGATCGCTTCTGACCAACCCGGCGATTCTTGCCGGTGCCGCGGGGATCATGGCGCAGGTGGCGATGCAACAGAGCATGGCCGAGATCACCGACTATCTCGCCACCATCGACGAGAAGGTCGACGACGTGCTGCGTGCCCAGAAGGACACCGCGTTGGCCCGGATGATCGGAGTGGGCTTCGTCATCGAGGAGACCATGACCATCCGGGAGAAGAGGGGCAGGGTCGACGAGATCATGTGGTCGAAGGTGCAGACCGCGCCGACGACGATCGCAGAGACCCAGGCGTACGCATTGCGTCAACTCGACGCGCTCGCGGAGAAGATGGAGCGCGAGACTGACATCGGTGATCTCGCCGCGACGGCCAAGAAAGCCGAGTCGATTGTTCGGGAGTGGCTCGCTGTGCTGGCTCGCTGCTTCCAGTTGCAGGACGCGCTCGCCGTGCTCGAACTCGACCGGGTGCTGGACGCGTCTCCGGAGGAGCTGGACGGGCATCGCAGTGGGTTGAAGGATGCCCGGCAGGACCGGCTGGAGCGGATCACGCTCAGCACCGAGCGCCTGGTGGCCCGGATGAACGCGGCCGCCGACTCGGCCAACGCGAATGTGCTGCTGAACCCGACCGCGTCCCCGGCTGTGGTCCAGTCGAGCAACCGTGTCTCGGCCAGTGTCCATGACTTCCACGGACGGCTCGGCATCGAGTCCGGACGCCAGTCCTCGGAGGCGAGACGATGGACGGACGCGGCCGCGGAGGCGATGGACAAGGTGCTCGAGGCAGGAGAAGAGGGCGTCGATGCCGCCTGGCGCGTCGGTAGCGAGACGCTCGAGCAGGCCATATCGGCGACGGGCAAGCTTTCCAGCGAGATTACCGAGCTCTCCAGCGAGATTACCGAGCTCTCCAGCGGGATTGCCGAGCGAGCGCTCCGTTGGCTCGGGGACAAGTAACGCCACGAGGAAGGTTGATGAGCGGCGGCCGTCAGCCATGGGGCTCGGTTGACGGATTTGGTCCCCAGCAACACCGTCGATTGCGACGAGCCAAGAAGGCCGGTGGTCGTGGTCGGCCCTCAGACGTGGGTGCCCGGCCGCCAGTGCGACTGGGCACCCACTTTCTGCGTACAACCCTGTGCGCCGTGCAAGTTGCCCGCGCCATGAGGTGCAACCAAGGGGAGGGGAAAATGAACCACGCGGAGGGCGAGCTCGAAGGATCTCGGCTCCAGAAGGCCGTCGAGACGATCGTCATGACACCGGAGGCGGCCACAAAGCTCGTAGACGGTTACCGTGCGACCTTCGAGGACAAGTTCAAGCGGAAGCCCGAAAGCCTGGAGGACAGACGCCGGATCGCGGCCAAGATCATAGGCCGGTACTCCAAACTCTCGGCAGCCGCTGGGGCGGCCACCGCGGCCCCCAGCGTGATTCCAGGGATCGGGACGGCGGTCGCAGTCCTGGGCGGCGGTGCCGCTGACATTGCCGTGGCACTCAAGCTCCAGGTCGACATGTGCATGTGCCTGGTCGAGGTGTACGAGACCGAGCTGAGCAGTGAGGACAAGAAGCACCTCGCCTTCACGATCGCGTTGGCGGGTTCGGCAGAACAAATGGCAACAAAGGGCGGCAAGGCGGCGGTACAGAAGATCGCCGAGAAGTTGGTTTACCAGTACCTGCGGGGGCCCGCCCTGGTCACGATCAAGCAGTTGTTCAAGCGGGTGTCCATCACCTTCACCCAGAAGGCGATGGCCAAGGCGATACCCGCCGGCGTAGGCGTCGCTTTCAGTGGCTCGACCAACTACGTCCTGACGAGGGTGGTGGGCAGGGTCGCCGTCGCTGTCCTGGCCAAAGACGTGAAGTAGCGCGGGCGTCTTTCTGCCGCAGCCGACCGGGCAACCCGTGAGGCCCAGCCGCCAGTGCGACTGGGCCAAAGGGGGTTACGACTGCACGGCTCAGATGGTCTGGTCCGCGGCCAGCCGGACGAGCCCGGCCCACGCGTCGGGGGCGACCGTCAGAACCGGTCCGGACCGGACCTTCGAGTCCCTGATGTGTATGCCGTCTACGGCGGCTGCGACCTCCACGCACTGCCCGCCCTCTGCGCCGCTGTAGCTGCTTTTGAACCAGGCGAGTTCCAGAGCGGCGGCCGAGCTCTCTACGGTGTTCATAGCTCTCCCAGCAACTTCTCGATGAATCCCAGGGACTCTCGCGGAGTGAGAGCCTGGGACCGGATGATTCCATAGCGCGCGGCGGCGAGACGCACCTCTTCTCGGTCCGTCAGGAGGCTGCTGCGTCCTTGGACCTCCATGTACGTGAACTGCTCCCCGCCCTTCCGGTTGATCACCGTGAACGGGCCGTCGACTCCGGCGTTGTCCTCGCGGTCGAGCGGCATGACCTGGATCTCCACATTGCGCTTCTGGCCGATGAGCAGCAGCTGTTCGAGCTGCCCTCGCAGTACTGCCTTCCCACCGAGTGGCTTACGCAGCACGGACTCTTCGAGCACGAAGCTGAGCAGGGGCGCAGGCCAGCGCTCGAAGATCGTCTGCCTGGCGAGCCGCGCTGCCACGCGCAGCTCGATCGTCTCCTCCTCCAGCAGCGGGCGCCGCATGGCGAGCAACGCCCGCGTGTACTCCTCCGTCTGCAACAGGCCGTTGACCACGTGGGTGTCGTAGGAGCACAGGTCGACCGCCTCCGCCTCCAACCGCGCCATGTCCCGGAAAAACGCCGGATACTGTGCCCGCCCCACCTCCTCCTTCAGCGCCTTGAGGACGCCCCCGGCGCCCAGCACCTCGTCCGCGCGGTCGATGAACCTCGGCGGGGGAATCCGCCGCCCCTGCTCGAATGACGCGATCGACTGGGCCGCGTAGCCCGTGAGCCTCCCGAACTCCGGCCGTTCCAGGCCCGCCCGTACCCGCAGCAGCTTCAACTGCCGCCCGAACGCCGTCACCACGCCCGATCCCGGCTCGTCCTCCGGCCTCGGCCCGGCGTCATCCCG
This sequence comes from Streptomyces sp. NPDC093261, assembly GCF_044753645.1. Lineage (NCBI taxonomy): Bacteria > Bacillati > Actinomycetota > Actinomycetes > Kitasatosporales > Streptomycetaceae > Streptomyces > Streptomyces sp. NPDC093261. The sequence continues at coordinate 253,202 of NZ_JBIVNO010000007.1, forward strand.
CGCCCCCTCGGCCTCGCCCTGCCCCACCGACTCCACCGACTCCACCCACTCCATCGGCTCCACCGCCCGCCTCCCCGGCCCCGTTCCCCGGCCCAACGCGCCCACCCCGAGCCGGTCACGCGGCGCGCCTCGTACACCTCCCGCCCCGTCGCGTACAACCAGGACGCGACGGCGCGTCACCACTGGTCACGCTACGCCACCGCCGGGAGCGTTGAGGGCATGAACAGTGAGACCGCTGCCCCCGACCCCCTCCCCCGGCACACCAACCCCACAGGCCACTTCGCGATGCGCTTCAGCTCCACCTCGCGCGGCGCGCGGCTCGCCCGGCGGCTTGCCGGGCAGCGGCTCGATGCCTGGGGCATCCCCTACGACTGCGACGCGCACCACGCGCTGACGCTGATCGTCGCCGAGCTCGCCGCCAACGCCGTCCGGCACGGCCGGGTTCCCGGCCGCGACTTCCACCTCACGTTGGCCTGCGACGCCACGACCGTACGGATCGAGGTCACCGACACCCGCACCGAAGGCGTACCGGTCGTGGCGACGGCCACGGACCTCCGCGACACCGGCCGCGGCCTGCTCCTGGTGGAGCACCTCGCCGACCGCTGGGACTGGCACCCGCGCCGGGGCGGCCCCGGCAAGACGGTCTGGGCGGAGTATGTCCTGCCTGCGGGAGGCCGACCGGCCGCCGCACCCTCCTGCCCGTCGTCCACCGCCGCGACCGTGCCCATGTAGCACCGCGAGCCCTGGACGGCGGATCGACGCAGCGGTCACACTTGACCCCTTACTGTGACTGTTCTTCACGCACACCGGGGGCAAGGTGCCGCAGGAGGCGATCTCCGACCGTTACGAACTCCTGGAGGAGCTCAGCCACGGCGGCATGGGCGACGTGTGGCGCGGCTACGACGCCGTGCTCGACCGGCCCGTCGCCGTGAAGCTCATCCGGCAGGCGTCGGTCACCTCCCCGGAGCTGGCCGAGGAGTTCGCCAAGCGGTTCCGTCGCGAGGCCCGCATCACCGCGCGCATCCAGCACCCCGGCGTGCCGCAGGTGTACGACGCGGTGCTCGACGCGTCGTACGAGCGGCTGTTCCTGGTGATGGAGCTCGTCGACGGCGTACCGCTGTCCGCCTACCTCGACCCCGGCCGGCCGCTGCCGGTCAGCTGGGCGGCCGCCGTCGCCGCGCAGGTCGCGACCGTGCTGTCGTACGCGCACGACGTGCCGGTCATCCACCGGGACCTCAAGCCGGGCAACATCCTCGTCGCACGCGACGGCACCGTGAAGGTCCTCGACTTCGGCATCGCGGCGATCCTGCGGACCGACGTCACCAAGCTGACCGCCACCGGCAGCCCCATCGGCACCCACCAGTACATGTCGCCCGAGCAGGTCCGCGGCGGACGCATCACCCCGCAGACCGATCTGTACGCGCTGGGCTGTGTGCTGCACGAACTCCTCAGCGGGCGCCTCGCGTTCGAGGCGGAGAGCGAGTACCTGCTGATGTACCAGCACGTCAACGCCGCCCCCACTCCGCTGCGACAGCTCCGGCCCGACGTCCCCGAGGCGCTGGAGGAACTGGTCCTGCACCTGCTGCGCAAGGCGCCCGAGGCGCGGCCCGCCGACACGCAGGAGGTGTACGCGCGACTGCTGCCGTTCCTTCCGCCGCCTGGCCAGGAGCCCGGCACGGCCGATGCCGGGCCGGCCGGCGCACCCGACCCGACGGGCGTGTTCCGTCACCCTTTCGCGCCCCGCGCCCGCGCCCAGGCCCCCGCACCCGGTGGTCCCACGCCGACAGCCGTCCTCCCTGGGGCCCAGCCGGTGCCCGTCCCCGCCCGGCTGCGCGAGGACATCGAGGAGGCGTACGCCCACTCCGACGCCCTGCTGGAGGAGGAGCGGTTCGCGCAGGCCGCCGAGGTGCTCGGCGAGGTCATCGCACCCGCGGCCCTCGCCCTCGGCTCCGAGAGCAAGCAGGTCCTGGCGCTGCGCCGCCAGCGAGCGGCGATCCGCCTCCTCGGCGGTGACTACCGGGCCGCCCTGCCCGAGTTCGACGCCCTCGCCGACGCGTACGCCCGTATCGCCGGACCCACCGGCGAGCAGGCCCGCGCCTGCCGCGCCCAGGCGGCCCGGTGCCGCGCCGAACTCGGCCAGGTAACCGACGCACTCGCCGCTCTTCAGGGGCTACTGAACGTCGTGCGGGCCGTCGACAGCGACGTCAGCGAGGAAGCCGTGGAGCTACGGCACAACATCGGGATGCTGCTGCTCGCCCAGGGCCGAACCGCCGAAGCCCGGCAGGTCCTCGAACCGCTCCACCAGGACATGTGCATGGTGTTCGGGTCCGACGACGAGCTGACCGTCGAGATCGCCGAGGCACTCGCAGTGATCCGTCTCGGCCTCGACCGTCCGCCTTCCTGACCCATCCTCCAGAAGTGCATTGTGCTCCGCCGGCATCCGGGGCCCCGCGAGGGCATCAGGCAAGCGACCGCACACCTACGTCCTGCTCAAGAACCGCACATTAGGAGCGACATCCTTCCGCCGCAGGTCAGCCCCGAAGCGGCCCCCAGATCACCTCAGCTTCCCAAGCTGATAGCGCTGATAGCCGATCACTACCCGAGGAATGCCGGCCGAGGGAGCGACGATGGCCGTGGCGACAGGAGGTGTGCGACCACCCTCGGCTCGGCGGCCAGAACTGCCACTGCATCGCACTTCACTCCCGGCCCCGTCCCCCTCAGGCTCACCGCCGAGAGCTGTGCTCCCTCGGCGATCAACCGAGACCAAACACAAGCTTTCTGCTTGTTGACGTAGCCAATCGGACCGTTGCCTGTGTTGGGATAGACCGCTACGGCATAGGCATCGTGGGGATTGTCAGGCTCAGGCACCAGACGCAAGGGCTGACCGGGGCGCAGGTCAGCCCGTCTTGCTGCCACGTGGTAGTACGTCACACCTCGTAGGTTCGTGACGTAGAGCCCGGCCCGCTGGAGGCGCCGGTCGGTTGGACCGACGAGGAGGCCCGTGGCGTCTTCGCAGAGGCGCAACCCACCTTGGTACTCAACGAGGTAAAGCCGGTGCAGGCCCCCGGGCGGCGGTACGAAGCGGTCTGCGGGTCCGTCTGACGGCACATACATAGGTCCCCCTGCAGCACGGAATCACCGTAGCCTTGCACGGGAGCCAGGCGAGGGCGAGCCGTTCGCAAGAAGACTGATGGGTGGAGAGCAATGACATCCACCTCTGACATCAACGGGCACACACGGCGGCGTACCAAGGCACCTGGCCTCGGCTTCCACACCGCCCTCCGATACCGGGGATACGGGGCAGGCGGCCACCGGATCGAACTCCTAAAGCGGGTGTCGCAGGTTCGAATCCTGCCGGGGGCACAGAGAGAAGGGCCAGCTCAGGAGGGGTTTCCTCCCAGGCCGGCCCTTCGGCGTTTCAGGGGTCGTGCCACAGGCGTGCCAGTACGGGCCCGCAGAGTCCCTCCCGGAAGGCTCGGAGGCCACTCCCTCCACGGCCCCGGATCACGGCACCGAGCCGGTCTGCGAGGGCGCGGTCTCGGTCGCTGGTCATGTGCTGATAGATCAGCGCGGCGCGGGAGCTGCTGTGGCCCACGCGGGTCATCAGCTCGCGGGTGCTGACCCCGGCCGTGGAGCGAGCGTGTTGCCCGTGTGCTGAAGGTCGTGAAAGCGCAGCTCTGCGGTGACGCCGGCAGCCTTCCGGGCCTTGACCTAGTCGTCGCGGAAGTTGCTCCGCCGCTGCGGAGCTGTACGCGGAAGCACTGCGGGGAGGTCATCCGTGCTGGGTCAGGGAACCCGCCGCGGCTTCTGGTGCGAGTGCTGGACAGAAGACCTCACCGAGCAGCGGCGGCCAGCACTCCTGGCATCCTTCGATGCCTACTCGGCACCGCAGGCCGACCGATGGGTGGCGGTGGCACTCCCGACGATCTCACCGGCCTTGGACCCGGACGCTTCGGACGAGGCGTGGGAGTGGCTGCACGACGGTCGCGCCGAGACCAGACGAGCGCTACCGCGGTCCGAGCCTTGCACCGTGTCAGTCACACACGCCGACACCCGCGTCACTTGGACCATCCGACCGGTGACCTACCTACCGCTGGCTCACAGGACAGAGCTCCCGCTCTGCGCCTACGAGTTCAGACCCAGACCCAGCGTGTCCCCTCTCAGCCAACGCCGAAGGCCCGGCCTCGTACCTGGAGCCGGGCCTCAGGCATGCTCAGGTGCATGAGCCGAGTCCAGGGGCTTATGCGGCCGAGTTCACGCAAGACCGGCGAGGGGAGTGCTGGGTTGCCAGGAGACGGGCAGGACAACATCGACGCCGTCACGGCGGCCCAGGGGCAGCAGTCGGCTCATGGTGGTGTCGAGGTCGTCGAGCAGGTAGGGCATGGGGCGCAGTGGCCGGTCGAGGCCGAGGAAGAAGTCGTCCCAGTGCACCAGGATGACCCGCTTGGCCCCGGTCGCGGTCACGACCTCGTCCCAGTAGGTGTGCAGGAACTCGGCGGGCTGTTTGCCAAGCATGCCGACACCTAGGTAGATGACGTCGGCGTGGTGACCGCGCAGCGCGCCGGGCCGGTAGTTGGCGCTGGCTTGCAGCAGTACGCGGCCGGCGGGGTGGGTGACGAGCACGGAGTAGGCGGTTCCGGTCTTCCAGGCACCGGCGCGGGCCGGCGGGATCAAGGGCTGATCGACGGTACCGGGGTAGTGGTCGCCCGGGCTGTGCACCGAGTCCAGGAAGGTCAGCGTGAAGCTGCCGTAGGTCGCTATATCGCCGTCGCCGACCACCCGCAAGGACGACTCGGGGACCCCGAGGCCGCGCCCGATGTTGGCGGTGGACTCCGACCCGACCAGCTCGGCGCCGGTCTCCAGCGCCCACACTGGTGCGTCGAGGGCGTGGTCGTAGTGGGAATGCGCGCACACCACAGCGGCGAGGGTGTCCACCCGCAGGCGCTCGATGGCGGCACGGACCAGCGCTCGGTTCGGGGCGATCTTGCCCATGCCTACTCGCAGCATCCCCGGGCGGGTGACGAACCCGTCGCTGAGCACCGATGTCTGCCCATCCGACAGCAGCACTGAACTCGTGCCCAAGAAGTGAGCACTCAGCCCCCCACGGTGCGCTGCAGTGCGCTGCTGGTAAGACAGGTAGGGCCGCAGACTGGGACGACCGATCGGCACCTTCATACGAGCATCCTCGGACCCCAGGGGCAGGAGTGCCACCTCCGGACCTCGTGTGCCCTCTCACAAGCGGTCCATCCTGCAAAGCCCGTTCAGCACGCGCTGGTGAGCGGCTGCGGGCCCCGGGCGTCCTCTGAGAGCTTGTTCCCGCTCATGCCTAGTGGCTCGACCATGCTCAACTGCACCAGCCCAGCCCAGCCCCGGCCCTCCCTGCACGCGGATATGACGCGCACAGCCAAGCTGAGGCAAGCGATGTCAACCATCGGCTGGGACCGAACTGTCGAGCATCTACCGGGATCGGATACTTGAACTTTTCAACTAGGCGCGGGTGACGCTGACGCCGCCAACCAGGCCCCAGGCGTCGATCCGGACCGTCGGGCCACCCGGCTCACTCGGGCCATCGTCCTTCACTCCGCCCAGGCGCAGCCCGTGGACCTCCACCCGGACATCGCGGCGGACCTTGAGGCTGACGCCGCCGATCAGGCTCAACTTGGTGATGCGCAGCTCGGTGCCGTCCGGGATGTCGATGTCCGTCAGATCAACGTCGGCACCACCGATGAGGGAAGTGGTGACGGTCCTCTGGTGGAGGGTGGCTCCTGCCAGGCGATGACCGCCGATCAGGCTCACCTTGATGTCGGTCTTCTGTGGGTTCTCCCCGTTGCTCTTCGTCATGGGAAGTACCGTACGGACGTCGGCCCGCGAGCCCCAGTGCTCTGCATCCGGTATTGCATATGACAGGTGTCATGCCTGAGCCGACACCGAACCTGAGTGGAACCAGGCGGGCGTTCCTGGCCGAAGCGGCAGCAACCGGCCCCTCCATGGGCCTGGGTGGCGGGGAACGGTCACATCGCGAAAATGGCCCGAACAGCTCCCACGTTCCCTCAAGAGTCGGTGGGTACCCACTGACGCACACCGTGGTCGTTCGTGCCGTACCAGTAGTGGGGCAGGCCCTTGATGCTGCTGGTGCGGAACGGGTGGCCGTGGTCGTCGATGCGGACCGTGCCGGTGCGGCCCTGGGATGACCAGTCCAGTTCCAGGTACCAGTTGCAGTCGTAGGCCTCGGTCGTCGCGGTGACCTGCAGCACCTCCGGGTCCTCGGCGGAGACGCGGTAGGGAAACTGAACCGCGGGGACGGGCTTTCCGCTGTCGTTGCCGGGGCGCGCGTGGGCGATCGGGCGGTCGACGTCCAGGTTCACGGAGAAGTTGCGGGGCGGCAGATCACTGCCGCAGCCCTGGCCCATGGCGTACGCGTTGCCGGTGACCGGGGTGCCGCGGCTGACGATACGGACCCGGAGGGCCGTGAGGACCACGGCCGTGGACGACTTCCCCTGCACCGAGATCTGCACCATCGTCTGCCGCCCAGGTACCGCCTGCTGCGTCGCTGCCCACACTCCGGCGTCCTGCTCTACCGGCGGCGGGGGCACCTGGGCCGGCTCCTTGCCGATGACGTAGTCGTGCCCGCAACCGCCGTCCCAGATCCGCGAGTCGGCGGTCCACGCGAGCGGCACACCGGTTGGCACGGGGGCGTCGCTCTTCGTCTCCGTCGACGATTGGCCCTTCGACTCGGGGCTCCCTGAAGCCCGTACTCCTGTGGAGGGCGAGGCCGAAGAACGGCTGCGGGAGGGGCTGGCCGCGGTGGCCGAGGGGTGGTGTGACGTACCGCTTCCTGTCGTACGGGACTGACCGGGGGCCTTGGCGGAGTTGTCGTGAGACCGGTCGGCCGACAGCGCCGACATACTGCCCAGCGTCACCAGCAGTACGGTCGCCGTGGCTGCGCCGACGACGGTACGGCGACGGCGGTACCAGGGCCGTCCAGTTGAGCGGACCGCATCCCACTGGGCCGTCGACTCGCGACTGCCCGGTCCGGGAGCGTCGGGAGCAGCCAGTGCGGCATCGGGGGCACCCGCATCGAGTCGCGGTGGTGAACCGCTCGTGCCGCCCCCGTCACCACCGATGCCGTCGGCGCCACCATCCACACTGCACGTGCTGCCACCCGCACGCCCCGCCGTCCGGCTGTCCGGACCCGAAGCCCGCTCGTCCCCTGTCGGCTTCAGTGCTCCTTCGGTCTTTGTCGGCTCCGCTGCCTCCTCACCATCCCTCGGCCTCTGTCGTGCCGTCACCGCGAGCAGCCACAGGCGGTGCAGATCGAGGCGTTCCTCCGGTGTTGCTCCGCAGAAGGCAGCCAACCGCTCCACCGGGGCGTAGTCCTGCGGGACCGTCTCGCCCGCGCAGTAGCGGTGCAGCGTGGAGGTGTTCATGCCGAGACGGCGGGCCAGGGAGCCGTAGCTCCGGTCCGTGCGGTCCTTCAGCCGGCGCAGCAGCGCCGCGAACTGCTCGACGTCGTCCTCGGTCGACACCGCTCCCCCAATCTCCCACGTGTCCCCGTATCTCAGGCGGTCCATATACCTGCACGTCAGACGGGCTGGGATGGTTCCACCCTCGCCGGGCGGGCGTCCGGCGTTGCGCCGAGCCGTCGTGACGGCTGATGCTCTTGGTGTCGCACCGACCAGGACCGGACCGACCAGTCGGCGACGGGCGACAAACGACACTCATCCACTCATCCACGGGAGACACCCATGCCCCAGCGCATCCGAGCAGGCCCGCCCCTCGCACTCGCCGTCACGGGCTCGCCCTCGGCACGACGCTCGCCACACTGACAAACGTCGCGGCCAAGGCGTCGGCTTCCTCACGGCGGCCCAACTCCCGTCGTATCCAAGCTCGTCCTGAAGTGTGGGCAAGGTCACCGCCTGCGTACCGGAGGCGGTGGAACAGGACCGCGGTCTACGCATGGCGCTGGGCGGCGACAGCCCGGACCTGGTAGCGGGAGCTCCGCACGAAGTCGACAGGAGCGACCGTCCGTCAGGTCGGAGTGCAGTTGTCCAGGACGGCTGTGGCGAAGGGGCGCTTCTCACGGCCGCGCAACGACATCAAGTCCTGTGCGCACGTGTCGAGAAGGCGGGCCCGGAGACCGAGGCCCCGCTGAAGGACCACGGCACGCTGCCTGCCGAGGACAGCGGGCACGGCTACGGCCTGCACACGGTGACCTCCTCGGGGCGTCTTTGACACCCGTCTGGCGACTTCCGGCATGCGCCGGTGAAGGCCTTCGAGAAGACGGCCATCACGGGCCGTGGACAAGCTCCGCTGACCGCATGACCGGGGCCGCCCTCCGCCACGGGGGTGGGGAGGGCGGCCAATCGACCGCTTGCAGGGTCATTCGGCGCGATTCAGCAGGACTTGGTGTCGTCGATCGCGCCCCGAGCCGCGGCAGGGAGGGAATGGGTCCGCGCAGCAGCAGATGTTCATGACTCCGGGGCAGCGCTCGCTGACCCGAAAAGGCGAGAGCCACACAACGGCCCCGGCACGAAGACACCGGGCCGTGAGCAACCACATATGGACCGGAAAAGGAAGATGCACATGAACAGGAAGTCCCCCGCACACCGCCGTCCGGGCCGCCGCGCGGCCGTCGCCGCCGGCCTCGTCCTGGCTGTCGGACTCGGTGTGTCGACACAGGTGTCGGCACAGGCATCCGTCCATGCCCCCGCAAAGTCGTCCGCCGCCGCACCGCAGTCGGTCAGCGGCACGAGCGGCCAAGTGGTGACCCGGGTCGCCGACTTCTACGGCGCGTACATCGACGCGATCGGCGACTACACGGACCCGGACGCCACGCTGGAAACGATGCTCCGCAAGCACTACCTGACGCCCGACTTCGCCAAGCGACTGGCGGCCTGGGAGAAGAAGCACGGGGCGGACGGTGTCCTGCGTGCCCAAAACGCCCCGCGGAACTGGACGGTGACCGACAACGGCGCCGTGGGCAACGGCCATGAGGTCGTCGTCACCCTGACCTTCGGCAGCGGGGGGACGACGCAGAAGACCAAGCTTTTCGTGCTGGTGGAGCGGTACAACCACATCGTCGACATCGGCACCACGAGCAACCGCTGACAGCGGAGCCGCTCCGCCCCTCCTGCCACTGGACACCGTCAGGGCGCCGAACTACCGCCTGGCGCGGCCGACTTCAAGCTCGCGCCTAGGAACATCTAGGTCGCCTACGAAGCGCGATACGGCTCTGCGTACGAGCCCTTTCAGCGGCAGAGCTCCATGATGGTGTCATCGAAGTTCGGGAACTCCCGGGTTGCCTGCTCAATGACGACAGCCGCCGACTGCTTGCAGTCGGCGGCTGTGACAGTCAGCGCCTCCAGGCCGATGTCCCTGCGCCGCAGGGCCGCCAGCTCCCCGAAGCGAAGGGTGGTGATGGCCGCCAGGACCACGAGGAGCCGGTAGCGTGGCACGATGGCGTCAGCAGGTCCACTACCTGCCCGACGCGCCGCAAGCCTACGGGGCCGTGATCACTCGCGCCAAAGCAGCTCCGTAAGTTGTTCGGTGGCCCGGGAGGGCCGGATGTGGCTCCAGAGGCGCTTGCCCCCGGTGGCTCCGGTGGAGTGGCCGCCCCGCTTGAACGGGCCGGCGCACCCCGCCCACCTGGCGATAGCCTGCGCCAAACCAGGAAGGTGGGGCCAGTGGGCTTCGACGCAGAACGATCAGCGCGCATCGCTGCCACGCAGGAAACCGCCCGGCCCGTCTGGCAGGCAAGCGGCGACACGGACGCACTCCAGCAGTTCCTCAAGGACAACGGATGTCACGGAGTGGAAGCCGTATTCGTGACCATGGGCCTGCTGAACTGCGATCTCGCCGAAGCCCAACGAACCTTCTTCAACGCCCCATGCCGCGACGCCGAACGCCGCTTCCACAACCACGCCATGGACCTACTCGAGGAGGCCGCCGACACCGAGGCCTGACCGCACCGGTGGCCCAGCAAAGGACCCTTGACTCGGCCATTGAGTAATCCGATCTCCTGACGGCGACTCCCCAAAGGGGAGAAAATCGGGCTACGGCCGTCCGGCTGACGTCGCGGAGTCTTGGTGCCACCGGAACCCGACATTGAGTAGGACGCCGGGGACCCGTCGTCAGGCACCCGGAAGTGTTGCTTCGAGCATGTGAATCAGATTCTTTTGCCTGCTTGGTCCCCGCCGGGCGGCTGCTGCACAACAGCACACCGCGCGAGGGGAGGGCCGGGGCATGGACGTGGTCCACGAACGATGCGCCGGGATCGACATCGGCAAGGCGGACGTGAAGGTCTGCATCCGCGTTTCGGGGCCGGACAAGCGGCGCCGGAAAGAGGTACGCACGTTCCTCACCATGACCCGTGATCTGCTGGCGATGCGGGACTGGCTGATCGCCGAGGGCATCACCGTGGTGGGCATGGAGGCCACCGGCTCGTACTGGAAGCCAGTGTTCTACCTGCTGGAGAACGACATCGAGTGCTGGCTGCTGAACGCCCGGCACATGAAGAACGTCCCCGGCCGCAAGGCCGACGTCGCGGATTCGGAGTGGATCTGCAAGATGGTCGAACACGGCCTGGTGCGGCCCTCGTTCGTCCCGCCGCCGGAGATCCGACAACTGCGCGACCTGACCCGCTACCGCACCGAGGTCATCCGCGAACGAACCCGCGAGGCCCAGCGGCTGGAGAAGCTCCTCGAAGACGCCGGGATCAAGCTGTCCGCCGTCGTCTCCGACCTGCTGGGCAAGTCGGCCCGCGCGATGCTGGAGGCCCTGATCGCCGGCGAGCGTGATCCGGAGGTACTGGCGGAGATGGTCAAGGCAAGCATGCGGGCCAAGCGCGAGATCCTGGCCCAGGCACTGACCGGCCGCTTCCGCGTGCTTCAGTGGCGCTGCTTGCTGTTCTTCACCGGCCGGCGGAGCGCATCTCTGATACGCCACCACAGCCTGCGGGCACGCGGCGTTTCAGTGGAGTAGCTGTTGCCGAACCAGATGTTTTCCGCGCTGCGGCCCAAGGGGGTGCCTTCGGGTGAGTACCGCGTGGGGGGTTGTTCGACCATGCGCCTCTCCTACGGATTCGGAGACCTGGTCCCGCATCCCTTGCGCAGTTCATTGTCGGAGCGGGTCTTCGGGCCCCAGCCGATGCCGCCGGCGATGAAGCGGGCGGTCATCGGGCGGCCCTCCGGTAGCGGGTGAGGACGGCGGCACCGGCCTGCTCGGCGGCCAGGCACTCCAGCTCGGCGTGGGGGCCGCCGGTCGGGAAGAGCCGCCGGCCGGTGCCGAGGACGGTGGGGAAGGTCAGCAACCGGTACTCGTCGATCATGTCCGCGGCCATCAACCGGTCCACGACGCTCAGGCTCCCGGTGACGACCACGTCCCGCCGTTCGCGCTTGACAGCGTCGACCAGCTCGCCGTCCAGAAGCCGGGAGTTCGCCCACACCGACGTATCGGTGTGGGTCAGGGTGCGGGAGGCGACCAGCTTCGGCACGGCGTTCATCCGCGCGGCGAACGGTTCGTCGCGGCCCGGCCACAGCCGCGAGAACAGCTGCCAGGTGGCGCGCCCGAGCAGCAGCACGCCGTCGTCCAGGGTGCGGCCGAGCCGGAACTTGTCCCCGGCGACCGCCTCCGGGCCGTGCCGGAATGCCCAGCCGCCCAGCGGTGTACCGGCGGAGCCGTCGGGGTCGGACACGATCCCGTCCAGGGTGATGAACTCGATGACGATGACGCTCACGATGAGATTCCCTTCGGTTCGGTGCTCATCGGTATGTACCGGGCGCACCGCCCCGACTCATCGCTCTCGGCGCAACTCGTCGGCGGGAATCTCGTGGGGCAGCTCGAAGGCGTCGAAGACGCGCGGATCGGCGAACACGACGTTGTGGGCGATTCGGCCGTCGGTGACGGTGAAGACCTGGAGGGTGTGCAGCCGGTGCCCGCGGGCGGGCACCGGCGTGTACGCGGCGAGCGCGGGCTGTCCGTTGGCGGTCAGCGCCCGCATGCTCCAGCCCGTGCCACGCATCCCGAATACCCGCTCCATGAACCGCCCGTAGTCCCGGCTGCCGCGGTACCACAGTGGCACCGGCGGCATCTCCAGTACCGCGTCGTCGGCCAGCAGCCGCACCAGCGCGGGGACATCCGCCGCCTCGAACGCCCGCATGTACCGCTGGATGACCGCCTGCACCTCGGGATCGTCCGGCTCGGTGACCGCACCGGCATCGCCCACGTCGGTGAGGGCGGCACGGGCACGCTGAAGCGCGCTGTTGACCGCCGCGACCGTGGTCCCCAACTGCTCGGCGACCTCGGCGGCGGTGAACGCCAGCACCTCGCGCAGCACCAGCACCGCCCGCTGCCGCGCCGGCAGGACCTGCACCGCCGCCACCCACGCAAGCCGCAGATCGGCCCTGGCCTCCACGTCGAACCGTGCGTCGGGGAACGGCTCCAGCCAGGGCACATCGAGTGCCGGCACCAGCGGTGCCCCGGGATCGTCACTCGGCACCCCCAACCCGGACGGCAGCGGGCGCCGCCTGTGCCCCTTGAGCGCGGTCAGGCACACGTTGGTCGCGATCCGGTACAGCCAGGTCCGCACCGACGCGCGCGCCGGGTCGTACCGGCCGCGGGCCTTCCAGGCACGCAGCAGCGTGTCCTGCACCAGATCCTCGGCCTCGTCGAACGAGCCCAGCATCCGGTAGCAGAACACCACCAACTCGGCCCGGTACGGCTCGAAGTCCACCGGATCATCATGCCGCACACCGGTCCTACGACCCCCGAGACGGGGCTTCAGCACGATCCGCCAGGGCTTCGTACTGCTGCCACTCGGCGCCCTCCCAGGCCGATGACCTTCTGTCACGATTCGCGGTCGCTTGACTCTCCGTTACACGGCCGCGATCGGGGAAGGAGCCGTAGACGTTCCGCGGCTTGGCCGGGCGATCGGTGCGGATGGTGAAGACGTAGGCGGAGTGGTGCCCCCGCCTTGGATATCGCGGTCGCCTGCCGCATCCGGCCCCAGCGCACGGGGGCTTCGCATGGTCGCCCAGCTCCGCGAAGAGCGCGCGCAGACAGTAGCGGGCGCCGGCCGACGAGGGTCGGTGAGCTCGATCCGGACCTGCGATGCCACCACGAAGTGGGCTATCGCTTGAGGCTCCGGTGCCATCGGATCTCGCCTTCGTGCCATTCGCCGGTCGATGTGAGTCCGGCGGCAGTGGCGACGGCAGCGGATGCTCGATGTTCGGGGTGGATGTGGGCGATGACGGTGTGCACCGGCAGCCGGCTGAGCCAGTCGACGAGTCCTCGGGCTGCTTCGGTCGCGATGCCTCTTCCCTGCCACGGGGTCCCCACCATCCAGGCCATCTCGGCGATCAGGCCGTGGCCGGAGGGGCTGACCGTCGCCTGGACGGTGCCCATCAGGCAGGCTTCGTCACGGAACCGGATCACCCAGTTCAGCCAGGACACGGCCGGATCGGGAGAGCCTGCCGTCATGCGCTGATAGCGCGAGCGCAGGGCCTGCGGGGTGTCCGGAGTGCCGCCGATGAAGGTGTGCAGGGCCGGATCGGACAGTACGGCGGCCATCTCCTCGGCGTGCTCGACGTGCAGCGGCAGCAGCTCCAGCCGCCTGGTGCTGATGGCCTGGGCCGCGAGCGTGCTCACGCCGCGACCGCCTCGGGGCGTTCGACGAGCCGGCCGTGTTCGATGCCGATGACCTGTTCAAGGTCGAGCAGCGAGGCCCGAACCATGCTCGTACGCGATCCTCCAAACTGGTGCCTTACGAGGCATCGCTGAGATCCGCCGGCCCCAAGTGCCGTTCAGGGACCGGTGAGAACTTCGTTCCATTCGCGGATGTACCAGTTCCGTACGACGCCGTTGAGCACGAAGGGGTCCCCCGCGGCGAACTCCTCGGCAGCCTTTCGGCTGGTGAACACGGCCATGGCGCCCTCGCTCCGGGGGTCACCGAAGGTGCCGATCATCAGCAGGTCGCCTCTGCCCGCGAATTCCTGGTAGTGCGCGCTGTGGGCAGCGAAGTGAGCCTGCGCCTTCGAGGCGACATCATCGGCGGATTCATAGAAGACCACATGTTTCACCGCACCAGGCTGGCACGGCGGAAGTCCGTGCGTCCCCGAACGCGCCGCCCTTGCAGCGGCTGATCGGCCGGCACGCCACTCGCAGGCACCCCTTCCGGGGCTTCCCCGGAGCCATGGAAGGGCGCTCGACGTAGCACAGTTGCTTCGGGACGAAGGGATCCGGTGCCCCATCCGTGCCCCATCCGTGCCCGATCGTGCGGGAAACGGCGGGGGAACCATGATGGTGAGGGGGACACCGCTCAGCACCTGGCCCTCGATCGAATCTCCTGTCAGGGACCGTTCGCCTGGCAGGTGTGGGATTTGGCCGCGATGACTCGCACCACGACGGCTGTTGAGTGGGAGGGTCGGCCCTCGACTTCCCCGCTTCCATGACACCGTGCCCGATGCCCGCCTCTGTGGAGACGCCAGCCGGAGGAGCAAGGCATCCTCGCCAAGGGCCGACACCGTTGCGACGGTACCGGACCGGGCCCTGACCGACGGGGCCGCCCTGACCCACCCGACGCCGTACAGCGTCGGTGACGAGGACGTGGGCGAAGTCGTACGGGTCCTGCTGTTCAGCGATCCGGTCGCAGGCCAGGGCGAGGACGCCCGCGGTGCCGCAGCGGCGGCCGTTGTTGTCCCAGAACCCGGGGCGTAGCCGCTGGGGCAGGCGGAGTGGATGACCGTGTGCCGGCAGCGGTCGGCAAGCGCGGGCCAGACAGGGTCGGCCGTGATGTCCCGCAGCAGCCGGAAGACCTGGGCGTCGCCGGCCGGACCGTGGCACCAGCCGTAGCTGATGGGCTCGGGCTTGGTCGTCCAGGCGAGGTTTCCGTCGGCGGTTTCCCGCACCTCGGCGCTCAGCCACCGCAGCCCGTCCGCAGCGAGTTCCTCGACCTCGTCGACCGCCACGACCGCGGCTTCCGGTGCCGTCATGGGCTCCACTCTCGCATGATCTTCCGGGCCCGCCCAGGGGGCGGTAGCCCTCGCTACCGACACTCAGCAGCAGGTCAGGACGCCGATCGTTGAGGCGGCCGCAGGTCACGGCCGCCGGTGATCAGCTCTGGCTGTGCTGAGGGGCCGCCCTCAGGTTCACCAGGAGTGAGAGTGCGTTCGACCACGTCCGAGAACTCTCCGGATCAGCAAGAACGCGCCTACGGCGATCAGGGCGAGCCCCATAAGGATCAAGGCCGCCCCGAGGGCGATCAGAAACGTCCCAATCAGGATCAGAAGTGCCCCGATGAGGACCAGGAGCGTCCCGACGATGAAGAGAAAGATCGCGAGGACGGTCACAATTGTCCTCCTGTTCTCCCTCCCGCTCTGGCTTCTTGCCCGCTCCCCTGCAAACACTCTGCTTCACATCACCACTGCTTGCCACAGCCGGGATCCGCATCGCTGGAGCCAGCTCGACACCTGGAGCCGTCTCTGGGCCGTCCCTGGGCCGTCCGAGGTCCCCTGACGCCGGCCAACGGCGACCGACAGTGACAGACGGGATACAGCCACCAGCAGCGAACCCCGAGGCCAGAGGCCACCGGAACGTGCCCGCATCTCCTGCACGCTTGACCGCATGCCGTGTCTGGCCGGCCGGCTTGCCCCATGATCGATGACGTTGTCCTGTGTCTTACCGTGCCAGCGCCGAGGACGTGTACGAGGTGCTGTGAACCTCAGGTGATCGAGGCGAAGCCGAAGGCCCAGATGCACGTGCCGGAGGCGGTCATGCGGCTGCTCGACGAGCTCGCCAAGGCCCGCGTCAAGGTGACCGGGACACGTACACGTCGATCAGACGCAGGGAACGCCCCCTGACCTGCCCGTCACGGTCGCGCAGGGGGCGTTCGCCGGCCTTCAGGATCCGGCCGCCGCCAGGGACACCTCGGCGCCGTTCTGGCGCGTGCCCCATCCGGTCTTGGCGCAGGTCGCTACTGGCTGCACCTACTGCGCTGGTACGAGATGGTGCTGGGCCAGATGGTCACGCTGTGGCTGCTGCTGGTCGAGCCACTCTGCCACCACAACATGCCGACCGGGGCCATGCTGGTGGTCCCCTTCCTCATCGGCTGGACGCAGGGCCTGCGGTACCGGGTCACGCGGGCGAAGCCCTGCCGGCCGCGCCAGTGGGTCAGCTTGCCCACGCGGGCCGGCCAGGACAGACGGGTGCCGTCGTCCCGTCGCAGCCGTGGGCGCTGCGGACCGCGGTTGTTGGTGGCGAGCACGATGCCGGCGACCGACCGCACCTTGCCGCGGGCGGACGGGACCATGATCTGCTCGACCGCGTTCGGCGCCAGGCAGGAGTCCGAGTCGACGGTGATGTAGATGTCGGCCTGCGGGCTCACACGGATGCCGTGTGCCTGCGCGTGCCGCTTGCCACCGTTGGGCACCCGCTGCCAGGTGGTCTCGATCCCCGCCCGCTCGGCCTGGACGTACCACCAGTCCCGCACGGCGGCGTAGTCCGTGCTCGTGGATCCGTCGTCCACGACGTGGACCGAGTCCGGCCGACGGGTCTGCCGCAGGAAGGACTCGAGCCCCAGGGGTGCCCTCCCGCAGCAGCGGAAGGGCACCCCTAAGAGCGGTCAGCGGTGATCGTGGCCCCAGTGGTGCCGGTTGCCCCAGCCGTGCTCGCCCCAGCCGCGGTTGCCCCAGCCGCGGTCGCGGTCGCGGCCGCCCCAGCCGCGGTTGCCCCAACCCTGGTTACCCCAACCGTGGTTACCCCGGTGGTGCTCGTCGCCCCAGTGGCGGTTGCCCCAGTGGCCGTCGCGGTCGCCGCGCCCGTAGTCATGGTCGTGACCACGGTCGTATGTGGCGTGAGATACCGCCGAGGGCGCGTGTGTTGCGGCGCTGGCGCCAGTGGCGCCGCCCAGCAGGGCGACGGCCGCGATGCCCAGCGCGGCGACAGAACGGGAAACCCGCATTCCGTGCTCCTTTCACGGCAGGTGCGTGATGCGCCTGCCTGGTTGGACACAGCAATGCTTACAGCCAAAACGTCCCATTGAGTAGCAATCAACGACCAAAGACACCTTTTGTGATGACATGCGTTGAGTCAGGAACCGGCGCCGGGCGGGTCGGCGTCTCGCGCGCACACGAGCCGGAGGCCCGTCCCCCCGGTCCACCAGGGTGAACTTGCGTCTCGCTATCCTGCCGAAACCGGCCTCCCCACCCCACACTTGTCCGGCCGGCCCCGGGCCGGGGCGCTCCGCGGAGGCTGGAGCCTGCTGCGACGGTGGGGCCATGACGCATCCTCATCTGCCCACCACCGAGGCGGCCGTCACGGTGATACGTGAGATCGCACGGGAGTACGGCCTCGCGATGACCGTGACCGACGACATCGGCGCGGACCAGACCTCCCGCCGCGGCTCGGCCGGAGCCTTTCACCGTTCTCGACCCCGACGGCTCTGCCGCATGAGGCCTTCATCGGGCTGGGGGGTCCCCGGCCGTCACCGTACGGGTCTTCCCGGAGGACGACGCGAGAATCTGTGTCGAGAACGTCGACTTCGACGACGTTCCCCGCGACGTGGTCCCGGCGTTCCTGCGGTCGGTCTACGGCGGTTTGGCCTATGTGAGGAGGCGTTTCCTCCCGCCCGGCTCATGGCTGATCGTCCCGCTGCCCGGCGATGAGACGTACAAGGAGCTGGTCCTGAGCACGTCTCTCACGCCTTGGCTCGTCCGCGCCATCCGGGGGGTAGACGCCGAGCGCGGTCGTGGGCAAGGGCGAGATCACGCGCGGCCACGAGGCCGGTGCGCACCGCCGGCACTACTGAGCGGCCATCGACACCAAGGCAGAACCGGGAAGGTGAACGCCGCCGGGAGGACGAGCGGCCGGTGGCGCGGCACGATTGTCTGAGCGTCGCACTGCCACTCCTGCCGAGCCCCCGGGCCGAGAGGAACGGGAGAGTCGCGGAGAGCTACCGGGGGGAGGAACATCGGAGTCAGGGAGGCAAGGTGGTGGCTATGGGGACTCCCTCGATGCTGTTCAGCGAGAGTCCGGAGGACCCTTTCGCCCTGGGCCATGGCGCCTCGGCCGTGCTCGACGATCACGGCACGGTGGTCGGCTGGAGCGCGCGTGCACAGGAGCTGCTGGGCTATCCGGCCAAGGAGGTCATCGGGCGGGCGTGGCAGGACTTCCTGATCCACTCCCGTGACCTGCCTGTCGCGCGGGCCGCCGCCGCCGACGCCAGGAGCACGGGGGGCTGGTTCGGGGTCCTGCCCATCCTGCATCGCGACGGACGGCGGGTGGAGATGGGTTTCCGGGCCCGTGCGATCACCCGGGACGAGGACAGCCGCGAGTGGTTCCTGGTCGGTGCCCCTGTCGCCGAGGTCGTTGCCTGGGAGCGGGACCGTGCGCTGCTGGACGGCCTGTACCACCGGTCCCCGGTCGGTCTGGTCATCCACAGCCCGGACAGGAGAGTCCTTCGGATCAACCGTGCGGTCGAGAAGGCGAGCGGCGTCCCGGCCGAGGCCCCGATAGGCCGTCGCCCCCGCGAGTTCCTGGTGGACGAGGACGCCGGCCCGGCCGAGGAGCGGGTACGGCGCGTCCTGGAGACGGGCCGGCCGGTGATCTTCACAGAGCAGTCCGCCCGGCCACGCCACGATCCCGGTCGGGAACGGTATGTGTCCGTCTCGGCCTTCCGGATGGAAGACCCCTCGGGCCGGGTTCTCGGTGTGGCCGAGACGATCGAGGACGTGACCGACCGCCACCGGGCCCAGCGCAGGCTCACCCTGCTGAACGAGGCGAGCGCCCGGATCGGAACCTCCCTGGACGTGACCCAGACCGCCCGGGAACTGGCCGAAGTGGCCATCCAGGGCCTGGCCGACCACTGCTCGGTGGACCTTCTCAAGCCGGTGACAATGGGTGAGGAGCCACTCCACGGTGTGGCGGATCCGCTGATCCGCGTAGCCCTCCAGCCCCCCGAGCCCCGGGTCCCGTACCAGGAGGGCGAGGTGGTCCCGCTGCTCCCGGAATCCCCGCAGGCGCGGTGCTTGGCGGAGCGTCGCCCGATTCTCGAACCGCTGCTGTCCCTGCGCCCCGAGTCGTACCCGATGGACCGGCGGCGGATCGAGATCGCCTCGGGTCTCGGCGTTCACTCGCTGATCGTGGTGCCGCTGGTGGCGCGCGGCCTGGTACTGGGCGTCGTGAGCCTGTGGCGATCGCGCCACTCGGAGCCTTTCGAGGACGCCGATGCCGCGGTGGCCCAGGAGTTCGCCTCGCGTGCGGCCGTCTGCATCGACAACGCGCGCCGCTTCACCCAGCAGCAGAACGCCGCTCTCACCCTTCAGCACAGTCTGCTGCCGAGTACGGCGTCCGACCTGCCGGCCGTCGAGGTGGCCCGTCGCTACCTTCCCGCGAGCGGCGAGTCGGGGATCGGCGGTGACTGGTTCGACGTGATCCCGTTGTCGGGGGCACGGGTCGCCCTCGTCGTGGGCGACGTGGTCGGCCACGGGATCCACGCCGCCGCCTCGATGGGTCGCCTGCGTGCCGCCGTACGGACCCTGGCCAGTCTCGATCTGGAACCCGACGAGCTCGTGGCCCGGCTGGACGACCTGGTCAGTCTGCTGGCCACCGAGTTGGAGGCGAACATCGGCAGCAACCGGTCGTCGGTGGAGCAGGTGCTCGGCGCCACCTGCCTCTACGCGGTCTACGACCCGGTCTCCCGGCACTGCTCCCTGGCACGCGCCGGCCACCCGGCACCCGTGGTCTCCACCCCGGACGGCCGGGTGACCGTGCTCGACCTGCCCTCGGGTCCCCCGCTCGGCCTGGGTGGGCTGCCGTTCGAGACGTACGATCTCGACCTTCCCGAGGGCAGCCTGCTCACGCTCTACACCAACGGCCTCCTGGAGGCGCGCAACGGCGACGTCGACGCCGCGCTGGAGAACCTGTGCGCATGCCTTGCCCGTCCCGCCGATCCTCTGGACCGCACCTGCCACTCGGTGGTCGAAGCGCTGCTGCCCACGGACCATCTCCCCACCGACGACGTGGCGCTGCTCATCGCCCGTACCCAAGTGCTGCCGCCGCAGAATGTCGCCTCGTGGGAGCTGCCCCTGGAAGCGACGGCCGCCGGCCGCGCGAGGGAACTGACCGCGGCGAAGCTGGACGAATGGGAGCTGACGGAGCTTGCGTTCACCACCGAACTGGTCGCCAGCGAACTCGTCACCAACGCCTACCGGTACGCGGCCGGCCCCGTCACCCTGCGCCTCATCCGTGCGCAGAGCCTGATCTGTGAGGTGTCCGACACCAGCCACACCTCCCCTCACCTACGACGGGCCCTCAGCACGGACGAGGGCGGACGCGGGCTCTTCCTGGTCGCGCAGCTCACGGAGCGGTGGGGCACCCGCTACACCCATGACGGCAAGACGGTCTGGACGGAGCAGCTTCTGCGGCCCGCATGACCCCGGCCTCGGCAGGGCGATGACGCCGGAGCATCCGCGCTTCCCGCTACGCCTCGGCTACGACGAGGGAGAACGTCACCGCCGCGAGGAACGGTTGCTGGGTGAGGTGGGCCGGCCGGCGGTCCGCTTCCTCCTGGGTGACGTGGCCGGCGGCGACGGCGCGCCGGGGATGCGCGGCGACGTGGTCCGGCGTGGGTGTCTCGACACGGGGGCTGCCATGCGTTCCGGTCGAGCAGCCTGCGTGTCACGGGCCCGTGACGTTCCTCGTGACAGACGTGACACAGCCGCGACGGGCCCGTGACAGGGATCCGTGAACTTTCCCTGCGGAGGGCCCCATCACATGGGGTGTCCGACAGAGAGTCAGAGCCGGACAGCAGACCGGAACACACAACCGCTGGGGGACCCCATGTCGAACCGTCGCACGCACCTTCGCCTTCGCACGAGCACCGTGGCCCTGACGGGCGCCGCCGCCCTGATGGCTCTGCTCACCGCCTGCAACGGCGACGGCGGCTCGCCGAAGGCCGTGTCGGGCAACGCCGCCCCCGCACCCGGCGACTCCGCCACCACCGGCTCCGCCACGGGCGGCAGCGCCGGTACCGCGCCGGCGAAGGCGTCCACCGGTTCGGCGTCTACCGGTTCGGCCGGCACCGCGGGGAGCAAGGGCGGGGCCACCGGCGCCGACGCGGCGGCCGGCGGCTCGGCGCCCGCCTGCCAGGCCTCCCAACTCGGCTACTCCTGGGCCGGCACCAAGGCGGCCCCCTCCGGCGGCGGCGGCCAGATGCAGGCCACCGTGGCGCTCACCAACAACAGCGGGCACGCCTGCTCCCTGCACGGCTTCCCGGGCGTCGACCTGGTCAACGGCGGCGAGCGGTGGTCCCTTCAGCGCGACAACACCACACCGCACACGGTCACCCTGGCCGGCGGTGCGTCCGCCCACTTCACCCTCACCTATCTGACCACGCAGAGCGGCGAGTCCTCCGCGTTCAAGCCCACCACGGTGGTCATCACCGCCCCCAACCAGCGCAGCTCCTACGACCTGCCCTGGCGATTCGGCGCCATCCTGAAGCAGGACGGCGCGACCCACCCGGGGACGTTCATCGACCCGGTCGGCGAGTGAGGGTTCCCGCACACAGAGCGGCGAAGGGGCCGGTGCGCCCGGCCCCTTCCAGAGACCTAGAGGACCCACGGATCATTCCGCCCGGGCGTCGCCCTGCCGGTCGGTGGGACCGAGTGGTCCTTCTGGTGGGACTGGAGCCGGGCGGGGTGCGCCTGTCCGGCGCCTTGGTCCTCGACGTCCTCCGCATGGCTGCGGCGCGGCTCGGCTCGGTCGTGGGTCGCGCTGGTTAGCTAAGGGCTGGTCAGGTCTTCGGCGGAGCGAGGCGGACATGGGCGACGTGAACGAGGTCAACAAGAGGGTCATCAGTCAGTTCCGGGCACAGGGCGGAGTCGTGGGGGGCCTCTTCGAGGGCAAGCATCTGCTGCTCCTGCACACGATCGGCCGCCGTACCGGCCAAGCGCGGATCAATCCCCTGGTGTACGCGGCCGACGGCGACAATCTGCTGGTCTGCGGCTCCGCGCGGGGCGCGGAGAAGGATCCGGCATGGGTGGGCAACGTCGCCGTCATGCCCGAGGTGACCGTCGAGGTGGGCAGGCGGATCCTGAGGGCGACACCGACCGTCGTGACGCACGGGTCGCCCGAGTGGGAGCGTCTCTACGGAGTCTGGTCGGCGTACTGGCCCGACAGCGTGGAGTACGAGACCAAGACATCCCGCAGGTTTCCCATGGTGAAACTGGTGCCCGTCGCGGCGGAGATGGCGTCCGCCGGTGAGTCCACGGCGGGCGACGAGGCCTCCGGCCAGGGCAACGAAGACTAGGGCAACGAAGGCCACGGCGGCGGACGCCAGGGCAACGAAGGCCACCGCGGCAGACGCCAGGGCGTGGCCTGGCGGAATGATGGCCACCGCTTGTCCCGTGTGCTCGACCACCGCCGCCAAGCACCGCACGTTCCGTAGATCGAGGTCCCGCGAGCGAGGAACGCGAGATGAACGCGCACCGGATCTGGATCCTCGGAGCCACCGGCCGGACCGGTCGGGCGATCGCCGCGCGGCTGGCGGCCGGTCAGATGCCGCCGGTCCTGGTGGGGCGCGATCCCGCGCGTCTGCGCGAGCTGGCCGGGAGGCTCGGCGAGGGAGTGCGGACCGTGGTGGCCGGGTCCGTCGATGCCGTTGTCACCCGGATCGGCCGCCAGGCGCCCACGGTGGTGGTCAATACGATCGGCCCGTTCACCGAGACAGCGGCCCCGATCGCCCGCGCGGGCCCGCCCGGCACGCACTACGTGGATCTGGCGAACGAGCTGACCGCCGTCACCGGACTGCTGGGACTGCGTGACGAGGCGGTCGCGGCCGGGCGGTGTCTGGTGACCGGTGCCGGGTTCGGCGTGCTGGCCACCGAGAGCGTCGTACGGAAGCTGTGTGAGGACCGGCCCCCGGCGATGCGTGTGAGGGTCGACGCGGTGCCGCTGGCCGAGCCCGGGGCCGGCCCGTTCGGCCCTGCCCTGGCGGCGAGCATCGTCGACAGCATCGCGCTCGGCGGACGCCGTTATGAGCACGGCCGCCTCGTCCGCGCCCGGCTCGGGGCCGATGCCGAGCGCCTCGCCCTGCCCGACGGGTCGACGGTGCACACCGTCGCCGTTGCGAGCGGTGAGCTGGAGGCCGCCCGGCGGGCCGGCGGCGCACCGTTCGTGGTCGCCGCGTCGAGCATGCTGCCGGCCGGGCGCGCGATACGGGCCGTCCTGCCGATGGCGGCGGTGTTGCTGTCGTGTCCGGTGCTCGGCCGCGCCGCCAAGCGGCGGCTCGCCGGTGTCCGGATGCCCCCGGGCGAGCGTGGCGGGGAGTTCTCCTGGGCGCGGGCCCGGGTTCAGGACGCCGACGGCAGCACTCGTATGGGGTGGCTGCGGACGGGCAGGGCAGGGGAGTTCACCGCCGCGGTGGCGGTCGAGGTCGCGACCCGTCTCGCCCGGGGCGAGGGCCGTCCGGGTGTCCACACCCCCGGCTTTCTCTTCGGCCCGGAGCTTGCCGTGAAGGCGGGCGGGCGGTTCCTCCTCGCCGGAGACGGAGAGACGGCATGACCACACCATCCGCGGCCGTCCCTGGCCGGAGCGGATGTCGCGCCGCGGGCGGCGTCGCCCTGCTCCGCGGCGGACGGCGGCCGTTCGGAAGGAGCCGACGTGGGACACTCGCGGGCCGTGGGTCCCGGGACCGACGGCGGGCCCGCCGCCTCCCGGCCGCGTCGCTTGCCGCGGGGCGTGCGTTGCGGCCACCACAGGACGTACGCGGCGGAGCCGACCGCGAAGGCCAGCCGGATCAGCCCCCGGGCGGAGTCGGAGGGAACCAGCAGCGCGCTGCCGTAGAGCGAGATCAGCGCGATCCAGCTCACCCAGGGCACCAGCCGCCGCTGTCCGATCGAGTCCCAGATCAGCGTGCCGAGCAGCACCGAGGCGTTGTAGTACGTGTACACGCTCGGGTCCAGCACGATCCGCGCGTCGGCGGCGAGCAGGACCACGGCCGCCCAGCGGTGCCGGAGCACCGCCAGCGCGCCCAGACCGATGCCGAGCGCCATCTGCGCGGGCCGGTCCCACCAGGGGGTGGCCGGGTCGTCCACGCCGAACCAGCGCAGCGAGGACGCCGACTGGTTGGGGATGGTGAAGCGGGTGGCGGCCAGGGTGTCCATATGGGTCAGGTAGAACGGCAGCCAGGCGGCGGCCACCAGGCCGACGACCCAGGCGGCCGAGCGCAGCCACGCGGGCCGGGGCAGAACCAGCAGCAGCGGCAGAAACCCCACCGCCCACGGCTTGGAGTCCACGGCCAGGGCCAGGAAGACACCGACGGCGAAGGCGTTGCCGCGCACCAGCGCGCGGACCGCGAAGGTGGTGAAGAACAGCGCCAGCACGTCGTCGAGGTGCGCGAACCGCACCGAGACCTCCACCCACATGGGGATGAAGGCTGCCCCGGCCACGAGTACCCGCTGCTGGAGCCGCCGGTGGTTCAGCCCGGTGCCCAGGTTGTGCTCGGCGGCCGCGCGGCCGATGAGGACCAGCATGTACAGACCCAGCCCCGACATGAACGCCTCGGCCAGGTTCTCGCCCACCGCCGCGGGAAACGGTGCGAACAGCCCGGCGACCAGGAAGCTGATCGGTCCTATCTGAAGTTCGGGGTGGTTGGCGTAGAGGGCGAGGCCGCCGCCGGGCACCTGGCTGAACAGCAGTTCCTCACCGGTCTTCAGATAGTGCCAGGACACCGCTCCATGGCGTTCGGCCACGAAGAACCAGACAACCGTCCACAGGGTGAGCAGCGCATGGTGCCACCGCACCGGATAGCGTCCGATCCGGCCGATCCGCGTCGTGTCCCTGGACACGGCTCCCGCCGTCTCCGCGTTCCGCACGTTCCGTCCTTCCCCTCTGCCCTCGTCCGGCGCGGGGACGGCCGAGGGCGCGGCCACCGTCCGTCGCCGTAGGCTCGGCGGGGAGTGGCCCGCCCGCGTCCGTGACGACCGCCCGACCGCGGGAGTGGTGATGCCGTACGGCACCATTCCCTCATGAAGACGGCCCGTCGGGCCTTCCGGTGCCGGGAACCGCTCGCCGGAGCCTCGGGGCGCCTGTGGCGAGTCGCCGGAACCACAACGAGACGCTTGCTGGCTTGCGCAACTATAGGACGAACTCTCGTCGCCTACGAACCGGGTACGTACCGGACATGTCAAAACGCGCCACGCCACGACGACGCCCACCGCCCGGAGCAGGGCCGTTGGGCGATAATCCGAGGCATGGCCGCACAGCCCGCGCTCCCCGTCCTGGCACCGTACCGGGACGGCTGCGCCCCGCCTCCGTCGTCCAGGTCCCGCGTCACCGGGACCGGACCGTCCACGGCCCCACCGGCCGCCCCATGAACCTCCCCCCGACCCTCCCCACGAACCCCCCCGAACCGCACCGGCGCCTGCTCGCCGACGTCCTCGCCCTGGGCGCCCCGTACCCGCTGGTCATCGCCGGTGGCTACGCGGTGCTGGCGCACGGTCTGGTGGACCGGCCCAGCCGGGGCGTGGACGTCGCCACCGAGAGCCCGGAGTCGATGGAGGACATCGCCGCCGCCGTTGGGGCGGGCTTGGCGGAACGGGGCTGGCTCGTACGCTCCCTGGAGGCGGATCCGCTCTCGGCCCGGCTGGTCGTCGGCGACCCCGCCGGGGGCGAGGAGACGGAACTCAACGTCCTCAAAGAAGTGCTGTGGCGCCCGCCGACTCCCACGGAACTGGGTCTGGCCGTCTCCCTCGAGGACGCCGTGGGGACCAAGGTGCGCGCCCTGGCCGACCGCGGCTTCGCCCGGGACCTCATCGACGTGCACGCCGCCTCGGACCGCTGGAGCCGTCCGGAGTTGGAGGAACTCGGCCGGCGCCACGCCCGTGACACCTTCGACCTGACGGACTTGCAGGCCCGGCTGGCAGGCGTGGAGTGGGTCGACGACATGGAGTTCGCGCTCTACG
Source organism: Streptomyces sp. NPDC093261 (assembly GCF_044753645.1). Lineage (NCBI taxonomy): Bacteria > Bacillati > Actinomycetota > Actinomycetes > Kitasatosporales > Streptomycetaceae > Streptomyces > Streptomyces sp. NPDC093261. The sequence goes on from NZ_JBIVNO010000007.1 coordinate 279,157, forward strand.
GGGTCGGCGGGGACGCGCTCCCCGAACTCCGGCGGTGGGCCCAGGAATGGGCGGACGACATCGCGGAGCGGCTCGCCGAGGAGGAACCCCCCGAGGAGTGACATGCGCCCGTTCGGATTCTTGACGAACTCCTGACGCGTCGCCCGCATCCGGTGATCCGGTCCGTGGTGTCACCTTGGGTGTCACTCATCGACACCCTGTGAGGGAAGTGAAGCGCCATGGAAGGCACCGTCGTCACCGTCGTGCTGGTGGCCGTGCTGGCCCTGCTCGTGCTGCGCAGTGGGATGCGCGTGGTCAACCAGGTCGAGCGCGGGGTCGTGTTCCGCTGGGGGAAGGCGCTGCCGCACTACCGGCAGCCGGGCGTCACGTTCCTGATTCCGTTCGCCGACCGGATGCGAAAGGTGAACGTACAGGTGGCGACCATGCCGGTGCCGACCCAGGAGGGCATCACCAAGGACAATGTCTCCGTCAAGGTCGACGCCGTCGTCTACTTCCGGGTGACCGACCCGCTGCGGGCCGCGATCGAGGTCCAGGACTACGTCTTCGCGGTCGGCCAGGTCGCCCAGTCCTCGCTGCGGTCCATCATCGGCAAGAGCGACCTCGACGATCTGCTGTCCGACCGCGAGCGGCTGCACGAGGGACTCGCCCTGATGATCGACAGTCCGGCCGCCGGGTGGGGTGTGCACATCGACCGGGTCGAGATCAAGGACGTCCAACTGCCGGAGTCGCTGAAGCGGTCCATGTCGCGGCAGGCGGAGGCGGAGCGCGAGCGGCGCGCCCGTGTCATCACCGCGGACGGCGAGTTCCAGGCGGCCCAGCAGCTCGCCAACGCCTCCCGGATCATGTCCGACACACCGGAGGCCATGCAGCTGCGACTGCTCCAGACGGTCGTGGAGGTCGCGGCCGAGAAGAACTCGACGCTCGTGATGCCCTTCCCGGTGGAACTGCTGCGGTACTTCGACCGGGCGGCCCGTCAGTTCGGCCCCGAGAACGACCGCGTGAGTGAAACCAAGAACACCGTCGACGGACAGCCGGCCGGTGACGCCCAGGTGGCGGGCGACGGACAGCCCGTCGGCGCCGGACAGGTGGCGGGTGACGGACAGCCCGTCGGCACCGGACAGGTGGCGGGTGACGGACAGCCCGTCGGCACCGGACAGGTGGCAGGTGACGGACAGCCCGTCGGCACCGGACAGGTGGCAGGTGACGGACAGCCCGTCGGCACCGGACAGGTGGCAGGTGACGGACAGCCCGTCGGCACC
>NZ_JBIVNO010000007.1:280512-316218 GCF_044753645.1 Streptomyces sp. NPDC093261
ACCGGACAGGTGGCAGGTGACGGACACTCGGCCGGGGTCGAGAGCCCTCGGCCCCTCGACCCTCGCCTGTCGACGCCGGTACCCGCCCCGACGAACGAGACGCACGGCACCGGCGCCTGACTCCCGGCCGAATCCCCTCGCGGTCCCGGGCCCGCCCGGCCCGGCACCGCGAGGGCCGTCTCCGTCCTTTCTCACTCCTGTCTCACTCCTGTCTCACTCCTGTCTCACTCCTGTCGGGCGCGCCGACCGGGGTCCCGGACAGGTCTCGGAGGCGACCCCGCGGCCATCCCGCCCGTCCCGGCAGCCGTCGCCGAACCGTACGTCCCGGCCATCCCGCCGGACGGCCGTCGACCGGCCGCCGCCCCCGCCCCCGCCAGGGTCAGGGTCGCCAGCAGTGACGCCGTCGCCATCAGCGTCATCGCCACACCGGGAGCGCCGAGTTGGGCCAGCGTCCCCGCCAGGGCCGCGCTCACACCCTGCATCGTCAGCATGCCCGCCGAGTGCAGGCCGAGGGCGTGACCGCTCAGCTCCTGCGGGGTCAGGCTCATCAGGCGTTCCTGCTGGATGAGACTCGCGCCGAAGCCCACCGAGGCGAGGGCCGCGCAGGCCGCCGCCACGGGCACCGCGGGGCGCAGCGCGAAGAACAGGTACGGGGTCGCCAGGAGCAGCAGGAACGGGATCCCCAGACGACGGCGCAGGGCGGGCGGAAGCAGACGGCCCGTGGTGAGGTCCCCGGCGAACATGCCGAGCGCCGCGCACGCGAACAGCTCGCCCGCCCGGTCGGGTGCGTAGGAGACGTACAACGACTCACAGCCGACGACCAGTCCGTTCGGGACCCACAGCAGGAGGTAGGTCGTCCGGCGCGGCGGGGACGACCACAGCAGCGCGTTGGTGCGCCAGGTCTGTGCGATCGACGGACGCCCGGAGGCACGCGGGGCGCGGCGGGTCAGGCCGAGGCCGGCGGCCCCGGCGGCCGCCAGGTACAGCGCGGACGCGATCAGCAGTGTCGTACGCGGCGACAGGGCGGTCACCAGGACGCCGCCCGTCGCGTATCCGCCGATCTGGAGGAGGCCGGTCGTCATGTTGAAGACCGAGCGGCCCAGCAGATAGCCGTCCTGGGACAGGATGTCGTTGAGCAGGCCCCAACGGACCCCGCCGCCGAGGGACTGCACCAGCCCCAGCAACAGGATCAGCGCGAAGACCCCGCCCATTGGCAGGCCGGGCACCGCCATCGCCGCCGTACCCACCGCGAACACGCAGGCGATGCCCGTCATCGTGGCGCGCGGCGGCAGCCGGTCCGCCCCCGACAGCAGCGTGGTCGCGCCCACGACCTGCGCAAGCTGCGGTCCGAACATGCTCACCGCGGAGAGCAGGGGCGAGTCGGTGGCCCGGTACACGAGCGTGCCGAGCGCCAGGCCGCCGAGCGTGGAGGCGGCCGTCTGGAGAGCGGAGGTCAGAAAGAGCGGGGTGAACTCCCGGGTGCGGAAGAGATCGGAGTAGCTGCGCATGGCCGGAGTCTGAGCGGGTGCCGGGGGCCGCCGTTAATGTTTCGCGTACGCGCGAAAGGTCACCGCAGGCCGACGGCACGCACGAGGGGGCGTACGCATCATGGGTCTCTGGTACGTCAACGCCGACACCCTCGCCCGCAGTCGATTCGTGCTCTCGCCGCTCGCGGAGGCCTTCGCGAGCCTCAAGGTGCTGCACGCGGGCACCGCCACCCACCCCGGGGAACGCGCCTGGCTGGACACCCACCTGCCCGGCTACCGCAGGCTGCTGGCCGCCGATCCCGTCACCGCGCTGCTCGTTCGCAGCGGTGTGGGCAGGGAGTGGATCGCGGACTTCCTCATCCCGGCGCCGAGGGACGGCGAGACCTTCGAGGAGGGTGTGGCCCGGGTCCGCGCCGTGTCACCGGCCGTGGCCCGCGCCCATCTCGCCGTCTCCCTGCGCGGCCTCCTCCCGGCCCTTCTGGACCGCGACGACCTTCCCGAACGGGCCGCCGGGCTGCTGACCTACGTATGGACACGCACCGTACTGCCCTCCTGGGAGCGGCGGCGCCATGTCCTGGAGGCCGATGTGGTCGCCCGGACGGCGCGGCTCGGGCGGGACGGCTGGGCGGCCGCGGTGGACACCCTGCGGCCGGGCCGGACGCGCTGGCTCGGCGGGAACCGGCTCCAGATCAACCTGCACGCGTATCCGCCCCGTGAGATCTCCGGCGCGCAGCTCGTGTTCGTCCCCGTCACCTCGCAGACCGGCTGGGTCACCTGGGAGGACCGCGACCGGTACGCCCTTGTCTACCCGTGCGCGGGCGTGCTGGCCCGGGGACCGCATCCGGCGGTGCCGACGAGCCTCGCCGCGCTGCTCGGTCCGGCCCGGGCCCGCATCCTCGTGCTCCTCGAGTCGCCCATGAGCACCAGCCAGTTGGTCGCCGTGACGGGGCAGGGGCTCGGCTCGGTCGGGCGCCATCTCCGGGTGCTGCTGGACGCGCGGCTGGTGGAGCGGCGGCCCGCGGGAAGGTCGGTGCTGTACTCGCGTACGGCCGCGGGTGAGGTGCTGGTCACAACGCAGCGCGGCTGACGGGGACGTCACGGGGCGGAGTTAGCATCCGCTGCATGACGACTACTGACAACACCGCCGGATCCGTCCTCGACGTGGAGATCGACGCGCTGCAGGGCGGCCCCGCGCGGCTGTCCCGGTACGCGGGCAAGGCCGTGCTCGTGGTGAACGTGGCCTCCAAGTGCGGGCTGACGCCGCAGTACGCGGGCCTGGAGCGGCTTCAGGAGCGGTATGCGCCGCTGGGCTTCACCGTGCTCGGGGTGCCCTGCAACCAGTTCCTCGGGCAGGAGCCCGGCAGCGCCGAGGAGATCGCGGAGTTCTGCTCGGCGACCTACGGCGTGACCTTCCCTATGACCGAGAAGATCGAGGTGAACGGCGAGGGGCGGCACGCGCTGTACGACCGTCTCGTCGGCTTCGCGGACGCCGAGGGACACAGCGGCGACATCCGCTGGAACTTCGAGAAGTTCCTGATCGGGAAGGACGGCCGGATCGCCGCCCGGTTCTCGCCGCAGGCCGAGCCGGAGTCGGCCGAGGTCCTCGCGGCCGTGGAGAAGGCCCTCGCCTGAGCCGCCTGGGCGAGGCCGGTGTCCTCACGTGGTCCTCGTGAGGCGGGAGGTCTCATTTTGGTCCTCGTGAGGCGAGGGCCTCGCTTGCTCCTCGTGAGGCCGGGGGCCTCGCTTGACCTTGCCCCTGGGGCAGACGGGAGCGTCCCCGTCACCGGGCGGAAGGCGTCCGGTGACGGAGGATGACGAGGTGACCGACGATCTGCTCACCATCGGCGTGTTCGCCGCCCGATCGCGGCTGTCGCCGAAGGCGCTGCGGCTGTACGACCGGCTGGGCCTGCTGGCGCCCGCGTACGTCGACGAGACGACCGGCTACCGCTACTACCGCGACGATCAGATCGAACGCGCCCGCATGGTGGCCCTGCTGCGCCGCCTCGACATGCCGCTCGCGCGGATCGCCGAGGTGGTGGCGGCGGCTGCCGGGGCTCCGTCGTAGCGCGGAGGCCGGCCGGGGCCGCGCGGTGGCGGGGGCCGCACGGTGACGCGGGCCGCGCGGTGGCGGGCGGCCGAGCGTCGAGCGGCTCGCGCGCCCCGGCCGGACAGGCAGCGAGCGGCTCGCATCACCCGGCCGGGCAGCCCACCGTCAGCGCAGTTCCTCCGGGCACGGGGTCCCCCGCGGCAGCTGGTACGGCGCCGCCAGGCGGTAGGTGCCCGCGCGCGGGGCCACGAGCTCCGTCCACTTGTCGCCCGACGCGTCCTCGGAGGTCTCCATCAGACAGCCGTTGACGTTGTCGTACGTCTTCGGCATGCCGTCCGGGCGGTGCTTCGACTCCTCCGTCTCCTGCGGGGGCTTGACCCCCTTGCCCTGCGCGTCGACCAGGCCCAGCCACGGCGAGTACGGGATCCGGATGAGCACCCGGCCCGCCTTCTCCACCTCGATCGTCAGCTCGCCCTGCTCGGCGCGGTCGACGACCGCCGGGGGATCCGCCAGGGGAACGGGATCGGTCACCGCGAAGAGCTGCCAGTTGGCGTCGCCCCAGACCTGCCTCAGATACGGCATGCCCCGCTGGACGAGCTGCCGCTCGCGTTCGCCACCGTTCCCGTCGGGCTCGTCCTTCGGCAGGACCACGTAGTGCACCGCCCAGCGCTGGAGCCAGGCGTGGTAGTTCGCGGAGTTGAGTGTGTCGTCGTAGAAGACCGGGTTGCGCTCCATGTCGGCCTGACGGTTCCAGCCGCGGGCCAGGTTCACATACGGCGCCAGTGCCGACGCCTCCCGGTGCGAGCGCGCGGGGACCACCTCCACGCGGCCCTTCTCGGCGCCCACCACCTGGAGCTGGTTCACCAGGGGGGCCAGCTCGCGCGCCCAGGATGCCGCCGGGGTGGTGTGGATGATGTCGTCGACCGTCTTGATGCCGATCCAGGTGATGAAGCTGACGAAGGCGACGACGATGACGTACCACTTGCGGCTGCGCGGCACCGTGAACGGCAGCGCCGCGACCAGCATCACACCCGCGAACAGCATCGCCAGCCGGGTGATGTTCGAGCCGATCTGGGAGCTGATCAGCCAGACGAGGACCACGGACAGCCCGTAGACCGCCGCCGTGATCCGTACCGTCTGCCAGTCCTTCGGGACCACCAGGAAGATCACGACCGAGTAGAGGAGCGGCAGGATCACCGACGCCCAGGTCATCGGCTGCGTGCCGGAGAACGGGAACAGCCAGGCCGAGAGGGCCACCACCGCGGTCGGGGCGAGGCCGAGGGCCCAGGCGCCCGGGAGCCGCTTCTGGAGGAACAGCGCCGCCGCGACCAGGCCGACGAACAGGCCCGCCACCGGGGACGCCATCGTGGCCAGGGCGGCCAGCGGGGCGGCGCACAGCGCCTTCGCCCAGCGTTTGTGGCGCCAGCGGTGCGGCCAGCAGAAGACACACGCCGTCGCGCCCAAGGCGAACATCGTGCCGAGACCGAAGGTCACCCGGCCCGAGATGGCGTTGCACAGCAGCGCGAACACGCCGGCGAGGGCGGGCCACCACGGCTCGCGGACCGCACGGCTGCGGATGAGGACCAGCGTCAGCAGGCCCGCCGAGATCGTCCCCGCGATCATCATGGTCGTACGGACGCCGAGCACCGACATCAGATACGGCGACACCACGCTGTACGACACCGGGTGCATACCGCCGTACCAGGCGAGGTTGTACGCCGAGTCGGGATGCCGCCCCACGAACTCCGCCCAGGCGTCCTGTGCGGCGAGGTCGCCGCCGCTGTTCGCGAAAGTGAAGAACCACACGAGGTGCAGCAGTCCGGCGAGGGCCGTGACCGAGAGCACGGGGTGCCTGCGGGCCAGGTCCGCGCCGCGCGAGGACCGAAGACGGGTGAGCGGGGTGCGTGGCCGGGGAGCGGTGCTCTCGGGCCGGGCGGCGGGATCGTCCGCGGAGGGTGAGGGTGTGTCCGGATGCATGGTCGCGTCAGCGGCGGGTTCGGCCGATGGTATTCGCGGGCCCGTGGTCCCGGCCGGCTGACGGCCCCGATCGGCGTCGTCGGCGTGTGTCCGCTCCGCTGTGGCCACCTGAAGGCACTCCCCGTGTCCCGTTTCTGTTCTCGCCCCGTATCCGGTTCCGTTCCCGCCCCGCGCCCGGACATCCGCAAGGGTTCCGCCACCGTTCCGTGGGGGTTCTCTCGGAGGTCCGCCCCGGGCCAGGCTTTGCGGCTCGCGGCCTGCCCCGGCCTCGCGACGCTAGCACGCACCCCGCCGGCGGGCTCCCGGGTGGGGGCCGCCGACGGGGTGCGCCGTGTCGTACCTGCCGGAGAGGCGGGAGGGCGGGTCAGCCCAGTCGGGTGAACTTCGCGCCGTAGCCCGGCTCGCCGAGGTCCTTCTGAAGGGCGACCGGAATCGTCACGGCATGGCTGGAACCGTCGCCGACCGTCAGCCTGCCGACGACCGTGCCGGCCTTCGCCTCGTGCGGGATCGCCCTGCCGTCGCCCCCGATGGAGAGCTTGGTCCGCAGACCCGGCCAGCCGATGGCCGTCATGTTCCGGGTGGCGACCACCGGCGTCCGGCCGCCCATCCGGTCATCCACGTACCCGACGACGTCACCCTTCTTCACCACGGTCGCGGTGGTCAGGCTCTGCTGGACCTTGTCGATCAGCTTCTGACTGTTGGTGAGCGCGAGCTGGAGGCTGTCCCAGACGCGGCCGGTGTGGGCGTCCTGGTTGAGGACCGCGCCGTAGATCGTCTGCGTCTTGCCGTCGACGACCTTCGTGGCCGCCCACACCAGGTTGCCGCCGGCCGGGGTCGACGAGCCCGTCTTCAGACCGATCACGCCGGCCTGCTTCACCAGCAGGTCGTTGTTGTTGTAGATCGTCCCGCTAAGGCCGGGGATATCCGCCTTGGCCATGCCGACGATGCCGCGGAACACCGGGTTCTGCATGACCTTCCTCGCCAGCTTCAGCTGGTCGACGGCGGTGCTCACCGTCGACTTCTCCAGGCCGCTCGGGTCCGTGTACGTGGTGTTCGTCATGCCCAGCCCCTTCGCGGCGGCGTTCATCTTGCCGACGAAGGTCTTGTTGTCCGAGTCCCAGCGGGCGAGCAGCCGCGCCGCGTTGTTCCCGGACGGGATCATCAGCATCTGGAGCATCTGACGCTCGTTGAACACCTGGCCCTTCTTCATGGCCGCCGTCGACTCGTCCTGGTTCTTGGACTCGTCCTCGGCCTGCTGGTCCACGGTGATCTTCGGGCCGCCGTCGTTCCCCTTGAGCGGGTGCTCCTGGAGGGTGACATACGCCGTCATGATCTTGGTGACGCTCGCGATCGGCTGCGGGGTCTGCCTGCCCTCGGTGCCGACCATGCCGACGCCCTCGACCTCGATCGCCGACTGCCCCTGCCCCGGCCAGGGCAGGGCGAGCCTGCCGCCGCCGAACGTGTACGTGTCGTCGGCGGACAGCCCGAGGGTCGGGGTCGGCAGCGGACGGACCGCCTGCACGATCGCAAAGATGATCACGAGCAGCACGACGAGCGGGGTCCAGATCTTGATCCGCCGCAGAACGGTGCGCACCGGGGTCTCCGGCGGCGGCGGAGTGTTCGTCAGCTCGGCGAGCAGGTCCAGCGGGGGCTTCGGCGGCAGCGGCTGCTGGGCGGTGCGCTCGGGACCGACCCGGGGCAGCGCGGCGGTCGCGTCGGCGGGCGCGGACTGCGCGGGCTTGGGCTGCGTGGCCGCCTTGGACTGCTCGGTCTTCGGTGGCGCGGTCTTCGACTGCGTGGACCTGGGCTCGTCGAGCGGCTTCAGCGCTATGAACTTGCTGGTCCGCTCGGAGTCGGTCTCAGGCTTGGACCCGGGGTCGGCCTCGGACTCGGACTTGGACTCGGAGGCGGACCCGGGCTCGGCGGACGTCGGCGCGGACGGCTTGGCCACCCAGGAGGGCGCGGACTTTCTGTCTGTACCGGACTTTTCGGACGAGTCCGACGCCTTGGACGGCGTGGGCGACTTGGCGCCGCCGAGCTTGAGCATGGTCGTCGGCTGGTCGACGGCGGGCTCGTCCGTGGAGTCACCGAAGCCGCCGGACTTGCCGGACTTATCGGAATTCTCGGATGAATCGGATGACGACTTGGTGCCACCGCCGAGCTTGAGCATGGTCGTGGGCTGGTCCACGGCGGGCCGGCGCGGGGTCTTGAAGACGGCGGTGGGCTGGTCCACGGCCGGCTTGGTCTCAGGGGCGTCCGCGCCACCGTCGGAGCCCTCAGCGTCCGTATCCGCATCGGCATCGGCATCGGCGGACGCCGCAGCCTCTGCATCCCCGCCAGAGGGCTCGTCAGACGCCACCTCCTCCCCGGGGTTCGCCGTGCTCGCAGGCGCGCCCTCGGAGGCGCCTGCGGCCCCCTTCGGCTTCCCCTCCGAGAGGCCCCCGACCTCTCCCTCGACCTCTCCCTCGGACTCCTCATCCGACGAGCCCGCGGCCTCCCCGGCACCCGCGCCCACCGCGTCACCGGACCCAGCGCCACCGGACTCCGAATCGCCGGACACGGCGTCGTCGGACGCCGAATTCCCGGAGCCCTCGTCGCCGGAACGGTCCTCCTCCGCCTCCGACTTGGCCCCGGCACCCTCGGCCCCGGTCTCCGCCTCCGACGCGTCCTCGCCCTCCGACGCGTCCTCACCCTCAGCCTGGACCTCGGCCCCGGCACCCTCGGCCCCGGTCTCCGCCTCCGACGCGTCCTCGCCCTCCGACGCGTCCTCACCCTCAGCCTCGACCTCGGCCCTGGCCTCCGTCTCGGCCTCGTCCGCGCTCCGCACCCAGGACGCCAGCGAAGCCTCCTGCCGGGCACCGCCCTTGGCGGCCGTGGCGGCCGTGGCGGACTCCTCGGCGCCCGGAGCGGTCTCGTCCGCCGCCGTGCCGGTGGAGTCCCGCAACTCACGCGTGGACAAGACCGTCGTCGCCTGGTCGACCCTCGCCTTCTTGCCGGCCATCGCCAGCCGGGGGTCGCCGTCGCCCGCCGCCGGCCCCGGAACCGGAGCCCCGTTCCCCGACGTCGCTTCCGCCGACGACTCGTGCTGCCTCGACCTGTCGGGGGACTCGCCCGCCACCGATGCCTCCTCCTTGCGCCACGCACCCGCTCGCGCGCCTTGCCGAACCGTGAACCGCCGCCCGGACATCGCTGCCCGAACCATGTACCAGTGTCCTGTGTGAGGGATTGACCCCTGCGCTAGACGAGAACGACATACCTACCGGTTCCACTACATTCCGGTCACGCACCCTCGACAGACCAATGTGAGAGGGGTCACCCTGTCATTCATCCACGCGGGGAGGCATGGATGGGCAGGAGCCGCAGAACAATTCCGGAGGAGCTTCTGCTGCTGGCACTGGACCCGACGACGGGTACCACTGCACAGCCGCAGTCGCTCGACCTGGGTCTGGCCGGAGCACAGCTAGTGGAGCTGGCGCTGGCCGGACGGATAGCCCCGGATGGGGATCGTATCGCCGTGGTGGTACCACGGCCGACTGGAGATCCGACTCTGGACTGTGCGTTGGAGTTGCTGCGCAGGCGCGGCGCTCCGGTACGGGCCGTCCACTGGATCGGCGGGCCACGTCTCGGGCTGCGCCAGACCTACCTGTCACATCTGGAGCGGTGCGGCATGGTCCAGGCCGTACCGGGCCAGATGTGCGGGGTGTTGCCGACGACGCGCTACCAGGCGACGGACACGGCGATCAGCCGGGAGATCAGGGCCCGGCTGGATTCCGCGATCCGCACCGGCGTTCCGCCGGACCCGCGGACCGCGGCGCTCGCCGCGCTGGCCCACGCGGTCGGTCTCGGCAAGCACCTGTATCCGGGCAACGAGGGACGCTCGTCCCGTTCCCGGCTGCGGGATCTGATCAGGCACGACCCCATGGGCGGCCTCGTGGCGCACGCCGTGATGGACGTCCAGAACGGGGCCGCCGCGCAGCCACGCCGCGCCCCGGCCCCGGCCCCGGCCGGCCGCCAGGCCGCCGCGGCCAGGCCCGGGCCGGAACCCGCTCGTGGTGTCCCGATGCAGCCGCGCCGCGGATCCATGGCCCGCGTCGTGGCCCACTGAGCCGCCGCCCCACGACCCGGGGCACCGCCGTCCCGAGACCCGTTCGGGAGCCGCCGGCACGCGCGGGGCGACAAGACCGTACGTCCACAGGACGGCCCGGTCTCGCCGCCCCGCGCGGCCGCATGCCGACGCGCGCACGGACCGCACGGCACACGCATCCGGCCACCACGGCCGGCTCATATGCAAGAAGAGCCCAAGTCGCGCGCGTGCGGCGCATATCCGCTGTTTCCCAGCGGTAGTAAGCACCTTGGTGGCAATCTGCTCAGCAGCAGATACACAAAGTAGAGGCAGTAGCCGGAGGTGCACGTCCGTGGCGTCGAATGTCAATCCCACCGTCCGGCGGCGCCGCCTGGGGCAGGAGCTGCGCCGGCTCCGTGAACTCAAGGGCATGACCGCCGAGGAGGTCGCCGAGCGGCTGCTCGTCTCCCAGTCGAAGATCAGCCGACTGGAGAACGGCCGCCGCAGCATCAGCCAGCGCGACGTACGCGACCTGTGCGGCGTGTACGAGGTCGAGGACCAGCGCGTCGTCGACTCGCTGATGGAGATGGCCCGCGATTCGCGGCAGCAAGGCTGGTGGCACGCGTTCGGGGACATCCCCTACAGCGTATACATCGGGCTGGAGACGGACGCGGAGTCGCTGCGGGTCTACGAGCCCCAGGTCATCACCGGTCTGCTGCAGACTCGCTCCTACGCCGAGGCCCTCATCCAGGGCGCTCTGCCCGAGACGTCGGCCACGGACATCGAAAAGCGTGTGCAGGTGCGGATGCGACGCCAGGAGCGCATCGCCGCCGAGAACAACCCGCTGCGTCTGTGGGTGGTGCTGGACGAGGCAGCGCTGCGCCGGGTCGTCGGCAACAACCATGTGATGCGGGAGCAGTTGGAGCACCTCGGCGAGCTGTCCCACCTTCCGCACGTGACCGTCCAGGTGCTGCCGTTCGAGGCGGGCGCGCATCCCGGCCTGAATGGGCAGTACGCGATCCTGGAGTTCTCCGACGCGGCCGACTCCAGCGTCGTGTACCTGGAGGGGGTCACCAGTGACCTGTATCTGGAAAAGGCCAACGACGTGCAGAAGTACGCCGTGATGTACGAACATCTGCGGGCGCAGGCGCTGAGCGTGGAGAAGTCCCGCGAGTTCATCGCGGATGCGGCCAAGAGGTATGCGGATTCCACGTGATGAGCCCCGTCCCGGGCCTCCATACGAGCGGGCGGCGGATCATACACCGGTGAAACCTTCAAGCAGAAGGCTCCACCGGAACATGCCATCCGGTCGAGTGAATGGTCCCTCCGGGCGGGGATGTTGCCGAGTAGCTTCGATCACGCCATCAGCCAAACAGGGTGGCGCGATTCGGGCCGCGCGCACCGACAGGGCGCGCAACCCGATGAAAGCACGACAGCACGACCGCAAGTCAGCAACTCAGCAACTCGCTACGGAGTGAACATGGCCGTTCTTCAGGGGGCCACGGAAACGTGGACCAAGTCGTCGTATTCGACGGGCAACGGCGCCTGCGTCGAGGTCAAATCTCCCATCGTGGCGGCGCTCGCCGTACGCGACTCCAAGGTTCCCGCAGGGCCCGTCCTGGCTTTCCCGGCCGACGCCTGGAACGCCTTCGTGACGTCGATCAAGTAGCACCGACCGCCACACTTCCACACTCAGCAACGACAGAGCCCTCTCGACTGGTCCGCCGTCCCGGCCGAGGGGGCACGTCCGTGTCGTCGGGCGAGTGCGCGGGAGCCGCCGCACGGTTCAGCGGAGGTCGCCCACATACCGGTCGGTCCCCGGAACCGTGGGAACGAACGGCGCCACCAGTTCCACCCTCCCCAGGCCCGCCTCCGCCACCGCCCCGTCCAGCCCCGTGAAGTGTGCCTCCCAGCACCGCCTCGGGTCCTTCTCCAGGAACCACAGCAGGGTAAGACGCGTGTCCACCCCCTCCACCTGCTTCACATAGGACATACGGTCGCCGGGCAGCGGGGTCGGGCGGAAAAGGGTGACCATGGCGGCCGGGGAGCCCTTGAGGCGGCCGGGCAGGTGACGGCCCCGCAGCCACTCGAGCAGTTCGGCGCGCTGCTCCGGGCCGTCCGTGTCGACGACCTCCAGGACCAGGCCCGCGTACGGGTGGTCCAGCGCGTGCACGTCCCGGGGGCCCGCCGCGCCGTCCCGGTAGACCGTGGCCTCGTGGTCGTGGAAGGCCGTGAAGACATGGGTGCGGTCCCGGTAGACGCGGGCGTCGCGGTTGAGGCGCTTGTTGATGGCGACCGTCCAGCGCATATGGTCGTCGTAGCGGCCGTCCGTGATCCAGTACGTGGAGAGATAGCAGCCCGCCGTGACCGGCTGCGCCACCGCCGACTTCTCGGGACGGCGCAGCAGTTGCAGCTCCCGGGTGGCGACCCAGCGGCGGCCCGCGAACATCCAGGGCATGGCCATGGCACCGGCGTAGTAGTGGTCGTCCTCGTACCAGCGGTTGTACGCGTACTCGTGCCCCGGGTGCGGTTCCACCATCGTGATCAGGGCGTGGCCCGGGTGGACGCCGTAGGGCCCCACGGCGGCCAGTTCCGCGTACACCGCGCTGCGCGTGTCCTCACCCATTCACCGTTCCCCTTCCCCTTCCCCTTCCCTCCTCCGCCGGTCGTCCTTACTCTGACGCTCCGTCAGGAAAACCGCCATATCCGGGAGGGGCCGATGTCACTGCTCCAGGGCAAGACCGTCGTGGTGTCGGGCGTCGGCCCCGGGCTCGGCCACCAGGTCGCGGCGGCCGTGGTGCGGGACGGCGGCGCCGCGGTGCTCGGCGCCCGTACGAAGGAGAACCTCGCCAAGTCGGCCGCCGCACTCGATCCGGACGGGGCACACACGGCGTACCGGGCGACCGACATCACCGACGAGGCGCAGTGCGAGGCGCTCGCGGCGCTGGCGCTGGAACGGTTCGGGGCGATCGACGCGGTGGTCCATGTCGCCGCGTGGGACAGCCACTTCGGCGGGCTTCAGGACGCGGATTTCGCCACCTGGCACTCGGTCATCGATGTGAACCTGATGGGCACCCTGCGGATGACGCGGGCCTGTCTGCCGGCGCTCAGGAACGGCGGCGGCTCGGTGGTCTTCATCGGCACCCAGTCCTCGGTGGCCGCGCCGTCCCAAGTGCGCCAGACGGCCTACGCGGCGTCGAAGGGGGCCCTCACCAGCGCCATGTACTCCCTGGCCCGGGAGCTCGGCCCGGATCGCATCCGGGTCAACGCCGTGCTGCCCGGCTGGATGTGGGGCCCACCCGTCCAGGCCTATGTGCGGTTCACCGCGCACACCGAGGGCATACCGGAGGCGGAGGTGACACGGCGTCTGACGGACCGGATGGCCCTGCCGGAACCGGCCACCGACGGTGACGTGGCGGACGCGGCGGTCTTCCTGGCCTCCGACCGGGCGCGGGCGATCACGGGCCAGTCCCTGCTCGTGAACGCCGGGGAACTGATGCGCTGACCACCACGATCCGTCACAGCGGCGGCGCCCCGAGTCGGCGTGATGTAACCGAATGCCCCACGCCTCCCCTCCTGGCCGTACGGGACCCGCATCCCGTGCGGCCTGTCCGTCGCGCCTGAGCCACCCGATCCACCGGATGTCTCCCGACTGGCGAAGTGCCCGCTCATGGTGTGGCCCATGTCACGAGCGCGACAACCGGCGTACGAGTCAAGACGACGTAAAATCGTTCGCCTTACTGACCTGTGTTCATATGCATGACCGAGAAAGGCCTTGACCGGCCGTCTGACCGGCGGTTCAATCCCCGAAGTCCCCACTCCCGCACGGGGGCACCGCCCGAGTGTGCGTACTGGCGAAGTGCCGTCCGGTATCTGCAGGTTCACAAGGCGGACCCCTGGAGGGGGCACATGAACGGTCTCGACTGGGCCGTCCTGGTCGCGTACTTCGGCGTGATGACCGCGATCGGCGTCTGGTCCCACAAACGCGTCGACAACGTCAGCGACTTCTTCACCGCGGGCGGCAGGATGCCCTGGTGGCTGTCGGGCATCTCGCACCACATGTCGGGCTACAGCGCGGTGATGTTCACGGGCTACGCCGGCATCGCCTACACCTACGGCGTCACGTCCTACGTCACCTGGGCCCTGCCCATCGCCATCGGCGTGCTGATGGGCGCGAAGCTGTTCGCGCCACGGCTGAACCGGCTGCGTTCACGGCTGCACGTGGCCTCGCCGCTGGAGTACCTGAAGGACCGCTACAACGTGCCCACCCAGCAGGCGCTGGCCTGGTCCGGGATCCTGCTGAAGATCGTCGACGTGGGCGCGAAGTGGGCGGCGATCGCCACCCTGCTCAGCGTCTTCACCGGGGTCACCCTCACCCAGGGCATCCTCATCACCGGCGGCATCACGGCCGTGTACTGCACGATCGGCGGCCTGTGGGCGGACGCGCTGACCGAACTGGGCCAGTTCGTCATCCAGTTGCTGGCGGGTCTGGCCATGCTGGTCATCGCGCTGCACAAGATCTCCGACCACGGCGGTCTGTCCAAGGCGCTGGACTCGCCGAAGCTGGCCGGTCACGGGGACGGGTTCGCGGGCCCGTACCTGACGGTCTTCTTCATCGCGTATCTGTTCATCAAGCTCTTCGAGTACAACGGCGGCATGTGGAACCAGGCCCAGCGCTACATGGCCACGGGCAGCCCCCGGCAGGCGACGCGCTCCGCCCTGCTGTCGGCGGGCCTGTGGTTCGTCTGGCCGGTCATCCTCTTCATCCCGATGTGGCTGTCCCCGCTGCTGGTCACGGCGAAGAAGCCGGACGGCTCGGACGCGTACGGCCTGATGACCGAACAACTGCTGCCACACGGGCTGCTGGGCCTGGTGGTCGTCGGCTTCTTCTCGCACACGATGGCCATGTGCTCCTCGGACGCGAACGCGATCGCGGCCGTGTTCACCCGGGACGTGGCGCCGGTGTTCTCGAGGGCGGCCCGGGCGTGGAACGCCCGGGCCGGCCTGATCGCGGGCCGGGTCACCACAGTCGCCTTCCTGGGCCTGTCGATGGCGGTCGCGACCCAGGTCGACTCCCCCACCTTCAAGGACATCATCACGGTGGTCATCAAGTGGGTGGCCGGTCTGATGGGCCCGATCGCGATCCCGTTCATCCTGGGCCTGCTGCGCCCGTTCCGCCGCTCGGGCCCGACGGCGGCGCTCGGCAGCTGGGCGGCCGGTCTGCTGGCGTTCTTCTTCGTCAACTACCACCTGGACTTCTCCCAGCACACGGATGTGAAGCTGGAGTACCAGGTGGCGCTGCCCATGGTGATCTCCCTGGTGCTGTACATCCTGATCGGCCTGGTCAAGCCGGAGGACACACCGGAGCGGGTCGCGATCGTCGAGACGCTCAACACGGACGACGACGGGACGACGGTGACCCTTCCGGCCCCGGACACGACCGGTACGACGGGCACGACCGGTACGACGGGCACGACCGGTACGACGGGCACGACGGGCACGACCGGTGCGAGCGGCACCACGACGAGCCCTTCGGGCGTGTAGTCCGGGGAACCCCCTATGCCCGCGGATACCGCTCCAGCCACCCCGGAGACGACCCGCTCGGCCCGTGCAGCGCGGGGCCCTGCGTCATCTCCATGGCGAAGTCGTCCGCCAGCACCAGCATCGTGGGACGGCCCTCCAGTTCGGCCAGCCAGGCCGGCGGGAGGGCCGTCTCGCCGTGCAGCGCCCCGAGCAGCCCGCCCGTCAGCGCCCCCGCGGCCGCCGAGGGCCCGCCGTGGTTCACCGCGAGGCACAGCGCGTGCCGTACGTCCTCGCCCACGAGCGCGCAGTACACGGCGACCGCCAGCGCCCCCTCCGCCGTAGCGCCGTCGGCCAGTTCCTCGACCCGGGCGGCCGTGGGCATCCCCTGGCGCACGGCGCCCAGCGCGCGTTGCAGCGCTTCCGCGACCGGCTGGTGCCCCGGCCGGGGGGCCAGCAGTGCGAGGGCCCGCTGTACGGCCGCGTCCAGGATCTCCCCGCGGGCCAGCGCGTGCACGATCACGCCGTACGCGCCCGCGGCGAGGTACGCGGTGGGGTGCCCGTGCGTCTGTGCCGCGCACTCGATCGTGAGTTGCAGCACCAGTTGCGGGTCCCAGCCGACGAGCAGCCCGAAGGGCGCGGAGCGGACCGCCGCCTCGGGGCCCAGCTCGCCGGGGTTCTTGGGCGCGTCCAGCGTGCCCATGGTGCCGTCGCCGAGCCCGAGCAGACAGGCCCGGGACGGGGAGCGGCGGGCGTACAGCCACTCCTCGCGGGCCAGCCAGCCGTCCTCCTTGCGGCGCTCGTCGGGCCCCCAGTCGTGCTGGGTGGCCGCCCAGCGCAGATACGCCCGGTGCAGATCGGTCGGCGGATGCCAGGCGCCGGTGTCCCGGCGGACCTGGGCGCGGATGATCCCGTCGACGGAGAACAGGGTGAGCTGGGTGAGCTGGGTGATCGCGCCGCGCCCGCCGTGGCCGGGAGCGAGGTCGACGAGCCCCTCGAACCCGTGCGCCTCCTGGATCTGCTCCAGGGACAGCCCGTCGACCGGGGCGCCCAGCGCGTCGCCGGCGGCCGCGCCGAGCAGTGTGCCGCGCACCCGGCTGCGGAAGTCCTGCTGCTCGGTGCGGCCCCAGACGGCACCGGATGTTGCGCCCACCCCATGCCTCCTCATGGCACCGCCCGCACGTCCGACGCGCAGCACTGTAATCGAACGGAGACGATCGGTCGGGGGCGCCCGAGCGTCATGCACACCACACTTCGGCGCGCGCCCGAAAATGATCTAGGAGTCGGCCGGAAGCCCTCTCCATAGTGGGACCATGGCCGAAACCAGAACCCCCCACGCCCTGCCCGCCCTTCGCGTGGCCGCCACCCTCCTCGTCGGCACCGTCGCCCTGTACATCGCGCTCGTCGCGTTCGGGAACATCACCGACTTCGGGACCAACCAGCAGTTCGTCCGCCATGTCCTCGCGATGGACACCACGTTCCAGGACCACGACCTGATGTGGCGTTCGATCACCTCCCATGCGCTCCAGGACTCCGCCTACGTGGCGATCATCGCCTGGGAGACGCTCGCGGCGCTGGTCCTGACCGCCGCGACCTGGCTGTGGGCCCGGCGCCATCCGAGCGCCCGGCGGCTGTCCACCATCGGCCTGTCGATGCTTCTGCTGCTGTTCGGCGCGGGCTTCATCGCGATAGGCGGGGAGTGGTTCGCGATGTGGCAGTCCAAGACATGGAACGGTCTGGACGCGGCCACCCGCGTCATCGTCCTGACCGGCGTGGTCCTGCTGGTGACCAACCTGCCGGGAGCGGACCCGCAGGAGGGCTGATCCGTCCGGGCCACTTTCTTCGCACGGCTCCTTGCCGGGCGGCGAGGAGGCGTGCGGTGAGGAGCCGTGCGGCGAGGTGACCGGACCGGGCGCGGCCCCTTATTCCAGCACCGGCAACAGCTCCGGCAGATGGCCGTCCGAGGCCTCCGCCGCGCGCCGCCGTTCCTGCGGGACCTCGCCGTAGAGCGTGGTGCGAGGCTTCGCCGGACGGCCCGCCGCCTCGGCCACCGCGACCAGTTCCCGGACCGACTTGTACGACCCGTACGACGAGCCCGCCATACGGGAGATGGTCTCCTCCATCAGGGTGCCGCCCAGGTCGTTGGCACCGGAGCGGAGCATCTCCGCCGCGCCCTCCGTGCCCAGTTTCACCCAGCTCGTCTGGATGTTGGGGATATGGGGATGGAGCAGCAGCCTCGCCATCGCCGTCACCGCGCGGTTGTCCCGCAGGGTCGGGCCGGGGCGGGCGATGCCCGCCAGATAGACGGGGGCGTTGGTGTGGATGAAGGGGAGGGTGACGAACTCGGTGAAACCACCCGTCCGCTGCTGGATGCGGGAGAGGGTGCGGAAGTGGCCGAGCCAGTGGCGGGGCTGGTCCACATGGCCGTACATCATCGTCGAGGAGGACCGGATGCCCAGCTCATGGGCCGCCGTGACGACCTCGATCCATGTCGCCGTGGGCAGCTTGCCCTTGGTGAGCACCCAGCGGACCTCGTCGTCCAGGATCTCCGCCGCCGTGCCGGGGATCGTGTCGAGCCCCGCCTCCTTCGCCGCCGTCAGCCACTCGCGGATCGAGAGTCCGGTGCGGGTGGCGCCGTTCACCACCTCCATGGGCGAGAAGGCGTGCACATGCATGCCGGGCACCCGGGACTTCACCGCCTTCGCGATGTCGAAGTACGCCGTTCCGGGCAGGTCGGGATGGATGCCGCCCTGCATGCACACCTCCACCGCGCCCACGTCCCACGCCTGCTGGGCCCGGTCGGCGACCTGCTCCAGCGACAGGGTGTAGGCGTCGGCGTCCGTGCGGCGCTGGGCGAACGCACAGAAGCGGCAGCCGGTGTAGCAGACGTTCGTGAAGTTGATGTTCCGGGTGACGATGTAGGTGACATCGTCACCCACCGCCGACGTGCGCACATCGTCCGCGATCCGGCACAGCGCGTCCAGCGCGGGGCCGTCCGCGTGCAGCAGGGCCAGCGCCTCGGCGTCCGTCAGGCGCGTGGGGTCGTCCGCCGCCGTGCGCAGGGCCGCCCGTACGTCCGCGTCGATGCGCTCCGGTGCCATGCCGGGCACGGCCGCCTCCCGCAGCGCGTCCCAGTCGCCGTACACGTCGTCGAAGTCGTCCCGGCGGTCGCCCGTACGGCCGTCGGTGTCGATCGTGCGGTGCAGGTCGGTGCGCCCGGCGGAGGTGAACGCCTCCTCCGGCTCCTGCCACGGGTGCCCCTCGACCACCGCGTCCGCCCGGGCCAGACCCGTCTCGGGGTCGGCGAGGGCGTCCACATGCGGCCGCAGCCGCGGATCCAGCCACGGCTCCCCGCGCCGCACGAACTCCGGGTAGACACACAGGCGTTCGCGCAGCTCGAAGCCGGCCGTCGCGGATCGCTCCCGCAACCGCTCGATCTGCGGCCACGGCCGCTCCGGGTTCACATGGTCGATGGTCAGCGGGGACACCCCGCCCCAGTCGTCGATGCCGGCGCCGATGAGCCGCTCGTACTCGCCGTCCACCAGGTTCGGCGGTGCCTGGAGACAGGCGCTCGGGCCCATGATGTGCCGGGCCACCGCCACCGTGGCGACCAGTTCGTCCAGTTCCGCGTCCGGCATGCCGCGCATCGCCGTGTCCGGCTTGGCGCGGAAGTTCTGGATGATCAGCTCCTGGACGCCGTGATACGCCCGGGCCACCTTCCGCAGCGCGAACAGCGACTCGGCGCGCTCCTCGTAGCTCTCGCCGATCCCGACCAGGATCCCGGAGGTGAAGGGCACCGAGGAGCGGCCCGCGTCCTCGAGGACCCGCAGCCGCACCGCGGGTTCCTTGTCCGGGGAGCCGTGGTGGGGGCCGCCCGGCTCCGACCACAGCCGCCGTGCCGTCGTCTCCAGCATCATCCCCATCGACGGCGCCACCGGCTTCAGCCGCTGGAAGTCCGTCCACGACATGACGCCCGGGTTGAGGTGGGGCAGCAGGCCCGTCTCCTCCAGGATCCGGATCGAGACGGCCCGTACGTAGGCGATCGTGTCGTCGTAGCCGTGGGCGTCCAGCCACTCGCGGGCCTCGGGCCAGCGGTCCTCCGGCTTGTCGCCGAGGGTGATCAGGGCCTCCTTGCAGCCCAGGGCCGCGCCCTTGCGGGCGATGTCGAGGACCTCGTCCGG
Source organism: Streptomyces sp. NPDC093261 (assembly GCF_044753645.1). NCBI lineage: Bacteria > Bacillati > Actinomycetota > Actinomycetes > Kitasatosporales > Streptomycetaceae > Streptomyces > Streptomyces sp. NPDC093261. The sequence goes on from NZ_JBIVNO010000007.1 coordinate 299,788, forward strand.
GGACATGAACATCCCGTGCCCGGCCCGGCGCAGCTTGCCCGGTACCGTGACGAAGGTGCAGTAGTGGCACTTGTCCCGGCACAGGCGCGTCAGCGGGATGAAGACGCTCTTCGAGTAGGTGATGACACCGGGCCGGCCCGCCGCCGCGAGGCCCGCGTCCCGCACCCGGGCGGCGGACGCGGCGAGGTCGTCCAGGTCGGCGCCGCGGGCCTGGAGGAGCACCGCGGCCTCGGTGACATCGAGTGCGACACCCTCACGGGCACGTTTGAGGGCGCGACGCATGGAGTTCTCGGTGGGGCCGGTTCCGGAGGTCGCGGAAGTCGTCATCCTCCGAGCATACGTTTGCCGTGATCAGCCCGGAGGGGCCGGCGTGGATCGGTACGGTGGCCGGTCGGCGCCGGACGGCGGCGGCCGGAGCGGGCACCCGTTGTTCCGCCGACACGCGGCGGGTCATCGGCTTCCTGTGCGCCGGAGTTCACGGCCGGAGGCGACAGTGTCGGATGCGGTCCCTGCCCACCCCCTGTCATCCGAGACGTTGGGAGCAGCAGCATGTGCGAGGACGACCACGGCATCGGCAGACGCGCCCTGTTCGTGACGAGCGCGGCCGTCGCGCTTACGTTGGGAACCGTGAGCTTCTCCCACGGTCCCGCCGCCGAGGCGGCCGACAGCCAGGAGACGAGGACGGTGCGCGGCACCCTGCCGCCCGGCTCCCCGGACTTCGTCTACCTCCCCGTCGACGTCCCCGCGGGCGTCCGGGAGATCAAGGTCTCCTACACCTATGACAAGCCGTCCGTTCCGGCCGGCACCCAGGGCAACGCCCTCGACATCGGCCTCTTCGACGAGCGCGGCACCGAACTGGGCGGCAAGGGCTTCCGCGGCTGGTCCGGCGGCGCGCGCTCCGAGTTCTTCGTCCGCGCGGACGACGCGACCCCGGGCTATCTGCCCGGCCCGGTGCACTCCGGCACCTGGCACATCGCGCTGGGCCCCTACACGGTGGCCCCGCAGGGTCTGAGCTACGAGATCACCATCACCCTCACCTACGGCGAGCAGGACGTCACCCCGGCGCCGGTGTATCCGCCGTCCCGGGCCAAGGGACGGGGCCGCGCCTGGTACCGCGGCGACTGCCATATGCACTCCTGGTACTCCGACGGGCGCCGCACGCCCGCCGAGATCGCGGCGCTGGCCCGGGCCGCGGGCCTGGACTTCATCAACTCCTCCGAGCACAACACGCACTCCTCGCACGCGCACTGGGCCGACCAGGCCGGTGACGACCTGCTGATCATGCTCGGCGAGGAGGTGACGACCCGCAACGGCCATGTGCTCGCGCTGGGCACCGAGCCGGGCACCTTCGTCGACTGGCGCTACCGGGCGCGCGACAACCGCTGGGCCCGGTTCGCACGGGAGATCCACCGGGCGGGCGGACTGGTCGTCCCCGCCCATCCGCACGCCACCTGCGTCGGCTGCGGCTGGAAGTTCGGCTTCGCCGAGGCGGACGCCGTGGAGGTGTGGAACGGCCCCTTCACCCCGGACGACGAGGCGACGCTGGCGGAGTGGGACAACACACTGGTGGCGTCGGCCCGGGAGGGGCACGGTCACTGGCTTCCGGCGATGGGCAACAGCGACGCCCACCGCGACCCCGACGCGATCGGCACACCGCAGACGGTGGTTCTCGCCGACGACCTGACCAGGGAGGCCATCCAGGAGGGCATCCGGGCGGGCCGCTCGTACGTCGCCGAGTCGAAGAACGTCTCGCTGGCCTTCAGCGTCTCGGGCGGCCACGGTGAGCACGCGGGGATCGGCGAGCGGCTGCGGGTGGCCGGCGACACTCCGGTCACGGTCCGGCTGGAGGCGCAGGGCGCGCCCCGCTGCACGGTGCGCTTCGTCACCGACCAGGGCGTGCTGTTCACCAGCGATCCGCTCCCGGTGTCCGGGGCGGGCACGGTGGAGTGGCACACCACTCCGGCGTACGCGGCCTACGTACGGGCGGAGCTGCGGCACGAGGCCGCGGCGGGCCCGGTGCCGGGGGTTCTGGCCGCGTTCACGAACCCGATCTTCCTGGGCCGGCCCTAGGCCATGGGGGCGCGCGGCCGTTTTCCGCGCGCCCCGTTGAGCGGTCTGCCAGACTGCGCGGAGGGCCGCGCTCCTCACGTCGTCAGGGGGAACACACGACCATGCCGGGCTTCGCCGACCTCAAATACCGTGCGGTGACGGCGCTCCAGCGCCATGTCGTCAATCCGGTGCAGCGGCATATGCCGCTGCAGACGCTCCTGGAGACCACGGGCCGCGTCTCGGGCCTGCCACGCCGGACCCCGCTGGGCGGGCGCCGCATCGGCGACTCCTTCTGGCTGGTGTCCGAGCACGGCGAGAGGTCCCAGTACATCCGCAACATCCGGGCCGATCCCCGGGTACGGGTTCGTATCAGGGGCCGCTGGCACACGGGCACGGCCCATCCGCTCCCGGACGACGACCCCCGCGCCCGTCTGAGGACGCTGCCCCGTCTCAACAGCTCGGCGGTACGGGCACTGGGCACGGGGCTGCTCACGGTGCGGGTGGACCTGGACGACTGAGGCCGTCTCCGGCCGGCCCCCTCACCCCGGCCACACGATCGCCTGGAGCTCGCTGTAGGCGTGCAGGGCGTACGAGCCGACGTCGCGGCCCACCCCGCTCCTCTTGAAGCCGCCGAACGGGGCCTCCATGTTGCGGCCGACGGTGTTGACGCCCACCTGGCCCGCCCGCAGCCGGCGGGCGACGCGGAACGCGCGGGCCACGTCCCGGGACCAGACGTAGTCGATGAGGCCGTAGTCGGTGTCGTCGGTCAGGGCGATGCCCTCCTCCTCGTCGTCGAAGGGCACGACCACGACCACCGGGCCGAAGATCTCCTCCCGGACCACCCGCATATCGGGCGTGCAGTCCGCGAGGAGGGTGGGGGCGACGTAGAAGCCCCGGTCGTACGGCGGGCGTTCGCCCCCGGCGACCAGCCGCGCGCCCTCCTTGCGGCCCGACTCCACGTACGCCTCCACGCGGTCCCGGTGGGCTGCCGAGATCACCGGCCCCACCACCGTGCCCGGCACGCGGGGGTCCCCGACCGTCAGCCGCCGGGCGTGGGCGGCCAGTTCGGACACCACCCGGTCGTAGACGCCCCGCTGGGCGATCACGCGCGTGGGTGCCGTGCAGATCTGGCCGCTGTAGAAGGAGAACGTCGTCCCGATGCCGGCCACCGCCGCGTCCAGGTCCGCGTCGTCGAAGACGAGCGCCGCGCCCTTGCCGCCCAGCTCCATGAGCTGCCGCTTCATGGACCGGCCGCACGCCTCGGCGATCCGCTGCCCCACGGCCGTGGACCCGGTGAAGCTCACCATGTCCACCTCGGGGCAGTCCACGGCGGCCTCGCCGACCTCCGGCCGGGAACCGCCCACCACGTTCACGACGCCCGGCGGCGCGCCCGCCTCCCGCAGTGCCTCGGCCATGCGGTACACGGACAGCGGGTCCTGCGGGGCGGGCTTGACGACCACCGTGTTGCCCATGGCCAGCGCGGGGGCGACCTTGCCCGCCGGGTTCGCCCATGGGTTGTTGTACGAGGTGACGCAGGCGACCACGCCGACCGGCCGGCGCTCGGCGACCGCGCCGACGACCGCCGCCGGGCCGAACGGGCCCGCCTCGTTGATCTGCGGCGGCAACGGCTGCTCCACCGGCTCCACGCGCGCGTACCGCCGGAACCGGGCCGCCGCGACACCCACCTGCATCCCGCGCGCCGTACGGGTCGTGGCACCGCTCTCGGCCTGCGCCAGCTCCGCGTACGGCACGAGGTTGCGCCGTATCACCTCGGCCGCCCGCGCCAGCACCGCCGCCCGCTCCTCCGGAGCCGTCCGCGACCAGGGCCCGAAGGCCTCGCGGGCCGCCGCGCAGGCCGCGTGCACCTGACCCCGGGACGCCTCCGGCGCCCATCCGGCGATCCCCTCGGTCGCCGGGTCGACGACCGGGTGGTACCCGTCCTCGGGCTCGACCCACGCGCCGCCGATGAACAGCCGCTGTCGCTCGGTCACGTGGTGCTCACCGTCCTGGTGTCCCGTCCGGAGCGCAGCACCCGGCCCGGCACGGCCCCGGTCACCGCGTCGTCCCGGATCGCCTCGACTCCGTTGACCCAGACCGCCTTCACCCCGATCGCCCGGGAGTCCAGGCGCGGGCTCTCCCCCGGCAGGTCGTGCACCAGGGTGGCGTGGCCGGCGTCGACGCGCTCCGGGTCGAACAGGACCAGGTCCGCGTGGAAGCCCTCCCGCACCCGGCCCCGCTCCCGCAGCCCGAACAGCCGCGCGGGATCGTCGGTGAGCATCTTCACGGCCCGCTCCAGCGGCACCAGCCTCCGGCCGCGCAGACAGTCCCCGAGGAACCGCGTGGTGTACGGGGCCCCGCACATGCGGTCCAGATGGGCGCCCGCGTCGGAGCCGCCGAGCAGGACGTCCTGGTGCCGCCAGGTCTGGGCCCGCAGCGCCCAGGAGTCCGGGTCGTTGTCGGTGGGCATGGGCCACAGCACCGTGCGCAGGTCGTCGGCCGCACAGATCTCGACCAGGCAGGCGAAGGGATCCTGGCCGCGCTCGGCCGCGATGTCCCGCACCACCCGTCCGGTCAGGCCCTCGTTGCGTGGGCTGTAGGTGTCCCCGATGACATACCGGCCGAAGTCGGCCAGGCGCCGGAAGACGCCCGCCTCCTTGGAGCGGGCCCGCCGCAGCAACTCGGCCCGGACCCGGGGGTCGCGGAGCCTCGCGATCCGCTCGGGCACCGGCAGACCCAGCACCGGTCCCCAGCCGGGGATCAGATTGAGGGCGCAGAAGGTGCCGAGCGACATGTTCATCGGGGTGAGGATCGGCATGGTGAGGGCCACCACCCGGCCGCCCGCCTTGCGGGCGCGCTCGCTCGCGAGGAGCTGACGGGGCACCCGCTCCGGGACGGCGGCGTCGATCGTGAGCACGTTCCAGTTCAGGGGCCGTCCCGCCGTCGCGCTCATGTCCGCCAGCAGGTCGATCTCGGCGTCGCTGAACTGGTCGAGGCAGCCCGCCACGATCGCCTCGATCTGGGTGCCCTCGTGCTCGCCCACCGCCCGGGACAGGGCCAGCAGCTCGGCCGGCCGGGCGTGGCGGGAGGCGACCGGTGCGCCGTCCCCGTCGGAGTGCGTGGACGACTGGGTGGTGGACAGGCCCCAGGCCCCCGCCTCCATGGCCTCGTGGAAGAGCCGCAGCATGGCGTCCAGCTGCTCCGGGGTGGGCTGTCCGCCGACCGCGTCCGGGCCCATCACATAACGGCGCAGCGCGCAGTGGCCCGCCATGAAGCCCGCGTTGACGGCGATCCGGCCTTCGAGGGCGTCGAGGTACTCGCCGAAGCCGTGCCAGTTCCAGGGCGCCCCCTCCTCCAGGGCGACCAGGGACATGCCCTCCACCTTGGACATCATCCGCCGGGTGTAGTCGGCGTCGGCGGGCCGCGCGGGGTTGAGCGGGGCGAGGGTGAAGCCGCAGTTGCCGGCGGCGACGGTGGTGACGCCGTGGTTCAGGGAGGGGGTCGCGTAGGGGTCCCAGAAGAGCTGGGCGTCGTAGTGGGTGTGCGGGTCGACGAAGCCGGGGGCGAGTACCAGGCCGCCGGCGTCCTCGGTGCTCCGGGCCGCCTCGGCGATGGTCCCTACGGCGGCGATACGGCCGTCCCGTATCCCGACGTCGGCGGTGTGCCCGGGCGCGCCGGTCCCGTCCACGACGGTCGCGCCCCTGATGACGTGGTCGAGCATGCGGGACACCCCCTCAGGCGGCCTGACGGAACCGGGTCGTGCGGTGCACCGGGTCCGTGTCGATCTTCGGGATCACGTGCTCGCCGATCAGCCGGATCGTCTGGAGCGTCTCCTCCCTCGGGACGCCGACCGGCAGCCCGAAGCTGAGCTGGTCGGCCCCGGCCTGCTCCCACCGCTTGCACTGGGTGAGCACCTCGTCCGGGTCGCCGCAGATGAGCAGCTCCTCCTCGACGAGGAGTTCGATGAACTCCTCGGTGTACTCGGGCAGTGTCTCCGGCCAGACCGGGAAGCCCTCCGGGCGCGGGAAGGTGTCGTGGTAGCGGAAGACGAGGGAGGGCAGATAGTGCAGCTGTCCGGCCGCCGCGATGCGGATCGCCTCCTCGTGCGTGGGCGCGCACACGGCGGTGGTCGTCACCATCACGTTGTCGTTGACGAAGTCCCCGACGGGCCGGGCGTCCACGATCGCCGTCTTGTACTGCTCCAGGACCCACTCCATGTCGGAGACCTTCTGCACGCTGAACCCGAGGACCCCGAGGCCCTTCCGGGCGGCCATGGCGTACGAGGGCGGGGACCCGGCCGCGTACCACATCGCGGGGTGCGACCTCCCGTACGGCTTGGGGAGCACCTTGCGCGGCGGGAGCTGCCAGTGCTTGCCCCGGAAGCCGGCGTACTCGTCCTGGAGCCACATCCTGGGGAACTCGGCGATGGTCTCCTCCCAGATCTCCTTGGTGTGGTTCATGTCGGTGATGCCGGGGAGGAAGCCGAGGATCTCGTGGGAGCCCGCGCCCCGGCCGCTGCCGAACTCGAAGCGGCCCTCGGTGAGGTGGTCGAGCATGGCGACCTTCTCGGCGACCTTCACCGGGTGGTTCACCGGGGCGAGGGGGTTGAAGATGCCGGAGCCGAGGTGGATGCGCTCGGTGGCGTGGGCGAGATAGCCGAGGAAGACGTCGTTGGCGGAGAGGTGCGAGTACTCCTCCAGGAAGTGGTGCTCGGAGGCCCAGGCGTACTTGAAGCCGGACGCGTCCGCCTGGATGACGTACTCGGTCTCCTCCATCAGCGCCCTGTGCTCCGCGAGCGGGTCCGTCTCGGCCCGCTTGCCCACGTATCCCTGTACAAAGAGCCCGAATTCCAAGGAGTTTCACCGTCCCCACGAGTGTCCGTCGCCGGCGGGTGTCCGTTCCCGCCCGCGATTTATCTGACATACCGTCAGTTCAGCTCCCGCCGACTGTGGCACCGGCCGGTGGGAGCGTCAATAGCTGACTGACCGTCAGAAAACTGCAATCCCGGCCAGCCAGCCGCCGTCGATGACGAACGGCTGTCCGGTGATGTAGGAGGAGTCATCCGAGGTCAGGAAGAGGGCGAGCCTCGCCACCTCCTCCGGCCGGCCGATCCGGCCGAGCGGCACCAGCCCCCGGTACAGCTCGTCCAGGGCCCCGGACATCTCCTGCGGATCCGCGTCCGGGTCCAGCAGGGCCGGGTTGGACATCGGAGTGTCGATGGCCCCGGGGCACAGGGCGTTGACCCGGATCCCGCGGGGCGCCAGCTCGATCGCGGCGACCCGGGTGAGGCCGAGGACGGCGTGCTTGGTCGCCGTGTACGTGCCCACAGCCGCCATGCCGGTCATCGCGGTGTACGAGGCGGTGTTGACGATGGTGCCGCCCCCGGCGGCCGCGATCTCGGGCGCGACGGTTCTCATGCCGAGGAAACAGCCCACCTGGTTGACCTGGACGACCTGCATGAACTCGTCCAGCGGCGTGTCGACCAGGGCGTTGAAGCGGAGGATCCCGGCGTTGTTGACCAGCCCGTCGACGCGCCCGTACGCCTCCTTCGCACCGGCCACGGCGGCGGCCCAGTCGGCCTCCCGGCCCACGTCGAGGTGGACATACCGCTGCCCCAGCTCCTCGGCGAGCGCCTCCCCCTGGTCGTCGAGCACATCGGCGAGGACGACCCGGGCGCCCTCCGCCGCGAACAGCCGCGCCTCCTGCTCGCCCTGTCCGCGCGCCGCACCCGTGACGAGGACGACGCGCCCGTCCAGCCTGCCCATGGCCCTCCTCAGTCCAGGCGGGGCGCGACCTCGGCCCCGAACGCGGCGATCTGGTCGATCAGTTCGGTGCGGCTCCGGCTGCGGAACCGCACCTGGATCTGGTGCGCGCCCATCGCACCGTAGGCGCGCAGGGAGTCGGCGACCTCCTCCGGCCTGCCGCTGACCGTGCGCCGTCCGACGTCCCAGCCCGGCTCGCCGATGTACAGCGGTTCGGTGAGGGCGCCGACGGTGAAGGGGGCGTGGAGCCCCGCCTCTGCGCGGATCTGCCGCAGCCGCGCGATCTGTGCGGGCAGCCGGTCGCGCGGATCCCCCTGCGGCAGCCAGCCGTCACCCTTGAGCGCGGCCCGGCGCACGGCGGCGGGTGAGGAGCCGCCGACCCACAGGGGGACCCGGGGCTGGGTGGGCCGGGGGCGCTGCCCGAGCCCCTCGAAGTCATAGGCCTTCCCGTGGTGGACGGGGAACTCCTCCGGTCCCAGCGCCGCCCTGAGCGCGTCGATCGCCTCGTCGAGGAGGGCGCCCCGCTGCCCGAAGTCCACGCCCAGGGCCGCGAACTCCTCCGGGACGTGCCCGGCCCCCACGCCGAGGACGAGCCGGCCGCCGGAGAGGTGGTCGAGGGTCGCGTACTGCTTGGCGGTGAGGAGGGGGTGCCGCAGCCCGACGATCGCGACATGGCTGAGCAGCCGCACCCGCGCGGTGACGGCCGCCAGGTGGGAGAGCGTGGCGACGGGGTCGTACCAGACTGTGCTCATGGCGGGGGCCAGCCGGCGCGGGATGGCGACATGGTCGCAGCTCGCCAGGTAGTCGAACCCGGCACGGTCGGCGGCCCGGGCCGTCTCCACCAGGTCCTCCGGACCCGCGCCGGCCTCCCAGGGCTCGGCGAAGAGCGCGCTCAGGGCCTGGACGGGGAGCTGCATCCCATACCGCAGGGGCGCGGTCACCGCCCGCCGCCCGGCCCGCGCCACAGTCCGCCTCCCGGCCCGGGCCACAGTCCGTCGTCCGTCAGGCCCAGCAGCTCGATCGCGTTGCGCCGCACGATCCGGTCGACGGTGTCCGCGTCCAGGTGCCCCATCTGGGCCTCCCCGACCTCACGCGACTTCGGCCAGGTGGAGTCGGAGTGGGGGTAGTCGGTCTCGTACAGCACGTTCCCGGCCCCGATCGCGTCCAGGTTCCGCAGGCCGAAGGCGTCATCGAAGAAGCAGCCGTAGACATGGCCCGCGAACAGCTCGGACGGCGGGCGGCGCACCTTGTCCGCGACCCCGCCCCAGGCGCGGTTCTCCTCCCACACCACATCGGCACGCTCGAGGATGTACGGAATCCAGCCGATCTGGCCTTCCGCGTACATCACCTTCAGATGCGGGAAGCGCTCGAACTTTCCGCTCATCAGCCAGTCGACCATCGAGAAGCAGCAGTTGGCGAAGGTGATCGTGGAGCCGACGGCCGGCGGGGCGTCCGCGGACGTGGAGGGCATTCTGCTGCTGGAGCCGATGTGCATCGCGACGACGGTTCCGGTCTCGTCGCACGCGGCGAGGAAGGGATCCCAGTCGTCGGTGTGCACGGACGGCAGCCCGAGGTGCGGCGGGATCTCGGAGAAGGCGACGGCGCGCACCCCGCGTGCGGCGTTGCGGCGCACCTCGGCGGCGGCGAGTCGCGCGTCCCACAGGGGGATGAGCGTGAGGGGTATGAGCCGGCCGTGCGCCTCGGGGCCGCACCACTCCTCCACCATCCAGTCGTTGTACGCACGCACGCACAGCAGCGCCAGCTCCCGGTCGCCGGCCTCGGTGAAGGTCTGGCCGCAGAAGCGCGGGAAGGTCGGGAAGCAGAGGGCGGACCGGACGTGGTTGACGTCCATGTCGGCGAGGCGCCGGGGCACGTCGTAGGAGCCCGGTCGCATCTGCTCGTAGGTGATGACCTCGAGCCTGATCTCGTCCCTGTCGTACCCGACGGCGGTGTCGAGGCGGGTGAGGGGCCGGCGCAGGTCCTCGTACACCCACCAGTCGCCGAGCGGGCCCTCGTCACCGGACTCACCCATGACGGGGGCGAACCTCCCGCCCAGGAACGTCAGGTCCTTCAGGGGCGCGCGGACGATGCGCGGTCCTGTGTCCCGGTACTTCGCGGGGAGCCGGTCCTGCCAGACGTGCGGAGGCTCCACGGTGTGGTCGTCGACGGAGATGATCTGCGGGAACGTGCCGGGGTTCGTCGAGGTCTCCATGGCGGTCACCGTAGCGCCGATCTGACGAACCGTCAGTAAATCGGTGCCGCCCGGCGTGAATCCGCGCCGTCCGGTATGAGGAGAGCGTGTGTGGACCCTGTGACACACAACGCCACGGCCTGTGATCGCCGTCTCCCATGGCTGACGCATCCGCCATGAACAAGGCAAACTGGCCTCCTGATTGTGGACGTTCGGCAGGGTGCCAGGGGGCAGCGATGGACGGTGTACCGCGAGTGCCGAGGCAGCGGAGTGCCGAGGAATCGGCCGCTCTGCGCTTCGGCGTGCTCGGACCGGTGCGCGCCTGGCGTGAGGACGAGCCGCTGGCCATGGGCTCGCCGCAGCAACGCGCCCTGCTGGCCGCGCTGTTGCTGCGCGAGGGGCGCACGGCGACGGCGTCCGAGCTGATCGACGCGCTCTGGGGCGACGAGCCGCCGCCGCGGGCGTTGGCCGCGGTACGGACGTACGCCTCCCGGCTGCGCAAGGTCCTCTCCTCCGGCGTTCTCGTCAGCGAGTCCGGCGGGTACGCGGTGCGCCTGCCCGACGTCCGCTCCCTGGACCTCGCCGCCGCCCAGGAACTGGCCGTGGAGGCGGAGAAGGCGAAGAACTCAGGGGACCTGGGCCATGCCCGGAAGGTCCTGAACGAGGCACTGGCCCTGTGGGACGGCGAGCCGCTGGCCAACATCCCCGGCCCCTACGCCGAGAACCAGCGCACGCGTCTGGAGGAATGGCGCCTCCAACTCGTCGAATCGCGCCTGGACATGGACCTGGAGCAGGGCTGCCACGCGGAGGCGGTCTCCGAGCTGACGGCCCTGACGGCGGCGCACCCCCTGCGCGAACGCCTGCGCGAACTGCTGATGCTGGCGTTGTACCGCTCGGGTCGCCAGGCGGAGGCGCTCGCGGTCTACGCGGACACCCGCCGCCTGCTGGCCGACGAACTCGGGGTCGATCCACGCCCGGGCCTGAAGGACCTCCAGCAGCGCATCCTGCGCGCCGACCCGGGCCTCGCGGAACCGTCGGCACCGGCCCCGGAGCCCGCCGCGGCCCCGGTGCGCCCGGCGCAACTTCCCGCGAACGTCCCCGACTTCACCGGCCGGGCGCGCCTCGTCGCCGAACTGAGCGAGGTGCTGGCGTCGGCCGAGGGCCGGGTGATGGCGGTGTCGGCACTGGCCGGAATCGGCGGCGTCGGCAAGACGACCCTCGCGGTCCATGTCGCCCATCAGGCCCGGGGCGCCTTCCCCGACGGCCAGCTGTACGTGGACCTCCAGGGCGCGGGCCCGAGGGCGGCGGAACCGGAGACGGTCCTCGGCTCCTTCCTGCGCGCGCTGGGCACGGCGGACTCGGCCATACCCGATTCACTGGAGGAGCGCTCGGCCCTGTACCGCTCGGTCCTGGACGGCCGGCGGGTCCTGGTCCTGCTGGACAACGCGAAGGACGCGGCCCAGGTGCGTCCGCTGCTGCCGGGCACGGAGGGCTGCGCGGCGCTCGTCACCTCCCGGGTCCGCATGGTGGACCTGGCCGGTGCGCACCTGGTGGACCTGGACGTGATGTCCCCGGACGAGGCGCTGTCGCTGTTCACGAAGATCGTGGGCCAGGAGCGGGTGGCCTCGGAACGCGAGGCCGCCCTCGACGTGGTCGCGGCGTGCGGCTTCCTGCCCCTGGCGATCCGCATCGCGGCCTCGCGCCTCGCGGCACGCAGGACGTGGACGGTCTCGGTCCTGGCGGCGAAGCTGGCGGACGAACGGCGCCGCCTCGACGAACTCCAGGCCGGCGACCTGGCCGTCAAGGCCACCTTCGAACTGGGCTACGGCCAACTGGAACCGGCCCAGGCCCGCGCCTTCCGCCTGCTGGGCCTGGCGGAAGGCCCGGACATATCCCTGGCGGCTGCCGCCGCGGTCCTGGACCTCCCGGTGGAGGACACGGAGGACCTGCTGGAGTCCCTGGTCGACACCTCCCTGCTGGAGTCGGCCGCCCCGGGCCGCTACCGCTACCACGACCTGGTCCGCCTCTACGCCCGCGCCTGCGCCGAACGCGACGAGCAGCCGCCGAGCGAGCGGGACGCGGCGATGTCGCGCCTGCTGGACTTCTATCTGGCCACGGCGGCGGGGGTGTACGCGATCGAACGGCCCGGGGACCGGCTGGTGGACCACCTCCAGCGGACCGAGTATCCGGGGCTGACGTTCGAGGACCGGCACCAGGCGCAGGACTGGCTGTATGCGGAGGCGGTCTGCCTGCTGGCCTGCATGCGCCAGTTCGGGACGTCCGCAACGCTGCTCCGCGCCATCGACCTCCTCTGGGCGGCAGTCGATCTATCGGAGTCCGGTGCCAACGCCAGGGAGTACGAAGCCGTGGCCATCGCCCTGCGCGACGCCGCGCGCTCCTGCCAGGACCGGCGGACGGAGGGCCGCGCCTCCGTCGTCCTCGCCGTCGCCCACCACCTTTCCGGGCGCTTCGCGGAAGCGGACGACGCGGCACGCGAGACGCTGCAACTCGCCGACTCCCGGACCGATCCCCTGGCCCGGTGCTGGGCGGCCAACATTCGTGGCGCCATGGCCTTCTACCAGAGCCGGCACGCCGACGCCGAACGCCACCTGGAGCAGGCCCTCGCGGACTTCCGGGACTGCGAGGACCTGGCCGGGGAGGCGAGCGTCCTGTGCAACCTCTCGCGCATCCACCTCGCCACGGGCAGGGCCCGCAGCGCCGTGGTGCTCGCCCAGCAAGGTGTCGAGACGTACGAGGCCCTGGGACACGCCCTCAAGGGTGCCAACGGCCGCTACGCACTCGGTATGGCCCTCACCGAGAACGGGTTGTGCGGGGAGGCCGGGGATCAGTTGCACGAGGCTCTGAAGGTCTTCCGTGACAGCCGCCAGCGCCTCTGGGAGGGGATGACCCTGCTCAGGCTCGCCGAGGTGGACCTGGCCGCGCAACGCCCCGCCCAGGCCTCGACCAACGCCGAGGCGGCCTTGACCGTGCTGCGTGGCATCGGCGGAGAGTGGCGGCGCGGCAATGTCCTCACCGTGCTGGGCCGGGCGCTCAGCGGAATCGGGCAGTCGGGGCGGGCCCAGGTGTGCTGGCAGGAGGCCCTCGCCACCTACGAGGCACTGGGATCCCCCGAGGCCGACACCGTCCGGGCGCTGCTGGCGCCGGCCGCTGCCGCGTAGGCCCGCTACGGCGTTCATCGTTCGTTTATCGCGGGACGGCACTCTCGTCCTGTCGATCCGTTGTGTCGGGGGACAGACGGACCGCCGACGAGGTCGTCCAGCCCACGGTCTAGGGTGAGGCGACCCGGTAGCCCGCCCGGCCGTCCATTCGGGGGAACGGCCGGGCGGGCCCCCACTTTTCGGTTGAGTCACAAGGGGAGGAAGCACCATGAGCGACACCACGAACGAGCCGGTCGTCGACCCGGACAACGTCCACATCACCGGCGGCAAGGACGAGGGCACGGTCAACCCGGACAACGTCCACATCACCGAGGCCGAGGACAGCGGCATCTTCAAGCCGGACAACGTCCACATCACGTCCGAGCCCAGCTAGACCTTCCTCCCACACGGGGATCGGCCGCGGCGGCGCGGAGGGGGAGCCGCCGCGGCCGAGGTGTGTCCGGACCGCGGAAGCACGACACCGGCGAGGAAGCGGGCGGGCGTGGCCACCATGTCTCCAGCACCGTTCGCCAGGAGGAGCGTTCATCGGTCGCGGGATCGAGACATGTCCTGCATCGGTCCTAGGACGTGCATCGAAAGCGGATCTCGAAACGACCGCCCGGCGGAGAGCTCACTCCCGCTCAGCGCACCGTCAACCGCGCCCTCGCCCAGACCCGGGCCCCTGTCGAGCGCGCCACGGCACGGCTGAAGTGCCGGCAGATCTTCCGCAGATCCCGGATCAGCCCCAACCGCATGACCGTCATCGCCAAAGCCGTCCTCACCCTGGAGAGGCAACGCCGAAAAGGCTCAGTGAATGCTTACGCGCTCTCGCTTCATATGAACGAGACCCGTTTCGCCGCTTCCTCGAACGAGGTGCTGGAATATTTGATTATGCGTTCCAGTGCTCTGCGCATTGCATCAGGGTCATATTTTGAGAGTCTCGAGGTGGGATTAAGGAATCGTGCGACACGCAGATTTCAAACGCCGCTGATCGCGTTCCCATGTCGCTTCGACCGTATATGGTCATGCTTGCTCGCGTCGCAGTAAGTATCACCGTCGGAAAGGAAGCGACCATGTCCATTTCGAGGCGTTGCCTGGCCGTAGCTTCGATGATCGTACTATCAGTAATCGGAGGCTCCACCTCTGCGTCCTCGAGATCCCGACCTCAGGATCACGAGGAAGTGGCCACGCGCTACGACGTGATCAAACTGCACGGGAAGTTGACGCACTACAAGAGAAGCGGCAGTGCAGGAAGAGCGGCAGGGGTGGGCGATCAGGTTCTCATCTCGGAAAAGATCTTCCAAAACGGGCGTGAGTACGGTTTCTCCACAGTGATGTGCACACAGGTCACAGGACCCGCGAATCCCACCCCGGCTCATCCGGCGACCGAGCTGTGCACGGGCGTCTACAGTCTCCGTAATGGGCAGCTCACCTGGCAAAACACGCTCGTCAATACGCGGCCGGGGACTCCGCCGCCGTGGAAGACGGCTATCACCGGCGGCACGGGCGCGTACGCAAATGCGCGTGGCTATATTGATGCCGACGGGATGAAGCACAACTACACAGTTTATCTGGAACACTCCAGCTGAGGTTCCTTGATGGCCTGACACCGGAGTCGAGTCGGGGTTTCCCGGGCATTCCGGGGGACCCCGAGGATCGGGGTTTCCCGGGCATTCCGGGGGACCCCGAGGCGCTCAGGACGGGTCCCAGACGAATTCGTCGCCGCCGTAGAGGTCGCCTTCGGCGTCGCGCAGCGGATCATCGATCCGGATGCCCATCAGATGGTCGTCCTCGTCAGATCCGTGTTGTAACCCGGAGCCTGAGGCCCGCAGGCGCGTTGCATCCGTCGGAATGGATCTCATGTGAGGGTAGCGGGCCTGGTGGCTCGTGGAATTGGTATCGGCGGGCCGCCTCCGCTGTCACGAGGGTGAGTTCCAAGGTGGCGAGTGCGATCCCGCCGCATCTGGCAGGACCGTCCCCGAATGAGAGAAAGGCACTGACTTTCCGCAGTTGTCCATCGTTGGACAACCAGCGCGAAGGGTCGAACTCGTCCGGGTTTTCCTGCTGTCCGGGATCGCGTTGTGCCGAGTATGCGCATACCAGGACTTTGGCGCCGGCCGGGACTTCGTAGCCGTTGAGCGTGGTGCGGCGGGTGGTCTGTCTGTTGAAAAGCCAGTTCGGCGGATGCAGTCGCAGAACCTCGTGGACGAAGGCTCTCGTGTAATGCAGTCTGTCGACAGCGAAGCTGGTCACATCCTGCGGATCGGCGGGAAGCGACTGTGCCTCGCGAGCGATGCGCCTCGCCGATTCCGGATGGCGCGCCAGGCTGAGGAGGATCCAGCCGGCCGCCACGGAGGGGATGTCGGACATGGAGACGGCCATGACGGCAAGACTGTCGATAACGACGCGATCGGGCAGCGTCCCGTATTGCGAGGACGGCTGGAGCATCTGGGCCAATAGATCCTCGCCCGTGTTCTGCTCCGTCCGACGGCGGTCGATCACGTCCTGGAGTTTCCGAGCGAACTGCGCGCGCAGGTACGCCCTGGCCCGCTTGTCGACATCTGGGTACCAGCGGGACCGGGGAGGCGGCATCTCCTCACTGATCTTGCGAAGGCCTTCAACTGCTTCAGCCAAGTGTGTCGCGTCGCCGCCGAACATGAATTTGTTCCCGATTTCCGTGAAAGCTCGCAGCATCATCGGGAGTATTTCCAGGTCTTGGTTTACCGGCCAATCGGCAACGAATTCCCTAATGTCGCGGGCGATTTCCGGTACGCGACCAGAGACGGCTTGAGGACGCAGTCCACGCATTCGGGCCGACCTGCCGTGAGCCACCTCAGTCCGAACCGGAAAAACTGCATCAGGAGGCTGCGGCGTCGGCGGAAATGCCATCAATCCCCGACTGTACTCCTGGTTGGTCCGCTGCAGTACCGTGCGGCACGCGCTCAGGGATGCGGCAACATAGACACCGCGCGCGAGTTTCCACACATCCCCGCACTCGCGGGCGGCAGCAATCGCGTACGAAAGACGGTCGTTTCGAAAATCCGCCAACCCTCCTCGTCTGAAATATGCAGGGGGCTTAGGATGATCTTTCATGACGGCACGTCCCGCAGAGTCGATTCGGGTGAATCAAGGTCAGCTCCATCGGAAATGAGACGTGGGGGGGGGGGGGGGGGTAACCCCCCCCCCCCCCCCCCCCCCCCCCCCCCCAAAACCCCCCCCCCCGGCCCGGGCCCCCCCCCCCCCCCCCCCCCGCGGCCCGGGCGCGCGCCCCCCC
>NZ_JBIVNO010000007.1:316227-336111 GCF_044753645.1 Streptomyces sp. NPDC093261
TTATTGGTGGGTTTTTTTGTTATTTTCTTACCCCCGGCCCCCCCCCCATTTTTTGTTTGTTTATAATAATCCACCCCGGGCGCCGGGGGGGGGGGGGCGGCCCCCCCCCCCCCCCCCCCACGTCCACACCGGGCGGCAAGTACGATGTCACCGCTACAGTGCGAGGGAAGGCGCGAGTTACCAGTGGACGCGGTACGCGCCGTAGCGCTGATCCGCAAACAACCTGCGCACGATCTTCTTAATCATCCTTTCCCTCCTCTCTGAGGCAGAGTTTCCACCCCCTCTGAGGCACAGTTTTCACTTCCCCTCACCCCCGCCGATTAATCGGAAAATAGGCCTAATGAGTGACAGCGGATCCGCTGACCCTTCTCCAGCCCTCTACCAGGGGCTTCACTTGCCCGTCATGCCCACCGGCCTTCCGGGCGCGGCAAGTTGGAGCTCACAGTCGATGGGTGGATGAACCGAAGCTCGGGAGTTGTCGCCAGCGGAACCTGGTGAACGGGCATAGTCGAAGCAGCCTGGTTGTCACACAGCACTCCCCCCTCGCCTCTGGCGCCCTCGCCCCCGCAACTCCCCCTTCACCACCTTCCCGCTCGCGTTCCGCGGCAGTTCCGCGACGAACTCCACCTCCCTCGGGACCTTGTAGTTCGCCATCTCGCGGCGGGACCAGGCGATGAGGTCGTCGCCGGTCACCAGGGCCCCCGGCCTGCGGACCACATAGGCCTTGCCGACCTCGCCCAGCCGGGCGTCCGGGATGCCGATGACCGCCGCGTCCGCCACGTCCGGGTGCAGGGCGAGCAGTTGCTCTATCTCGGCCGGGTACGCGTTGAAGCCGCCGACGATGAACATGTCCTTGATGCGGTCCGTGATGCGCAGGTTGCCCGCCTCGTCCAGGACGCCCACGTCACCCGTGCGGAGCCAGCCGTCCGGGGTCAGGACCTCCGAGGTGGCGCTCGCGTCCTCGTAGTAGCCCCGCATGACATTGAAGCCCCGGACCAGGATCTCCCCCGGGACGCCCGGGGGCAGGGGCTCGCCCTCCGGGTTCGCCACCCTCACCTCCGTGCCGGCAATCGCCCTTCCCGACGTCGTCGCGATCAGTGACGGGTCGTCCCCGCGACGGCACATCGTCACCAAGCCGCTCGCCTCCGACAGTCCGTACGCCGTCAGGACCGTCTCGACGCCGAGTTCCCCGCGCAGGCGCTCCACGAGGCGGAGCGGGATCACCGCCGCTCCCGTCACCACCAGGCGGAGTGCCGAGAGGTCGTGGGCATCCCGGGAGGGGTGGTCCAGGAGGGACTGGTGGAGCGTCGGCGGGCCCGGCAGGACCGACACCCGCTCCGCGGCGATGTTCGCCAGCGCGGTGGTCACGTTGAACACCGGCTGCGGGATCATCGTCGCGCCCCGCATCAGACAGGCCAGCACCCCGGCCTTGTAGCCGAACGTGTGGAAGAAGGGGTTGACGATGAGGTAGCGGTCGTTCCGGCGCAGGCCCGCCAGGTCGCTCCAGATCTCGTACGCCCGGAGCGTCTGGGCGTGGCTGATCACGGCGCCCTTGGGGCGGCCCGTGGTGCCGGAGGTGAAGATGATGTCCGACGGGGCCTCGCCGGTCACGGACGATGCCCGACGCCGCACCCCGGCCTCCCCCACGCCCTCCCCGTCGGCCAGGAAGTCCTTCCAGGTGCGGAAGTCGGCCGGGGCGTCGTCGGCCAGGACCACCACCTGCTCCAGACGGGGGAGGCGAGGGAGGGGGCCGCTTCCGGGGCCCTGGCCCGCCGCCCTGCGCAGCGAGGCCACATAGGACGTGCCGAGGAACGTGCCGGTCACGAACAGCAGTTTCGCCCGGGCACGCTCCAGGACGTACGCGGCCTCGGTGCCCTTGAAGCGCGTGTTGAGGGGGACCAGGACCGCGCCCGCCGAGACCGCGCCCAGCGCGGAGACGATCCAGTCCAGGGTGTTGGGGGCCCAGATCGCCACGCGGTCGCCGAGGGCGACGCCGTTCGCGATGCACGCCGCCGCGGCTCGTTCCACACGGGCGCCGAGTTCGGCGTACGAGATCCGGTTCCGGCTCTCCACCACCGCTTCCGCATCGCCGTAGCGGCGGGCGGCGCTGCGGACGAGTCCCGGAATACTGCCCCACTCCACGTCGCCGCGCACGGCGTCCTCCCCACGGCACGCATAGCTGACTACCCGTCAGATTAGCTGTAATCTGACGGACTGTCAGCCGCCGTCGTTCACGGAGGTGCGCCCATGGCAGGGCTCAAGGACGCGACCGCCATCGCCGGTATCGGGCAGACCGCCTTCGCCCGGCGCCTCGCGGAGCCGGAGAAGGCGCTGGCGTGCCGGGCGATTCTCGCCGCCCTCGACGACGCCGGGATCGCGCCCGGCGAGGTCGACGCGCTCGCCTCGTACACCATGGAGGAGACCGACGAGGTGGAGGTGGCGAAGGCCCTCGGGCTCGGTGACCTCACCTTCTTCAGCAAGGTCGGGTACGGCGGCGGCGGTTCCTGCGGCACCGTCGCGCACCTCGCCGCCGCCGTCGCCACCGGGCAGGCGACCGTCGGCGTGGCCTGGCGGTCCCGCAAGCGCGGCAGCGGACCCCGGCCCTGGCGGAACACGGCTGTCCAACTGCCCACGCCCGCCCAGTGGACCCGGCCCTTCGGGCTGCTGCGGCCGGCCGACGAGATCGGGATGCTGGCCCGGCGGTACATGCACGAGTACGGGGCGAGCAGGGACCACTTCTTCAACGTCGCCCTCGCCTGCCGGAACAGGGCCAACCAGAATCCCGCCGCGATCATGTACGAGCGCCCGCTGACAAGGGAGATGTATATGACCTCGCGCTGGATCAGTGAGCCGCTGTGCCTCTTCGACAACTGTCTGGAGACCGACGGCGCGCTGGCCTGTGTCGTCGTCTCCGCCGCCCGCGCCCGTGACTGCCGGCATCGGCCCGTCTACGTCCATGCCGCCGCCCAGGGCCTCCCCGCCCAGCACCACGGCATGGTCAACTACTGGAACGACGACCCGCTCACCGGTCCGGCGTGGACGGCCGCCCGGCATCTGTGGAAGCACGCCGATCTCACCCCGGACGACGTGGATGTCGCGCAGATCTACGACGCGTTCACCGCCCTCATACCGCTCTCCCTTGAGGGCTACGGCTTCTGCGCCAGGGGGGAGGGCGCGGCCTTCACCGAGGGGGGCGCACTGGAGGTCGGCGGGCGGCTGCCCGTCAACACCGGGGGCGGCGGGCTGTCCGAGGCGTACGTGCACGGGTTCAATCTGATCAACGAAGGCGTGAAGCAGCTGCGCGGGACCAGTACCGCGCAGGTCCCGGGCGCCGCCGCCTGCCTGGTCACCGCGGGGGAGGGCGTGCCGACCTCCGCCCTGCTGCTGAGGAGCTGAAGCCATGGCCGACACCCTGCTGTCCCCCGTGCCCGACGAGGACGGCGCGCCCTTCTGGGAGTACGCCGGCCGGGGCGAGCTGCGCGTCCAGGCCTGCGCCGACTGCGGTGAGCTCCGCTTCCCTCCGCGCCCCTGCTGCCCGCACTGCCGGTCGTTCGCGAGCGAGTGGCGACGGATGAGCGGCACGGGACGGATCTGGTCGTATGTCGTCCCGCATCCGCCGCTGCTCCCGGCCTACGCGGCGCAGGCGCCGTACAACGTGATCGTGGTGGAGCTGACGGAGGCGCCGCGCATCCGGCTCGTCGGGAATCTGGTCACCGCTCCCGACGCACCGCTGGACTCGATGCCGCCCGACCGGATCCGGATCGGCACCAAGGTGCAGGTCGTCTTCGGCGCGGACGGGCTGCCGCGGTGGGTTCCGGAGCGGCCGTGAGCGGGGGGCTGCGGATCGCCGCCGACCGGGCCACGGGCGTCGCCGTCGTCACGCTCGACCGGCCGGAGAGGCTCAACGCCGTCGATCTGGCGATGGCCCACGAACTGGGCGCGTGCTGGCGGCGGTTGCGGTTCGAGGAGTCGGTACGGGCTGTTGTGCTCACCGGGGCGGGTGAGCGGGCCTTCTGCACGGGGATCGACCGGGACACGCGGGTGCCGCAGCCTTCCTCGCCCTTCATGCTGGACGATCCCCTGCTCGGGATCGGCCCGAAGGCGAACGGCCTGTGGAAGCCGGTGATCGCCGCCGTGCGGGGCATCGCCTGCGGAGGGGCGTTCTATCTGCTGGGCGAGAGCGAGTTCGTCGTGGCGGACACCACCGCGACCTTCTTCGACCCGCACACGAGCTACGGGATGGTCAGCGCATTCGAGTCCGTCCTGATGGCGCACCGGATGCCCTACGGGGAGGCGGCGCGCATGGCCCTGATGGGCACCGCCGAGCGGATCTCGGCACGACGGGCCTACGAGATCGGGCTGGTCTCCGAACTCACCGAGCCCGGCGGTGCGGTGGAGGCGGCGGTGCGCTGTGCCGAGGTCATCGCCTCCCACCCGCCGGAGGGGGTCCAGGGCACCGTGCGGGCGCTGTGGGCGGCGCAGGAGACGGCGCGGGCCGCGGCCTTCGCGCAGGCACCGGCGCTGATCGCGCTCGGGAATCTGCCGCCCGAGCGGCAGACGAAGCTGTTCGCGGCGCGGCGGACGGGGGGCCACCGGGTGAGATGAGCGGCCTCGCGCGGTCGCCGCCGGTGACCGCCGCCGTCAGGTGCACCGGCCCCTTCCGACGGGCCCGTACGGCGGTGGTCACCCTCAGGCCGTCCGTGCCGTGCCCGTCCCCTTCTCGGCGTCCAGCGCGTACACACAGCGGTCCTTGCTGCACGCGTACACCACGCCGTCCTTGACCACGGGCGCACCGGTGATCTCCCCGCCCGTGGCCAGCTTCCAGCGCAGGCGCCCGTCGTCGGCCTTCAGCGTGTAGAGCAGGTGGTCCGTGGAACCGAAGTGGATACGGCCCTCCGAAACCGCCGGGGTGCCCACGATGTCGCCGCCCGCCTGGAAGCGCCACTTCGGGGTGCCCGTGACCGCGTCCAGGGTGTACAGGCCCTTGCCGCTGCCCACATGGACGTGTCCCGCGGCGACCAGCACCGGGTCGATCGCGGCCCGGGCCTCCGTCGCGATGCGCCAGCGGTCGCGGCCGTCCGCCGCGTCCAGGGCGTACACCGTGCCCAGGTAGTCCGCGAGGTAGATGCCGCCGCCGGCGACGGCCGGGCCGGGCACGAAGGCCGGCGGGCACAGGAACACCGCGGGCGCCTCGAAGTGCCAGCGCACCATGCCGGTCGCCACCTCGATCGCCAGCACCCGGGTGCCGGCCGAGACGTAGACGCAGCCGTCCGACGCGTGCGTCAGGCGCACCGGCACCCCGCCGCAGGACGCCGCGTCCCCGATCGGGTAGGACCAGCGTTCCTCACCCGTACGCGCCTGGAGAGCCCGGAGCCGGGCGTCCTGCCAGACGTAGACCGTGCCGTCATGGATCAGCGGCCCCGCCTCCGGTGCCTCGAAGTCGGTCTGGGCGCCGCTGGTCTCCCACAGCTTCTGCCCGTTCGACGCCTCCCACGCCTGTACACCGCCGCCTCGGGTCCCGGTGACGACCGTGCCCCGTTCTGCCCTGAGCGCGTACACCCAGCCGTCCAGGGACAGCCGCCACAGGTCCGTGCCCTCGCGGGCGTCCAGGGCGAAGAGCGTGGGGCCGTCCGAGGCGTGGACCCGGCCGTCGGCGACCGCCGTCGACCAGGCGACATCGCGGGTCTTGAAGCGGCGGCGGCCCGTGGCCACGTCCAGGGCGTGGACTTCGAAGGAGGTCACGTACACGAGGTCGTCGGCGACCGTCGGCGTGCCCCAGAGGTCGTTCGACATGCGGAAGCGCCACGGGCGCCAGCCGGAGGCCGTCTCCGGGGGCGGGGGCGCGATCGCGGGGACGGCTCCCGCCGCCCCGTTGACGCCGCCGGCCGGCCGGGACCAGGACGCGGCGAGGCCCGCCTCGGGGGGAGGTGCCTTCACGGCGGCCGCCCGCGCGTCGGCGACTCTCGGCCCGGGGCCGATCGGCACCGACGCGCCCGCGAGCCGCACCGGTCCGGCGTCGGGTACGCCGACCGGCACCGGCACCGGGTCGTGCGACGGAGGGGGCGGCAGCGCGGGCCGTCCCCCTCCGGCGCTGCGGCCGGCGGGGAGAGACGGCTTGGCCGGCGGGCGTCCGCCGCGGCGGGCCTCGATCAGGCTGACCGCCTTCTCGGGCAGCCACGCCGAGGCCGTACCGCTGTCGTCGGAGCCCGAGCCGAAGAGGTGGGGCGCGAGCTGGGCCTGGAGGTCGGCCGGGTTGGGGCGGGCGGTGGCCTCCATCTGCATGCAGGACTCGATGAGCGGGCGCAGCTCGTCCGGCAGACCGGACAGGTCCGGGCCCTCGCGCAGCAGCATGAAGACGGTCTCGACGGGGTTGGCGCCGTGGAAGGGGGGATGTCCGGTGGCCGCGAAGACGAGCATCGAGCCGAGCGAGAAGACATCGCTCGCGCCGGTCACACTGCGCGAGTCCTTCGCCTGTTCGGGGGACATATAGGCGGGCGTGCCGACGGCGACGTTCGTCATCGTCAGACGTGTGTTCGATACGCCGGAGGCGATACCGAAGTCGATCACCCGGGGGCCGTCCTCGACCACGAGGACGTTCGACGGTTTGAGGTCGCGGTGGACCAGGCCCGCCCCGTGGATGGACTGCAGCGCCTCGGCCACGCCCGCGGCCAGCCAGCGCACCGCCTGGGCCGGCAGCGGCCCGCACTCGGTCACTATCTCCTCGAGGGAGGGCGCGGGCACATACGCGGTGGCGAGCCATGGCACGGCCGCGCGCGGGTCGGCGTCGACCACGGCCGCCGTGTAGAAGCCGGAGACCGCCCGGGCGGCCTCGACCTCACGGGTGAAGCGCACCCGGAACAACTGGTCCTCGGCCAGCTCGGTGCGCACCGTCTTGATCGCCACGCGCCGGCCCGACGCCGAGCGCGCGAGATAGACCAGCCCCATGCCGCCGGCACCCAGCCGTCCCAGCACCTCGAACGGCCCGATACGCCGCGGATCGTGCTGCGTCAGCTGATCCACCACTTGCCTGCCACCTCCCCGTACGGGTCGCGTCATCCGCCTCGTGCACGCGACCCCGTGCAGCGTCTCACCACCGCACCGCCGTGGCGGCACGCACCCTGATTCTTCCTGTCCGGGCCACCGGTTGCGAACCCGGGGGCGGATCGGGGTGTCTCAGGACAAAACCATGCCTGGCGCCTCCGGGAAAGCGGGCGCCCGCATGGTGGAACGCCCGACGCGCCCCGGAAGTGCCGCCCCCGGGGCGTGCCGCTACGCCTCCGCTACCTCTGGAGCAGCGCGAAGGACGCCCCCTGATTGTCCGTGACGACCGCCACCCGTCCGTACGAGGCCTCGAACGGCGGTACCTGTACCCGACCCCCCAGCCGGCCCACCGTCTCGATGGCGGCCCGGGCGTTCTCGACGCAGAAGTGGACGAGGAAGTGGGGCGGCATCTCGGCGGGGAAGACGTCCTCGATCGGGGCGCGCCCGAAGTCGGGAACGGCACCCGGACCGAACAGGGCGTCATGGAAGAGGCTCGCGTAGAAGGCGTCCGCGGCGGCGGTGTCCCGCGTGTAGAGCTGGGACCAGGTGAAGCAGCCGGGCTCGTGCCGCTTGCCGAAGCCCGCGTGCGTCCCGGCCTGCCACAGACCGAACACGGCGCCCTCGGGGTCCGAGGTCAGCGCCATGACACCGAGGTGGCCCACGGGGGTGGGCGGGACGATCACCTGACCGCCGGCCGCCCGGATCCGCCCGGCGAGCGCGGCGGTGTCGGGCGTCGCGAAGTACACCGTCCAGACGGTGGGCATCCGGCCGTCCCACTTGCGGACCAGCGCGGCCACCGGCGCGCCGTCCAGGCACGCCCACACGGAGGAGCCGTACGCCTCCCGGAAGGTCCACCCGAAGAGCCCACCGTAGAACCGCTTGCCCGCCTCCAGGTCCGGCAGCTGGACGTCGATCCAGCAGGGAACACCCTCGGGGAAGGCCGGACCGGCCGGACCGTCCTGGTCCGGGCCGCCCGCGGACGGGGCGCTCCGGGAGGCGGCGTCTTCCGCGGAAGACGCGGCGGCGTCCGCGGAAGACGCGTCGTCCCCCGAGGACGGGGACGGCGGAGGCGACGGCGGAGGCGACGGCGGATTTTCGGCCATGCCGCCAAGTTAAAAGGGATTCCCGTGGGGCGCGCGCGTACGTACTCCCTTCTCACCAGCCACAGCAGCACTCGTCCACCCCTCCACTCCCCATTTGCACTCGGCCGAATCGCGCTCCCATCACCCCTCGGTAAGCTGACGGCATGACAGGACAAGTGCGTACCGTCGACGGCCGTGTGGCCGGTCGGCGTGGGCAGGCGACCCGGCAGAAGCTGCTCGACTGCCTCAGCGAGATGCTCAGCTCATCGCCCTACCGGGACGTCAAAGTCATCGATGTCGCCCGGAAGGCCGGGACCTCCCCCGCCACCTTCTACCAGTACTTCCCGGACGTCGAGGGCGCCGTCCTGGAGATCGCCGAGCAAATGGCCACGGAGGGCGCCGGGTTGACCCGGCTGCTCGAAGGCCGCTCGTGGGTGGGCAAGGCGGGCTGGCAGACCGCGCAGGAACTCGTGGACGGATTCCTCGAGTTCTGGCGCAAGCACGATGCGATCCTGCGGGTCGTCGACCTGGGCGCGGCCGAGGGCGACAAGCGCTTCTACAAGATCCGCATGAAGATCCTCAACTCCGTGACCAACTCCCTCGCGGACTCGATCGCCGAACTCCAGTCCAAGGGCAGGGTCGACAAGGAGGTGAACCCGGCGGCCGTGGCCGGCGCGCTCGTGGCGATGCTCGCGTCCGTCGCCTCCCACCAGAAGGGCTTCACTTCCTGGGGCGTCAAGCAGGCCGAACTGAGGCCGAACCTGGCGCTGTTGGTGTACCTGGGCGTGACCGAGAAGAAGCCGACGAGGTAGCCCGGCATCACACCTTCACCCCTGACCAGGCCGGCTGATCCCGGTTCCGGCACACGTTCTGTCATAAGGGCGGTGGTCCACTCCGGTGGGCCACCGCCCTCTGCTCATGCCCGCGTCATGGGCAACGGGCGGTCCTCCACCACGTGTTTCATCACCAGGGTGGACGTCAGCCGCTGCACACCCGGCAGGGTGGCCAGCCGCTCGTCGTACAGCCGCTGGAAGGCGGCGAGGTCCGCGGTCGCGATCCGCAGCAGATAGTCGGGCTCGCCGAACAGCCGCTGCGCCTCAAGGACGTGCTCCACCTCGCTCAGGGCCCGCTCGAACCCTGCGACGGTGTCCCGGTCCTCCTGATGCATCGAGACGAAGACCAGTGCCTCGAAGTTCAGCCCGACGGCGGCCGGGTCCACCACCGCCCGGTAACCGCGGATCGCGCCGGTGCGCTCCAGCTCGCGCAGCCGACGGTGGCACGGCGACACACTCAGCCGCACCCGCGCGGCCAGCTCGGTCACGGTCAGCCGCCCGTCCTGCTGCAGCTCGGCAAGGATTTTCTGGTCTACGGAATCCATGAGGGAAATCCTCCCCCAGCGGGCCGGATCGTGGGAAAATTTCGGGAACACTTTTGGATGCTTCGCGCCTAATGTCACCACCACGAACACGGGAGCGATGATGTCCTTCCTCGCCGTGGACCTGCTGCTGGTGTGCGTGCCGGGCGCCGACTGGGCGTACGCGATCGCGGCGGGTCTGCGCGGGCGGTCGGTGGTGCCGGCGGTAGGGGGCCTGGTGGCCGGGTACGCGGTGCACACGGCACTGGCGACGGCGGGGCTCGCGGTCCTGGTGGCGGGGTCGCCGGGACTGCTGACGGCGCTGACGGTGGCCGGAGCCGGGTATCTGGTGTGGCTCGGGTGGGAGGTGCTGCGCCGGCCGGCCACTCCGGGCGCCGCCGCCGGGGAGGCCGCCGACGCGAGCGCGGCCAGGGTCTTCCTGCGGGGCGCCGGCATCAGCGGCCTCAACCCCAAGGGCCTGCTGCTCTATCTCTCGGTGCTGCCGCAGTTCCTGGCCACCCGGGGAGCGCGGCTGCCGGTGGCGGTGCAGACCGGGGTGCTCGGTCTCGCGCACATGGCCTGCTGCGCGGCCGTCTACCTCGCCGTCGGGGTCCTGGCCCGGAGGGTCCTGGCCGCCCGGCCCGCCGCGGCGCGCGCGGTCACCCGGACGAGCGGGGCCGCGATGCTGGGGATCGGGGCGTTCCTGCTGGTGGAGCGGCTGGCGACGCTCTGAGCCCACGGGGCCGCCGACCGCGTGATCAGCGCCGTACGAGCCGGAAGAGCCGGATCTCGCGTTCCACCCGGGCCTGGTAGGTCGCGTACGGCGGCCAGAAGGCGAGCACCGCCCGCCAGGCCGCCTCCCGCTCCTCGCCCGCCAGCAGATGGGCCGTGACCGGGATGTCCTCCCCCTTCCAGCTGATCTCGGCGTCGGGGTGGACGAGCAGGTTCGCCGTCCAGGCGGGGTGGCCGGACCGCCCGAAGTTGGAACCCACGAGGATCCAGCTACCGCCCTCCTCCGGCATGCACGCCAGGGGTGTACGGCGTTCCAGGCCGCTCGTCGCGCCGGTGCAGACGAGGATCACGCCCGGCAGCATCCGCGCGCTGGGCAGGACCCTGCCCCGGGTCAGCCGGTGCACCGCACGGTCCAGCGCGGGCAGGACGTGCGGCGCGACCTTCGCGAAGGCCCGCGCGGAGGACACCTTCTGCACGATCCGCACCCCCCTGGCCGTCACACCGCCACCTCCGTCTCCGTGAAGAGCCGTGCCGTGCCGGCCGCGTGCGCCCGCAGCCGGTGGGCGGGGCCGAACAGCAGGTCGTCCCCGGCCGCCCGCTTGAAGTACAGATGCGCCTCGTGTTCCCAGGTGAACCCCATGCCGCCGTGCAACTGGATCCCCTCGCCCGCGGCGGTGCGCAGCGCCTGAAGCGCCTGGGCGAGGGCGAGCCCGCCGACCGGCTCCCCGTGCCGGGTGGCCCAGGCCGCGTAGTACGCCGCCGAACGCGCCGTCTGCACCTGTACATACACATCGGCCAGCCGGTGCTGTACGGCCTGGAAGGAACCGATCGCCCGGCCGAACTGCTCCCGCCGCTTGACGTACTCGACGGTCCGCTCAAGGACCCGGTCGGCGGCCCCGACGGCCTCGCAGGCCACAACGGCGGCGGCGCGGTCCCCGACGGCGGCGAGCGCCCCGGGCACATCGGCGCCGTCCTCCCCCAGCAATTCGGCCTCGACGTCGCACAGTTGGACGCGCGCGCGGGGACGGGTCGCGTCGAGGGAGGTCTGCCGCGTCCGCACCCCGCCCTCCCGCACCAGGAACAGCAGGGTCCGGGACCGGGTGAACCCGCCGGTGTGCGCGGCGACGACCAGGAGCCCGGCGCTGTGTCCGTCGAGCACCTGCGCGGCCTCCCCGTACAGCCGCCAGACACCGTCCGCCCGCCGGGCCTGGATCCCGCCGGCGCGTCCGCCGCCCGCCCATTCGCCCCGGTTGTCGCCGACGAGGCCGAGGGCGGTGGCGAGGGCCGTCCCGGGCACGGCGAGGGCGGCGGTCAGCTCCCCGGAGGCGATAGGGGGCAGCAGGCCGGCGCGCTGGGCGTCGGTGCCGAGGGCGTCCACCAGAGGCCCGGCGAGGACCGCCGTGGACAGCAGCGGGGAGGGGGCGAGGCAGCGTCCCGTCTCCTCGCAGGCGAGGGCGAGTTCCGTGGTGGTGCAGCCGGTCCCGCCGTAGGCCTCGGGGAGCGCGAGCCCGGCCAGGCCGAGCTGCCCGGCGAGGGCGTCCCACAGGGTGGGGTCGTACCCGGCGTCGGTGTCGGCGGCGGCCCGGACGTCCCGCGGCCCACAGCGCCCCGCGAGCACCTTGCGCACCGTACGGCGGATCTCGTCCTGTTCGGCGGTGAAGCGGGTGTCCATGGGTGGCGCCCCCTCTGTCTGACGATCCGTCATATTACGGCGCCGGCCCGCGTCTGCACAGGGCCGCCGACGCACAGTCTGATGTACCGTCAGATCATGAGTGCCCTGACCGCTCGACGGACGGCCGCGATAGCCGGGGTGTCCCTGTCCGACTGCGGCCGGCTCGACGAGGCGACGCCGTACGCCCTGCACGCCCAGGCCGCCCGCCGCGCCCTGGCGGACTCCGGGCTGGACCGCTCGGTGATCGACGGCTTCGCCTCCGCGGGCCTCGGCGCCCTGGCTCCGGCGGAGGTCGCCGAGTACCTGGGGCTGCGGCCGACCTGGGTCGACTCCACCTCCGTCGGCGGCGCCACCTGGGAGGTCATGGCGGCGCACGCGGCGGACGCGATCGCGGCGGGCCACGCACGGGCGGTGCTCCTGGTCTACGGCTCGACGGCCCGCGCGGACGTGAGAGCGGGCCGCCGCACCGGCACCCTGTCCTTCGGCACGCGCGGACCCCTCCAGTTCGAGGCCCCGTACGGCCACACCCTCATCGCCAAGTACGCGATGGCCGCCCGCCGCCATATGCACCGGTACGGCACCACGCTCGAACAGCTCGCCGAGGTGGCGGTGCAGGCACGGGCGAACGCGGCCGCGAACCCGGAGGCGATGTTCCGCGCTCCGATCACCGTCGACGAGGTGCTGTCCGGCCCGGTGATCGCGGACCCCTTCACCAGGCTGCACTGCTGCATACGGTCCGACGGCGGGGCGGCGGTGCTGCTGGTGGCCGGGGAACTGGTACGGGACTGCCGTACGGCACCGGTGTGGGTGCTCGGGACCGGGGAGCACGTGTCCCACGCGACGATGTCCGAATGGCCCGACTTCACCGTGTCCCCGGCGGCGGTCAGCGGCCCTCTCGCCTTCCGGCGGGCGGGCGTGCGCCCGGAGGAGATCGACTTCGCGGAGATCTACGACGCCTTCACCTATATGACGCTGGTGACGCTGGAGGACCTCGGGTTCTGCGGGAAGGGCGAGGGCGGGGCTTTCGTGGAAGGGGGGCGGCTCCTGGTGCGCGGCGGCCGGCTCCCGGTGAACACGGACGGGGGCGGCCTCTCGGCCCAGCACCCCGGTATGCGGGGGCTGTTCCTGCTGGTGGAGGCGGTACGGCAGTTGCGGGGAGAGGCCGGTGAGCGTCAAGTTCGGGCACGCGACGGCGCGTTGCCCCGGCTGGCCGTCGCGTCCGGTACGGGGGGCTGGTTCTGCTCGTCGGGGACGATGGTGCTGGGGCGGTGACCCCGCGTGCCGAGCCCGCGTGCCGAGCCCGCGAGGGCGGGCCCGGTCCCGTGGAGCCGGTGGCCGGGCGGTACCGCGGGGCCGGGCGGGGTGGATCGGGTGGGTCAGGCGCCCAGGGCGTGGACCATGTTCACGATGGCCGTCATCTGCGGGGCGCTCTTGACGGCGTAGTCGGAGCCGGTGTAGCCGAACCAGTCCCAGCAGCCCTGGGGGTTGACGGGCCAGACGCTGGAGACGGCCTGCGGGTAGAGGACGACGAGGTTGTCGGTGTCGGCGTACGTGTCGAGGTTGCCCTTCTCGGCGAAGGCGGTGCCGAGCAGTTGCTGAGCGGACAGGCAGCCGTGCAGGGCCACCACCAGCTTGCAGGGGGCGCCCTGGGCGCAGGCGGGCGGGACGTAGAGCTGCCCGGTGGTGTCCATGGACAGGGCACGGGCGGAGCCGCCGGGGGCGTAGGCGTTCTGGTCGAAGTACGTGAGGGTGCCCTTGGGGGCGCCGGTGTTGCGCGGGCTGACGCCGCCCAGCCAGGTGGTGAGCATCTCGCGCTGGGGGTCGTCGTGGCAGTTGTTGAGGAACGGCGGCAAAGTGAGCGCGCAGGGGACGACACCGTCGGGCGTGGGCCAGGAGTGCCCGGCCGGATCCCAGTCGTGGTAGGTCACGTCGGCGCCGAAGTGCTCGTAGAAGTCGACGCCTGCCCGGGAGACCAGCGGGTTGACGACCGGGTCCAGGTAGCCGTGGTAGGTGTAGACCGGCTTGCCCGCCAGGTGGGAGACGGGGTCGATACGGCCCTCGGCCGCCCAGTCGTCGGCCTGGCGCTCCAGAGCGCCGACGCCGAGTCCCAGGTCGCAGGTGACGAACTTGATCACGTTGCCCTGGCCGCAGTCGTACGGCCCGGCGGCGACGATTCCGGCGCCGTCGAAGGTACCGGAGTAGGCGACCTGGAGCTGGGTGGCCATGAAGCCGCCGGAGGAGACTCCGGTGACGTAGGTGCCGGTGATGTTCAGATCCGGCAGGGGCGGGGTGGCGGCCTGGGCCGGTGCGGCCAGGCCGACGGCGGCCAGCACGGCCGTGGCGCCGAGGGCGGCGACGGCCTGGGCGGCTCTGCGCGGGGAGCGGAACCTCATTGTGCACACTCCGTTGGGTGGGGAGGGCGGGTGCCGCCCGGGCGGGCGGACCCGGGCAGGGGGCGGCGACGGCCGGACCCGTGGGCCTGCGGACGGTGCGGGAGGGGAGGCCGTGCCCGCGGCGCGGTTCAGTCGGACCGCTCGGCGGCGTCGTCGGACAGGGTGATCGCGCGGCGGAGGATCTTGCCGGTCGGGCCCTTCGGCAGGGCGGCGGCGATCCGGACGATCCGGGGGTACTTGTACGGGGCGACCTGGGCGCGGGCGAAGTCGCGCAGTTCGTCCGGCGTGGCGGTGGCGCCGGGCTTGAGGGCCACCACCGCGGCGATCTCCTCGCCGTGGGTGGGGTGCGGGACGCCGACGACGGCGGCCTCGGCCACCGCGGGGTGCCGGTAGAGGACCTCCTCGATCTCGCGGGGGTAGACGTTGAAGCCGCCGCGGATGATCAGTTCCTTCTTGCGGTCCACGACCCGGAGGAGTCCGTCCGGGTCGCGGACGCCGATGTCGCCCGTGCGCAGCCAGCCGTTCACGATGGCCTCGGCGGTGGCCTCCGGGCGCCGCCGGTATCCCTTCATGATGTTGTGTCCGCGGATCGCGATCTCGCCGGGCTCCCCGTCCGGGAGCGGCCGGCCCCGGTCGTCCTGGATCCGCATCCGGACCCCCTCGATCGGCGTGCCGATGGTGCCGGGGCGGCGAGGGCCCTCGGGATGGTTGAACGAGGCCACCGGGGAGGTCTCCGAGAGGCCGTAGCCCTCCAGCACCGTGCACCCGAACGCCGCTTCGAAGCCGTGCAGGACCTCGACGGGCAGGGCGGCACCACCGGAGACGCACAGCCGCAGCGAGGAGGTGTCGGTGGTGCGGGCGGCGGGATGGGCGAGCAGGGCGGCGTACATGGTCGGTACACCGAGGAAGACGGACACACGGTCCCGCTCGAGCATCGCCGGCACCTCACCGGGGTCGAACCGGGGCAGCAGGGCCAGGCAGGCACCCGCCGCCACCGCGCACATGAGGCCGACGACCTGGCCGAAGGAGTGGAACAGGGGCAGACCGCCGAAGACCACGTCGTCCTCCGAGAGCCGCAGGAGGGTGCGGGCGCTGACCTCGGTATTGCGGACGAGGTTGCGGTGGGTGAGTTCGGCGCCCTTGGGGTTGCCGGTGGTGCCCGAGGTGTACTGGATGACGGCGGTGTCCCGGGCGGCCCGGTCGGCCGGCTCGGGCACGGGCGCGTAGGCCGCCGGCAGATCGGACAGGCTCTCGCGGGCCACCGCCAGGCAGGGGGTTCCGCAGGCCTCGGCCGCCGCCTGCCCCTCGGCGGCGTACTCCTCCCAGGCCAGCAGCAGTGCCGCGCCGGAGTCGGTGAGGTAGTGGTGGATCTCGCGGGCCTTCAGCAGCGGGTTGACCGGCACCACCACCGCACCGGCGCGCAGGATCCCGAAGTAGAGGACGGCGAAGGCCGGAACGTTCGGCGCCATCAGCCCGACCCGGTCGCCGGGGCGAACACCGTGGGCGCGCAGGGCGGCGACCATCCGCGCCGAGGACTCCGCCGGCGCGCCGTAGCCCAGGGATTCGGCCCCCAGCCGCAGGGCGGTCCGCTCGGGAGCCCGCTTCGCCTGTGCTGTCAGCAGTGTCGCCAGGTTCTCGGGCGCTGCGGGGTTCGGGACGGGGCTGCTCACGGGAGGGCTCCCTCGGAGGATCGCGGGCGGCCGCCGCGACGGGCAGCACATCCAAGCGGCCAACCAATCGATTGGTTGTGTCCGGGTCGTTGCGAGCTACCATCCGGCTTCTGCGCTACGGTGTCAACCAATCGATCGGTTGGAACCTCCGCGAGCCCCAGGAGCAGCCATGGACCTTCCCACATGGGAGCCCCGCCGGGTCGTCGCCATGGCAGCGGACCTGCCCGACGGCGTCACACCGCCCGGCACCCGCGGCCGCATCCTGGAGGCCGGGCTCGAACTGTTCGCCGAGTCCGGCTTCGCCGGCGCCTCGATCCGGCAGATCGCGGGCATGGTCGGCATCAACTCCGCGACGCTGTACGCGCACTACCCCTCCAAGGGGCATGTGCTGGCGGAGCTGGTGCGCATCGGCCACGAGGAGATGTGGACCCGGCTGTCCGAGGCCGCCGCGCGCACCCGGGACGACGGCGCCGCCCGGCGGCTGGCCGCCCTGGTCCGCGCCCATGTGCTGGTCCACACCGACTATCCGCTGCTGGCGGTCGTCACCAACGGCGAACTGCACGCCCTGGACCCCGAACTGGCCGCGCCCTCGCTCCGGCTGCGGGACGAATGCCGCCGCCTGCTCGCCGAGGTCCTCGAACACGGCGTGAAAAACGGTGAGTTCAACGTGGACGACCCCCTGCTGGCGGTCACCGCGATCGGCGGCCTCGGCGTCCAGGTCGCCCACTGGTTCGGCCCGGCCCTCGACCGGACCCGCGAGCAAGTCGCCGATCAGTACGCGCGGTTCGCCCTGCGGATCGTCAACGCCGACCAGTGAGCGCACGGGCTTCGTACGCGCCGGGCCGGAGGGCGGAGCCTCTGCGTCCCCCCATGCGCGCGAAGCCGCCTCCGCCTCCCGTGCGGAGGGGTTCCCCCTCGCCTGCGAAGGCGCCTTCCCCGCCCGTGCGGAGGGGCTTCCCCCTCGCCTGCGAAGGCGCCTCCCCCGCCCCTCGAAGGCACCTTCCCCTTCCCTGCGGAGCGCTTCCCCGCCCCGCGCGCAGGAGACTTCCCCAACCCCGCCCTGTGAAGGAGCGCCCATGCGACCGGTCCTCGTCGGCTCCCACGGCTCCGTGCGCGGCACCCTCGGCCCCACGGGCATCGCCTGCTTCCGGAACATCCCCTATGCCGCCCCGCCCACCGGGCCGCTGCGCTTCGCACCACCCCGGCCGCCGCTCCCGTGGGACGGAATCCGTGATGCCGATGCCTACGGTCCCACCGCCCCCAAGGCTCCTTACCCCGCGCCGATGGACCGCCTCATCCCCGAGGTGGACATCCCCGGCGAAGACTTCCTCAACCTCAACATCTGGACCCCCGACACGGCCGGGCGCCTGCCCGTGATGGTGTGGATCCACGGCGGCGCCTTCAGCAACGGCTCCGGTTCCGTCCCCGGCTACGACGGCACCGCGTTCGCCCGTGACGGCGTCGTTCTGGTCACCCTCAACTATCGCCTCGGCGCCCAGGGCTTCCTCCACCTCGGCCCCCACGACACCGCACCGGCCAACCTCGGCCTGCTGGACCAGATCGCCGCCCTGGAATGGGTCCGGGACCACATCGCCGCCTTCGGCGGCGACCCCCAGCGCGTCACCGTCTTCGGCCAGTCGGCGGGCGCCATGAGCATCGGCGCGCTGCTCGCCATGCCCGCGGCCAAGGGGCTGTTCCAGCGCGCCGTACTCCAGAGCGGCGCCGCCCATCACACCCTCTCCGCCGGCTCCGCCGCCCTCGTCGCCACCCGTCTGGCCTCGATCCTGGGAGTCCCGCCCACGCGGCCGGGCCTCGCCGGCGCTCCCCTCGCAGGGCTGCTGGCCGCACAGCAGCAGATGCGCGCCGAGATCTCCGCGCACCCCGACCCGGCCCTGTGGGGCGAGGCGGCCCTCAACCTGATGCCCTTCGAACCGGTGGTCGACCAGGACACCCTGCCCCTCCCGCCCACCGAGGCGATCGCCCAGGGGGCCGCGGCGGGCGTCGATGTCCTGGTGGGCTGCACCCGCGAGGAGTTCCGCCTGTTCACGGTGCCCACCGGGCTGGATCGCCGGGTTACCGACGACCACGTGGAGCGCGTCGCCACCGCGTACGGTCTGCCGCCCGGCCGTGGCGTGCTCGCCTACCGCGCGGCCTTCCCGGAGGCGACGCCGGGCGAACTCCTCGCGGAGATCGCGACCGACTGGTTCTACCGGCTGCCCGCCCTGCGCCTGGCCGAGGCCCGGGCACGCCACGGTGCCCGCGCGTTCGTCTACGAACTCGCCTGGCCCTCCCCGGCGTTCGACGGCGCGCTCGGCGCCTGCCACACCGCCGACGTCCCCTTCGTCTTCGACAACCTGGCCGACCCGGGCTTCGCACCCCTGCTCGGCGACGCCCGGCCGCAGCGCCTCGCCGACAGCATGCACGCCGCGTGGGTCTCCTTCGCCGCCACGGGCGATCCGGGCTGGCCCGCCTACCGTGAACCGGACCGCACGGTCCGCCACTTCGGTACGTCACCGGGGCTCGCCCACGACCCCCGCCGCGACCTGCGGACCCTGTGGGAGGGACTGCGCTGACGCCCCTGCCCGTCGCTGCCGGACCCGAAGGCGATACTCGGGGCATGGCAACGGATCTTCACGAGCTGCTCAGATCCCTGCGGGTCTGGGATGTCGAGCTGCCCTCCTTCGACCCGGCGACGGCGCCCGCGGATCCGCTGGCGCTGTTCACGCGGTGGTTCGCGGAGGCGGTGACGGCGGGGCAGACCGAGCCGCACACGATGTCGCTGGCGACGGCGGACGCCGACGGCACGCCCGATGTCCGCATCGTGATGCTGCATGGTGCGGACGCACAAGGGTGGGCGTTCGCGTCGCACGCGGACAGCCGCAAGGGCCGGCAGCTCGCGGTGCGGCCGTATGCCGCCCTGGGCTTCTACTGGCCCGTCCAGGGCCGCCAGGTCCGGGTGCGCGGGCCGGTCACGGCCGCGCCCGCGGTGGAGGGCCAGGCGGATCTGCACGCCCGCTCGACCGGCGCGCTGGCCGCGGCGCTCACAGGCCGCCAGAGCCACGTGCTCGGATCGGCGGAGGAGTTGGCACGGGCGTCGCGGGAGGCGTGGGAGCGGGCGCGGCGTGAGCCGGACGCCCCTGTGCCGTCCTGGACGCTCTACCGGCTCAGCCCCCAGGAGGTGGAGTTCTTCCAGGGGGACGCGGAACGCCGGCATGTACGGCTGGTCTACCGCCGGGAGGGCGAGGGGTGGGCCAGGCAGCTGCTGTGGCCCTGACGGCGCGCGATTGCGCGCCGACCCCCTCCGCACGACTGCGCGCCGAGCCCCTCCGCACGACTGCGCGCCGGTGAGTGGCGCCGGAGGCGCAGTTCCCGGGTGACGCAACCGCCCGGCCGCCGGGCGGGGTTCAGGCCGTCATGGCCGGCTTGAGGACCTCCTCGCAGGCCGCGTGCCACGCGCACTCATGGCCCCGTCGGGGGCGGGGGTGACAGCTCTCGGCGGAGCGACGGCCCTCAGGGGACCGACAGCTCTCAGGGGAGCGACAGCTCTAGAGGCGCAAGGGGGCGGGGGCGGGGGCGGGGTGCCGCGGCGGGCGGAAGCGCCTAGTGAGCCGGTCCGGAGATCCTGTCGCAGTAGCGGCAGATGCGGTCGATGATCTGGTCTGCGGTCTTGGTCCACTTGAAGGGGCGGGCCTGTTCGTTCCAGGTCTTGATCCAGTCTTCGAGCGCGGTCTTCAACTCGTCGAGTGAGCAGAAGACGCCGCGTTCGAGGCAGCGCCGCTCCAGTTCCGCGAACCACCGCTCGACCTGGTTGATCCACGACGAGTACGTGGGTGTGAAGTGCAGCCGGAACCGC
Organism: Streptomyces sp. NPDC093261; assembly: GCF_044753645.1. NCBI lineage: Bacteria > Bacillati > Actinomycetota > Actinomycetes > Kitasatosporales > Streptomycetaceae > Streptomyces > Streptomyces sp. NPDC093261. The sequence continues at coordinate 336,025 of NZ_JBIVNO010000007.1, forward strand.
GGGTGCGCCAGCAGCCACTTGTGCACCACCGGCGCCTTGTGGGCGGAGAGGTTGTCGCAGATCACGTGGACCGCCAGGCCGGAATCG
>NZ_JBIVNO010000008.1:0-80596 GCF_044753645.1 Streptomyces sp. NPDC093261
AGCGGAGCTGCACACCAAGATCCTACTACAATTGGTCTCATGGATGGTCGGAACGATTATAGACGTGGCAGGCATGTTGTTTCGGCGATGCATGTGCATTTGGTCTTCGTGACGAAGTACCGGCGCGGGGTGTTCAACGACGAGATGCTGACGCGCTGCGAAGAGATCATGCGCAAGGTCTGCGAGGACTTCGAAGCAGAGCTGAAGGAGTTCAACGGCGAACTCGATCACGTCCACCTCCTGGTGCACTACCCGCCCAAGGTCGCCGTCTCGAAGCTGGTCAACAGCCTCAAGGGCGTCTCCGCTCGCCGGATACGGCAGGAGTTCACCGGCCGGACCAACCGCGCCATCATGCACGGGCACCTGTGGTCGCCCTCGTATTTCTCCGCATCGTGCGGCGGAGCACCGTTGGCGATCGTCCGCCAGTACATCGAGCAGCAAAAACGTCCGCTCTAAAGTGCACGTCAGAGCAGCCTTGAGATGCATTCATCCCTGATCGCGGCGGTCCGGTAGGTTGATCTTGTGACCTCGCCCCCGCTGCCGCCCTCGTACGAGGAGTTGGCCGCGCTGGTCGGGCAGTTGAAGCTTCTTGTGTCCGCCCAGGCCGCGACGATCGAGCGGCTCGAAGCCCGGATCGTTGAGCAGGAAGCCGAGATCGCGGAGTTGAAGCGGCGGTTGACCACCGACTCGCACAACTCGCCCAAGCCGCCCTCCGGCGACGGCTTGCGGAAGAAGCCGACGCCGATGTCGCTGCGGAAGGCCACCGGCCGCAAGCCCGGCCGCGCCGAGGGCGACCGGGGCAGCCGGCTGGAGTTGGTCGCCGACCCCGACGTGACAGTCGATCATCATCCGGCCGCCTGCGGCGACTGCGGCGACGATCTTTCCGGGGCCGTGAGCACGGGCTATCGGGCCCGACAGGTCTTCGATCTGCCCGAGATCCGCCCCCAGGTGACCGAACACCGGCTGCAGCAGGCCGTCTGCGACTGTGGGCACACCACCTCGGCGACGGCTCCGCACCAGGTGACGGCCCAGGTCGTGTACAGGGTGGGAGTGCGCGCCGTGATCGCTTACCTGTCGGCCTACCAGCATCTCCCGGCCAAGCGCCTGGCCGAGGCGATGGAGAACCTGTTCGCCCTGCCGATCTCCACCGGCACCGTGCTGTCCGTGCTGGGCCGCGCCCACGAGCACCTGGCCGACTTCGAGGAGCAGGTCAAGGAGCACCTGTCCGCGACTCCCGTCGCACACGCGGACGAGTCCGGGGTCCGGGTGGCGGGCAAGCTGCACTGGCTGCACGTGATGTGCACCCACCTGGTCACCTACTACGGCATCCAGGCCAAACGCGGCCGGGAGGCGATGGACGACCTCGGTGTGCTGCCCGCCTTCACCGGCACCCTGGTCACCGACGCCCTGGCCTCCTACACCATCTACGGCAATGCCCAGGCCCTGTGCGGCGCGCACGTGCTGCGCGAACTGATCGCGGTGACCGAGGACACCCGCCGCGACCCCGCCTGGGCCCAGTCGATGATCGACGTACTCCTGAAGGCCAAGGACGCGGTCGCCCACGCCGTGGCCGGCGGGCATGACGCCCTGCCCGCCGGCGTCCTCGCCGACCTCCAAGGCCGATACCGCCAGGCGACGTTGTGCGGTATCGCCGCCAACCCCTACCCCGGCACCGGGCCCCGCTCCAAGGCCAGAGCCCTGGCCGAACAGCTCAGGGACCGCACCGAGGAGTACCAGCGGTACATGGTCGACTTCACGGTCCCGTTCGACAACAACGCTGCCGAGCGCGACCTCAGAATGATCAAGGTGCAGCAGAAGATCTCCGGATCCTGGCGGACACTGACCGGCGCGAGGCGCTTCGCCCGGATCCGCTCGTACATCTCCACCGTGCGCAAACACGGCATCAACCCCCTCACCGCCCTACGCGACCTCTTCGCCGGACGGCCCTGGATGCTGCCTGCAACCACCTGAAAGCCCTAAACAGTCACCATCATCGCCCCGAACTTCTCACGGGCGTTGAGGACTTGGCCGTAGATGCTGAACACGCCGTAGAAGAAGATCTGCGGCAGCAGGAAGCGGGCGAAGACCACCGTGAGTTGGAACGCCTGGTGACTGTGGGGGGTGTCCCGCATATAGAGGCCGACGATCTGCGGCGCTGCCCACACCACCAGCGCCGCCCCCACGCCCAGCACGGAGACCACCATGGTCACAAGACGCTGCTCGTACGCCCGGCCGCCGTCGGGATGCGTGGCCCGGGCCCGTACCATCTGAGGCACCAGGACGGCATTGAGCGCACCGCCGATCAAGAGGGTGTACAAGCTGGTCGGCACGGTGTTCGCCGTGTTGTAGGTGCCGGCGAACAGGCCCGTGCCCAACGCGGTGGCCTGTAAGACCTGACGGATGAGGCCCGTGGCTCTGGACACGACGGTGCCGAGCGCCATCAGCAGGGATGACCGGGCCAGCCCTCCTCCTGCCGGGTTCATCCGCCGAGCGGCGTGGCGCCGCCCCGCTGCTTCCCGACCCGATGACGCGGCCCCCGTCATGGACTTCGCCCCCTCCATCATGTGCCCAACCTACGCCGTCGTGATCTTCGATCCCGCTTCGGGAGTGTGCCGCCGCCGTCGGGGCGCTCCAATTCCTCTGATTTCGTGGGAGGTTCGACGTCGTGTGCGCCATTTCAGCGGGCTTTGCGCGGAGTTCTCGACTCATGTCGATGACGGTGGGCCGGGGTGCGCCCTGGCCCTCGCCATCCTGTGGGGCCTCGGCGCGACGGTGCGCATCGACTCGGGACCGCCGCCGGTGGCCTGAGACGGTGTCATCGAACGTATGTCTACGTCATGTCCCTGACGGCAGGGGCGCTTGTATGGCCGCATACGGCGATCTGGCTGATCGAGGATGGGGCCGACCGGGTTACTTTTCGTCCTGGAGGCACTCGGAGGGAGTACGGGCTCGCTCCCTTTCCGTGTCCTTCAGGGGTGCGAGGCGGGGGTCGGGTTGAGGGTAATCACGTTGCTGCTGCGATTCCGCTGTGCCGGCGTGGTGCCGGCCTTCGCGGCGGCGGCGAAAGGACGACCTCATGCGAGTGACCCGGACCATGTTCGCCTCCGCGGCAGTTGCCGCGGCCGTCGCGTTTTCCGCTCCCGCCGCGCACGCCACGTCGCCGGCCGGGCTTCGGGTTGCGGACGGCGGTACTTCGTACGGCAGCCATCAGCACGACCCCAGTGGGGACCACCGCGGCGGCAAGCGCCACGACGAGGGCGAGGACGCCCAGGGCGAGGCCCAGGGCGGATCCGAGGCCGACAGCGACGCCCAGGGCCAGGGCGGCGCCGAGGACGGCAACTCCGAGCAGGGCGAGCACGGCGAGCAGGGCGGCCGCCACCACGAGGCAGGCGGCCAGGAAGCCGGCCAGCAGGCAGGCGGGCAGGAAGCCGGCCAGGAGGCCCGGCAGGCGCCCCGCGGCGGCGTCCGCGCCGGCGGCGGGTTCCTCGCCCTGGCCAGGGACCACCACGGTGACAAGCACGGGGGCAAGCACCACGAGGAGGGCGAGGACGCGCAGGAGGACCCGCAGGGCGGACCCCAGGAGGACGCTCAGGGTGGCGGGCCTCAGGAGGACGCGCAGGGCGGGCCCGAGGCTGACAGCGACGCCCAGTCCCAGGGCGGCGGCGAGGACGGCAACTCCGAGCACGGCGAGCACGGCCAGCAGGGCGAGCACGGCTGGCAGGGCGGCCGCCACCACGAGGCAGGCGGCCAGGAAGCCGGCCAGCAGGGAGGCAGGCAGGGAGGCGGGCAGGAAGCCGGCCAGCAGGCCCAGCAGGCGCCTCGCGGCGGCGTCCACGCCGGCGGCGGCGCCCTGGCCCAGACCAGCAGCAGCACCGGCCTGGCGGCAGGATGGATCCTGCTGCTCGGCGGCCTCGGGGCGGGCGCCTACATGCTGCGCCGCCGCAACGCCTCCGGCATCGCGGGAGCGTGACCGGCTGACCCCCACCGGCAGTCGTGCGGTCGCGGTCGCGGGCTGCTGTCGCTTCGGGAAACGGCGACAGCACCCGCGGCCGTCCTGCCGCTTCGGGTGCCGGTGCCCGTGCCGACCGGCGGTCGACCCGCCGGTGCCTGACCGCCGCCCCCGCTGATGAACAGGCGCGCTGCCATGACCCCCTCACCGCCGGCCCCGACGGCCCAGCCCTCCGCCGCACCCGCCCGTACCGCCAACCGCGCCCTGCTGTGGCCGGCCGCGGCCGTCGCGCTGGGCGGCCTGCTCATCCACCACTCGCTGGCGCCCCCCGCCGATCCCAAACCCCCGACCCCGCCCGCGGCCGCTCTCCAGCCGGCGGCCGGTCCGCCGCCCGCGGCCCTCCCTCCGGTCCAGCCCGCTCCCCGCACGACCGTGCCCTCCGTCCTGCAGACGCTGCCCCGGTCGGCACCGAAACGGATCGTCATTCCCCAGATCGGGGTCGACGCCCCCTTCACCGACCTGTCCCTGGACGCCTCGGGACATCTGAAGCCGCCGCCCGCGGACAACCGGAACCTCGCGGGCTGGTTCAAGGACGGTGCCTCACCCGGTGAACGAGGCACGGCGATCGTGGCCGGCCATGTCGACACCACCACCGGTCCCGCCGTCTTCGTCTTCCTGCGCTTCCTCAAACCCGGCAGCACCATCGACATCACCCGCGCCGACGGCACCACGGCCCGCTTCCAGGTCGACTCCGTCGAGACCTTCAGCAAGGCCCACTTCCCCGACGAACGGGTCTACGCCGACGCTCCCACGCCCCAACTGCGCCTCATCACCTGTGGCGGTGCCTACAATCGGGCCGCCCACGAGTACCTGTCCAACACCGTCGTCTTCGCCCACCTGAGCATCCCCGTCCGCCCCCGGAGCACCGCCACACCCAGCGCCTCGACGGCGCCCACCGCACCGACCACGCACGGGGCGCCCACCGCGCCTCCCCCGCACAAGAAGCCCACCGCGCCTCCTCCCCACACGACGCCCACCGCGCCTCCCCCGCACAAGAAGCCCGCCGTCCCGACCGCACCCGCGGTGCCCGCCGTGCCCCTGGCGCCGAAGACGCCCACGCTGCCTGCCGCACCCGCCACCCCTGCCACGTCCCACCCGCGGCCATCGCCGCCCAAGGCGGTCCCAGGACACCCGAGCGGCCCCGCCGTGGGGTCGGTCCGGACGGTGCGTCCCGGCCGCATGGGGTTGACCATGAGCACTTGGAGGCAGACCCGGCCGTGAGGGCTACGGACCCGACCCCGGCAGCCGCGCGTTCGGGGGCCGGCCGGCTCCTCACTCCGGCGGCCGGGGTCCGGCACGGCCGTTCACCCGCCGAAGATGTTCACCGAACGCGCGACCACCAGGGCCAGGATGAGCAAGGAGATCAACGCCTGTACCCCCATCAGCAGCTTCGCCCAGCGGGACAGCGGCATGGTGTCGGTGGGGCTGAAGGCGGTGGCGTTGGTGAAGGAAACATACAGGTAGTCGGCGAACGCCGGCTCCCAGTCCGCCTGCGTCAGTTCCCTGCTCTGCATCTGGGGGAAGAGGAAGTCCGGATAGTCGGCGATGCCCTCGGCACGGGCCACGGGTCCGCCCCGGTCCCACTCCCAGTACCAGAGAGCGAAGACGATGACGTTGGTCAGCCAGATGGCCGCCGCCGCCGTCAGCAGCGTCCTCGCGTCGCTTCCCTCGGAACCGCGCACCAGGCCCCGGATCAGGAGCACCGCGGACCAGCCGTTGGCCACGCTGACGGTGCCGGCCAGCGTCAGCCCGCCGCCGCGCAGCAGTGAGGTCGTCCGTCTCTTCCGCGCCCGGGGGCCCGGGAAGAGCAGGACCAGCAGAAGCAGTTCCAGCGCGGGCAGCAGCCATTCCGGATGGAAGGCCAACCGCTCGGGGAGCAGCAGTTGCAGGGCGACCGCGCCGAGCACCGCCGCGCTGACGGCCCAGCGCGACTCACGGGACGTAGGCCGACGCCAGGCCGGCTCGGCGGGCTTCCTCTGGGCCGCGGTGAGCAGTTGCTCCAACCGCGCAAGTCGCTCGTGCAGAGATCCGACCTCTTCGTTCACACACCCAGTGTGCCGTGGGGCGACGGGAACCCTCAGGAGGCTCCGGTGAACCGGGGCGGGGCGGCGCCTGCGGAGCCGTCGGGCCGGCAAGCACCGCCCTCGTCACCTGCCGTGCGGGAGCGATGAGCGGCGGTGCGGCGTCACTGCGGCAGCGAGCCGGGGGGAAGCGCGGAGTTCGGCCGTAGGTGTGCGGGGGGAGCGAACAGATCCTGCCGGGAAGGGCCGGGTGGCTGCCCCGTTCGCATGACTCCCTCCAGCTCGCGACGTATGCTCTCGGCCGCGTCGCGAACTCGCGCGGGCACGTCACCGCGCTCTGCTACGAGCCGGTGATAGATCGGGGCATCCTGGAACACGTGCAACGGCACCTTCCTCTAGGCGGGTTTTACAACCGTATGGGCGACTGCCGAGTGTACGGGCAGTCACCGGCATCACCGGCCACGCCATGTGCCGCACGGCCGGCCCGTCCTGCGCCCCGGGACTCGGCGTCCCGACGGCCCGGCGGTGCAGGGTCCCGGTGTTCCTCTCCCCCGTCCGGTCACGACAGGTCCAGGCCCATCCTGTGGGCCAGGCCGGTGGCGAGCGAGGAGTCGAGGACCGCCAGCCGGGAGCGGAGTTGGGTGCGGTGGTGGGGGCTCGCCGGGCGTGGGTGTGGTGCCATGGTCCTCGTGGCCGCCCAGCAGGCCCGCCAAGAACGTGGTAGTGCGGACGTTGGGCAGGATCCAGCGTGCCGGTGCGCCGGGCAGGACGCCGGTGGCGGTCCGCCGGTGGGTGAGCAGTGTCTCCACCGGCGAGGTCCACGGTGAGAACGTCCGCGGTGACGCCGCCGGGCTGTTTCCGCGTGATCTCCGCATGGCCGAAGACGATCGCGGAGGGGTCCCCGTGGACTCTCAACGACCGTGCGCTCACGGGGAGGAAGAGACCGCCCGCGGGCTCCTCACCTGCCGGCGGCGCCACCGCCGACTGGGCGCACAGGTCCACCAGGAGGCCCGTTGAGGGGGCGTCACCGCCGCTCTGGTGAGACATCGTCGAGGGCGTGCATGCCGAGGGGCGTGCAGGCCGCGGCCACACTCGCGGCCCGCGAGGCACAGGCGTCACTTGGAGGCGCCGGAGCGGGCCGCGAGCGCGCCGGCCCGCGTGGCCGGCGGACACCGCACACACGGCAGCGGTCAGGGCGCGCTGTCGACCTCCCGTACCAGTTCGATCGCCCGCGCCAGCGTGGTGAGCCGGGCTTCCAGCGTCTCCCCTGCCGGGTAGAGGCGGACGGTGTCCACGCCGGCGTCACGCCATGTCCTCAGCCGCCGCCGCACCATGGACTCGGTACCGATCAGCGTCGTGCCCAGCACCATCTCGTCGGTCACCAGGCCCGTCGCACCGTCCCGGTCGCCGGCCTGCCAGCGTGCGCGGACCTCGGCGGCGACCTCGGCCCAGCCCTGGCGGCTGTAGGCGTTGTTGTAGAAGTTGGTGGACGCCGTACCCATGCCGCCCAGGCTGAAGGCCAGTTCCTTCTTCCGCCGGGCGATCATCTGGCGGAGTGCCTCCTCGTCAGGGGCGAAGGCGACCTCGGCGCCCTGGCAGATGTCGAGATCCGCACGGGTGCGCCCGCTGCGGTCCAGGCCTTCGTCCAGGTGGGCGAAGTAGGCGTCGGCCGCGCCTTCGGGTACGAAGCTGGTCCCCAGCCAGCCGTCGGCGACCTCACCGGTCAGTCGCAGCATGGCCGGCGACAGTGCGGCCAGGTAGATGGGGATCTCGTGTTCCGCCCGCGTCGACAGCCGCATCGGGATGCCGTCGCCGCCGGGCAGCGGAATATGGAACTCCGATCCCCCGTACGAGAGTTTGCCGCCCTCGAGTACTTGCCGGACGATCTCCACGGTCTCGCGCATACGCCTGAGCGGCCGGGCGAACGGGACCCCGTGCAGGCCCTCGATCACCTGCGGACCGGAGGCACCCAGGCCGAGCAGGAACCGCCCGCCGGACAGGTTGGACAGCGTGATCGCGGTCTGCGCCACGGCCGCCGGGGTGCGCGTGCCGAGCTGCATGACACCGGATCCCAGCAGCACGCGGTCGGTGAGCGCGGCGTAGTAGCCGAGTGCGGAGGGCGCGTCCGAGCCCCAAGCCTCCGCCACCCAGCAGATGTCCAGGCCCAGTTTCTCGGCCTCGACGACGAAGTCGGCCGGCTCCGACCACGATGCGCCGCCGGACGCCTCGATCGTTGTGGCAGTGCGCATCAGGCCTCCGCCCTCTCCTTGATCTTCCCCAGAGTGGAGGTGATGGCATCCTCGAACTCACGGAGCCGCACAAATACGATCTTCTGTTCCTTATCCGGCATCCGGTCGATCGCCACCGACAGACCGGAGCGGCCCGGGCCGAGTTGCATCCACTGCGACAACTCGGTCCCACCGTCCTTGGGCCGGAGCCGGAAGCGCCAGACCGCGGACGGATGGGCCGGGTCCTCCACCGCCCAGGCGAGCACCCGCCCCGGCTCGTACTCGACGACATGCGAGGTCGTCTCCCACTCCCCGAACGCCTCGTGCTTGCTGCGGCCGAGGAATCTGGCCCCCACCGCGGGTCCGGTGGCACCGTCGAGCCATTCGACCGACTGGAGTTCATCGCTCATGGCCGGCATCAGCGTGATGTCGCGGACCAGGTCCCACACCCGTTCCGGTGGGGCGTCGATCCAGGTACTCACCTCGAGGGTGGGTTTGTCCGCGTAGCGCGCGCCCGTCCACTCCAAGTCGGTCAACCTCCTCCGCATTAGGGGCTTTGAGCACCAGAGTTGCTTTATGAGACTCACATGTCAAGAGACCACGCGCTCGCGATCACTCAGGCAAGGCCGAACCGTCGCCGCACATCCGGCCGCCGCTTCAGGCGTTCCGGATAGCCGGGCCCCATCCGCATCGAGGTGTCCTCGGCCTCCAGCGGCTTGTGACACGCGGCGCACACCACCTCGGCCTGGGTGTCATGACCGCACACGTCATGGTGGAGCACCACGGGGACGCCCTCCTCCCCCGCCAGCCAGCGGTCGCCCCACCGCGACATCGCGGCGAGCACGGCGAAGAGATCCCGCCCCTTCTCCGTCGGCAGATACTCGTAGCGCCGCGGCTCGCTCTGGTAGAGCCGCTTCTCCATGACCCCCTCGTCCACCAGCCGGTTCAGCCGGTCGGTCAAGGTGTTGCGGGCGATGCCCAACTCCTGCTGGAAGTCGTCGAAGCGACGGATCCCGTAGAAGGCCTCGCGCAGGATCAGGGGCGTCCAGTGGTCACCGAGCAGATCGATGGTCCGCGCGATGGAACAGGGCCAGCCGGAGAATGAGGTCCGTTTCATACATTCACGATAGCCAGTATCGCGAAAAAACCCAGCAGATGAGCACCCAGCTGTCCGGCGGAGCCAAGGCCCATCTCGTGCCGGTGATGCTGGGCTTCGGGCTGTTCAACACCTTTATGAACCTGGGGCCCAACGCCACCACGTTCGCCCTGCCCGCCGAGGTGTTCCCGTCCGAGATGCGCGCGGCAGGACATGGCTTCGCGGCCGGCTGCGGCAAACTGGGCGCGGCCCTCGGCACCTTCCTCTTCCCGGTGATACCGGCAGGCATCGGGGAGGCCGCACTGCTCTACGCGGTGGCGGCGGCCTGTGCCTGCGGATTCCTCATCACCCTCGTCTTCCGCGTCGAGACCCGCGGCCATTCCCTCGACGGACTCTCCGGGGTCCAGGCCAGCATCCTCGCCCCCCGTGTCACCCCACCGTGACCTGCGATCCCGCGCCTGCCGGCCGCCGCTACAGGGGAGGGTGTCCAGCCGGCGGACCGTCCGGGTCGTCCCACAGGGCCATGCGGGCGCTGACGCGTTTGCCGCCCGGTTCCCGCCGCACCTCGAACCGTTGGGCGACGGCCCTCACGATCTCCAGGCCGTGCCGGCCCACTCTCCCCGGATCCGGCGCCTGGGCCACCGGCAGCACCGGGTCGCTGTCCCACACCATCACGTCCACCGCGGCGCCGACGACCCGCAGCTCCAGCAGCACGGGACCGGGAGCGTACTTGCGGGCATTGGTGACCAGCTCACTCACCACGAGCTGGGTGAGGTCCATCGCCCGGACGGACACGGGAATCCCATGTTCCGCCTGGACCCGGGCCAGGAATGCCGCGGTGAGATGCCGCGCCTCGGCGATGCACGCGCCGCCGCCATCCAGCGCGATCGTGGTCCGGATGAGGCCGTCGTCCGGCCTCGTACGGCTCTCGCCCTGCGGAAACACATCCATGCGGACCGCCTCTGCCACCCCGTTCACCCCCGGCGTCTACCCGAAGCCGGGCCGCGCACGCCCCACAGGCCCGAACAGACTTCACGCGGAGAGCATTCCCCGCCGCATCCAGGGCAGCCTTCCGCACGGAAGGACTGGCCGAGAGCGTCACCGACTGCCGGTGGGGGAAGCGTGACAGAGATCGCAGGACCAGCCGGTTCCGCCCGGCTGTCGATCGTCCGTACGACCGTCGAGGGCATCCGCGTCATCACCCTGCGCGGTGAGATCGACCACGACACCGCCGACGGGCTCCGCCGGATTCTGATTCCCGCCGGCGGCTCCGGTCCGCGGCACACCGTGGTGGACCTCGACGCCGTCACCTTCATGGACTCCAGTGGCGTCAACGCCTTCATCGCCGCCCATCACGCGGCCCATCGCGCCTGCGGCTGGCTGCGCCTGGCCAATCTCACCGAGCCCGTGAGGCGGGTGATGCAGATCGTCGGCCTCGACACGGTCATCGAGTGCTATCCCACCCTGCACAAGGCTCTGACCCACTGACCCGGGGTCGCGGAGCGATTCAGAAGCGACTCCGCTGAATCCGATGAAAAGGAGCTATTGGACTTCAGGATCACGCGGAGGCAGTGTGGGCACGTCCCCTGTCTTCCGGCGGGGCACCCCTCACCGAACCATCCGGAGATCACCCGATGAACCACGTCGCGGATCCTGAGCGTTACAACGGCACCATGCGCTACCGCCGCACCGGGCGCTCAGGGCTCGACCTTCCCGTCCTGTCCCTCGGCTACTGGCACAACTTCGGGGACGACAGGCCGTTCGAGACACAACGCGAGATCGCGCTGCGCGCCTTCGACCTCGGCATCACCCACCACGACCTCGCCAACAACTACGGCCCGCCCTACGGCTCCGCGGAGATCAACTTCGGGCGGCTGATGAAGCAGGACCTCGCGCCGTACCGGGACGAACTGGTGATCTCCACCAAGGCCGGCTGGGACATGTGGCCGGGGCCCTACGGCCAGGGCGGCGGCTCCCGGAAGTACCTGCTCTCCTCGCTCGACCAGTCGCTGCGCCGCATGGGGCTGGAGTACGTGGACATCTTCTACTCCCACCGCCTCGACGCCACCACCCCGCTCGAGGAGACGATGGGCGCGCTCGACGCCGCCGTCCGCCAGGGCAAGGCCCTCTATGTCGGCATCTCCTCCTACGACACCCAGCGCACCCGTGAGGCGGTCGCCATCCTCCGGGAGCTGGGCACCCCGCTCCTCATCCACCAGCCGTCCTACAGCATGGTCAACCGCTGGATCGAGACCGAGGGTCTGCTCGACGCCGCCCAGGAGGAGGGTTTCGGGGTCATCGGCTTCACGGCGCTGGCTCAGGGCCTGCTGACCGGCCGCTACCTCGACGGCATCCCCGAGGGCTCGCGTGCCGCGCAGGGCACGTCGTTCGACACCGCCTGGCTGTCGGAGGACATGCTGCACCGGCTGCGCGCCCTCAACGACATCGCGGCACGCCGGGGGCAGACCCTCGCTCAGATGGCCCTTGCCTGGGCCCTGCGGGACGAGCGGGTCACCTCGCTCGTCATCGGCGCCTCCCGTGTCGAACAGCTGGAGCAGAACGTCGCCGCGCTGGAGAACCCCGACTTCAGCAGCGAGGAGCTGGCCGAGATCGACAAGTACGCCACCGAGGGCGGCGTGGACCTGTGGCAGGACGCCCGCCTGGGCAATCTGCGCTGAGACCGGACCGGTGCCGGCCGGGTCGTCGCCGCGCATTCCGTGGCCACGACCCGGCCCTCGGGCCACCGGCCGCCGGGCCGCGGCCGGACGCCTCGCCGGCCTCGACGCGTTCCGAGGCACCGCGCGAGGCCACTCCTGCCGGTGCGTGTCAGATCCGCCCGCCGGTGAGCCGGGTCAGAGGGCCCTGGGGACGGTTCCCCGCGCGGCGGCCCACCGCGTACGACGCGGCGCTCAGCGCGGTCAGACCGGCCCCGACGCCCGCGGCGACGAGCTTTCGGTGGGCGATGACCGTCCAGGCCGTCTTGGCCGTCGCCGCGACCTGGCCCGAGGTCGCGATGATCGCCTGGCGGCCCACTTCCACGCCCTTGGCCGCGGCGTGCACGGCCCCGGACGCCGACTCCGCCGAGCGCTCGGCGCCGGACTTCGCCGCCGACGCCGCGTCACCCGTCGTGGCAGCGGCCTTCTTCGCGGCCCGTGAGGCCGGAGCGGTGGCCTTGTCCGCGGTGCGCCTGGCCTTGGCCGCGGGCGCCCGCCTGCTGTCGGTCTTCTGGCTTGTTCCGCTGTTCGGTTCACTCATGGACATCGCGTTACCGCTCGGGCCGACGGCAAACACCTCCGGGCGCGCGGCGCGTGGCCGACGGCTGTCCGCGGCCGGGTTCCCTCACGGGAGGTGCCCTCGGGGACGTGCGGCGCGGGATCAGGCCCGCGCCCGGGCGATGAGCAGGGCGACGTCGTCCTCGCCGCCCGGCGGGCGGAGGATCGCCAGCAGACGGTCGCAGGTCTCCTCCAAGTCCTCGTACCGGGTGGCGGTGAGGGCGTCGAGGAGGGTGTTCAGGCGGACGTCGATGGGGTCGCTCCGGGTTTCGACCAGACCGTCGGTGTAGAGGACGAGCTGGTCACCGGGACGGAAGACGATGGTGGTGGTGTCGAAGGGGATCCCTCCCACGCCCAGGGGCACGCCGGGGGGCAGGGTGAGCAGTCGCGCCGGGTGGCCGGGGCGCATCAGGACCGGTGGCAGATGGCCGGCGAGGGAGATCTCGCACTGGCCGCGATGAGGATCGTAGACGCAGTAGAGGCAGGTGGTGATGGCCCGTCCCATGCCCTCGCTCAGATGGTCGAGATGGTGGAGGGCCTCGGCGGGTGCCAGGTCGAGTTCGGCGAAGGCGCGTGTGGCGCTGCGGAGTTGACCCATGGTGGCGGCGGCGTTGATCCCGCTGCCCATCACGTCCCCGACGACCAGGGCGGTCTTGTCCCCGTGCAGGGGTATGGCGTCGAACCAGTCTCCGCCGATCTCACTGGCGGCGCCGGCGGGCTGATAGCGCCAGGCGACCTCCAGGCCGGGCCGCCTGGACGGGAGTTCGGGGAGCAGACTGCGCTGGAGGGTGAGGGCCGCGTGGCGCTGGGCCTGGTACCCACGGGCGTTGTCGATGCAGACGGCGGCGCGCGCGGCCAGCTCGGCGGCGAGGAACACGTCGTCCTCGTCGAAGGGGGCCGGGTGGTGGGTGCGCTTGAGGGCGAGCGCGCCGAGGACTTCACCGCGGGCCACGAGGGGGACGGCCAGACAGGAGTGCAGTCCGGCCGCGGCGAGGCGAGCTGCGGCGCGGGGGTGGCGTGCGATGCGCGGCAGGTCCGAGGGGGTGGTGTGCGGCAGCAGAACCGGCCGGCGGGTCTGTACGCAGCGCGTGATCAGGTGGTCGCTCTCATAGGTGACGCCCGGCCCGGGCCGGTCCTCCGGGTGGAAGGCTTCCTCGGGGCGGGCCGCGCCGACGGCGAGGACTTGGAAGCGGGCGGGCCCCGCGGGCGGTGCGGGCCGGCCGGTAAGAGCGCTGTCGAGCACATTCACCGTGGCCACATCGGCGAGGACCGGCACGACGACATCGACGAGCTCGCGCGCCGTGGTCTCCAGGTCGAGGGTGGTGCCCACGGACGCCGAGGCACTCGCGATCAGGGCCAGTCGCTGACGGGCATGGGCCGCCTCCGTGGCCACCCGGTGACGCTCGGTGATGTCAACGACGGAAAAGGCTATGCCCAGCACCCGGCCGCCCGAGTCCTCCAGCCGGAAGTGCGAGACGGACCAGGCGTGCTCATGGTCCGGGTCGGCCGGGGGATGGCACACGATGTGAAGGTCGACCACCGGCTCCCCGGTGTCGAGAACACGAAGGAGGCGTTCCTCGACGTCCGCGAGGTCGAGGAACGCCAGCACCTCGTGGATCGGTCTGCCGAGCTGCGCGGCGGCGGGCAGGCCGACGATGCGCTCCAGAGCCGGGTTCACGGTGAGGAACCGAAGGTGCGTGTCCAGCACGGCCAGCCCGATCGGGGACTGGGACACGAGGCGGGTGGACAGGGCGACGTCCCGCTCGACCCGCGCGACGGTGGCCTGGTCGGCGGCGAGGCCCAGCGCGTAGGTGTCGCCCAGGTCGTCCAGCAGCCGCATATTGCGGAACTCCACCAGGCGCGTGCTGCCGTCCTTGTGCCGGATCGGGAAGGCCCCGGCCCAGTCGGCGCCGGACTCCATGACCGTGCCGAACAGGCGGACCACCTCGTCCCAGTGTTCCTCGTGGACCATCAGCCGCGCCGCGAACCGGCCCAGCGCCTCCGCCGCCGTGTAACCGAACAGTTCCTCAGCGTGAGGGCTCCAGAAGACCACCCGGCCCTTCGAGTCCAGCACCACCGCGGCAACGCTCAGCAGGTCGAGCAGGCCACTGGGCGGCGCGGCGGGGCCCTCCGGCGACGGGCGCCGGCCGGGCCGGAAGGAGTCCGTCGTCCCCATGCACCGATTCCCCTCTTCCAGTGGGTCACGGCCTGTGCCGTGCCTCGGTGGCCGCTCTGCCTCCTTCCATAGTCGTCCCAAACCAACGCGGCACATCTGGAGCAGAAGGCGGGAGCGGCCCACCGGGACGGCTGACGCGGGCTGCCCGACAGCCCGGGGGCCCATGAGGCCGACCGCCGTCGCGCCCTCGGCGGTGCGGCCGGTGCCCCGCTGCCGGCCGTCCCCCACGGATGTCACGGGGACTCGGCCACGACGCGCTGGGTGACGGCCAGGGCCGCCGCCATGATGCTCAGCTGGGGATTCACCTCCGGACAGCTGGGCAGCACGGAACCGTCGGCGATCAGCACACCCCGGATGCCACGCAGGTGCCCGTCCGGGTCGGCCGGTGAGCGCTCGGGGTCACTGCCGGCGGCGGCCGTGCCCGTGGGGTGGAAGGCGGAGACATGGAGGCGGCTCGCGGTCACCGTGTCGAGCAGCGCCTCCAACTGGGCGGGGGTGCGAGCGCGCGGGGCGTGCGGCACTCCGGTGAGCACTTCCTCGGCGCCCGCGGCGAACAGCAGCTCCCCCATGGCTCGTTGGGCGCGCAGCAGGCGACCGGCGTCGTCCGGTGCCAGGTCGTAGCGGACCAGAGTGCGGTTCCGGCCGTGGACGCGGCCCGAGGGGCGGTCGGCGATCATGGCGCCGATGGTGGCCAGCCGCTCCGCTCCCTCCAGTTCACGGCGCAGCTCGCGTCCCACGCCGGGCAGCACGAAGGAGCTCATGCCCGGGGGCGCCGCGGTGGCTTCGATGAGGATACCGTCGGCGCGCAGGTGTTCGACCCCGACGCTCTGGAGCACGCCCTTCCAGCTGGTGACGGGCCGGCTGAAGCGGCCCGCGACACTGAGGGCCGGGTGCACGCTGAGGTTGCGGCCGAGCCGGTGGTGCCGGCCGAGGCCGGAACGGCGCAGCAGCGGCGGGGTCTGGAGGGCGCCGGCGGCGACCACGACCAGCGGGCTGAGGATCTCCAGTTCACTGCCGTCCGGGCGCCGCACCAGCACCCCCGCGGCCCGTGGACCGCCGGGCCGGTCGGGGTCGGTGAGGATCCGCCGCACACGCGCGCTCGTCACGATACGGGCGCCGGCCGCACAGGCCTGGGGAAGCACGGAGAGCTGGACGCTCTGTTTGGCTCCGGTGGGGCAGCCGACCACACACTGGCAGGAGCCCACGCAGCCCGGAGCGTTGCGGCTGAGGGGTGACGCGGCCCAGCCGAGCCGCCGTGCCCCGGCCAGCGCGAGCAGCCCGTTGGTGCCGAGGACGTCCGCGGGCTGGGGCGCCACCTTCAGGGTGCGCTCGACCTCGTCGAGGTGGGCGTCGAAGCCCTCGACGGCCGCGAAGCCATGGCGACGCAGCCAGCGGGTGAGGACGTGGCCCGGTGTCCGGTAGCAGGTCCCGGAGTTGACGACGGTGGTGCCGCCGACCGCGCGGCCCACCGGCAGGACCAGCGGCGGATTGCCGACGGCGATCGTCGCCCCGCCGTCCCGGTAGAGGTCGCCGAAGCGGTCGAGCGGGGCCCGTCGCGCGAACGACGCGGTGGTGTGGTGCTCGCCTTCCTCGAGGACGACCACGCTCAGCCCCGCGCGGGCGAGTGTTCTCGCCGCCATGGCCCCGCCGGCGCCGGATCCGATGACGACGGCGTCCGCTGTGGACCGCGTGGGCCAGTGGGCGGAGGGCGTGCAGTCGAGCGGCGGATCGTCGGGCGCGGAGTCCGCGGACCGGGTGGACACCCCCCCCGTGCCGCAGGGTCCGTTCGGTACCGGCCGCGAGCAGCAGCGGTACCTTCACCGCGTCCAGGAGGGGCAGCAGGGCCCGGTGGGAGGCGAGCGAGGCCATGATGTCCTCGCGCTGCGCGGGGCTGAGGCCGGACAGCCGCCCCCCGGCGCGGGCCACGGTGTAGGCGTCGATCGCCGCGGCCGCGCCGCGCACCGCCGTCCTTGCCGGTGCGGGCATGGCGCCGAGGAGGGTGTCGAGCCGCGCCGGCACTGCCCGTGCCCAGCCGGCGGTGCCGTCGTCCGCGAGGAACGCCGCCACAAGTCCCGTCCATGCCTGCGGTGCTGGATGCCTCATCGCCCACCGACCTCCGCGTGGGCGGTGCCGGACAGCCGCCATGTGGCCTCCGGCCGCCAGCCGCCCCACCAGCGGTCCACGCGGATGACCGCGTCCGCCGTCTCGCTGTTGCGGCAGACCGCGAGGGAGCCGTCCGGATCGGTGTAGTCGAGTGCCAGCGTCCGCTCGGGCGGCTGGGTCACCGTCACCCGTATGCGGCGCCGGCCCGCGCGGCCTTCCACCCGCCACTCCGGCAGGCCGATGTCCGCGCGGAACCGGCCGACACCCGCCCAGCCCACGGCGGAGCGCTCCACTCGCCGGGGCCAGGTGCGGCCGTCGCGGTGCAGGCGCAGGAAGACGAGCGGGGGCAGCCGGTCGAGTCCCCGGCGCATGGAGACCGCGGCGATGATCTCCAGGATGTCGCCGCCGCCCAGGTCCGCGTGGAGCCAGGCCCAGCGGCGGGCGTTGCCGTGGCCGTAGATACGGGCGCTCGCGCCGGGCGCGCCGTCCAGGGACAGTTCACCGGTGCCGTACCGCACCATGCCGGTGTAGCGGGCGCGGGTGGCGGGCAGCATCTGCGCGGCCGGCAGCCGGGGTCGGCGCCATGACCAGCGGGGGAAGGTGTGCAGGGGCGGGCCCTCGGGTGTCTCGGTGAGTGCCCAGGCGAAGGGGCCTGCGGAGCCGGTGAGCCGGCCGGGGACGGCGCTGATGCCCTCGGCGGTGAAGCCGTCGGGGCCCGCCTCCCAGGGGACGGGGCCGAAGGTCGCGTGCTCGACGGGTCCGTCCTTCGGGAAGACGGCGGCCCACCCGTGCGCGTAGGCGCCGGAGCCGTCGGTGGGCGCGACCAGTTCATGGTGCAGCCACACCCCGCTGCCGGTCGCCGGGTCGGTCACAGTGGTGTACCAGACCTCGGTCCGCCCCGGTGTGCCGTCCCAGCGTGACGCGTGATGGCGGTCGGCGTCGGGCACGCCGGCGCGGGGAAACCGGAAGCTGGTGAGGAACGGCAGCAGCCCGGTGCCGATGGGGAAGCGCAGGGTGCCGTCACCGATGCGCTCGCCGTCCTCGTACAGGGTGTACGGCAACACGGTCAGCGAGGCGATCGGGCGCCGGGGGGACACCGACTTCCAGCCGTCCAGTGTCAGGCGCCGGCCCTCCAGGGCGAAGGTGATCCGGTAGCGGATCCTGCGGCGGGCCAGGGGCGAGATCTCCAACTGCCCGACGGCCTCCGGGTCGTCGGCCCGTCCCGCGATCCGCACGCGGCCGGTCAGCCGCGCCCGTGTCGTACGGTGCGGCAGCAGCACACGGTCGGCCCGGACCGACAGATCGATCCGCATCGGCAGGTCGCTGTCCTCGGCGACGAGGCGCACACGGCCCAGCATGGTCTCCTCGAAGACCGTTCCGCGCGAGGTCACCGGACACCGTCCCGGCGTCCGCCGGTGTGTGCCAGCCCTTCGAGCATGATGCGTTCCGTGGCGGACAGATAGTCGCCCGCTGCCGTGCGGGCCGCCGCCTGGTCGCCGGCGGCCACGGCCTCGACCACCGGCGCCAGCCGGTCCCGCGCGGCCCGGGAATCCCGGAAGGGGCCGACCAGCGCCGCACGCACGGGCAGATACGCGTTGAACAGGGTGTTGGTCAGCAGCACATACACCCGGTTGCCGGTGGCGCGGGCGAGCGCCCGGTGCACCTCGGCGTCCGCGAGCTGCGCGGCGTCACCGCCGGCCGCCTCCCCGACGGCCGCCAGCAGGGCGCGCAGTTCGGCGATCTGCGGGGCCGTGGCACCGGCCGCGGCACGCTCTGCGATCAACGCGCCGACGCTGCGGCGGACTTCGAAGATCTCACCGATCCAGTCCGGACTGTGGCGTACCAGCATGGGCAGGAGGTCCGCCCCGCCGAGGCGCAGAAAGTCACGTACGCGGGTCCCGACGCCGTGCCGCGTCTCCAGCAGCCCGGCGTGCACCAGCCGCCCGAAGGCGTGCTTGAGCGAGGTGCGGGTGACGCCGAACCCGTCTGCCAGTTCGCGTTCGGGCGGCAGATAGCTTCCGGCCGGATGGCGTCCGTCGAGGATGTCCTCGCGCAGCCGCTTTTCCAGAGCGTCGACGATCGTCTCGCGTGGCAGTGGTTCCATCTGGGCCCCAGGCGGATGAGTGGTTGAGTGGCTGAGCCACTGAACCACCGGAGATGACGCTACGTCAACCGGTGCGGAGCCGGCGGGAACCACCCGGTCATCCCACCGCACCGGACACGGTGGCCGGCCCGGACCGGCGGTGATTGCGACAGGGCGACCCGGATCTTGTCACCGCCGTGTGACAGCCGGCCGGGCGGCGAACCCGCTGTCCGACAGCCCCGTCTGAACCGGCGAGTGCCGGTGCACGACCGGTATCCGCACGATCCGAAAGTCGGGGGATGTCATGCCGTACGGGAAAACTCACCGCAGAGCCGCGCTGGCGACGGCCGCGGTCGCGACCGCGCTGCTGGTGACCGCGTGCCAGCCCGGTGGTGGGCCGAAGGCCGCCGGGCCGGCGTCCGGGGCGCCGTCGAGGGCGTCCTCAAACGTGTCGAGCACGGTGGCGTCGTCAGGCGCGCCGGGCTCCGCGGCTCCGGGGGGTTCCGGTACGGCGCCGGGGGCTTCCGGTACGGGCGTCCCGGCGGCGCCCGCGGCCGTCACCTCCCCGGCGGTGAAAACCCCGGGGAGCACGGCGAAGGCCTGTACGGCGAGCGCCCTGAACGCGGCCGTGTACCCGGCTGCCCATCGCCCGTCGGGTACGGGAACCGGAGCGGTGATCGTCGAGTTCACCAACGTCACCGGGCACCCCTGCGTCCTGGAGGGCCATCCGACGGTGGCGGGGGCGGGCAACGGCTCCCCGCAGCACAGCCTCCCGCTGTCGGTGACCCGCACGGGCACGGCCTCGCCGGTGCGGATGGCGCCGGGCGGCAAGGCATGGGCGAAGCTGACCTTCGTCCAGGTCCAGGGCGAGGCCGACGGCTACTGCGTGTCGGGGTCGAAGCCCGTCGTGTACCCGACCCTGGTGGTGGGACTGCCGGGCGCCGGGGCGCACCAGGTTGCCCTGGCCGACGGCGAGTTCGCCGAATGCGACAACAAGGTGACCGTGACCGCGGTGTCGGCGGCGAAGCCCTCCTGAGCATGTCCCCCTGTGCCGGGGGGCCGTCGCACACGGCGGCTCCCCCGGCCCGGCGGCTGTCAGACGCGGTGCACCGTGTGCAGCTTCTTGGCGTACGTACCCGTGCCGTCCAGCACCGAGGCGCCGCCGAGGTCGGACATCGTGGGCCCGTTGACCGTCTTGCGGCTGGAGAGGAACCGGCGCCTGCCCGTCGTGTCCCGGCCCAGACAGATGCCCACGTGGTCGACCGTGACGGTCGGATTGTCGTCACCGGAGTCGGCGTTGAACAGCACCAGGTCACCGGGCTGAAGCAGGGCGGCGGCGGGCGGGTTGGTGCCGTCGGTCCGGTCGATCAGCACCCCCGGGCGCGTAGTCGGCCATATCGCGGGACTTGCGCGGCAGCCGCTCCTTGGAGGTGTCCTGCGCCGCGGCCATGGGCACGCCCATGTGGTAGCCGTACACCATGCGGGTGTAGCCGGAGCAGTCGAGATTGCCCACCTGTCTGCTCGAGGGCCCGGTGTGGATGCCGTCGTCGAAGGTCCAGCCCACGTCCATGTACTCGTGGAAGTCGGCGCCCTCGTAGCGGTAGCCCTGCGGATCCGGATAGCCGTAACCGGCCTCCCCCAGCACCTGCTTGCCCTGCGCGGGCCCCGAACCGGCGCTCACGGCGGGGGCGCCGCCGAGGAACATCGCGGCATACGCGAGGACATCCGGAGCCGTGGAACCGGCCCAGGCGCGGATCGTCTGCTCCAGTCGGTCGTTCCAGGTGCCGTCGAACGGCTGGGGAAGGACGCGCACCCAGTCGCCGTGGGTGACGGTCGGCGGAGCCTCCCAGTTCGCGGCGTCCACCTCGAAGCTGCTCGCGGAGAGCTTGACGGGCAGGTTGGTGCAGCCGTTGTTGGCCAGGGCGCGCACGCCCACCCGGCCCTTGGCGAAGGTGGAGTCGGTGACGTCGACGGACCACGCGGACGGCTCGGCCGAGCCCGCGCGCCAGGCCTTCGCCTGGATACGGGAGCCTTTCCGGCGCACCCGTATCGTCCAGTCGGAGCCCGCGGGCACGCCGGCGGCAAGGGTCAGGGCCGAGGCCAGCTGGGTGACGGTGTCGGAGACCTCCTTCTCCACCCGCAGTTCGACCGCGCCGGTGGTGAGGAACGACAGCCGGGCCCGGTAACTGTTGTGGGTGTCCTGGTAGCCGAAGGACAGGGCGAACGAACACGCCTGCCCGGTGGGCACCTTGTCGAAGCGAGCCACGCAGCGCACATCGACATCCGTGATGTCGTCGTCCCTGAGCGTGGCATGACGGCTGGCGAAGTCGGTCGTCAGGCTGATCACGCCGGCACCCGGGACGACCGCGTAGTCGGTGTCCGCCGGCCCGAGGGTGGACCAGCTTCCGCCCCCGGGTGAGGCCCCCCGGTACTGTCGGTTGGCGACCGGCAGGGACACATCCGGCAGGGTGCGCTGGAAGTCGTCCACGAAGGGCCGCTTGTTCTCGGCGAACGTCCGTTGCGGACCGGGCACGACGACCGTCCGGGCACCGTGGGTCAGCAGGGCGACGCGCCGGCCGCCGAGGTGACCTCGGTGCGGGCCGGGGTCCCGGGCAGCACCGTGGCGGTGAGCGGGGTGCCGAGCGTCACCGGCATGAAGTAGGAGGCGTCCAGCGGGGGCAGAGTCACCGAGGAACGGGCGGAACTCAGACCCGCCGGACCGGGGAAGGGCGGCACGGTGACGGCGGCAGCGCCGGCGGCACGCGCCGGTCCCGCGGCCAGCCCGCTGAGCGGCACGGACGCGGCCGAGGCCACGAGGACGGCGAGAAGACCGCGTCGGGAAGTGTCAGGCATGCCCCCGTGATCACGTCGACCCCGCGCGCCCAGGACACCGCCCCCGTCCGGCGGCCGCGCCGCTCCTGGGAAGCGGCGTACGCCTGTTGGCCCGCCGCGCCCCGCCGGTGGGAGCGGCGAGGCGCGGGTCACCGGGCCCGGCGCCGAGCCGGGGTGAACGAGACGCGGCACAGGGACCGTTGGAGGTCGGGGGTGAGCGTCGTGGGGATGTGGAGGGTTTCGGTGAAGAAGCTCTGCGTGGGGCCCTTGCAGACGCGCAGGCAGATCTCCGGCGAGGTGCCGTCGAGAAACCTGCACCGCTCCACCACCAGTTCGGTCGGGCCCGTGCGCCGGATCGGGCCGACGAGCCAGCGGAACAGGTGCGGTGTCACCAGGGTGAGGGTCCGGGCCGCCGCGCGGGGCGCCAGGCGCCCGAGACGGCCCATGACCCCGACCGCCCGGCGTCCGCCCATCCAGCCGGTGTACGAGCCGTGCACCGCCCTGACCAGTTCCGTGTCGGAGAGCCGCGCATGCTCGTACTCGGTCTGGTCGACGAGCGCGGCA
Source organism: Streptomyces sp. NPDC093261 (assembly GCF_044753645.1). Classification (NCBI taxonomy): domain Bacteria; kingdom Bacillati; phylum Actinomycetota; class Actinomycetes; order Kitasatosporales; family Streptomycetaceae; genus Streptomyces; species Streptomyces sp. NPDC093261. Next base: position 22,385 of record NZ_JBIVNO010000008.1, read on the forward strand.
TAGCCTGTCGCGGCCGAGCGGTAGCCGATCCGGCGCGCGTGGACGCGAAGGAACCTACGGAGCAACAGACCGTCGATCATGTGCGGCTCCCCCTTCGTCACACCCCGCCGGTCAGGAGGTGTTCCTTCACCCCGGGCCACTCGGCGCGCAGGACGCTGTAGAAGACGGCGTCCCGACGGCGCCCGCCGGGCATGTAGTTGAAGCTCCGCAGGACGCCCTCCTCGGTCGCGCCGATGTTGCGCAGCCCTCGTCTCGCCTGCTCGTTGAGCACGTCCGTCTTGAACTCGACCCGCTCCGCGCCCAGTCGCTCGAAGGCATGCTCCAGGAGCAGGTACTTCACCCACCGGTTGACGCCCTTGCCACGGAAGTCGCGGCCCAGCCAGGACCAGCCGATCTCCAGCCGGGCGTCCGCCTCGGCGAGATTGCCGTAGCACATGCTGCCGGCGATCCGGCCGGAGGCCTTGTCGGTGACGACGAACACGATCCGGCGCCCGGCCGCCTGGTCGGCCAGGCAGGTGTCGAAGAAGACCTTGAAGTCGGCCTCGTTCTCCACGCGGGAGACGAAGTAGCGCCAGATGTCCGGGTCCATGGCGACCGCCTGGATCCCCTGGCGGTCGGCCTCCGTCACCGGGTGAAGGCGTACATGGTCGTTCTCCAGGACGGCTGCCGCCTTCTGTGCCCAGGTCATGTGTCAGGATCCCTCGGTCGAGTGTCGGGCCAGTGCTTCTACGACGTCACGCAGGGTTCGCATCCGGTCGAGGTCGTCCTCGGTGAAGTGGGCGAGGTCGACGCCGGTAGCCTCGCACAGCTCCGTGAGGAAAAGGACCTTGTTCAAGGACGTCAGGGCGTAGGAACCGGCCATGTCGGCGTCGAGATCGAGGGCCGCCGGCGCGATGTCATGGGTCAGTACGGCGGCAAGCTGCCGGCGGGCGGCGCTCTCCATCTCGGGCAGCGTGGATTCAGACAGCATGGATTCCCTCCTCGGGGTCGTGGACGGCGTCGTGGTAGGCGTCGAGGATCCGTCCTCGCTTCGGCTTGTACTGCGAGGTGAGCAGGCCGTTGTCGATGGAGAACGGGGGGTCCGCGACGATGGCGCGGCCGATCCGCTCGTCGGCGGCGCGTGAGGCGTTGGTCCGGGCGAGGCGGGCGGCGATCGCCCTCTCGTCGGCGGGGTCGGTGGCCGGGGAGACCACGGCCACCAGCTCGGTCTGGGCCGGGCAGAACAGGACGCACTCGGCGATGGCCGGATCGGCCTTCATGTCCTCCTCGATCGGCCGGACGATCACCTTCTTGCCGTTGTCCAGGACGATCACGTCGTCGGCCCGGCCGCGGATGAACAGGAATCCGTCCTCGTCGAGATAGCCGAGGTCGCCGGTGCGAACGGTGCCATCCGGGGCGAACACCCGCTCGGAGTCGCCCGGCCGGCAGTAGGCGTAGTGGTCGTTGACCGGATGCTCGCTGCGGACGCTGACGACACCGTCCTCGCCGATCAGCACCTCCTTGCCGGGCAGCACCCTGCCGACGCTGCCGTCGCGGTGCGCCTTGGGGTGGTTCTTGGTGACGATGCAGGTCTCGTTGAGCCCGTAGCCCTCGTAGATGGGCAGCCCCGCCTCGGTGAAGAACCGCAGCACGCTGGAGGCCGCGGGCGCCGATCCGGTCCACAGATAGCGGATGCGGTCGCCGAAGACGGCCCGCGCGGCCTGCCCCGCGGTCCGGCCGTCGCCGTCCCCGCGCATCCTGGCCTGGATCTGCCGCTTGGCGGTCTCGTAGAAGGCCGGCACGCCCATCACCACGGTCGGCCGCACCCGGCGCAGCGCCGCGAACGCGGCCTCGTAGGTGCTGACGGTGATGTCGTGGCCGTGCAGAAGCGCCGAGTACACCCAGTAGCGCTGCTGGAGCAGGGAGAGCGGCAGGAATACGAACAGGTCGTCGCCCGGGCCGTGTTCGAAGATCTCCTGCACCGCCCGCAGCGAGCTGTCGATGCTGCCCGCGGTGGCACCGAGCCCCTTGGGCTCACCCGTACTGCCGGAGGTGAACTTGATGGTGGTGACGTCCTTCGGACCCCAGGTCACCGGCGGCAGCGACGGCCCGTCCAGGTCCGCCCGCTCCGACACCTGGGCCACCTCGCCGATGGGGACCATACCGGCCGGCTGGGCCGGCCGGTCGGTGAAGAGCAGCCGGATGCCGTAACGGTCCATCAGATCGGTGGTGGGCGCGAACTTGCCCGGCTCGAACCCGGCGGTCTCGGCCTTGAGCCGCAGCGCCGCGAGGTCCAGCAGGACCCATTCCAGACTGTTGGCCGCGAGGATGCCGATCCGGTCGCCGGGGCGGATCCCCTGCTCCAGCAGCCACCGGGCCACCCGGCCGGAGCGGCGGTACAGCTCGCGCAGGGTGAGGGTCCGGGTGCCCAGCAGGCTGGCGACGCGGATGTGCCCGTCCCCCGGCTCGCAGGAGACGATGCGGCCCAGCGTGTCGTGTGTCACCGCTCCCCCTCCCCCGGTGCCTCCTCGGCCGGCCGTGCGCCCGTGCCGGATGTGTCGGCCGGCTTGAAGAACACGGTCTCGGCGAGCCGGATCTCCGTGCCCGGCGCGACCAGTTCGACCGTCTGGGGCCAGGTGGTGGGCTCCGGCAGACCGAGCGCGGCGGCCAGCCGGCCGGCGAAGCGGGGCATCACCGGCGTGGCGACATGGGCGAGCAGCCGGGCCGCGGCCAGTTCCAGCGCGATGGCGGTGCGGGCCTCGTGCTGCCAGTCGGTGCTCTGGGCGGTGAGCCCCTCGAGGGCGGAGAAGCGGACCGTGTCCTCGACCAGCCCGTGGAGCTCGGCCGCGGCCTGGTTCAGCGAGAAGCCGTCCGCGCGCAGGCTGCCGCCCACGCCGGCGAGGCGGGCGCCGAGCCGGGCGAGGAACGCCGAGTGCTCCGGCGTCCAGTTGCCGGCGTCGGGCGCCTTGCCGTCGTAGTGCTTGGCGACCCGCGCGCCCAGGTCGTGCAGCCAGCGCTGCCAGGTGCCGATCAGGGTCTCGTCGAGCGTCCTGGCGTAGTCCGCGCGCCGGAAGTTGGTGCGCTCGCCCTCGGGCCGGGTCCGGGAGAGGAAGTAGCGCACGGCGTCGACGGAGTCGGGGGTGAGGATCTCCTTGCCCCAGATGGCGTGACGCCGGCTCGTCGAGAACTTGCTGCCTTCCAGCAGATAGAACTCGTTGACGTGGTAGTCGATGTCCGGCTGCCAGCCGGGGTGGGCCAGCCGGTAGAGCACCGGGTAGAGCACGGAGTGGTAGAAGCTGTTGTCGTAGCCGAAGAAGTGGACGATCTTCCAGTCCTGGCCGGGCTCGGCGGCCTTCCAGTCGCGCCCCAGCCGCACTCCCAGGGACTGGATGCCGTGCAGGAAGCCGTAGGACATCTCGGGCCAGACCCAGATGACCTGCCCGTCGACGTCCGTCTCCGCGGGCGCGACGCCCCACGAGGAGGGGTGGGTGAGGGGGATGTCCAGGGCGGGGCGGGCGAAGAGCCGGTCGCCGAGCTCGCGCAGCCGGGCCGGGACGCGGCCGAGACGGTGGTGGGCGGCGACCTCCTCGCGGAACACGTGCAGCGGCAGCGAGTAGCGGGCCAGCGGGGCTCGCCGCGGCTCGGCGGCGGAGCCGGCGGAGCGGGGCTCGGCCAGGTCCGCCACGGTGTTGGGCTCGCCGCACTCCTCGCAGATGTTGCCGCTGGTGCCCGAGCCGCATCCGGGGCAGCCGCCCTTGACGTCGACCTCGTAGAGGTACTGTCCGCTCTCGGCGTCGAAGAGCGCGTCGCTCTCGGTGACGGTGGCCCAGCCGGAGGCGACCACACGGGAGAAGAAGTCGCGCAGCCCGTCCCGGTAGCCGGGCTCCGCGTCGGTGACGGTGTACTGGTCGGGCCTGATGTCCATCAGGTCGAGGGTGCGGGCGATCTCGGCGCTGTAGTGCGCGGCGGTCTCGGCGGGCTCCCGGCCCTCCCGGCGGGCGGCGCCCACCACATAGCTCTGGTAGTCGTCGCTGCCGGTGAGGTGCCAGGCCTCGGTGCCGTTCATGCGCTGGAAGCGGACGAAGGCGTCGGCGCCGAGGTACGGGCCGGACAGATGGCCGAGGTGGAGGTCGCCGTTGGGCGTCGGCGGCGTGGAGAAGACGAACACCGGGCGGTCGCCGAAGGCCCGGCGCTCCGCGTTGTCGGCGGACGTCAGGGCGCGGCCCGCGTCACGCCAGTACTGGGTGACGAAGATCAGGTCGGTGTCGCCGGTGTTCTCCAGGACATGGGTCTCGAAGGGTTCGAAGAGGGCCAGCGTGCCAGGCTCGGCGGGGTGCCTGCGGCCGTCCACGACGAACTCGCCCCGGCCCGCCACGATGACGAAGAACTCGGTCTCGTCGTGCTGATGACCGGTGGAGGCCTGCCCCGGGGCGACCCGCCCCCAGCCGGCCCCCACGCCCAGTCCCTCGATGCTGCTCATGCGGATGCCGAACGCGTCGTGGAGAGCACGCGCGTCGTAGCGACTGAAGATCATGTCGGTTCCTTTCGGGAGGACGTTCCGAGGGCTCGGCAAGGCCGTTCGGAAGACGCCCGGGAAGGCTTCGAGAACCGGGAAGGCTTCGCGAAGGCGTCGGTCAGGCGGCGTGTTTGGACAGCAGGCGGACGCTCTCCGCGGCGATGGCCGGTGCCAGGCGGTAGCCCGAGCCTCCTGCGGCACCCGCGAAGATCAGGCGCCCGTCCTCGGTGAGCGTGCGCACCAGCGGACCGCCGCCCGGGTTGTAGGCGTCGCAGAAGACCCGTCCCGACCGGATCCGGTCGGCCAGCCGGGGCGCGTAGCGGGCCAGCACCTCGACGGCCTCCGCCCGGTTGACGGAGGTGAGACCGGGCTCGACGGTGTCGGGGTCCACGTCCCACTCCGTGCAGGTGTAGCTGAACAGCCAGTGGCCGCGTTCCCGGTACGGCAGCAGGAAGGCGTCCTCGTCGTGGAAGAGGACCGCGCCGTCGGCGTCGGACGGGGCGTCCTCGATGTGCAGCGCCACGATCTTCTTCACCCTCGCCCCGAGGGGCGCCACCAGCTCGCGCCAGGCGGGGTGGGCGAGCCACGGCCCCGGAGCCAGCACCGCCTGCCGTGCGGTGAGCACGTCGCCGGTGCTCAGCGTCAGCCGGACGCCGTCCGTGTCCGGTTCCACGCCGGTCACCGTCACCCCTTCACGGAACTCCACGCGCGGGCGCAGCTCGGCGGCCAGGTCCTGGGTGAGGGCCGGCACGTCCGCGTACTGGCAGCCGTCCCCGGCCCAGGCCGCAGCGCCCGCCGGCAGGGTGACGGCCCCGGACGGCACCTCGTCCACGCGCCGCAGGTTCGCCTCGGGCAGGTACACCTCGCCGATGCGCCGTGCGGCCGACTCGGGCGCGACGACGGTCATCGCGAGCGGATGGATCGGCAGCTCGGGCCGCTCCGCGGCGAGTTGGGCGTAGTAGCGCTGGCTCTCGGCGGCCATCGCCCGCACCGCCGGGGTGGCGCCGCGCGGGAAGTGCAGGCCCGCGGAGCGGCGGGTCGCGCCGGAGCCCACCAGGTCGCTGTCCAGGACCGTCACTTCCGCGCCGGGGTCGGCGGCCAGCACCTCGTGAGCGGTCAGGCAGCCGATCACCCCGGCGCCGATCACGGCGATCCGCGTGCTCTGCGCCGGGCTCATGTGTCCCTCCCGGCCCGGGCGCCCATCTTGGTCGACCACTCGATGAACGACGGCAGCTGATCGTTGCTGGACACCTTGCCGAGCCGGTCCGCGATGCGCTGGCTGCGCCAGGCGTTCAGGCTCAGGTTGGGGTCGGCGAGGCCGCGCTGGCCGCGTGCCGCGTTCTGCACGAAGATCCGGCGGTCGTCCGGCCCGTCCCAGTAGACGGCGTAGTCCTCGTCGATGCGCAGTTCGTCGCCGTCCTTCTCCAGCCGGTCGGCGACGGGGTCGAGGAAATCCATCCGGGTCGGCCGGAAGCCGGTCGCCCAGATCACGACGTCCGCCTCGAACATCTCCACCGCCTCGCGGTCGTCGTTGTGCCGGGCGGTCACCTGCCATCCGCCGTACAGGCCGGTGGACACGTCGGTCACCTCACGGTTGGGGTACAGGCCCACCAGGTCGACGTTGCCCTCGACGAACCGGTGCAGATAGGCACGCTGGTAGATGTCGCGCAGGGTGCTCTCGGAGATGCCGTCGCTGGTGAGGACGTGCCGCTCGTTGAACGCCTGCCGGCTGTCGCGGTCGAGGCTGTAGAAGTACTCCGCGTGCGAGGGCATGTAGTAGTCGTTGGTGAAGGGCGAGTCGTCGATCGGGAAGTAGTTGCCCCGCCGGGAGATCCACGAGACCCGGCGCGGCAGGGCCTTGCCGGGCTGGGAGATCATGTCGAGGAAGGCCTCGGCGCCCGACTGTCCGCCGCCGATCACCACGACGCGCTTGCCGCCCAGGCTCCTGGCCTGGTGGAGGTACTCGCTGACGTGGAACTGGGTGGGCCCGAGGGCGCCTTGCACCTGCGGCGGAACCCAGGGCTCGCTGCCCACGCCGACGACCACGTTGTCCGCGGTGACGGTGCGGCGGTCCGTGCGGACGGTGAACACCCCGTCGAAACCGACCTCGCGGACGGCCTCGCCGAAGACGATGTTCTTGTTGCAACGGCTGGCCCACGCCAGGTAGTTGCGGAACTCGACCCGCGGTACGGCGTCGAACTGGGCGTTGAGGAAGTGGTACAGGCGGCCGTTGTCGTGGAGGTAGGACAGGAACGAGAACGGGTTGCGGGGGTCGGCCAGCGTCACCAGGTCCTTGAACAGGGAGACCTGCAGGGTGTTTCCGGGCATCTGCTGACCGTCGTGCCAGCTGAAGGACTCCTTCCGGTCCAGGAACAGATTGGTCACGTCCGTCCGGCCGTACAGCAGGGACGCGAGACTCAGGTTGGCCGGGCCTACGCCGACTCCCAGGCAGCGGTAGTGCGTCGGGCCGGAGCGAGTGGGCTCATGAGCCATGGGGTATCTCTCCTTCGGGCGGGTCGCCGCGCTCGATGGTGTGAAGCGGTTCACGTGCGGTGCCCGGCGGACCGCCGGACGCGTGCCGAGCGGCCGCCACCGCTCGGCGTGGGCTCGGCGACGCGGTGCCGAGAGGTGTGTGCGGGCGGGCCACGGGGGTCATGGTTCGACTCCCCGGCCGGTGGGCGGGGTCTGGGTGAACGTCGTGGGCACGCCGTGGGCCGCGAGGAAGCGCAGCCAGCGGGCGGCCTCCTCGGTGTCCTCGGCCGCGCGGTTCAGGCCCGCCGGCAGGGCGCCGTCGAGGATGCGGGTCACGCCGTGGGCGAGCGGCAGCGAGACGCAGCGGGCCATCGCGCTCTCGGTGTCGTCGCCCGTGAGGTCCAGCAGCCGTGATCCCTGCCACCGGGTGCCGCCGTCCGCGTCCTTGACGGTCAGGCCGACGGAGAGGACCACGCGGTCCCGGTCGGCCTCCGTGGTCGGATGGCGGTCGGCCAGTTCCTTGGCCAGGGACCGGATCCGGGTCTCGTCGTCGGTCAGGACGGTGTCGAAGACCTCGGTCCAGGCCGCGCGCCAGCCGGCGTTGCGCAGGGTGCCCCGGACGAAGGTCTCCAGGTGCCAGCCGTCCGGGATGCGGTACTGGGAGACGAACGGCAGACTGTCCCGGTTCGGGTAGACCTCGAACGGCTCTCCGCCGAGGACCACGGTGCGGGTGGCCTGCCAGGGGCGCCGGACCGTGCGCCGCCGGCCGCCGTCGATGTGGTGGGCGGGCGAACGGAGCGCGGCGAGGACGCCGTAGGGCGCCCAACTGAACCGGTAGCAGAAGTCGTTGGGTTCGGCGGGGATGCCGCCGCAGTACGAGGTGAAGGTCACGGACGCCGCCCGGTCACCGATCTCCTCGCGGGCCCGCTCGACCAGCAGGTGGCTCATGAGGTGGTCGATGCCGGGGTCGAGCCCGGCCTCGGTCAGGACGACCAGGCCGGCCCTGGCCGCGGCGGCCGCCTGCTCGGCGAGCGCCTCGGAGGTGTAGCTGGTGCAGGCGAAGTGGGCTCCCTGGCCCGCCGCCAGCAGGAGCAGGGCCGGGTGCTCGGTCGCGGGCAGCATGGAGACGACCACGTCACCGGGGCGCACCTGGGCCTCCAGGGCGCCCGGACGCAGGGCCCGGGACTCCGCGCGGCCGGCGAGTCCGAGGGCCGCGAGCCGACGGTCGGCGCGCTCGGCGGTACGGTCCCACACCAGCAGCCGCCCGGCACGTTCGCTCAGCAGTCCCAGACCGCTGCGGCCGGTGGACAGCCCGGTGCCGATCCAGTGGACGACGCCGCTCGCGGGCACGATCCGGTCACCGGACACGGAGGGCCTCCTCTCCGTCGGCACCGGTCGTGTCCGCCCCCGCCGCGGGGGCGGCCCCGGCGCCCTGCCCGCCGGAGCCGGCCTCCTGGCGGGCCACCGCCTCGCCGAAGACGCGCAGGCAGCGGGACCAGGGCCTGGAGTGTGCGCCGAGGCCCGGCAGATGGGGCCACAGTTCGGCGGAGAAGGAGTGGCTGGCCTCGGCGGGCAGCAGGGAGGGCAGGTTGTCGAGGGCGATGAGGTCCAGCGGACGGTCGCCCCCGCGCAGCCGCCGTACCGGATGCGCCCAGTCCGTCACGGCGTCGTAGAGGGGCAGGACGTTGCAGTCGGAGCCCACGTCGCAGGTGACGTCGACGACGACGGACAGGCGCCGCCCGGGCGCGTCGAGGTCCTCGGGGGTGAGGAACGGCCGCACCGGGCGGGTCACCAGCACGGTGTTGACGAGGATGTCGTGGTCGAGCAGGGCGTCCCGGTCCAGGGTGCGGGTCTCCGCCAGGTCCCAGCGGACCGGCTCGATCCCGGCGGTCTCCAGCGCGTCGCACGCTCCCCGGCCGCTGCGGCCCAGGGCTCCGATGACCAGAGCCGTCGCGCCGGCGCGGTCGTCGCGTAACAGGGCGTCCAGTTCCCTGCGGTGCAGGGAGCGCAGCGGTGTCCGAAGCGTGCCGCGCCGGTGCAGGACCGCCAGTGCCGCGCCCAGGTAGCCGGCCCAGTAGCCGAAGGCCGCGAGGCGCCGCCCGTCGTCGTCCGTGAGGTACTCCAGGTCGAGCAGCGCGCCGCCGCCCGCCGTGAACCGGCCGAGCAGCTCCCGGGCGCCCTGCTGGCCCTTGTAGGCGTGGCCGAAGTACACATGCCGGTGGCGCAGCGGTCCCGGCACCGGGGGCAACTCCTTGAGCCCCAGGACGTGATGGTCCTCGGGGGCCCGGGCCCAGCTGCCGGCCGGTGCGGTGGCACAGCCCGCGCGGACGTACTCGGCGAGCGGGAAGACGCGCTGCGGCGACTCCTCCACGGTGATCTGGACACCCTGGCTCACCAGGCGCGCGGCGTCGCGTGGCACCAGCGGCGCTCGGCGCTCGGTGGGGCGGCTCTCGTGCCGCAGCCACAGACGGGGCAGGTCCGACATCAGTGCTGCTCCTCGAAGGGGGAACGTCCCCCCGGCCCGGCGGACACGGGCCGGATGGGCCCGTGTGCGGGTCGGGGTGGTGGGGCTCGTGCTCCGTACGGGTGGACGCGATCCGGCGGCGGACCCGGGATGGTGGGCCCTCATCCGGCGAGGGCGGCGCGCCGTACGTCCACGGCGTCGGCGATGGCCAGGCGCAGCACATCGGTGGCGCCCTCGTAGATACGCAGCGAGCGGATCTGCCGGTAGAGGCGTTCGGGCAGGCCGCCCTTGACCACTCCGGCGGCGCCGAAGAGCTGCACGGCCGTGTCGACGACGTTCTGGGCCGCCTCCGTGGCATGGACCTTGGCGATGTGGGAGTGGCGGGCGAAGCCCCGGCTGCCCCGGTCGCAGTCCCAGGCCGCGCGCGCGACGAGCAGCTCGGCGGCGTTGATCCGCACCTCCATGTCGGCGAGCGAGCCCTTCACCAGCTGGAGGTCGAAGAGCGTGCCGCCGTAGGCGTCCCGGTTCCTGGTGTGGGCGAGCGCGGCGTCGGCGGCCCGTCGGGCGAAGCCGACGGCGGCGGCGCCGACGGTCATCCGGAACCGGTCGAGCAGGTCGGCGGCGACGACGAAGCCGCGGCCAGGCCGGCCGAGCACGGCCTCGGGGGGCACCCGGCAGTCCTCGAAGGCGAGATGGCCGAACGAGCGGGGCGCGATGGCCTCCAGCCGTTCACTCACCCGCACGCCGGGGGTGTCGGCGGGGACCAGGAAGGCCGTGAGGCCGAGCGGCCCCGGGCCTTCCCCGGTGCGGGCGATGACGACGAACAGGTCGGCGATGGTGGCGTGCGCGATCCACGCCTTGCCGCCGTCGAGGACGTAGCCGCCGCCCTCGACACGCCGGGCGCTGAGTCCCACCGCCGCGAGGTCCGAACCGGCCTCCTTCTCGGAAACGGCGAAGGCGCCGACAAGTGAGCCGTCGGCCATGCCGGGCAGGTAGCGCTTGCGCTGGTCGGCGTCGCCGAACCGGATGATCGGCGTGGCGGACAGCGACTGGATGGAGTACGCGAAGTCGGCGAGGTCCTCGGCGTAGGCGAGCGCTTCCCGGCCCAGGCACAGGGCGCGCAGATCCCCGGGCAGCCGGTGCGGCGCGGCGTGGGGGTCGAGCGCGGCGAGCCAGCCGTCCTCGCCGAGCAGGCCGACCAGGCGGCGCCCGGCCTCGTCCGGGTCCATCCGTCGCACGGCCTCCCAGAGCGGGCCGTGGCCGTCGCACCAGACGCCGATCTCCTCGGCGAAGCGGCGGTGTTCGTCGTCGTAGAAGGGAAGTGCGAGTACCTCGGGGTCGAAGCTCGTGGTGATGTCCACTGGGGAACTCCGTGCGGGTGAGGCCGGGGCCGCGGGGCGGCCCGGCCGGTTCGGATGACCGGGTCGGGCGTGGGGCCGGCCGACGGGTCCGGGCATGGGCCGCACGGACCGGCGGGCCGGTGACGTCCGTCAGGGAGCCAGTGCCGCCCGGGCGATGGCGTCGGCGTCCTCGAGGATCACCGAGCCCACCCCGGGGCGGATCCCCGCGGCCGTCGCCCAGTGCACGAACTCGGTGGGCACCCCGTAGGCGAACCGGCGCGGATGGGGTACGCCCGCGGCGTCCACCACCCGGTAGGGGCGGCGGGTGACGTCGAGTCCGCCGGTCTCGTAGGCACCGTCGGGGTCGGGGATGCTGTGCGACCGGCACTGCCCGGTCCTGAGCAGGTGCCGCAGCAGCGGGTTGCCGCTGCGGCGCAGGTCCACCTCGGGGATGCGCGCCTCGATCAGCGTGGTGGCGCGCGCCTCCGAGCCGGGTATGGCGTCGGAGCCGATGAGGAAGCCTTCCCGCCGGGGATCCGGCCGGACCCGGGTGCGGGGGCCGACGACCTGGAGCACGCCGGCCTCGACGAGGGCGGTCATCTCCTCGATGCGGGACACGGGCGGGCCGATGGACAGATACGCGTTGAGCGGCGTGAACCAGCCCACCACCTCGTCCCGGTAGGAGGTTCCCGTGATCCCGGCGTGGTCGATGGCGAGCCGGACCTCGTTGCGCAGGTCGCGCAGGACGTCCAGGGCCGCCTTGAGCGGGTTGTCCACATTGCCGCCCCGGGCCTGCCGGGCGTCCTCGCGCAGATGGTCCAGCAGCCATCGGGTGAAGTCGGAGCGGTCGGTGAACTCGCGCCGGCCCCAGGGGCGTTCGACGCGGTGCCAGTCCCACTCGTCGGCCTCGGTCACGCCGTAGCGGCGCAGCACGGCGGTCCGCCCGGACGCGGCCGCCAGATACTCGGCCAGGAACCGGTCGGCGGTGCTCCGGTCCGTGCGCTGCGCCACGAGCGCGTGGTGGTAGACCGTGCGCACCTCCGCGTCCAGCAGCGGCCAGACGTGCTGCCGGAAGGTCGCGCCGGTCATGGCGCGGATCCGGCGGACCGCGTCGAGGGTGAGGAACAGCGGTTCGTGCCTGCCGGTCGGCCCCTTCTGGTTCTCCCCCCGTGCCTGGTAGGGCACTCCGCGGCGGGATCCCGCGTACAGCACGGGCTCCTGGCCGGAGGGGAGGTACTGCAGTCCGTCGGGGGTCGCTACGAACTTGCCGCCCCGGCCCTCGGTGAGCAGGGCGAGGACGTCGAAGAACGCCAGCCCGAGGCCGCGGAGGGCGACCGCCTCGCCGGAGGCGATGCCGTCCAGGTCGAGGTCCGCGGGGTTGGCCGCGGGCAGGTAGCGCAGCCCGTGGCGGTCGGCGAACGCCGTGAGCCGGCGCTCCTCGGCCGCCGGCTCGTTGGGGCCGTGTCCGAGGGCCAGCACCACGGCGTCCAGGCCGGTCAGCCGGGTGCCGTCGTCGAGGGTGAGGCACTGGCCGATCGGGTCCTCGTCCAGCGCGACGGCCGTGGCCGCGTGCACGACGATGCGGAGGGTGTCGGGGGCGGTGGCCACGAGGTGGGCGAAGACCCACTCCAGATAGCGGCCGTACTGTGCCCGGGAGGGGTAGTCGTCGGGTCCGAGCTCCTCTGCCCCCGCCCAGTCCTTCGTGGTGCCGGCCTCGGCCCGCTGGAGCCAGTCGTACAGGCTGGGGCCCGGCCGGATGGGTCCGGCGCAGTGGACGCTGTCGTCGGTGAACTGGCTGACCTGCGAGGTCACCGTGTTCATGAGCAGATGGGGGGACTGCCGGGTGCGCCACGTGCGTCCCGGCCCGGGCGGGCAGGGGTCGACCACGTGGACCGACAACCGGCGCTCGCCGGCGTGGTTGGCACATAACCGCTCAAGGACCGCGAGGCCTCGCGGACCGGCGCCCACGACGCAGATCGTCCTGGTCGGCTGCGGCAAGGTCACATCTCCTTCCTTCGGTCCGCCCGAGCGAAACGAGCGCCGGGGCACGGTACGGTGAGGACTTCTCTACTTCGCCGCAGCGCGCCGCGCGGCTTCTTCGGCGAATTCACCGAAGGTCATCGTCGGCAGCTTTTCCATCTCCTCATCGGAGAATTCGACACCGTGGTTATCGAGCTGCATCACGAGTTCCGCTATCGAGAGCGACTCCAATTCGAGCCCACCGTCGCCCAGCGGCGTGTCGTCGGTCACCGACTCCGTGTCGAAGTGCATGTCCCGAAGGGTGTCGATCATTACTTTCCGCAGGTCAGAGGACATACTGCAAACCTCCTGTCGAGAATGTGGGGGCACCACGGGGAACGCCTCGGTTTTTCGCCGGGCACAAAGGGAGATGAACTCCGGGAAGCTCCACAAGAGCTTGGGAAGCGCACGGAGGAAGGTGGAGAGTTTTCACCTCCTCCAGCCAAACCGGCCGGTCGGTGTGCTGTCCCATCACATCACATTCCGGCGGGGATCTGAAGGGATGTGGAGCATTTTTTCGGACAGGTTCCGACCGTCCTGAAAGGACGGCAGAGCGCTAGAAATCGATTTCGAGGTCAGTGAGCGGATAGGCGACACAGCAGTGCGCGAAGCCGAACTCCCGGTCGGAGGCGCGCAGTCGGGCCTCCTCGGCGTGGAACACCTCGCCGGAGCACACCCGTACGCGGCACAGGGCGCACTCCCCCGAGCGACACGAGGCCTCCGGGCGCAGGCCGTTGTCCTCCAGTGCGTCGAGCAGCGGCCGACCACGCGGCACGCTGATGGTCCCCCGGCCCCGGACGGTGACGGTGACCTCCTCCTCCGGGTCGGCTTCCGCCGGCCAGCGGGGGTCGGCCGGTGGCGGCAGGGCAACGCTGTTGGCCTCCAGGCGGATCCGGCGGCGCGGGTGCCCGAGCGACTCCAACTGCCGTACAAGATAGGCGTACTTGCCGGGCGGCCCGCACAGATAGGTCATCCGCCCGGCCGGCGGTCCGGCCAGCCGGGAGATCAGTGCGGCGTCGAGCGGCCCGACCTCCCCCGTCCAGTCGGGGCCGGGGTCGGAGATGACATGGTGCACCGTGATGTGCGGGTGCTCCCGTGCGATGGCGTCCAGTTCGTCGCGGAAGATGATGTCGTCCGCGCGCCGGGAGCCGTAGACCAGTGTCATACGGCGGGACAGACCGTGGTCGACGATGTCCCGGATCATGCTCATGGCCGGTGCGACCCCGGAGCCGCCCGCGAGGAAGACGACGTCGTCACCGTGGAAGAGCGGGTCGTGGTAGAAGGTGCCGATCGGCCCGCCGCTGGTGAACCGGTCGCCCGCCCGGACGGTGTCGATCAGATGGTTGCTGACCCGTCCGCCCCGCAGCCGACGCACCGTCAGATCGTAGTGGTCGAGCACCGCGGGGCTGGAGGAGATGGACAGCGCACGGCTCGTCAGGACATCGCCGACCGTTACATGGAGGCTGACGTACTGCCCGGCGAGAAACGGCGGCAGCGGCTCGCCGTCGGTGCGCCGCATCCGGAACGTCTTCGTCGTCACGGTCTCCTCGACGACCTCCGCCACGGTCAGATCCAGGAGCTTCGGGTGGTACGGCGTGATCTCCTCCCGGGCGTCGGCCGGATGGTCCGCGCCGGCCGCGCCACGCCGCTCGATCTCCGCGACGACCTCGTCCGCCCCCTCGAACAGGTGGGCCAACGGATTGGTGGACGTTGACATGTCTGACTCCGCTCGATGGGGGGTCACAGGACGGCCAGCAGCCGCCGGCACAGCCGGGCCGCCGTCACGATGGTCGAGTTGTAGCCGCCGGCCGTGACCCAGTTGCTGACCAGGACCAGTCCCGGGACATTGGGCTTGAGGTCGTCCTCGTGGAACAGCCAGCTGTCCATGGCGTCCTGGTCGAACCCGTAGATGGCGCCTCCGGGCTGGCTGAGATACCGCTTGAAGGTCAGCGGGGTGGCGATCTCGGCCTCCTCGATCACATCCCGCACCCCGGGCGCGATGGCCTTGAGCAGGTCGAGCAGCGAGGCCGCGTACGCGGACTTCGCCTGCTGGTAGTCCCGTACCGGGACCGCTTCCCAGGGATCGGCGTACTGGATGGTGACCAGGTTGACCTGTGAGGCGCCGGGCGGGGCGAAGCCGGTCGGCCGGACGTCGTAGCAGCTGGCGAGCAGGAAGGGGACCGGCTCCAGCGACCGCATGCTCCGGGCCACGGTCCGCTCGTCCAGATCGGCCGTGAGGAAGTTGGTCGCCGTGGAGAAGCCGAGTTCCGCCGCGGGCGCGTCCAGGCCCAGATACAGCGCGGTCGCCGACGGCCCCATGCGCCGTGACCCCAG
Source organism: Streptomyces sp. NPDC093261 (assembly GCF_044753645.1). NCBI lineage: Bacteria > Bacillati > Actinomycetota > Actinomycetes > Kitasatosporales > Streptomycetaceae > Streptomyces > Streptomyces sp. NPDC093261. The sequence continues at coordinate 37,509 of NZ_JBIVNO010000008.1, forward strand.
GTCCCGCAGAACGCCGGCCGGGACGTCCGACGGGTCGAGCAGCCGGGTGTAGGTGGTGCTGGACGGCGCGTTGGAGACCACCAGCCGACAGGAGACGGTCTCTCCGTCGTCCAGGCGGACCCCTACGGCCCTGCCGCCCCGGGTGACGATCCGGTCGACGCTCGTGTGGAACCGGACCTCGCCGCCGGCCTCCAGGAAGGACTCCAGCATCGCCGAGGACAGCGCCTGGCTGCCGCCGGCGATCTGGTACGGCTTGGTCTCGATGAACAGCGCGAGCAGCCGCGCCATGTCCATGAACGACATACGGGACGGGAGCTGGCCGTTGTAGCTCCAGTACGACGACAGCACGAACTTCAGGCGCTCGTCCGTGAAGAACTCGTCCAGCACCTCGCGGTAGGTCCGCAGGCCGTAGCGACGCACGTCGGACAGGCCGGACAGCCACTCCAACTGCTCCTTCGGCCGGTGCAGATTGGCGCGGGCGGTCAGCTGCCACAGGCCGGTGTCCCGGACGATCCCCAGGAAGCGGGTGAGCGCGGCGCGGTTGCCGGGATAGTGGCTGTCGAGCACGTCCACCGCGCCCTGCCAGTCGGCGGGCAGCGTCACATCGAGCACTCCGGGCACGACGGTCCGGTACAGCTCGTCGTCCTGGATGAGCCGCAGCCTGCGCGTCACATCCATCTCGTCCAGGATTTCGCGCAGGGGGCCCGGGCCGCCCATGCCGCCGAGCTGGTGCAGTGACACCTCGAACTCGAAACGGCCCCGGACGAACGAGGTGGCCGCGCCGCCCGGGACGTTGTGGCGCTCCACCAGCAGCGTCCGTTGGCCGCCACGCTGCAGTGTGGCCGCGGCGGCAAGCCCGGCGTTGCCCGCACCGATGACGATCACGTCGTAGTCGACGCTCATTGCGATGTCTCCCTCCGGTGACCGCGATGGTCCTCGCTCCGGCGACCGGGACGGCGGGCAGGCCGGCTCCCCGGTCAGGGCGCGGTGCCGGTCAGCACCCGCCGACGATGGACTTGGCCTTGTCGCGCACGATGCGCTTGAGGACCTTGCCGGTGATGCCGACAGGGATCGTGTCCTCGTCCACGACGACCGCGCTCGCCATCTCGGGCAGCCCGTACTTGGCCAGCGCCGCGTTGACCCAGGCGGTCGGGTCCTCGGGCGCCTTCGCCCCCTCGACGAGGTTGAGGAACACATGGGTCTCGGCCACCCCGTCGTCCTCCCAGCCGAACTTCACGCCCTCCTCGGCCATGCCGACCACCGTGCAGTCGCGGATCTCGGGGTACTCCCCGAGCAGCATCTCCTCGGTGTAGGCGCTGAACACGACGCCCGCCTTGGTACGGATCGCGTCGGTGGTGCGGTCCAGGTGGTAGAAGTTGTTCGCGCCGTCGCGGTAGACGAGGTCGCCGGTGAGGAAGTAGCCGCCGAGCCACTGCTTGTGCCAGCGGACGTTGTCGTTCCAGAAGCCCGGGGTCAGCGACCGGGACCGCACGCCGAGCCGTCCGACCTGTCCCGGCGGCAGGACCGTGCCGTCCTCGGAGAGCGCGGCGGCCTGCGCGAAGCGCATCGGGCGGCCGATGCAGCGGCTGATGTTCTGCCCGCCGGCGCGGTGGGCGAAGTCGAAGAGCACATAGCCCATCTCGGTGGAGCCGAACATGTCGATGAAGATCGCGCCGGGGGCCGTGTGCGGCTTCAGGTCGCGGCCCGTCACGGTGTGCGAGCCCTTCTCCAGCAGACGCTTGATGTGCACCAGGTGCGCGGCGTCCCCGGAGACGTAGTACGCCTCGACGCTCGACAGGTCACGGCCCGCCAGGTCCTCGGCCGCCATCTCCGCGAAGGTGTGGGTGAAGCCGAACACGATGGTGGGGCGGTGCTTCTCGATGGCGTCCAGGACGGCGGGGCCGCTGGGATCGGTCTGGTGCACCAGCGGAGCGCCGAGCGCCAGACCGAGCAGGGTGTTGGACATCGCCGACACATGGTGGCCGGGCAGCGCGAGCAGCCGCTTGCGGGTGCTGCAGTCCTGGCCGTCCTCCAGCCTGCTGAGCGCACCGTGGAACAGCGTCTCGTGCGTGTGGAAGGCGGACTTGGGGATGCCCGTGGTGCCCGAGGAGTGGGAGATCAGGATGGGGTCCGTCGGAGTGTGGCGGAACGGGTAGTTCTCCGGCCGCCGCGCCCGGTGCTCGGTGGTGATCTCGGACTGAAGGGCCACGAAGCCCGGCGCGGGGTCGTCGTCGAGGTGCCGGAGCAGCTCCTTGTGCCAGGGCTCCCGGGTCATCACGCCGACCACCTGCTGGCGTCGGATGTACTCACGGCGCACCTCGAGAGGCATGTTCGCATTCACCAGGGACGCGATCGCGCCGAGGCTGGTGAGCGCCATCAGGTTGAGGGCGAAGTCGGTGATGGAGGTGGACACGATGGCGACCGCGTCCTTCGCCCGCACCCCCGCCTGGTGGTAGAAGCCGGCGTAGGTGGCCACGACCTCCTGAAGCTCGCCGAGGGTCAGCACCTCCGGGTGGTCACCGGAGGGCGAGCGCCACGAGCCGTCCGTCCACAGCACCTGCTCGTCCAGGGACCGTCCGTACCCGGTGAGCCGGTGCAGCACATTGCCCGCACCCAGAGCCCTGTCCGCGAGAATCTTCTGGCGGAGGTCCTCACTGATCATCATCTGGCAGTCTCCTAGTCTTCCCGGTCGTGCGACGAGAGGGTGGGATCGGTGGGATGGGTGTACGGGTGCGGGCTGTCGGTGGCGGCCGCGGTGGCGGCCGGTGACGGGTCGTCGGCGGTCGACGGGTCGTCAGCGGTCGTGGCGGTGGCCCGGTGCAGGGCGCGGTCGGTGAGGGGGACGGCCGCTCCGAGGTAGTCCTCCGGGGCGAGCAACTGCTCCAGAGGCGTGGACAGACGGTCGGCGTGTCCGGTCTCCTTCAGCGCCAGCCGTAGCGCCTCGGCCGGCGTAACGCCTGCCTCCGTGGAGCGCACCGCCCGGGTGACGGTCTCCTTGGCCAGACGCCGCCCGAGGTCCGGGGAGAGCGCGACGGACAGCCGCTCGGCGATCAGTGCGGTCCCGGTCAGCTCCAGGTTGGCGCGGACCCGCTCCGCCGACACGACCAGGCCTTCGGCGAGTTCGGCCGCCGTGTGGGCCGCGCCGCCGGCCAGGCGCAGGCACTCGCGCAGCGGCTGCCACTCCGCGTGCCACGCCCCCGCGGGACGCTCGTCCTCGGTGACCACCGCCTGCTGGAGGACCAGCGCGTACACCGGCAGCTGCCGCGCCGCCGCCGCGACCAGGGTACTCAGCACCGGATTGCGCTTCTGCGGCATCGCGGAGGACTGACCACGGCCCGCCGCGGCGGGCTCGGCCACCTCGGCGATCTCCGTACGGGACAGCACCAGGACGTCCGCGGCGAACTTGCCGAGCGCTCCGCCCACGAAGGCCAGTACTCCGGCCAGATCGGCGATCGGGGTGCGGGCCGCGTGCCAGGGGAGCGCGGTCCCCGCGAGCCCCAGTTCGTCCGCGACCAGTTCCACGAGCCGCAGTTCGGGGTGGAACCCCGGGACACCGGCGGCTCGCAGGTGGTCGTGGTAGGCCGACAGTGTGCCGGCCGCGCCGCCCAGCGACACCGGCAGGCGTGCGTCGAGCAGCGCGCCGACCCGGTCGTGGGCGTCGGCGACCAGGGTGAGCCACGTGGCGGCCCTGAGCCCGATCGTGGTCGGCACGGCGTGCTGGGTGAGCGTGCGTGCGGCGGCCGGTGTGGTGCGGTGGTCGCGGCTCAGGTCGGCGAGGGCCGCGCGCATCCGGCCGAGGTCGTGACGCAGCAGTGTGAGCGCCCGGGTGGCGACCAGCATGGCCGCCGAGTCCAGGACGTCCTGGCTGGTGGATCCGGCGTGGACGTGCCCGGCGGCCTCCGGGGAGATGTCCGTGACCACTTCGGTGAGCCTCTTGACGAAGTACACGACCGGGTTGGCGGCCTCCCGCCCCCGGCGTGCCAGCTCCGCCAGAGCGAGCCGTCCGCTCGTCCCCGCCGCTCGGATGGCCGCCGCCGTGCCCTGCGGCGCCGCGCCGAGGCTCGCCTGGGCGGCGGCGAGCGCGGCCTCGAACTCGACCATCGCCGCCAGCCAGGCCTCATCCGAGGTGACCGCTTCGACCGACGTACCGGCCCAGACGGGGGACAGCAGCCCGGAGTCGGTTCCGGGCGCCCGGGTGTCTTCCTCGGCGGACATGTCACCTCCTGCTGTTCTCGTCGTTGCGTGCCGGATCGGTGAAGTGCCTGTCGGTGAAGTTCCTGTCGGTCAAGTGCCTGTTCGGGCCTGTGGCGTCCGGTTCGCAGGGGGCGGCCGGCGCAGGCTGGGCGTACGGGACGCCCGGTCCCGGCGCCGGTGCCGTGTCCGGCGGCAGCCCCGCCTCCGGCAGCCGCCAGGTGTTCAGGCGTACGGCCGGGGCGGTGCGGCCCCGGGTCACCACGGCCGTCATCACCTGCGCCGAGGGGGCGGTACGGCCGGACGGCGGCACCTCGAACTGATCGGTACGACCGCACCACGGCGCGGTGCCGGCGTCGCGGATCCCGGCGAGCGCACAGCGGCGCGCCCCGGGCGGCCGGTACAGCCGTACATCCCGCCCTCCGCGTGCGAGACCCCGCCCGGTCGCCTTGACCGCCGCCTCCAGCAGCGTCCAGGCCGAGAAGAAGGCCTCGGGTTCGCCCAGATCCGCCAGCACGGGGGTGTGCGGGTAGACGGTCCGCAGCACCTTGGCGGGCGACGGGACGGTGCGCATCACCTCGACGTCGACGCCGACCGGAGCGCCCCGGCGCACCGCGACCAACAGCACCTCCCCAGACCGCGACCAGCTGACGTGCCACTGCGGGTGGTCCGGCAGGCGGGGTCCGCCGCCCGGTGCGGCCGCGATCCGCACCGTGGCGGGGTGCTCGCCGAGCGTACGGGCCAGCACCCGGCGCACGGTGGAACGCGCCCGTACGTAGGCGACCGCGGCGGCGGGGCTGCGGAACCGCTCGGCCCGCCGTGCCTCCTGCGCCGACAGCTCACCGCGGCGGGCTTCGTCGTCCCAGGCGTGCTCGGGCGCGCGCAGATGGACGAGCCACCCTTCGACACAGGCCTTTGCCGTCCGGTGTCCGGTCGTGTCGTCGTGTGCGGGGCGTCCGGTCGTCATGTGCCCGCCGCCCCGCTCATCTCCCCGGCCCTGAAGACCTGGGGCAACGCCGACGGCCGGGAGCCCAGCAGATGCAGGTCGCCGATCGCCGGCCGCATCGCCACCACCGCGACCGTGCGTTCGCGGCGGATGTCGCCGTTGTCCGGCACGAAGATCGGCGGCGTCGACAGCAGGGCGAGATGGTCCCGTGGCGACGCCGACTCCGGCAGGGCGCTCAACCGCACGGTGCACGCGTCCAGCCGGCGCAGCGAGGAGTTCTTGGCGAAGACGTTCAGCTCGTCGAAGGGAATGAACTCGGGGTGGAGGAAGTGGTTCGTGTGGACGGTCTGCGCGGCCCGTGCCACATGCATCCGCCCGTCGAGGAATTCCGCGCAGGCGGCGCCGGAGGCGTCGCAGAGCGTCAGGGACCGGGAACTCGCCAGCCGCAGCCGCGAGAGCACCTCCAGCGCCTCGTCCACCGACCCGGCGCTGTCCAGGACGTGACGGACGGCGAGGTAGGGCGGCAGGCCCGGCCGCCACTGCCCGCCCAGCACGAGATTGATGCCGACGGCCAGGCCGTCGCTGTTCATCCCGAGGTAGCCGAGCAGGCCCCCGAAGCTCAGCATCAGCACGTCCCGCCGGGCCCCGGCCCTCCTGAGGGACAGGACACAGGTCTGGTCGTCGAGGTTGCCGTTGAGGTCGACCGTCTGCGCCAGGACGGTGTGCGGGCCGGCGCCGTCCACCCGGGCGTAGGTGGTGCAGTCGCCGTGCGGCCGGCGGGTGCTGCGGTAGCCGGTGATCTCTCGGCGCAGTTGGAGCAGCAGGGCCTCCGCGTGGCTGATACCCGCGCCGGCGGCCAGGCCGCGTATCTCCTCGGCCAGTTCGGGCGTGGCCGCCTCGATCTCCTTCTGGAACTCCGTGAGCGCCGGGCTCAGCGAGGTCAGGGAGACGGGGGTGTCCAGAAGGTGGTTCAGCCGGGCGAGACCGTCGCCGAGGAAGGCGCGCAGCGCCGTGGCGCGGGCGGCGCCGTGCTGCCGCCCGAGTTCGAAGGGGTCACCGGTCAGCCGGAGGAAGGGGGCTGGACCGGAAGTGGTCACGGTCACCCCGCCACCCCCAGGGCGGCGCGGCCACCGGCCGGCGTACGGCCTGCCGGCCCGGAGGCCGCGGCGGTCCTCATCCCGACCCAAACCATGATCGGACACCTCTTTTCGACGTCAGGCGAGCTTGCGGAGCAGGACGCCGTGCCGGGCGCCCGGAACGCTGGAGGCCAGCAGATACAGCCCGTCGGGCTCCTCCTCGCCCGCGGCGACAAGGTCGACGAGGTTGATCAGGGGGTCGGCGGCGAAACAGTGGCCGATGCGCTCGATGTTGCCCGTGCGCATCTGCGCGGCCACAAAGCCCGCCTGACGTTCCTTCATCGTCACCAGCGGCCGGACCAGGTTGGCGGGAAGCAGCGCGGTGATCTTCTCCGGCGGTATTCCGGTGGTGCGTTCCAGCTCCTCGTTGACGGCCACGGCGAGCCGGGAGTCGATCTGGTCGCGCAGCCCGAGCACCTCGGCGTCCTGTGCCGAGGCCGACGCGAGGACCGCGAAGCCGTCGGGGCCCTCCTCGGCGCTCACCAGGCAGCTCGCCGCGCCATCGCTGAACAGCGCGAACTTCTCCAGCCGTACGGCCTCGTCGGCGATGCGGTCCGCGGTCACCACCAGGATCCGGCGCTGGCTGCCGGCCCGGACGAGCGACGTGGCGACATGGAGGGCCGCGAGCAGGTTGTTGCACCGGTTGAGCGTCATGCCGAAAACGAACGGCACCGCGGACAGGGCCAGTCCGCCCAGCACCGCGCCGAGGAAGCCGGCGTGGTCGTCGACGGAGCCGGGGAAGGAACTGGTGCACACGATCACTCCGTCGACCGACCCCCGTGCCGCGCCGGACGCCTCCAGCGTGGCGTTGCCGCTGGCGACGGCCAGCTCCACCGTGCTGCGTTCGGTGCGGAAGTAGCTTCCCCAGCCCCAGGTGCGGGGGGCCATGGGGATGCCGTAGTGCGCCGCGCGGGATGCGAGGTCCGTGAGGGCGGTGTGGGGTTCCTCGATCTCGCCCAGGACATAGCGGGGCGCGACGAGGAAAGCCGGTGAACTGCTCATCCGTCCTGTATTCCGTTCGCTTGGCAGTCGAAGAGGGAGCGTCGGCCGCGCTCGGCACGCGTCCCCGTGAGTCGTGGGTTCGTCGTGGAATCGGGGTGAGTGGGGCTGGTCCGGTGAGTTCGCGGGGCCGTGGGCCGTCACGAAGGCAGCCGTACGACCGCCCGGGCCTCGCTGAGCACCTTGGTGCCGCCGCTGGTCACCACGAGGTCGATGCGGACGCGGGCGTCGTCGAGCTTGGCGGCGACCCGGCCGCGGACCTCGACCGTCGCGCCGTGTGCGTCGTCCGGCACCAGGACCGGCTTGCTGAAGCGCGTGCGGTACTCGAGGATCGCGCCCGGGTCCCCCACCCACTCGGTGACCGTGCGAGCGGCCACGGCCATGGTGAGCATGCCGTGGGCGATGACGTCGGGCAGGCCGGCCTCCCGCGCCACCCTCGGATTCCAGTGGACGGGATTGAAGTCCTCGGAGGCGCCCGCGTACCGCACGAGGTCGGTGCGGGTGAGGGTGACCGTCCTGGCGGGGAGTTCGGTCCCCACCTCCACGTCCTCAGCGCTGAGCGTCACGCTGGTCGTCATCGCGCTCACCGCCCTCCACGGCGCTCAGGGATACGAAGGTCATGTGCGTGGTGACGACGTGGGAGCCGTCGGTGTCCGCGAGGTCGGCGCGCAGACCTAGGACGTCCCGGCCGCGCAGCGTCTGGGCCCCGGTGATCTCCAGTGTGGTGACCAGGCGGTCGCCCGCCCGGACCGGCCGGGTGTAGTCGAACCGCTGGTTGCCGTGGATGAGGTAGGTGGGGTCGAAGCCGATGTCCTCGTAGCGGAACACCTCCTCCATCGCCCGGGCGACCACGATGAACGGGAAGGTGGGCGGCGCGAGCACATCGGGGTGCCCCAGGCTCTGTGCCGCCGCCGGGTCCGTGTACACGGGGGCGGGGTCGCCCACCGCCTCGGCGAAGCGCCGGATCGTCTGCGGCTCCACGGGGTAGGGCTGTGCGGGCGGGTATGTGGTCCCGACGCACTTCGGGTTCAGCGCCATGTCGCTCCATCGGTGGGAGGTCGGACAGGGTGTCGAGCGGAATGCGACGGTCGACCGGTGGATCCGGTCGTCGCGGAGTGCGGTGCCAGTGGCCACAGCCGCGGCCGGCGGGTGTGCCTTCGGCCGGCCTGCGTGGTCAGTCGTCCCAGTGGTCGATGACCTTGCGGCGGACGTCGGCCGGGTACGCCTGGGCGAAGGAGCTGTGGTGGAGCCGGCCCTCGCCCCAGGCGGGGAGCAGACCGTCGTGGACGACGCTCGGGCCGCGCATCGCCTTGCGCTCCTCCTCCGAGTAGCAGGCCATGAACGGCAGGACCACGCCGTCCCAGGCCGCGCGCCGGTCCTTCGGATGCAGGCGGGTGGCGAGCGCCCACAGCAGGTCGGCCTCGCTCGCGGGATCGATGTCGTCGTCGAGCACGAAGGTGACGGGCATCATCGCGCTGGGGCCGCCGCTGTTGTGGATGACCTCGCCGATGCGCCGTACGAACTCGGTGGAGTCGACGCCCGGCAGGGCCCCACGCCAGTCCTCGGGCACGGTGACCACGGTCCAGTGCATGGCCGCGAGAAACGGCATCCACACGGTGGTGACCGGCAGGCCCGCGCCCCGCAGGGCGTGCAGCACATTTGCGGCCCGTCCGGTGCCCGTCACGGTGTGGTACTCGTCCGCCGGCCGGCCCTCGGCGACGACCGGCCAGATCGGCCGGTCGCGGTAGGTGATCGCCTCGACCGAGTACACGGGCTGAAGCGAGGTCTGGGTCGAGGCGTATCCGGCGTACTCGCCGAACGGCCCCTCCAGGCTGTCCCGTCCCACCGAGAGGTGACCCTCGATCACCACCTCGGCGTGGGCGGGGACTTCCAGGTCGATGGTCTCGCAGCGGACGACGTCGACCGGCTCGCCGTGCAGCGCGCCGATGTAGCCGGCCTCGTCCACGCCCCTGGGCAGGGGGATGCCGCCCACGAACGGGATGGCGGGAGCGCCGCCCTGTACCAGGGCATAGGGCATCGGCTCACCCCGCTCCGCCCAGGCCTGCCAGACCAGGCCGAGATGCTGAGGGGGCACCACCAGCCCGGTCATGCGCTTGCCGTCGAGTTTCATGATCCGCGAGATGGACCAGTTGGTCCACGCTCCGTCGGGCGTCTTCGCGATGATGACGCCCCAGGTGTTCAGATAGTCTCCGCCGTCCCCCTCGTGGATGCGGGGCACGGCGAAGTGGTCCAGCGTCGCCGCGTCCCCGAGCAGCACGTTCTCCTTGCACGGAGCGTTCTCGCGGGGCACGGTACGCGGAGGCACGGGAGCGGCGTCGCGGGTGCGCACCAGATGCTCCACCAGGGCCACGGCGTCGGCCTCGGGCGGCAGGCCCACCGAGAGCGCCAGCCGGGCCAGCGGCATCTCCGGCCGGGCGCTCACCCCGGCGGGCGCGCCGAACAGCCGCATCCCGATCCGGTCCTCGATGACGTCGGTGAACAGGGGTGCGGGGGCGCGCAGTTCGTAGGAACGCCGCGTGTGGGCCGCCGCTTCCAGGTCCGCGCTCACCGGCCGGCTGATGGTCTTCAGATCGCCGAGGGCGGCGAGGGCGTCGATGTACGCGCGCAGGTCGACGATATGGCTCATGGGGTCGGCCCTCCGGGGGAGTTCGCGATGACGGGCTGACGGTCGAGGCCGGCCGCGGGCAAGGCGGCGTCCGGGAGCCCCCGCCACCGGCGGGCGCGGTGCGAGGCGATCCCGAACTGGTCGAGGACCCGGGCGACGATGTGGTCGACCATGTCGTCGACGGTGGACGGGTGGTTGTAGAAGGTGAGCATCGGCGGCAGGACCACCGCGCCCATCCGGGACAGCGCCAGTAGGTTGTCGAGATGGATGTCGCCCAGCGGGGTCTCGCGGGGTACGAGGACGAGCTTGCGCCGCTCCTTGAGCGTCACGTCGGCGGCCCGGGCGACGAGGCCGTCGGCGTACCCGGTCCGGATGGCGGCCAGGGTCTTCATGCTGCACGGAATGACGACCATGCCGTCCACGGGGAAGGAGCCGGACGCGATCGCGGCTCCCTGGTCGTCCGGAGCGTACGACACATCGGCGAGCGCGCTCACCTGGCGTGCCGTGAGGTCGCTCTCGGCCTTCAGGGTCGCGCGCGCCCACCGGCTCATCACCAGGTGCGTCTCCACCTCCTCGTGGAGCCGCAACTCCTCGAGCAGCCGGACACCCAGCATCACTCCGGTGGCACCGGTGACGGCCACGACCAGTCGCATCGCCTGTACCTCGCTCCTTCGCTGTGGCTGTCGGACCTGTCCTCCGCCGTCCGGGCTCCCCGGCACCTGGGCCTGGTGCGTCCCGCCGGCGGTTCGCCCGCTACTTCAGACAGGCGCGGAAGCGGCAGGCCGCCGCCCCCTCGCGCATACACGAGACGACCTCGTCGTCGGCCTTGACCTTCAGGCCCTCGAACCACCCGGCACGCAGCTCCAGGCACGGGCACTGGTAGCCCTCGAGCGACCGGCCGGCCGCGAGCATCTTCAGCGCGAAGTGCTCGCTGACGACGGTCTCCCAGGTGCCGTCGTCGTCGAACTCGGAGGAGTCGAGCCGCACCATCGAGGAGAACATCAGGCGGGCGAGCGCTTCGAGGCTCTCGGCCACCTCCTTCGGCGTGCTGTCCGGGGGTACGGGGTGGCGGCGGCCGTAGAGGGTGGCGACCCGCCGGGCGACGAACTTCATCACCTCGGCGTTGAGTTCATTGGCGACGTCCTGGCCGAACCGGGCCTTCACCGCCTGGTACCAGCGGGCGTCATGCAGCCACCAGGACTGCCGCAGCATGGCGATCTCGGTGGACAGCGGGAACTCCAGACCGGTGTCGGTCATGCCGTTTCCTCCTGTGCGTGCGGTGCGGGAGCGGTCACGAGCAGGGCCTCCGCCCGGTCCGACTCCCCGTCGCGCGTGGCCAGTTCGACCAGCACCACCAGCACGTCCGACGCGCTGCCGTCCTCCATCAGCAGCTCCGCGAGTTCCAGTCCCTCGGCGAGCGGGTCGCCGGCCGGGCTGATGCAGATGACAGGACCCCCGAGCCCCCAGCGCGACGAGACGACACCGAGCACGGCGCTGGGCACCGACTGGTAGAAGAGCAGCGGCGATGCCTTCGTACCGGAGTCCACCGACCCCGTGACGGCGGCCTCGGTGGCCATGTCCCCGAGTCGCGAGACCATGACCATCCCGGTACGGCCGGCATGATGCGGCGGCGCGGGCGGCTCGCCCCAGTGAGCGCTCAGACAGCGGTCCGCGACATGGGCGATGATCGGGCCGAAGGGCGAGGCGGTGAACCCCGGGAGGTTCGGCGGCTGTTCGTGGTCCCCCTGGGCGGGCCAGACGACGCGTTGCAGGGTGATGGGCCTGGCTGCCGTGGTCGTCATGCCGCGCTCACCACCAGCGCGGTGTTGGCGCCGCCGAAGGCGGAGTTGAGGCTGATGACATGCTGTGCCTCGCGCTCCCTCGGAGTGTCGAGGACGAGGTCGAGCCGACAGTCCGGATCGGGCCCGAGGTAACCGGAGTTGACGGGAAGGCGCCCGGACCGCAGGGTGAGGACGCTGATGACGAACTCGACCATGCCCGCCGCCTGGAGGGCGTGCCCGTGCATCGACTTGGTCGAGCTGACGGGGATCCGCTCCGCGTGTTCCCCGAAGGCGCGGTGCAGTCCCGCCGTCTCCGCGGAGTCGTTGTACGGGGTACCGGTGCCATGGGCGTTGACGTAGTCCAGGTCCTCGGGCCCCAACCCGGATCGTGCCAGGGCGAGTTCGATCGAGCGGGCCATGCCGAGGCCCTGGGGGTGCGGCTGGCAGACATGGTGTGCGTCGCCGGCCATGCCCCAGCCGTCGAGGTAGGCCAGCGGACGGATCTCCTCGCGGCTGTCCGCCGCCTCCAGGACGACCGCGCCGGCCCCGTCGCCCAGCAGCAGCCCCTTGCGCCCGGAGCTGAAGGGCCTCAGCCGCCCGTCGAGGGCCAGCGCCTTGCCGGCGTTGAAGGTGGTGAAGGACTCGGCGTCCACCAGGTGACCGGCGACCACGACCACCCGCTCCCGGCGGCCGGAGGAGATCAGGGCGCCCGCCTCCGCGATGGCGGCGCTGGCGGCGACACAGGCGTTGATGTAGGTGCGTCCGGCGGCGCCGAAGCCGCATTCACGTGCCAGCCGCTGCGCGGTCTCCCCGATGGGGCGCGACTCCTGTTCCTCCCGGGGCAGGCGGGACACCGCGGGATCCGCGTGCCGTGCCGCGACCAGGAGCGTGTCCGCGCGCTCCCGCTCTCCGAGGCCGGCCTGCTTGCAGGCCTCCTCGGTCAGCGTCCTCAGCTCCGTGTCGAGGTCCAGCTCGGCCGCGCCCTGGGCGGCGACGCCGACCCGGTACCTGCTCGTGTCGAACCGGGTCACGGGAACGAAGGCGGGGACTCCGGAGTAGATCCCGTCGCGCAGCACGTCCACACCATGCCCGTAACCCGTGGTAACCGCCATCCCGGTGACGGCCACCCTCCTGCCGGTTCGGCCGGATCCAGTTTGCGGGTTCACCTGTAGCCTCCCAGCGTCGGTGCGATTCGCCCGTGAGTCATGTCGGCCGGACCGAGGAAATGTCCTCGTCTGTTTTCGGCCGGGCGAAGCCGAATTCTTTGTCGGCCCTTGGGGGAACAAAGACGTCCGGTAACCGGGACTTTGCCGCTTCCCCCGCGAGGGATCCCGAGGAAAGGTGACCGGAAACACATCAGTGCCCCATTCCCATGCCGCCGTCCACGGGGATTACCGCGCCCGTGACATAGGCGGCCTCGGGTGAGGTCAGGAACTGGACCGCGGCGGCCACCTCGTCCGGGTCCGCCATCCGGCCGAGGGGGACCTGGCCCACGATCTTCCTGCGCTGGTCGTCGGTGAGCGCGGCACTCATGTCGGTGTCGGTGAGCCCGGGCGCGACCACGTTCACCGTGACGCCACGCGGGGCGAGTTCGCGGGCGAGGGAGCGGGCCATGCCGATCAGGCCCGCCTTCGAGGCCGCGTAGTTGACCTGTCCGGCGACGCCGCTGAGCGCGGCGGTGGAGGAGATGATGACGACCCGTCCCCCCCTGACCCGCACCAGGCGCCGCACGGCCCGCTTGAGCACCCGGTAGGTGCCGGTGAGGTTGGTGTCGATGACCGAGGTGAAGTCCTCCTCGGTCATCCGCATCAGCAGGCTGTCCCGTGTGATGCCCGCGTTCGCGACCAGGACCTCGACCGGGCCGTGGGCCGCCTCGGTCTTCTCGAACGCCTCGTCCACGGCGGCGGGGTCCAGCACATCGCAGGGCACCGCGAACAGTCCCTCGGGGGCCTGGCCCGAGCGGCTGGTCACCGCCACCCGGTCACCGCCGGCGCTGAGCCGCCGTGCCACGGCCAGACCGATTCCGCGATTCCCGCCGGTAACCAGGACAGAACGGCTCATGAGCAAATCTCCAGCCTGATGGTCGTGATGGTCGCGAAAAACATCCGGAATGTCGCCCGATCCCCACCGCACGGTGAAACTCGCGCCTTTGGCGTACGAGGCCTTCGGGGTCCCTGTGGCTCGGCGGGGCGGCCACCGAAATCTCATCGCAACGTCCCGGAATTTTCCACATCCGCCCGTGTGCTTCGGGCGTGCCTCGCGGCCGGGCGGCTCCACCGGACACCCCGGAAGCACATTGCCCCGGCATTGACTTGACGCCGGGACGGTTGCTACAGAGCGCTACGACGGTGCGCGGGTCGCCCGTGTATACCGGGCCGTCGGGGTCGCCCGGTCGCCCGTGTGTACCGGGCCGTCGGGGTCGCCCGGTCGCCCGTGTATACCGGGCCGTCGGGGTCGCCCGGTCACCCGTGCATACCGGGCCCCCGGGGTCGCCCGGTCACCCGTGTATACCGGGCCGCCTCCCGCCCCCGTCCCCGCGCCGCCCACCCCCGAAAAGCACTCGGCCGCCCAGTGCGTGCCGGGCGGCCGAGTTCCGTGTCACCACGGGCGCCGGGCTCCCGCCCCGCGACCTCCTCGTGGTAGGTGGTGCTGCCTGTCGTGTCCCCGTTCTGCTCCTGCCCTGGCCGGGCCCTCCGATACTCCGTCAGGCGGAGTCGAGGAAACGGGTGACCTCCGGCAGATGCGCGTACGCCCGCAGGGCGAGCCGCACCCGCTCGGACGCCGCCGCCCGCACGCCTCCGAGCAGCGTCGCCGCCCTGGTCGCGGACTCCGCGCCGGCGGTGGCGTCGCCGAGCGCGACCTGGGTCTCGGCCGCGCGCAGCAGGTACATGGCGTGCACGCACGGGGGCAGTTGCAGGTTCGGATGCTGGTGCTCGGACAGGACCGGCTCGAAGTGCTTGATGGCGCGGTCCGGCTGGTTGAGGTCGAGCAGGGACACCGCGTCCATGCAGCTGAGCCACTCCTCGGACCGCAACGGCAGAATCCGGATTCCGCCCGACGAGGCCGCCGTGGTCAGCGCATGGCGGCCCACGGTCAGCGCCCGCCTGCGGCCCAGGTCGTCGCCGCGCTGTGCGTGGACGCGGGCGGACTGCGTCTGGAGGAGCGCCAGCAGGGTCGGGTCCTTCACCTGCACCTGGTTGCAGCGCAGCAGCTTCTTGACCGCCTCGAGCAGTTCGGCGGCCTCCTCGGGCAGGTGCAGATCCAGGTACTGACCGACATGCAGGGTGACGATCGCCGCGGCCGTCTCCGGATCCTTGGCGGCGGTCGCGCACCGCAGCGCCGCGACGTAGTACCGCTGCGCACCGACGTGCTGGCCCTGCAGCCGGGCGATGAAGCCGCACACCGCCAGCCCCTCGGCCGCGAGGATCAGCAGTTCCCGGCCCTTGTACAGGGCCTCGGGAGCGGCCAGGAAATGGTCGGCCAGATGGCGCAGTTCGAGTTCACTGGCGGCCACCAGCCAGCCCGCGGAGAAGCTGGCCGCGAACCGGTGGAGCGTGCGCAGCCGGGTGCAGGCCTCCAGCACGGATTCGGTCTCGCCGGCCAGACCGGGCCCCCGCACCCGGGCTGCTGCCGGGTGGGCGGCATCCGCAGGAGTCGTGCCCATCTCCTCGGCCATGGCGTCGAGCCAGTTCTCCATCAGCGACCTGGCGGCCCAGCCGGTCGCGAGCAGGTACTCCTGCTGGGTCCCCTCACGCCCGGCGATCGCGTCGAGTATCGCTTCGGGGACGGCTGATGTCGTCCACGGTAATTCCAGTTGCCGTGCGTCCCCGTTGGCCAGGTGCAGCCAGTCCGGCCAGTCCAGTCTCAGCACCTCCTCGTGGGGAACCGCGTGGACGTGCGCGATGGCGAGCTGGGCGGTGCGCTCCGGCACGGCACGGCCGGACTCCCAGCGGGAGACCTTCTCGCGCCGCGCGGCCATCTGGCCGAATCCGAGTTCCGCGTGCGTTCTGGCGATCAGGCGCGCGTACTCCGCGTGGGTGAGTCCGGCCCTGGAGCGCAGAACGGCCAGAGGATGGCGGTGGCGGTTCGTCGAAGCTACAGTTCTTGTCTGGCTGTACATTGCGTGGTACCTCTCGGTTGAAGCGTTCTTCGTTCTACCGACGCCTTCGCCGATCGGGCGGTCGCATCGAAGTCGTCGGCGGTGGTACGGAGCACGGGACTCGACTTCACGCAGGGCGGATCGGTGTCGTACGCGGCGCGCGTGAGGGCGCTGGTGAGGGACCGCTCCCGCGCCGAGATCGAACCGAAGCCTTCTCGGAACCGTCACGATTCAGCCGCGGCCACAGCGAGAACCCCGGTCCGACGCCGGCCCAAGCCGGAACCGGTCGAGGCGCTGGAGCGCGGCGTCACCGGGTGGGCCCCGGCCATCGGGGACCGCGGCGCAGTCCCCCGTCCGTCCCCTTGGCACGCACACTCTCCCTCCTCAACCGGCCGGAAAGGCCAGGTTAGTTCGTCATTACCGATCGGTAGAGGGGCCATGCGAACAGACTAGGATCGGGCATGCCCTCCATGACAGAGGAATAGGGCCTTCCTGATCAACCCCCCGGTCAGTGTGAAGCTGAAGACTCCGGAAGGGCCTTCACGAAGTGTGCACGTCCCGCATCTGTACCGTGTCACTTACCGGCTGGTAAGGTCCGCTTACGGCTGGTTCCGTGCGGGCCGTCGCAAACCAGCCCTCGACACGGCCCAGCCGACGCCGCAGCCGACACCGATGTCGACGCCGACAAGGAGCAACAGCCTTGCGCGAGTTCAGCGTTCCGGCCTTATACGACGTTTCCCCGGACGGCAATATGACGCAGGTCGTCGTCCGCAACGCGGCCGAGTTCCCCAACCGGGCCGTGCTCGCCCGCAAGGTGTCCGGACAGTGGCGGGACGTCACCGCGGCCGCCTTCCTCACCGAGGTGCGCACGGTCGCCAAGGGGCTCATCGCCTCCGGAGTCCAGCCCGGGGACCGCGTGGCGCTCATGTCCCGGACCCGCTACGAGTGGACGCTGCTGGACTACGCCATCTGGAGCGCCGGCGCGGTCTCCGTCCCCGTCTACGAGACCTCCTCCGCCGAGCAGGTGGAGTGGGTCCTCGGCGACTCCGGGGCGGTGGCCTGCGTGGTGGAGACCGAGACCCACCAGGCGATCGTGGAGCAGGTACGGGAGCAGGTCCCCCTGCTGAAGAACCTCTGGCAGATCGATGCGGGCGGAGTCGACGAACTCATCGCGCTGGGCAGCGATGTGACGGAGACTCAGGTAGATGAGCGGATGGCGTCGGCCGGTGCGGACTCGCTCGCCACCATCGTCTACACCTCCGGCACCACCGGTCGGCCGAAAGGGTGCATGCTCACCCACCGCAACTTCCTGGCGGAGTGCGGGAACACCATCGCCCGGATGAAGCCCATCTTCGCGGAGGACTCCTCCGTACTGCTCTTCCTGCCCCTCGCACACGTCCTCGGCCGGGTCGTCGAGGTCGGAGCCATGATGGCGCCGGTCAAACTCGGACACGTCAGCGACATCAAGGACATCACCGGAGAGCTCGCCTCCTTCCGGCCCACCTTCCTGCTGGGCGTGCCCCGCGTCTTCGAGAAGGTGTACAACTCGGCGCGCGCACAGGCCCGGTCGAGTGGCAAGGGGAAGATCTTCGACCAGGCCGTGGACACGGCCATCGAGTACAGCAGGGCACTGGAGACCTCGTCCGGGCCGGGCTTCCCGCTGCGGCTGCGGCACAAGCTCTTCGACCGACTGGTCTACGGCAGACTGCGCGCGGTCCTCGGCGGACGCGCCCGTCACGCCATCTCCGGCGGCGCCCCGCTCGGCGAACGCCTCGGCCACTTCTACCGCGGCCTCGGCTTCACCGTGCTCGAAGGCTACGGTCTGGCGGAGTCCTGCGCCGCGACCACGCTCAACCCGTGGGACCGGCAGAAGATCGGCACGGTGGGCCTGCCGCTGCCGTGCAGCTCGGTGCGCATCGCCGAGGACGGCGAGATCCTGCTTCAGGGCGAGCACATCTTCACGGGGTACTGGAACAACGAGGAGGCGACCGCCGCGTCACTCGTCGACGGCTGGTTCCACACGGGCGACATAGGCTCCCTGGACGAGGAGGGCTACCTCCGCATCACCGGCCGGAAGAAGGAGATCATCGTCACCGCGGGCGGCAAGAACGTCGCTCCAGCCGTGATCGAGGACCGGATCCGGGCGCACGCGCTGATCGCCGAGTGCATGGTGGTCGGCGACGGCAAGCCCTTCGTCGGTGCCCTGGTGACCATCGACGAGGAGTTCCTGCCGCGCTGGGCCGAGCAGAACGGCAAGCCCACAGGGGCGTCTCCGGCGGAACTCCGCGACGACCCCGATCTCCTCGCCGAGATCCAGCACGCGGTGGACGACGGCAACGCGGCGGTGTCCAAGGCCGAGTCCGTGCGCAAGTTCCGCATCCTGGACCACCAGTTCACCATGGACTCGGGCCATCTGACGCCGTCCCTGAAGCTGAAGCGCCACGTGGTGCTGCGGGACTTCGCCGACGAGATCGAGGCCCTCTACACCACCTGAGTGGGGCGACGTCCCGTCGCAGGCAAGCGGCGCGAAGGAGCCCTCGGGGAGCGCCCCGAGGGCTTCTTCGCGCGGTCCGGGGACACAGCGGCCACCCGTCTGTCTTCACTCTGAGGCACGAAGCCGTGCGCTCGTGAGGCATAGGGCGGGCCGTCAGGTCCCTACGGTGGGCCGACGGGAATCGCACCATGACCTCGACGTCGCCGTCAGGTCGGCGCTGTCGGCGGGTGCCGATGTCGAGGTGGCCCCGTTCGACGATCCCACTCCTCGGGCTCGGCATCGGGTTCTGCGTCCGGGCCCCCCGGCAGCTCCCGGGCCAGCGTCATCCGGACCCCGCCGATGACGGCCGACGACCAGTTGAAGAGGAAGGCGACCAGCGTCGCCAGCGCGGTGATCAGGGCCACCTCCCCCACCACGACGATAACGGTGAGGCCGAGGGTGGTCTCCCAGCCCAGCGACAGCACCGGTTCCTGGCCCAGCACGCTCAGCATGATCGCGACCACCCCCACGCACCCGATCACGCACAGACCGAGACCCGCCGACACCAGGAAGCTCGTCGTCATCACCGACCAGGGATCGGCCTTGGATATCCGCAGTCGCACCTTGCGCCATCGCGGCACGCGGCCGGTGACCGGTGGCCCCCGTCGGCGCCGCCCGGCGGAGGATGTCCCGGACGTCTCCCGTGCCGTGGACGTCCCGTCGTCGACGGGACCGGCGGCGGCCGGGGAGGTCTCCCGGTCCTGTCGGTCCTGTCGCCCCGATTCCGCGGACTGCCCCGGTGGGCCGTGCTCCGCCGTAGGGGGGCAAGCCGCGTGCTCCGCCGTAGGGGGACAAGCCGCGGTCCCGTCCCCGGCCGTCGGCGCGCCACTGCGACGGCGGCGCTTCCTTTCGTCCGGTCGCCCACAGTCCTCACCGGAGGCATCGCTCCCGGCGGCTTGCCGCTCGGCGGAATCCGTGGGGCGCTCGCCCTGGCTCATGCCATCCTCCTCCTGCCTCACGCAACGGCTCCTCGCGGCAGCGCTGATGTGCCCGGGTGGGACGGGCAGCGGTAGGGTTCAGTCACTCAGCGGTCCGCCCGGACGCCGCCCTTGGTCACGGAGACGAGGTGGCGACCCGTGACTCGGCCGATCTCGTGCCAGAAGGGCCTGGCCGTCAGATACGCACCCAGCACGGACAGCACGCCGAGGGAGACATCGACACTGATCCGGCCCTGCTTGGCCCAGTAGACGTCCTGCAGGTCCAGCAGCAGCGCGAACTCGTCGCAGATCAGCGCCGTCCCGCAGCCGTAGGCGGCCGCCACCGCGGGATGTCCGACGGCCCGCTCGTCCCCGCGTACCGCGATCAGTCCCAGACCGGCGAGTGTGGCGATCCCGAAGTTGTAGTGGTGCAGGTGTTCTCCGCCCGCGGAGAGGTTTCGCCAGGGCAGCCATCCGCCCCGGATGCCATGCGTGATGACCCGTACGGTGGCGAAGGTGACCCCGAAGGACACCCATGTGATCAGCAGCGAACGCTGCACGGGGGTGAGATGACGGTCCGCTGTCTGCCGCCACCGCCGTACGAGAGGCGACCCGGCCGGTCCTCGGCGGCGGTTGGTGGTGGTGCGCATGGTCGACGGCCTCCGATGCCGAACGGGCCCCGCGCACGACGACGCGGCGCCCGGTGCCGTCCCCCACCGAGGTGCGGTACAGACGCTATGTGCCCACCCGTGGTTCCGCATCTCGGGGCGCCGCGCGTGGGTCCGCCTCACGGCAGGATCGAGTCGACGTATCCGCCGTCGACACGCAGCGCGCCCCCGGTGGTGGCCGAGGCCTGGTCGGAGCTGAGATAGACGGCCATATGGGCGATCTCCTCCGGCTCGATCAGCCGCTGGATGAGCGACTGCGGCCGGTGCTCGCGCATGAAGACGCGCTGGGCCTCGTCCCAGGGCAACTCGCGGTCGACGAGTTCGTAGACGAAGTCCTCGACGCCTGCGGTGTGCGTGGGACCCGCGAGGACGCAGTTCACGGTGACGCCGGTGCCCGCGGCCTGTTTGGCGAATCCCCGGCCCACCGCGAGGAGCGCCGTCTTGGACATGCCGTAGTGGATCATCTCGGCGGGGATGACGACGGACGAGTCGCTGGCGATGTACTGGACGCGCCCCCAGCCGCGCTCGCTCATGCCCGGCAGGCACAGGCGGGTCAGCCGCACCGCGGCCAGGACGTTCACCTCGAAGTAGCGCCGCCATTCCTCGTCGGTGATCTCCAGGGCGTCCTTCACGCCGAAGATGCCGAGGTTGTTGATGAGGATGTCGACCTGCGGCAGTGCCTCCACGGCCTGGCGCGCGCCCTCCTCGGTGGTGACGTCCGCGGCGACCGGCACCAACTCGGCTCCGGGCACCTCGCGGGCCAGGCGGGCGACGCTGCCGGCCACGCGCTCGGCGGTACGGCCGTTGACCCCCACGCGGGCTCCGGCCCGGGCAAGTCCGGCGGCGATCGCGGCGCCGATGCCCTGCGTGGAGCCGGTCACCAGGGCGGTACGGCCCTTCAGATCGATCTGCATCTCGTCCACAGCCCTTTCGTGTGCGTGCACTGGTCTGGGTACCCGTGCCGCCGCGCCGGCACGGGACTTCCGAGACCACGCCCCCCGGATGGCCGCTTCGCCCCCGCCCTTCCGAGCCCGGAGCCGACGGATCGCGAGCGTCGCGCCGTGCGTATGTCCGCGTCCGTCGGGCGAGCCTCAGTGCCCTCGGCCCCGTTGCGGCGCGCCACCCCACTCACCGAGCCGGATGCCGGACGCCCGGGCCGTGGTGCCCAGGCGTCCGGCCCCGGTGCCCCGTACCTGCCAGGGGTCCGGGCCGTGGATGTGCCACCGGTGTGTACGGCCCTCGATGAGATCAGACCGCGGTCCGGCCGCCGTCGACGGGAAGCGCGGCGCCGTGCACGAAGCCGGCGGCGTCGCTCGCGAGGTAGACGATGCTCGCGGCGATCTCTTCGGGGGAGGCCGGCCGTCCGGCCGGGGCCTGTGCGGCAAGGTCATCCAGTGCCTCGCCCAGCACGTCGGTCCCCTCGGTCCGCGTGGGACCGACGACAACCGCGTTGACACGGACCCCGCGGGGCCCGTACTCGGCGGCCCACGACTTGGTCAGCAGATTGACCGCGGCCTTGCTGGAGCCGTACAGCGCCATGCCGGACACGCCGTACTCGGACACCATGGTGCTCACGTTGACGATCGCGCCCTTGCCGCGCTCCGCCATGGCCGGTGCCAGCTCGGCGACAAGGAAGAACTTCGCCTTCACGTTCAGCGCGTAGACGGAGTCGAACTCCTCCTCGGTGACCTGGTCCGTGGGCTTGAAGGGGTACACGCCCGCGTTGTTGACCAGGATGTCCACCCGGCCGCCGCCCAACTCGGTGGCCCGGCGGGCCAGTTGCCGCGCCCCCTCGGCGCTTCCCAGGTCGGCGGCGACGAAGTCCCCCTTGCCGCCGCGCTCCCGGATGCCGGCGACGACGGCCTCACCGCGCGCCCGGTCGCGCCCGGCCACCAGCACATGGGCGCCCTGCTCGGCCAGCGCGACCGCGGTCGCGGCCCCGATTCCGCTGGTCGCACCGGTCACCAGCGCAACGTTTCCGTTCAGGGACAGTGAAGTCATGGCTGTGCCTTTCATGTTTCGGCTCCTCGAGTCAGCAACCGAGTGCTGGGACGGCAGCAGTGCCGTCCTGTCGAACGGGAGGCCGTCGCCGTCCACGGCGTCCCGTGGACCGCCTCCACGGCGGTGGGCGCGGCCTCGTCCTCGTGGCTCGGTCCCGGCGTGCGGGACGGCCCCTCAGGTCGATGGGCCCATGCCACCACACGCCCTGCTCAGAGGGCCACCTTCGGCCACAGGCAGCCCTTATGGCCGCCCTCGGCCACGGTTCTGGCTGGTGGGATGCCCCGCGGTCCGCGGACATGTCGGCTGTTTCCGTACGGCCGTCACGTCGTAGCGGGTCGTAGCGGAGGCAGAGGCCTTCTGTGGCGGCCGTCCGTACCCGACCACGTCACCGCCCCGGTGACTCCGCGCGGTCCGAGCAGGGGCGGCCCTGACCGTCTCCCCCCGGCCTCCCGAGATCCGAGGCCGGACGGCACGGCACGGCCAGCCGGGGCGAAGGAGGAACCATGACACAAGCCGTCACCCCCGACACGACAGCTCTCGACTCCTGGCTGTCGGCGCTGCGCGGCAGTTCCGCACGCCTGGCCACCGTGGTCGAGGGCCTTACCGACGAGGGACGCGCACACGCTGAGCCGGCTCGCCCCCGGCCGCATCGTGGTGCGGCTCAGCGACCGGCCGCGCACCCTGTGCCTGCTGCTGGGGTCCGAGCTGCGCATCCATCCGTGCGAGCCCGCCGAGCCGACCGGCACCCTCTCCGGTTCCGCGGAGGCGGTACTGCGCCTGGTCTACGGCCGCAACCGCCCCGCGGAGGACGGCGTCGCCGCGACCGGCGCGGTCACGCTGCCGGACCTGCGCTCGCTCTTCCCCGGGTACTGAGCGAGGGTGTGTGGCGCGCGTGGCAGCACCGTCCCTCAGGCACCGGGCGTCGGGAACAGGACGCAGCTGCTGGTCGCATGGGCGAGCAGCCGGTCCGCGCTGTCGAGCAGCTGGGCCTGGGCGAGGGCGGTGCGCCGGCCGCTGCTGAGCACGGTGCCCACGGCCCGTACCTCACCCGTGTCCACGGTGACCGGCCGCAGGAACTTCACCGTCAGGTCCAGTGAGGTGTACGCCATACCCTGGGGCAGGGTGGAGTGGACGGCGCATCCGGCCGCGGAGTCGAGGAGGGTCGCGTAGACGCCGCCGTGCACGCTGCCGATCGGGTTGTAGTGCTCCTCACCCGGGACCAGCGAGAAGACCACGCGGCCCTGGTCCACCTCGGAGAGCACCAGGCCCAGCGTCGCGATGACGGGTGGGGCCGGCAGGCGCCCGGCGAGCAGCTCGTACAGGAACTCGAGCCCGGACATGCGTCCCGCGGCTGCCGCGG
The DNA here is from genome assembly GCF_044753645.1 of Streptomyces sp. NPDC093261. Lineage (NCBI taxonomy): Bacteria > Bacillati > Actinomycetota > Actinomycetes > Kitasatosporales > Streptomycetaceae > Streptomyces > Streptomyces sp. NPDC093261. The sequence goes on from NZ_JBIVNO010000008.1 coordinate 60,766, forward strand.
TGACCGCGGGGTCGTCCCATTCGTAGGTGCGTGATCTCCCCATGCCCGCGGCCTCCTCGTCTGACGGCGCCAGGCGAAGCTAGCTGGCCCGATAGCTGACCGTCAACGACGAAAGTCAGCGGTCCCGTCCTCCAGGGGAGGGGCCGGTCCGGGATGAGGGACTGTGCCCCGCTCTCCCGGCCCGCCGGCGGCCGCGGATCAGTCGCCGGGCGGCTGTTCGAAGGCGGCGATGAGGCGGCCCAGGTCCTGCCGTCGTGAATCGGCCGGCCATACCGCCCATGTCCGGCGGATGAGCGGGTGGCCGGTCAGGGGCGACCATGCCACGCCGTCGGGAATGGGCTGCGCCCAGTCCGGCGGCGCCAGCGCGAAGGCCCGGCCGGCGCTGACGGCCGCGAGTTTCACCTCCGCGATCAGCCGCTGGCCCTCGGGCGCCTGCGCCCCCGGATCAAGGCCGTGGCTGCGCAGGATCGCGGTCAGCTCGTCATACCAGGCGGGGCTGTCCGAACGAGGGAAGGCCACCCACTCCAGACCGGCCAGCGCGTCCAGCGCGATCCCCTCCGCCGTGGCCAGCTCCGCCGCCTGCTCCGTGGCCAGCAGCACGCCCAGCCGCTCCCGGTTGACCAGCATCGCGTCGAATTCCCGCCCGGCCGGACGTTCCCGCAGCAGTCCGACGTCGAGTTCACCGGCGTGCAGCGCTGCCAGCTGCTCCGAGGTGGACAGATGCCGGGCCTGCACCCGGGTGTCGGGACAGGCCTCGGCGAGTTCCGTGAGCGCGGGGCTCAAAAGGCGCGACGGGAACTCCAGAGGGATCCCGATCCGCAGGACACCGCCTCCCCCTCCGGTGTACCGGGCGAGTGTCCGCAACGCCTGATCGTGCCGCGCGAGCACGGCCCGCGCCTCGCCGAGCAGGGCGGCGCCCGCGTCGGTGGGCCGTACCCCGGTGCTGCTGCGGACCAGCAGCTTCACCCTGAGCTGACGTTCCAGGCCACTGACCGTCTGGGACAGCGCCGGCTGGCTGATGTGCAGCCGGCGCGCCGCGGCCGAGAAACCCCCCTCTTCGACCACCGTGACAAAGGCATGCAGCTCCCGCAGTTCCATGGGCCCATCGCACCACGGGGGGAACGTCCGGGCCACGGTCGCCCAGAGGCATGCCTTATGGGGCCCATGGCCGGAACGGATGGCCGGAGCCGGGAGGGGCGGCGAGGAGGGGGCAGGTGCGGCACGCCGTGGCGGTCGCCGATTCGGCGCCTTCCGCTAGCACAGCACGTTGAGCGCTCCCGGCAGCACCCGGGCCGTGACGGGGAGGACGGCGTCGACCTCCCCGTCGGTGCCGTAGGGAACACCCCGGTCGGCCTCGATACGGACCTCTCTGCCCCGCACGATCCGCACTTCCCGCCGGTGGACGTGCGCTCCCGACTTCAGCTCGTTCATCAGGGTGAAGAAGAGCCGGCGCGGCGCCTCGCGGATCAACACCACGTCGAGCAGCCCGTCGTCGACGCGGGCATCGGGGGCGATGATGCGGCCGGAACCGTAGTAGGCGGAGTTGGCGGCTACGACGGTGTAGCCGCGGTGCGCCAGCTCCTCGCCGTCGACGGTGACCCGGTAGGCGGCCGGGCGCCAGGTGGCGACGGCCCGCAGTCCGCCCGCGTAGTAGGAGGCGGCGCCCTTCAGGAGGGTGGAGCGGTTGGCGTGGCGGTTGGCGAGCGCGTCGACGCCCGCGTACACGCTGCCGAGAGCGACGCTACGGCCGTGGGCGGACTCCACTTCGATGGTGTCGACGGAACGGGGGGCGTGGCCAAGCAGCACGCGGGCCAGTGCGTCCGGCTCGGTGGGCAGGCCGAGCGCGCGGGCGAAATCGTTGCCGCGGCCGGCCGGGATCAGGCCGAAAAGGGTGTCGGTGCCGCTGAGGGCCCCGCCGATACCGCCGACGATGCCGTCACCGCCGACGGCCAGGACGACCCGTTGCCGCGCCCCGGCCTGCCGGGCGAGGTCCTGGGCGTGGGGCAGGCTGCGGCTGTACTCGGTCTGCAGCTCGGCCCCGGCCTCCCGCAGCAGCCGGGCCACCTGGAGCAGCACCGCGACCCCGGCGGATCCGCCGGCGGCGGGGTTGACGATAGCGGTGAACTGTCGCATCGGTGTGCCTCCGAGGGCGCCTGACGGGTCGTGGACGAAGCGAGGGTGCTGAGGGATCAGTCGGTGGGCAGGAGGACGCCGGGGTTGAGCAGACCGGTGGGGTCCAGTCGCCGCTTGACGGCCTGGAGGGCACCGATGCCGAGGGGCCCGGCCTCCCGGACGTACCAGTCGCGGTGATCGGTGCCCACGCCGTGGTGGTGGCTGATCGTGCCGCCCGCCGCCAGGATCGCCTCGTTGGCGGCGTGTTTGGCGGGCGCCCAGTGTGCCACGGGATCGTCGCCCTGCGCGGAGACCACGGTGAAGTACAGGGAGGCGCCGTTCTCGTAGACATGGGAGATGTGGCACATCAGCAGGGGCGGGGTGCCCGCGTCGGTGAGGGTGGTGGTGAGCGCGTTGCGGACGGAGGCGTACAGCTCGGGCAGCCGGGACCAGAACGCGGCGGTCTCCAGCGTCTCGGCGAACGCTCCTGCGTCCAGCAGCGCGTCCCGCAGATAGGGCGCCGAATAGCGGCCGTGGGCCCAGCGCTCTCCCGGCTCCTGGCCCAGGAAGGTGCCGCCGCAGTCACGCAGGACGGCCGCGGCCCGTTCCCGGCGGTGTGCGGTGTCCTCCTCGGTGCCCTCGTAGCCGGCGATCGCCAGGCATCCGGCGGCCTGCGGCAGGCCGGAGGAGCCGATGGCGTCGGGCTGGGCGAGGCCGATGAGCGTCTCGGTCTCGTCCGACAGGCGCAGCACGGTCGGCCGCGGCCCGTCCTGGGCGAGGCGCCGCAGGGCGGCGGCGCCCTCCTCGAAGGAGTCGAAGCGCCATCCCTCGTAGACGCGGGTCTGGGGGATGGGGCGGATGCGCACGGTCACCGAGGTGATGACGCCGAACGCCCCCTCGGAGCCGAGGACGAGCTGCCGCAGGTCGGGTCCGGCTGCGGAACGCGGGGCGCGGCCCACCTCCAGGGTGCCCGCGGGGGTGGCGAGGGTGAGGCCGAGCACCATCTCGTCGAAGCGCCCGTACCCGGCGGACGCCTGCCCGCTGGAGCGTGCGGCGGCGAATCCGCCGATGGTGGCCCACTCGTAGGACTGGGGGAAGTGGCCGAGGGTGAAGCCGTGGTCGCCCAGGAGCGCTTCCGCATGCGGGGCCCGCAGGCCGGGTTGCAGGGTGGCGGTACGGGAGACCGGGTCGAGATCGAGCAGGCCGTTCAGGCGGCGCAGGTCCAGAGCCACGAAGGGGCGTCGCCGCTCGGGGGCGAGCCCGCCCACGACGGAGGTGCCGCCACCGAACGGGACGAGGGTCAGGTCGTGGTCGGCGCAGACGCGCAGCACGGCGAGGACCTCGTCATGGCCGGCGGGGAGCACCACGGCCGCGGGGAGGTCGCTCATGTCGCCCTCGCGGATGCGGAGCAGATCCGGGGTGGACTTGCCGCGGGTGTGCCGGATGCGGGACTCGGCGTCGGTGCGCAGATGCTCCTCGGCGCCGACGACGGCGAGCAGGTCCCGGTGTGCGGCGGGATCCAGCGGCGACTCGGGCACGGCGATGTCGTCCAGGGCGACCGGCTCGGCACCGCGCGGCTTCACCCCGAGCAGATCGCGCAGCAGCCCGATCACCGTGTCGGGCAGCGGTGTAGCCCGGGCCGGGTCGCCCCAGCCGCTCCACAGCATGTCCATGGTGCTTGTCCTTACCGGTCGTCAGATCGCCGTCTCCTGCACGCCACAGGGGGCGTTACACTGTTACACATGACGCCTATTCGTCACAACGCTTCGGACAACGATCCGGTGCTCGACGCGGTCCGCGACTGTGTCCTGGCCGTCGGAGTCCGGCGCACCACCCTGACCGACGTGGCCCGCCGTGCGGGCGTCTCCCGGATGACGCTGTACCGCCGCTGGCCCGATGTGCGGTCACTGGTCGGCGACTTGATGACCCGGGAGTGGATCGAGGCGGCCACCGGCGCGATGCCCGAGCGGAGCCGGGTTCCGGACGCACGCACCCTGATCGTGGACGGGCTGGTGGAGGGCGTGGACGCCTTCCGCCGCCATCCGCTCTTCCGCAAGATCATCGACGTGGATCCCGAACTCCTTCTCCCCTATGTTCTCGACCGGCGCGGAGCGAGCCAGGACGCCCTCCTGGAACTGCTGGCCGGCGCCCTCGAGGAAGGCCACGCGGACGGGTCGGTACGCCCCGGTCACCCTCGACGGCAGGCGAGATCCCTCCTCCTGATCGCCCAGTCCTTCACCCTGTCGCTGCGCACCATGGCCGAGGAGGAGGACGCCGAGTTGGGCACCGAGGCCTTCTACGGAGAACTGCGGACCATCCTCGAGAGGACCCTCACACCATGAGTTCCAGCAGCAACCCGGCCTCCTCGGGGCAGCCCGCTGCGGGCACGTCCCTGACCGCCGCCCGCCGTCTGCGGGAACTGGACGAGAGCATCGACGGCCCGCCCGTGGACGTCCTGGTGGTCGGTCTCGGTGCGACCGGCGCGGGCGTCGCCCTGGACGCTGCCGCACGCGGTCTGACGGTCGCCGCCATCGACGCCCATGACCTGGCCTTCGGCACCTCGCGCTGGAGTTCCAAGCTCATTCACGGCGGACTGCGCTACCTCGCCTCCGCACAGTTCGACGTCGCCCACGAGAGCGCACGTGAACGCGGCATCCTGATGGAGCGCACCGCCCCCCATCTGGTGCGCGCGCAGCCCTTCGTGCTGCCGCTCACCCCGCTGGTCTCCCGCGCTCAGGCGGGCCTGGCCTGGGCCGGCTTCCGGGCCGGCGACTCGCTGCGGCTGGCCGCACGCACGGCCCGGGCGACACTGCCCGCGCCGCGCAGGCTGTCCGCGGCGGAGACACGCCATCTGGCTCCCGCGCTGCGCGCTGCGGGGTTGCGCGGCGGACTGCTGTCCTGGGACGGCCGCGTCACCGACGACGCCCGCCTGGTCACGGCGGTCGCGCGCACGGCCGCGGCGCGGGGCGCGCGGATCCTGACGCGCGTACGAGCGCTGGAACTCACCTCGTCCGGAGCCCGGATACGCGACGAACTCACCGGCCGCGAGGGCGAGATCCACGCCCGCGCGGTGATCAACGCGTCCGGCGTCTGGGCGGGCAGCCTGGTCGAAGGGGTCCGGATCAGGCCCTCGCGCGGCACCCATCTCGTGCTGCGCGCCGATCACCTCGGCTTCCTGCCCGCCGGCCTGCACATCCCGATCCCCGGCGAGACCAACCGCTTCGTCCTCGTGCTGCCCCAGGGCGACGGCCGGGTCTACGTCGGACTCACCGACGAGCCCGTGGACGATGTCCCGGAGGTGCCCTCCGTACCCGAGACCGACATCGGCTTCCTGCTCGACGTGCTCGGCTCCGCCCTGGACATCCCGGTCCACCGCGACGATGTGGTGGGCGCCTTCGCCGGACTGCGCCCCCTGCTCGACACCACACCGGCCGGGGGTTCCGGCGCGACACCGGGCACCGCCGACATCTCCCGCAAGCACGCCGTCCTCACCTCCCCGGAGGGCGTGGTCACCGTGGTCGGCGGCAAGCTCACCACCTATCGGCGCATGGCCGAGGACGCCGTCGACGCCGTGATCGCCGCGCACCGGCTGCCCGCGGTGCCCTCCCCCACCGCCGGCCTTCCGCTGGTGGGCGCCGCGCCGTCCCACGTACTCGGCGCCCTCCGCGCTCCCCGCCGGCTGATCCATCGCTACGGCACCGAGGCACCGGCCGTGCACGCCCTGGCCACGAGCGACCCCCGGCTGGCCGAACCGGTCCTGGAGGGCCATCCGGTCACCCGCGCCGAACTGCTGTGGGCCGTACGGCACGAGGGAGCACTCGACGCGGCCGACCTGCTGGACCGCCGCACCCGTATCGGACTGGTTCCCGACGACCGCGCCACCGCACTCGAGGCCGCGCAGGAGGTCCTCGGCGAGCATCTGCCCGGCCACTGACGCGGCGCCCGGTCCGCCGGCCGGAGGGGGTGAACGGCGTGGCGCGGGCACGCTCCGCCGAGGGCACCGCCCCGCCGCCGTCAGAAGGAGTTGGCCGGCAACTCCTCCAGCGCGACCGCCGTATCGGGGTGGCGGACGAGCAACTCCGCGCCGGCCGGTCCCGGGGCCGCCGGCTCCCAGGGCTCGTCGCAGCCCAGCATGCCCGCCACCGCGTCGCAGGTGGCCGGGTGGGCCACGAGCAACGCGACGCCACGGCCGTCCCCGGCGCGCCCGGCCGGCGAAGCTGCCGGCGGACCCGGCTCGGCCCGCCACGGTGGGACCCACGCATCCAGCGCCGCCAGCCGCCCGGGGAAGATCCGCCCGGCCTCCCGGATCAGCAGCGGAGCCAGCTCGGCTCCGTCGGACCGCAATGTCGTGATCAACGTCGGCAGCCAGGGCAACAACACCGAATCCGGCAGCCGGGCGAACGCGTTCGACACGGCCTCCACGACGAAGTCGGCAAGCTGCGGGACCGGCTCCAGCGCGTGCAGCAGTCCCCTGAGATACCGCGGATAGGCCGGGACGACCAGGGGGTTGTCCAGCAGGTCGTCGCACCGGGCCCGCAGGTCCGCCCGGGAGAGATGTCCCAGCTGCACCTGGGCCGCCCACAACAGGGCCGTCTTGGCCGGCTCCTGCGGATGGGACTGCGCGACCGCCAGCTCCAGCTGGGCGCGGTCGCAGCCCAGTGACAGGGCCAGGCTCTCCATGCCGAACAGGAAGCCCATCGTCGCCGCGACCTGGCGGACTGTCGCGTCGTCATCGGTGAACGCCGTCGGCAGCAGGGTGCAGTAATGGGCGTAGCCGGCCTTGACGAAGGACTCGATCCACGCGGGAAGCACCGGTTCGCTGGTCCGGTAGTAGGCCAGCAGCCGCCGCACCCGGCGCAGCACCTCCGGCGCGCCGTCGACGCCGCGTTCGCTCGACAGCACCTCCAGGGCCCGTGTGCCCAGTTCGTCGGCCAGGCGGCGGCTGCGCAGGTACAGCGTCGCGTCCTCCACGGTCTCCAGCACGGCAGCCGCGGTGGCGTGGGGCCCGTACGCCGTGCGCCGCAGACGCTGCTCCAGGACCTGCTCGATGCTGACGCCCTCGTAGCCGAGTTCGATGAGCGCCCGCTGGTGGGTCCCGAGCGCCAGGTCCCAGGACTCCTGGATGGGCCGCTCGCCGAGCCGCCGCTCGCCCATGATCGGCCGGGCGGCGCCCTGGGGCAACAGACGGCGGAGCATCCACAGCACGTCGGAGCACTGCTCCAGTTCCGGCCGCGAGGCGATGTCCAGGAGCGCCCGCTGCACACCGCGCTGCCCCAGCTTCATGTCGAGCGGAGCGAGCCGGTCGTGCACATCGCGGGCCAGGGGTGGCAGGGAGTCGTAGCCGACCTGGCCGGTCCGGTCGCCGCCCATCATGATCTCCACCAGGCGGCGCACATCGCGCCGGCCCGGCACGGCGTCCTTCTCGATGCAGGTGACCGCCGCGTCCTGGAAGTCGTACGGCGTGGGCCTGGCCCGGTCGCGCATCCCGGCCAGCAGGATCGAGGTCTCGAACACCGCGATGGCGTCGGCGGTGGAGGCGAGATAGCCGTTGCGGCGCGCGGCGCGCACGATCTCCACCGACCAGCCGAGCAGTTCGGCCTCGTCCAGCCGGTCGAGCACCGGCGGCCGCCGGAGGAACCCGGACAGCTTGTCCGAGCCCGCGCCCGTCGGATCGGGGGCGCCCCCTGCCGCGCTCGTCCCGGTCGCCGTGGTCGTCGCCGTCTTCCCGATCGCGGTGGCCTTCCTGGCTGCCGCGGTCCTCTTCGCGCCCGCCTGTCCGTCCAGGCGGAACGGCCGTACCCCCGTGCGCTTGAGGTTCTTCCTCCATACGGTGGCGGCGATCGACACCGAACCGCCCGCCAGACCGAACTGCGCCTCGATCGCCGCGTGGCTGGACGGGATCAGGCCGTGCTGCCACTTGGTGGCGCTGGGCGGGCTGATCTCGAAGGTGTCGGCGCCGTGGACCCCGAACTCCGCCACGCGGCTGGCCGCGTGGAAGGCGCCGCACACATAGAGACAGTCCCCGGGCTCGGTCCCGGTCGCCGCCAGGTGCTCGCGCATCCTCGTCCACATATGGCGCTCGCGATCCTCGTCGACGCGCACCCGTCGCGGATCCCCGGGCGCGAGCCGCCGGAACAGGCTGCCGATCAGAAGCATGACCTGCCGGTAGGTGTCATGGTCGCAGTCGCCGAGCGGCAGCTCGACATACTGGTGCCACCATTCCGACCAATGCCTCACCCGGCCGTGGCGCAGCAGGTGTTCCTCCAACTCGGCGAAGCGCGGACGGAGATCGCCGATCTCCACGCCGACCGCGTCACCGTGCAGCGCGGCCTCCTCCTCCGCCGGCGGAGCATCGCTGTCGGCCGGCTCGGCCGGGGCCGTGTCGCGCGGCTCCCACTGGAACACATGGTCCGAGGAGCGGTCCACGAGCACCAGCTCGACACCCGGCGTGTCCAGCGCGTAGGCGATCGCCTGGTACTCGGCCGACGCCTCGGTGATCGGCGCGACCACCGACAGCGGCGCCCAGTCGGCCGGGAAGCCCTCCACCTCGGTCGCGAACGCCTGCACCGCGACCGGGAGCCGGCAGTTGCGCAGTTCGGTCAGCAGCGGTGCCATGTCCTCGCACAGCTCCAGATACACCACCTTCGGCTGCTTCTCCCGCAGTCGCCGCGCCATGGCGGTCGCCGAGGCCGGCGAGTGGTGGCAGACCGGGAAGATCTCCAGTGGTTCCCGCACGGCTCGGTCGACGTCGTCGACGATGCCGAGCAGGATGCCCTCCAGGGCGTCCGGCCCGTCCGCGAGCGCCGCCGCGGCCTGCTGCAGTTGCGTGCGCAGCGCGCCGAACGTTCCCTCCCCCGCGCCGCTCATGACAGGGTGGCAATCGTGTCGCGGCCACCCTCGAGGAACTCCGGCCAGGATCCCCCCTCTTCCTTGCTGCGCGGCTCGACGACTCCGTGCAGATACTTGTTGAGGATGGCGAGGTCCTCCGGCTCGCGGCGGGCCAGCGATCCCACCAGCGAGGAGGCGAGCGTGCGGGCGGTCAGGGCGCGCTCGCCGAAGAAGTTGCTGTGCAGGATGGCGTCCTCGAGGACACCGATCTGTTCGGCCGTGGACAGCGCGGACTCCAGCCTCTCGTCGTCGCCGGCGGCCGCGGCGGCCGAGGCCCTCAGGTCGGCGAAGCTCTGCAGCAGCACGTCGAGCAGCGTCGGCGGGACGTCCAGCTCGATGCTGTGGCGGCGCAGCAGCTCCTCGGTGCGGAAACGGACGATCTCCGCCTCGCTCTTCTTGTTCGTCACCACCGGGATGCGTACGAAGTTGAAGCGGCGCTTGAGCGCCGAGGACAGGTCGTTGACTCCCCGGTCCCGGCTGTTGGCGGTGGCGATGACGGAGAAGCCGGGCTTGGCGAAGACGATGTTGTCGCTGTCCAGCTCGGGGACCGAGATGTACTTCTCCGACAGGATCGAGATCAGTGCGTCCTGAACGTCGCTGGTGGAGCGGGTGAGTTCCTCGAAGCGGCCGATAGCACCGGTTTCCATCGCGGTCATGATCGGCGAGGGGATCATCGACTGCCGCGACTGGCCCTTGGCGATCACCATGGACACGTTCCAGGAGTACTTGATGTGGTCCTCGGTGGTGCCGGCCGTACCCTGCACCACCAGGGTGGAGTTGCGGCAGATCGCGGCGGACAGCAGTTCGGCCAGCCAGCTCTTGCCGGTGCCGGGGTCGCCGATGAGCAGCAGGCCGCGGTCGGAGGCCAGGGTGACGATGGAGCGCTCGACGAAGCTGCGGTCACCGAACCACTTCTGTGCTATCTCCCGGTCGAGACCGTCGGCGCGCTCGGAGCCCAGGATGAACAGACGGACCATCTTCGGGGACAGACGCCAGGCGAAGGGCTTGGGGCCGTCGTCGATGGACTCCAGCCAGTCCAGTTCCTCGGCGTACTTGATCTCGGCGGGGGCGCGCAACAGGTCGGACACGTCAGGGCCTTTCACGGTGAATGACTGAACGGGCAAGGGGGCGAACGGCTAGGCGAGAAACGTCTTGAGTTCCTGGACGAGCTTGCGGATATGGCCGGAGATCACCGGTGTGCCGAGGTCCTTGAGGCGCTCCCGGAACCACGGGTTGACGCTGCCGCGGCCGGAGCTGGTCACCGAGCCGACCGGGATGAACTTGACCCCGGAGCGGTGCAGGGCGGACATACTCTCGAACAGTTGCTCGGTGCGCCATTCGTAGAAGTCGGATATCCAGACGACCACGGTGTTGCGGGGCTCGGCGACCTTCGGCTGGGCCAGTGCCATGGCGACCGTGCCGTCGGTGCCGCCGCCCAGCTTGGTGCGCAGCAGGGTCTCGAAGGGGTCGTGCACCCACGGCGTCAGATCGAGCGCCTGGGTGTCGTACGCGATGAGGTGGACGTCCACCTTCGGCAGGCCGGCGAAGATCGACGCCAGGATGGTGCAGTTGACCATCGAGTCGACCATCGAGCCCGACTGGTCCACGACGACGATCAACCGCTGAGGCGTGGTCTTGCGGGCGGTGTGGCGGTAGTAGAGGCGGTCGACGTAGAGCCGCTCCTCCTCCGGGCTCCAGTTGGTGAGGTTCTTCCAGATCGTGCGGTCGAGGTCGAGGTTGCGGAAGACGCGCTTGGGCGGCACCGAACGGTCCAGGGCGCCGACCGTGGCCTTCTCCACCTGGGTGCGCAGGACCTCCGCGACCTCGTCGACGAAGCGGCGGATCAGGGCCTTGGCGTTGGCCAGGGCGACGCCGGAGAGGTTGTTCTTGTCGCGCAGCAGCTGCTCGATCAGCGACATGCTCGGGGTCAGCCGGGCGGCGAGCTGCGGATCCGCGAGCACCTCGCGCAGATGCATCCTCTTGACGAGGTCGGCCTCGATGGAGCCGAGTTCGGGGCCGATCGCCGGGATCAGCCGGCTGAGGTCGGGGGTCGTACCGCGGCCGCCGGTGCCGGTGGGACTGACGCCCGGGCCCCCTGCGCCGCCTCCGGCCTGGCGGCCGCCGCGCAGGTCGCCCGGCTTGCAGCCGAGTGCGCGCTCCAGCCAGCCCGCGTCGGACTGCCAGCGCGACAGCTGTGCGGCGGTGACGGTGCCGGAACCCGCGGCGAAAACGTTGAGCAGCACCTTCGACACCAGCGCCGCACGCCGCACCTCGGCCGCCCGGTCGCGCGCGCCGTCGTCGTCGGGCTCGGGGACCATGAGTCCCTCGAACTCGGCGGCCAGCTCCGGATGGCGCTGCACGATCGAGTCGACGGAGGTCCCCGGGTCGAGCAGCGCGGGCGGCAGGCCGATGTCCTCGACGACGGCGAGACTCGCCGATTCGAGCGCGGCCTGCTCCTCGTGGTCGAAGAGGCGGGCGAGGAGGCGCCAGTACAGCACCTGGCGACGGCTCTCATGGCCGGCTGGTCCGCTCGTCTGCCCGGCCGATGGGCCAGTCGCCTGCCCGGCCGATGGGCCAGTCGCCTGCCCGGCCGATGGGCCAGTCGCCTGCCCGGCCGTTGGATCGCTCGCTTGCCCGGTCATGTGGTCGGTCATTTCCGCAGCAGCCTTCCCGCGCGCTCCCGCAGCGCGGCGACGGCATCGGTGGCGGCCTTCTCGGCCTTGACGCCGGCCTTGTCGGCCGTACCCCCGGCCCACGCCCCGGCGTGCACCGCCACCGCCTTCTTCCGCACGGTCGTCTCGACGGCGAGCGGCTGCACGCTGAACGCACCGTCATCCCAGCGCAGCAGGCCTATGCAGGCGCTCGACGCCGCCACGGCCTCGGGGCCGAGCGGCCCGGCACCCGGCGCGCGGTCGGCGTCGACGGCGAGCCGTCGACCGGCGACCTCGAACGTCAAGGCGTCGTCGTCCTGGTGGACGGTGTAGCCCTCCAGCAAGACGGGTTCGGCGATACGCGCCGGGTGCCGGTCCAGCGGCGCGCTGGGCGCGGCGGTCGCCGCGGGCAGGGCGACCCGGGCGGCGGTGAAGGCGTCCGCGGGCTCACCCGGACGCCCGTGCTCATCACTCCAGATCAGGTCGCCCTCGGCGGTGATCGGCATGTCCACGAGGTCCATGGAGCGGCCCTCACCGAGGGCGGCCAGCAGCGACATGTGGGGGCGCATCAGCTGCCAGACGCCGGCTCCGAGGACCGTGTCCGGCTTCGGCACCGAGACACTGGCACGCACCAGACGGGGCGCGGTGCCGTCGGCGGGTTCGAAGACCGCGTGGACCTGGGCCTGCGCGGCGGTCGCGTGTTCGTGCACATCGACGCCGAGGGGCAGCAGACGTCCGGTGGCCGTGCCGGCCGTCGGTGTGCCGGCGGCCCGGGGCAGCGTCAGGAGCAGCGCACGCGACCACAGGTCGGCCCAGCGGCGTACGGGAATCCGTTCGAGGCAGGCTCCCGGGCAGGAGGCGGCCAGTTCGGCGGCGAAGCCGTCCAGGAGGGTCCCCAGGCGGCGCAGTGCCGGGTCCGGAAGCATCGCGGAGACGATCTGTGCCGCCCCGGAGACGATGTCGTGGTCGATGCCCTGCCATCCGGCGCGCGCCAGATCGGACAGCCAGGAGCGAGCGGCGGCCGGCAGGTTCGCCGCCGGCTGCGCAGCGGACCCCGGGACCGCCTCGGCCTCGGCGGGGCCCCGGCCGGTCGTCTCCTCGACACGCTCCATGAGAGCGTCGTGCACGGCCCCGAGCAGTGCGGTGCGGGCGGCGGCGAGGGCGACGAAGTCGTCCTCGCTCGCGGCTCCGGCGGCGGCCTTCCCCGCCGCCTCGGCCGTCCTGGAGGCCAGTGGTGTCCCCACGACGGCCTGCGCGAGTTCGCCGAGGCCCGCGGTCTGGCCGGGGTGCGGACGCAGCAGTCCGCCGACGAGGGCCCGGTCGAAGGCGTCGACGGCCGTCAGGGCTTCGTCCAGTCCGGGGATCGGTTCGGCGAGCAGACCGGCCCGCTCCCCCACGCTCGCACTCGAAGCCTGCTCGCGCGTGGGTGTCTCCGCAGCCACCGCCCTGGTCGGCGGGAACCACTGCATCTCGGGCAACGGCACGGTCGTCGGCGCCAGTTCCAGATAGGCAAGGTGGCGAAGGAACCGGCTGAAGACGGCGGCCGCCGCCTTGGCGTCCGCCTGCGGGGGACGAGTGCCGCTCATGACCGAGGCGACGGTCTCCGCACTCCGTTCCGCGTCCGCGACCTCCACGCGGAGATAGCGGGCGACGCGCTCGGCGCCGTACTGGAGCACCGCCTCGTTGATCAGGGCCCGGATGTGGTTGCAGAACGAGCCCCGTGCGCCGCCGCAGGGACGGTTGTTGTTGGTGCTGCAGGCGAACGCGTAGGTCCCGGCCGCGACCGACGAGACGTACACCCGCTCGATGTCCGAGCCGCTGGAGACCACTCCCTGCAGACGTCCGTCGGCCAGCTCGACGAAGGGCACCTTGGCCAGCTTCCGCGGCCGCGCGGGTGGTGTCACCCGTGCCGTGCTCGACTTCTCCCAATCCGACAACGCACCATCTCCTTTGCGCCCAGGGGACGTCCACGCCAGATCGGCGGGACACGACCGAACATAGGGGCGACCACTGACAACGCCCTCGTGGAACGGCCCGCCGGCCCGACGACACGGCCCGCTTCGGGGCAGGCTCTCCCGCGACCCTGGGCAGCCCTCGCCCGGCCACCACAACGGTCCGGCGGCGCGACGGAGGTGCCTCGAACCGGCCCCCGGAAAACGCCTCCGGCCAACGCCGGGGCGACCATCGCAACCGTGCCCGCGACGAGGGAGTACGCCACCGCATCGCGCACCCCCACCCGGACGGGCTAGCCGGGCTCTTCGGCGTCGGATGTGCCGCCCGGGCGGCTGTCACCGCACGGAGCCGCTGTCGGCCGCGCCCGGATTGGACCAGGCCACCGCGCGGTCTTGAGCCGGTTCGCACACGCTGATCCCGGGGCCGGCCCATGCGGACATCCGCTCCACAGGCAGGTCCGCCCCTCCCGCAGTCCCACGACCCCAGACAAGGGAGCACGCGCAATGGCAGTGACGACGGACGCGCTCATTCCGGTGCTGCAGGACGCCCGGAAGACCCACGCCGCGCTCATCCACATGCTGCGGGCGGATTTGGCTGTCACTCCTGCACATCCGCACCGCCACACCCTGGAACACCTTCTCGCCGACGTGCTGGAGCACATGGACCGCATCGACGACCATGTCCGCGTCCTGCGGCCCCGTCGGCTGCTGAGTGACACGACCGCGATCGTCCGGACGCTCGCGTCGGTCGCCGTCCGCGCCGCACGCATTCCCCTGGAGGCCGGCGCGATGATCGCGGACGGCGTCCTGCTCGGCGGCCGTCCGGCCACCGACCGTCAGATGCTGAGAATCACGGAGTGCGAGTACGCCGCCGCCGCGCAGTCGCTGGCAACCTGCCGAGCCGGTGAGAGCATCGCGGCGCTCGCCGACGACGAGGTGGCCATGGACCTGCTCGGCGCCCTGCGCCAGCGGGACGAGGAGCTGCTGCGGACCCTGGAGAACCGCCTCGAACAGCTCGCTCTGACGCTGGCCGAGGCGACGGCCGGCGGCGGCCGGTCGACCCGCACCTACGGCCCGGCCACCCCGGCGCCGGCCCATCTGACCGGACTGCAGAGCCATCAGTCCTGGTCCGGCCACCACCCGCCCACGGACAGCCGGGTCGGCTCCAACGCACCGGCGACGGGGCTGCGGGCGACCGCCCCGGTGGCGGGAGCGGGTCAGTAGCGATCGGCAGGCAGCGCACGGGGACAGCCGACCGACCGCTGGGACGCCTCCCTGTGGGGCCTCAGCGGACGCCGGTGGCAGACGGCGGCCGTCTCGACACACGGCGGGGTGCGCTGCTGCTCGACAATGGCATCGCGCTCTCCGAGGGAGCATTCCACCGACGTCAGCGCCGCATCCTGCAGCCGGGCTTCCACCGTGCCCGGATCGCCGGATACGCGTCGCGCGATCTGCCGCGCGGCACCTACATCCCCTTCGGGGCCGGGAACCGCACATGCATCGGCGACACCCTCGCCTGGCACGAGATGCGGATCCCCCTCGCGGCCACCCTGACCCGGTGGCGGCACCCGCTTCCCCGGCACCGTGCCCGTGCCGTCGAGCATGTGCGGATCCGCCCCAGCGCACTGCCTGCGCACGTCACTCGGCAGGGCAGCCGATGACGCCTGCCAGGGCGCCGACGAGCGTCGTGCCCACGCTGCCCCCTCCTGGGTCCCCCTGGGTTTCGGACACACGGAAAACCCCGCCTCAGGAGAACCTGAGACGGGGTCTCATCGAGCGCCGGGCAGGCCTTGCACCTGCATTTCCCCGCAGGAAGCGGGGCGTCTTTCCTTGGACCACCAACGCATGTGGAAAGGCACCCGAGTTGAGCGCCGTTCACTGGATCGAGTGTATCGCACCCGCGCGGCACACCGCACATCACGGTGGCGCCCCGGCCCTGCGGTCCCCGCGAGCGCCGGTGCCGGCCGTGCCGCCGGACGACCGGTGACCAGCCACCTTCTCCACACTGCCAGGGGTGATCGGCGGGAACAGGAGTTTCAGCTGACGGCGGCTCGGGAACGGGGGGACGCATGACGGGTTCCGCAGGCCCGCACCCTCATGAACGACCCCAGCACCGCGGACGGCACAAGCGCTGGCACACCCGCTGGCACAGTTCATCCGTCGGACGGCTCTGGCAGCACGGCAGCGAGATGGAACTGCTGCACCGCGCCATGGGCTTCGCCGCCCTGGCCCTGGTCACCCTCGCGCCGCTGCTGATCGTCGTCGCCGCCGCGGCGCCCTTCCAGCAGCGCGGCTTCGCCTCGTGGGTGACCGACGGCATGAGTCTGACAGGGCGCCCCGCGGACGCTGTCGACCGCCTGTTCACGGCGCCCCGCAAGGTCCTCAGCGCGACCAGCGCCTTCAGTGTCGTCGCCCTGGCTCTGTTCGGACTCACTTTCGCCTCGAGTGTCCAGACGGGCTATGAGCGGGTGTGGGATCTGCCCGCGGGTCGCTGGCACACCGTATGGCGCCGCGCCGTGTGGCTCGCGGCCCTGACGGCCTATCTGTTCGCAGAGGTGCAGAGCGGCGCGATCCTGCGGGGCGGCATGGTCCAGTCCTTCGTTCGCATCGCCCTCACCGTCCTGTTCGGCCTGCTGTTCTTCTGGTGGGGCCAGCACTTCCTGCTGGGCAGCCGGGTGAGCCGGCGGGCGCTGCTGCCCGGGGCGACGGCCACCATGCTGGGCCTCATCGGCCTGCGCTGGTTCTCCTACCAGGTCTTCTCCCCGCTCATCGTCAACAACGCCGTCACCTACGGCACGGTGGGCGCCGTCCTCATCGTCCAGTCCTGGCTGATCGGGGTCGGCTTCGTCGTCTTCGGTGGCGCCCTCTTGGGCCGCCATGTCCACGAGGCCCGTATCGCGCGACGGCGCCCACACCGGGAGTGAGGCAGGACATCCCTCCGCGGCCGACGTGTGCATCCCTCCGCGGCCGACGCGTGCGTCCATCCTCGCCGGCCCAGGGCTGCCCGGATCGCAGCGAGCACCGCCCGGCCGCGTCGGGCGAGCCGAGCGGTCGGGCGGTGTGTCGGGCGGGGCGCCGCAACGGGCCCAGGCGGCGCCGGGTCGAGTCAGCCGTGCAGGGCCTCGCGCAGGGCCGCGCTGGCCTGGGCCACCGCGGACTTGGCGGCGTGGCTCTCGGCCAGCCCGTTGAGCATCACGAAGTCGTGGACCATGTGCGCGTAGTGGACATGGGTGACGGGCACGCCGGCCGCGTGCAGCTTGACGGCGTACTCACGGCCCTCGTTGTACAGCACATCGCTGTCGGTGATCACCAGCGCCTTGGGCAGGCCCTGGAGCTCGGTGGCGGTGGCGCGCAGCGGGGAAGCGGTGGGCCGGGTGCGGACCATGGTGTCGGGGGCGTACTCGTCCCAGAACCACTTCATGCCCGCGGCGGTCAGCCAGCAGCCGTTGGCGTAGCGCCGGTAGGACGGGGTGGAGAAGTCGGCGTCGGTGACGGGGTAGAACAGCACCTGCTGGGCCAGCTTGGGGCCGCCGCGCTGCTTGGCCATCAGGGTGACGGCGGCGGTCATGTTGCCGCCGACGCTGTCGCCGGCCACGGCCAGCCGGGAGCCGTCGACGTTGATCTCGTCACCGTGCCGGGCGACCCACTGGGTGGCCGCGTAGGCCTCCTCGTTGGCGGTCGCGTACTTGGCCTCGGGCGAGCGGGTGTAGTTGACGAAGACAACCGCGGCCTTGGCGCCGGTGGCTATCTGCCGTACCAGCCGGTCGTGGGTGGAGGCGTCACCGAGGACCCAGCCGCCGCCGTGGAAGTACATCACCGCGGGCAGCCTGCCGGTCATGCCCTGCGGCCGGACGATGCGGATGGAGACCGAGCCGGTGGGGCCGCCGGGGATGGTGCGCTCGGTGATGTCGGCGGGGAGCTTGGCGACCGGGTAGGCGGCCTGGAGGTCCAGGAGCGCCTTCCGGGCGGCGGCCGGCGACATGTCCTGGATCGGCGGGCCGCCCGCCTCGGCGAGCTTGTCGAGGAACGCCTGGGCAGTCGGCTCCAGTCTCTGCCGGGGGTCGCCGCAGGTGGCCTTGGCGGCGGCGGAAGCCGGGGTCGCCAACGCCGGAATCGCGACGGCGACGGCTGCGGTGGTGACGAGGGCCGTCACGGCGGACAGGGGCTTGCGCAGGCGGCGAGAGCGTCGGGTGGCGCTCATGGGGGTCCTCCTTCCGAGGGGTTCTTCCTCAGCGAGCGTTAGGTGCTCGCCACCGACCGGCCCGCCGGGCCGGTCCGAAGGAGTGGCGCGGTACGCCTGCCCGGGTGAACATCACACCGGAGCCGTTTGCGGCCGCCTCTGCCCGCACACGCGCATTCGGCCGGTTCGGGTGGCCGCGGCGGTCAGGGCCCTGTAGGGGCGTGCTCCTGCCCACGGGAATCGCCCGTGCACCGGTCGAGCGCCCGCCGCAGTTCGCCCAGTTCCCGGTCGGGGAGATCCCCGCCCTGGGCGAACTCCACCACGCCCGCGCTGAGGTCGTCGAGGTCGGATCCGGCCCTCTGCGCGACGTCCCGTAGCATCCGCCACGCGTCCTCCGGCGTGATCCGACCGAGCATCGCCAGGACGCCGGCGGCCTGATTGCGGACGGCACCCGTGGCGAGGGCCCCCTTGAGTCGTTCGTTTTCCGTACGAAGCCGTCCCACGCTCCGGGCGAGGTCCGTCACGGCCGACGGCTCCAGGGGATGGCACCCGGAGAGGGCGGACAGCGCCATGGAACACCTCCAGGGAGAGCGGGAAAGCGCGAACGTGCCGTCCACACGGGCACACCACGGCCTCTTCGTGCCCCACTCTGCACTCGGCGGGGCCGCGTGGCCGATGCCTCAAACGAACAGCTCACGGGGCACAGTACGGAAAACGAAAGCCAGGTCCGCCGGCCGCGTCGAGCGGTCCGCCCCGCCACCGGCACGTTTTCCGGCCGATGCACCGGAAATCCGGGGCATAACGGTGTCTGGGCCTCCGACCGGCCCGCTTCCCTGCCCGGGAGGAAATCCGCATCGCTGAGGGAGGAGAGATCCAGCCATGGACACGCTGGCCTTCGACAGCGACGACCTGGCAGAGACCGAGGCGTTCTTCAACCAGGCCTACGCGAGAATGCACATCGGCAGCGAGACCCCGGACGGCAACCGCGCGCGGTTGGTCCGCCATGCCACGGACCGGGTCAGCGTCGACGAGCTGGACCTGGGTTTCACCATGGACTACTCCGTCACCCCGCTCGGCAGAATCTGCCTCTGTGTCGTGCACGCCGGCACCATCGAGGACCACGCCTTCGGCGCCGTCCAGGACGATTTCGGCCCGGGCGACCTCGTGTGCTTCGCCCCGCCGGAGCTGCCCTACAGCGGACGCATCCGCGAGGCCCGCTACAACATCACCATGCTCGACCCCGGCCTCCTCACCCAGGTCGCCGACCTCGTGCCGCGCTCACGTCCCGAGCCGGTACGCCTGACCGGGCACCGGCCCCATTCCCCCGCCGCCGCGGAGCACCTGAAGGGCACCATCGCCCGGCTGCGGACCGTCCTCGCCGAACCCGCCCTGGCCGACCAGCCCCTGGTCGTCACGACCCTCACCCAGCATCTGGCGGCCGGCGTCCTCGCGGCCTTTCCCACCACCGCGCTGACCGACCCCACCGGCTCCGACCGCGCCGACGCCCGCCCTGCGGCC
Organism: Streptomyces sp. NPDC093261; assembly: GCF_044753645.1. Classification (NCBI taxonomy): domain Bacteria; kingdom Bacillati; phylum Actinomycetota; class Actinomycetes; order Kitasatosporales; family Streptomycetaceae; genus Streptomyces; species Streptomyces sp. NPDC093261. Next base: position 80,067 of record NZ_JBIVNO010000008.1, read on the forward strand.
CTGCGCCGCGCCGTCGCCTACATCGACGACCACGCCGACCAGGCCATCACGGTCGCCGACATCGCCGCCGCCGCCCACGTCACCGTCCGCACCCTGCAATACGCCTTCCGCCGGCACCTGGACACCACTCCCCTCGGCTACCTGCGCCAGGTCCGTCTCACCCACGCCCACCACGACCTCCGCTCGGCCGACCCCGACAGCGGCGTCACGGTCACCGAGGTCGCGGCGCGCTGGGGCTTCTACCACCCGGGACGCTTCTCCGCCCTCTACCGCCGGGCCTACGGCCGCACGCCGCAGACGACGCTGCGGCAGAACGCTGACTGACCGGCACCGCGGTGTGAGCGGCCGGAGAGCCGGGGACGCGCGGGATGCGGGCCGGTACCGCGCCGGCCCGGCGGGTCGTGCTCACCGTTGCGTGGCGGGGGGGGGGGGGGGGGGGGCGGGGCGCCCCCGGCCCGGGGGGGGGGCCGGGGGGGGGGGGGGGGGGCCCGCCCCCCACCGCCCCCCCGGTAGGGTGCTCCCCCGCGGGG